>JAPLAM010000039.1 GCA_026393275.1 Arthrobacter sp.
GCAAGTTCTTAAGTGGCAGGGAGTCCTGCCCAACTCGGTTGTCCGTTTGCCCCTCGTGGAGCCGGGCGAAGCCGAGATCGAAACGATCCGCGAGGACTTGGCGGAAGCAGGACTCGTCTTCTCCTGATCCGGCAGTTTGCCTGATCAGCTGCAGACATCTCCTGCTCCGCCTGGAAAGTAGTGCACTATGACCCAAACCGCCCTTCCCGGCCTCGTTACGCCGCCGAAACTGCCCCAGAACACCCTGCGGATCGTGCCGCTCGGCGGACTCGGCGAGATCGGCCGCAACATGACGGTCTTCGAAATCGATGGCAAGCTGCTGATCGTTGACTGCGGTGTCCTCTTCCCCGAGGAAACCCAGCCCGGTGTAGACCTGATCCTGCCCGATTTCTCCTACATCAAGGACCGTCTCCACGACATTGTCGCGGTCATCCTCACCCACGGCCACGAGGACCACATCGGCGCCGTTCCCTACCTGCTGCGCCTGCGCAACGACATCCCCCTCGTGGGCTCCCAGCTGACGCTGGCCCTGATCGAAGCGAAGCTGCAGGAACACCGGATCAAGCCGACCACCATGATCGTGAGCGAGGGCCAGGTCCAGAAGTTCGGCCCCTTCGAATGCGAATTCGTGGCGGTCAACCACTCGATCCCGGACGCCCTCGCCGTCTTCTTGCGCACCTCCGGCGGCAGCGTGCTCCACACCGGCGACTTCAAGATGGACCAGCTTCCCCTCGACGGCCGGATCACCGACCTGCGCCACTTCGCAAAGCTCGGTGAAGAAGGCGTGGACCTGTTCATGTCCGACTCCACGAACGCCGATGTCCCGGGCTTCACCACCGCGGAAAAGGAAATCGGCCCCACCCTGGACCGTCTCTTCGGCCAGGCTTCCAAGCGGATCATCGTGGCCTCGTTCTCCTCGCACGTGCACCGCGTCCAGCAGGTGCTCGACGCCGCCGCGAACCACAACCGCAAGGTGGCTTTCGTCGGCCGCTCGATGGTCCGCAACATGACCATCGCCGCGAAGCTCGGGTACCTCGAGGTCCCGGACGGCATCCTCGTCGACATCAAGAACATCGACAACCTGCCGGACAACCGCGTGGTCCTGATGTCCACCGGCTCCCAGGGCGAACCGATGGCGGCGCTGTCCCGCATGGCGAACGGCGACCACCGCGTCGTCGTCGGCCAGGGCGACACCGTGATCCTCGCCTCCAGCCTCATCCCTGGCAACGAGAACGCCGTCTTCCGCATCATCAACGGCCTGCTCAAGCTTGGCGCCGACGTCATCCACAAGGGCAACGCCAAGGTCCACGTCTCCGGCCACGCCGCCGCCGGCGAGCTCCTCTACTGCTACAACATCCTGGAGCCGCTCAACGCGATGCCGGTGCACGGCGAGACGCGCCACCTGATCGCCAACGGCAAGATCGCCCTCGAATCGGGCGTTCCCGAGGAGAGCATCCTGCTGGCCGACAACGGCACCGTCATCGACCTCCGTGACCACCAGGCCGACGTCGTCGGCCAGGTCGAGGTCGGCTTTGTCTACGTCGACGGCTCCAGCGTCGGCGAAGTCACCGAGGCTGACCTCAAGGACCGCCAGACGCTCGGCGATGAGGGCTTCATCTCCATCATCACCGTCATCCACCGCGCCACCGGCAAGGTGGTCTCCGGGCCCGAAATCCATGCCCGCGGCGTGGCCGAGGATGACGCCGTCTTCGACGAGATCATCCCCAAGATCAATGCCGCGCTTGAGGAAGCCGTGCAGAACCGGGACCACACGTCCCAGCAGCTCCAGCAGGTTGTCCGCCGTGTCGTCGGCACCTGGGTCAACCGCAAGCTGCGCCGCAAGCCGATGATCATCCCGGTGGTCCTCGAAGCCTAGGCGCCGCACCCGGGCGCCGGGCCACGGCAACCCGGACAGCAGCACACGAGCAGCACCCAGACGGCCTTCCCCGCCAGCACCGCCCTCCGGCGGCGGCACGCGGGGGAGGCCGTTTTCCGTGCCGGCCGCGGCCGGGGAGCTCCACCTCGGCTCAACATGATCCCCGTCCGCCCCGGAAATCCGCGGTTGAGGGAGCTGCGTCGGGTACCGTTGCAGCTATGGCGACACGCACCTCCTCCGCGCCAAGAGGCAGCTCCGGCGGCAACTCAAGGGGCAAACCAGGCAGCTCTCCGGCCCGGGGCTCCGGCGCAGCTGCGTCCAAGACCAGCCGCACGCAGGGGACCGCGCGCAACCGGCAGATGGCCGCCGTCGAACCACGGCAGCCCTGGCTCGTACGGGTAGTGGCCGGCGCCTGGCTGGGGATCGGCCACGTGGTCGGCGCCGGCATCCGCAGGATCGGCCAAGACGTCAGCGACCTGGAACCGGCCGACCGCCGCGACGGCGCCGCCTTGTTCAACCTCGCGCTCGGCGTCTTCATCGCCACGTTCGCCTGGTGGGGCTTCCAAGGCTGGTTCCCCGATTTGGTCTTCGGCATCGTCAACGGCACCTTCGGCTGGATGTCCCTGCTGCTGCCGCTGATGCTGTTCGTCTGTGCCTTCCGCCTCTTCCGCCAGCCCGTCGACGGCCGCGGCAACAACCGGATCGGCATCGGCTTCCTCATCATGACCTTCGCCGGCTGCGGCCTGGCGCACATCATCGGCGGCCAGCCGACCGTCGCCGACGGCTTCGACGGACTCCGCCACGCCGGCGGCATGCTCGGCTACCTCGCCGCCGCGCCGCTGGCCACCATCCACGCCGCCGTTCCGCTGGCCCTCTACGGACTGCTGGCCTTCACCTCCCTGCTGATCGTTACCGCCACCCCGTTTGGCGCGATCCCGTCCCGGCTCCGCGAAGCCTATGAGCACCTGATGGGCATCGACCTGCAGGACGAAGCCGACCACGACGGCCACGACCGCAGCTACCTGTACGAAAACGATGCCCCCGCGCCCAAGAAGAAGCGCAAGCGCCTCTTCGGCAAGAACCAGGACGACGACGCCGGGCTGGAAGGCTACGTCGGCGACGAAGCCTTCGAACACGCCGTCGTCGACGACGAAGATCCCACGGAAGCCGGCAGCGCCCGCAGCACCAAGGGTTCCAGGGCCGTGGCGCCCGGCGTCCGGCGGCCCACCCAGGCCGAGATTGCCGTCGAGAAGATCAAGGCAGCCCAGGGCCTCGGCAGCGCGGCGGCCGCCGCGGGGGAGAACGCCACCGAGGCGATCCCGCTGGTCACCCCGGGCATGATCGCCGCCGGGTCGCTGAACCCTTCGCTGAAAACCGGCGCCGGGGCGGCGGCCGCGGTACCCGCCAATCCGGTTGCCCCGGCGCCGCTACCCACCCCGATCCCGCAGCGCACCGAACAGCTCTCGCTCGCCGGCGACGTCACCTACACGCTGCCGGCGTCGGACCTGCTCACGCCCGGCTCCATCCCGAAGGAGCGCACCGAGGCCAACGACGCCATCGTCGCCTCCCTGACGGACACGCTGAACCAATTCAACGTGGACGCCCAGGTGACCGGCTTCAGCCGCGGCCCCACCGTGACCCGGTACGAGATCGAACTGTCCGCGGGCACCAAGGTGGAACGCGTCACCGCCCTGTCCAAGAACATCTCCTACGCCGTCGCCAGCTCCGATGTGCGGATCCTGAGCCCCATCCCGGGCAAGTCCGCGATCGGCATCGAGATCCCCAACACGGACCGCGAGACCGTGTCCCTGGGTGACGTGCTGCGCAGCCAGAACGCCCGCCGCACGGACCACCCCATGGTGATGGGCGTCGGCAAGGACGTCGAGGGCGGCTACGTCGTGGCCAACCTCGCCAAGATGCCGCACCTGCTCGTTGCCGGTGCCACCGGCGCTGGCAAGTCCTCGTTCGTGAACTCGATGATCACCTCGATCCTGATGCGCGCCACCCCGGACGAGGTCCGCATGGTCATGGTCGACCCCAAGCGGGTGGAACTGACCGCCTACGAGGGTGTCCCGCACCTGATCACCCCGATCATCACCAACCCCAAGAAGGCCGCCGAGGCGCTGCAGTGGGTGGTCCGGGAAATGGATGCCCGCTACGACGACCTCGCCAACTACGGCTTCAAGCACATCGACGACTTCAACAAGGCCGTCCGGGCCGGCAAGGTCCTCCCGCCGGTGGATTCCAAGCGCGTCATCCGCCCGTACCCGTACCTGCTGGTCATCGTGGACGAACTCGCCGACCTCATGATGGTGGCCCCGCGGGACGTCGAAGATTCCATCGTCCGCATCACCCAGCTGGCCCGCGCCGCCGGCATCCACCTGGTGCTCGCCACCCAGCGCCCCTCCGTGGACGTCGTCACCGGCCTGATCAAGGCCAACGTCCCGTCCCGGATGGCCTTCGCGACCTCCTCCGTTACCGACTCCCGGGTGGTCCTGGACCAGCCCGGCGCCGAAAAGCTGATCGGCCAGGGCGACGCGCTCTTCCTGCCGATGGGCGCCTCCAAGGCGATGCGCGTGCAGGGCGCCTGGGTTACCGAGTCCGAGATCCACAAAGTGGTCGAACACGTCAAGGGCCAGCTCAAGGCCGTCTACCGTGACGACGTCGCCCCCGAGGCGCAGAAGAAGCAGATCGACGACGACATCGGAGACGACCTCGAGGTGCTGCTGCAGGCCACCGAACTTGTCGTCACGACGCAGTTCGGCTCGACGTCGATGCTCCAGCGCAAGCTCCGCGTCGGCTTCGCCAAGGCCGGCCGCCTGATGGACCTGCTTGAGTCCAGGGGAGTGGTTGGTCCCTCGGAGGGCTCCAAGGCCCGCGACGTGCTGGTCAAACCGGACGACCTTGCCGCCGTCCTGGCCGCCATGAAGGGCCAGGACGGACCGGTGGTAGCCGATTCGCAGACCGCTGCACTGAGCGACAACGCCAACGCGAACATCGCGCAGGGCGGCTACGCCGAGGACCTCGTGGCCGCCGATCTGGAGAACCGCACCCAAAGTATCGAATATTACGACGGCGCCGACGGTTCCGGCGACGACGACGAGGGATCCGAGGACGCCTGGTCGCTCACCGGACGGTAGCCGGCGGAGACGGTAGCCTAGGAAGGTGACTAGCGCTGAAAACAACTCCGGATCCGCCCCGCGGATCTGGAACCTGCCCAACATCCTGACGATGCTCCGGATCGCGCTGGTGCCCTTTTTCGTTTGGTTCCTCGTCGCCGACGCCCCGGGCCTGCAGGCGCAGAACGGGGCGTGGCGCTGGGCGGCCGTCGTCGTCTTCGCGGTGGCTATCTACACCGACAAGCTCGACGGCGACATCGCCCGCAGCCGCGGCCTCATCACCGACTTCGGCAAGATCGCGGATCCGATCGCGGACAAGCTGCTGATCGGCTCGGCCCTGGTAATGCTCTCGCTGCTGGGCGAGCTCCCGTGGTGGGTGACGGTCCTGATCCTGGTCCGCGAATGGGGCGTGACGGCGCTGCGCTTCTTCGTCATCCGCTACGGCGTCATCCCGGCCTCCCGCGGCGGCAAACTCAAGACCCTGGTCCAGACCGCCGCGATCTTCCTCTACGTCATGCCGCTCGCCTCGATCGCTCCGTGGCTCGGCGTCCTTGCCTTCGCGGTCATGATGGCAGCCCTGGCGATCACGGTATGGACCGGCGCCGAATATGTCGTTGAGGCCATCAAGCTGCGCGCCAGCGGCATCCGGGCCAAAAAACAGCAGGTCCAGGAAGGGACACCATGAGTCTTCCGCAGCCCAACGCCCACCCGGGCCTCCATCCGAATCTTCACCGCCTGGCCGAGCAGGCGGTGGGCCGCGCCATTGAGCGCGGGCTGACCGTGGCGACGGCGGAATCCCTCACCGCCGGCATGGTTGCCGCCGTGCTCGCCGACACGCCCGGCGCGTCCGCCATGCTGCAGGGCGGCGTGATTGCGTACGCGAACTCGGTCAAGACCGATGTCCTGGGCGTGTCCCGCGACGTCCTCGACGCCCTCGGCTCCGTGGACGGGCAGGTCGCCGCGGAAATGGCCGCGGGGGCACGCGCTGCCTGCGGCGCCGACGTCGGCGTGGCCACAACCGGGGTGGCCGGACCGGAACCGCACGACGGCAAGGCCGTGGGGACCGTCTATATCGGCCTCGCGACGCCTGAAGGCACGACGTCATTCGCGTACCACTTCGAGGGGAGCCGCCAGGAGATCAGGGCCCTGGCCTGTGGCGCCGCCCTTGAACGGCTGCTCGAAAGCGTGTCGTCGCTAAGCTACCGCGGGTAAAGTTGCCGGGAACAAAAGTCGATTCCGAATAGTTGTTACATTGTGTCGCCCTGGAAGAAGGGTGGCGCCTAGGATGAAGTCATCACACGGTTCGCAGTCAACGGCGAACCGAACAAACGAGGGAGCAAGGCGATACAGATGGTAAAGCAGCCCGTATCCGTAAACGGCGTTGTCCGCTGGAAGGATGTGGGCCTCGCCGATCAGGCTAAGAGCGAACAGAAGGAGCGCAAAATGGTTGTACTTCGCCACGAAATCGGTGATGTCCTGCGCGATGTCCGCCAACGCCAAGGCCGTACCCTCCGCGAAGTCTCGCACAGCGCCCGAGTATCCCTGGGCTACCTGAGTGAAGTGGAGCGCGGTCAGAAGGAGGCCTCCTCGGAGCTGCTCTCCTCAATCTGCTCGGCCCTGGAAGTTCCGTTGTCCATCATGCTCCGCGAAGTCAGCGACCGCGTTGCCGTGGCCGAGGGCGTCGCGGTACCGGACACCGTGCCCCAGGAATTCGCCCAGCGCTACGGCCGTGACCTTGACCGTGAGCTGAACGACGAGCTGGCCACGGGAATGCTCTCCGGGGCACGTTAGCCCCACCCCATAACTCCAAGGAAGGTCCCCGGCGGTGTGCCGGGGACCTTTTCCGTGCTACAGGACTTCGTCCCGCGGGAACCCGTCGCGTTCATAGCTCGCGTTGAGCTTCGCCATGTAGCGGGCAAAGGCCTCAAGTTCCCCGGTTGGCCACTCCGCCAGCCGTTCGCGGAAGACCTCGCGCCGGGCATCCTGGACCAGGTGCATCTTCTCTTCACCCTTGGCCGTCAAGCTGATGGCCTGCGCCCGGCCGTCGAGCGGGTCGGCTTCCTTCGCCACCAGCCCCAAGCCCTCCAGGAACGCGACCTGCCGGCTCACCGAGGGCTTCCCGACGCCGATCGACGAGGCCAGCTCGGTCAGCCGGATGGGGCCCCTGGTGCGGAGCACTGACAGCAGCCCGTAGGCGGCCGGCTCCATCTCGGGATGGACCCGGCGGGAGAGTTCCTGCGACACCGAACGGGCACGCCGCCAGAGCATGCTCAACTGGCGTTCGACGGCGGCCAGTGCCTCCTCCGCGGAGGCATCGCCGGCCTCGGAAACGGGCGCCGCTGCCGGGACGGCGTCGTGTGGGTTGCTCATAGCAACCATTCTAGGTGCCGTGTCCGTGAGAGACTTTACCGGTGAGGATCAGCGACTTCTGGCGACTAATGGACGACGAGTTCGGGGCGGGATACTCCCATGTCCTCAGCAGCTCCCTCGTGCTGGCCGGCGTGGGCGGCCGCACCGCGGACCAGGCCCTCAGCGCCGGGGTGCCGCCCCGGCAGGTGTGGGCGGCGCTGTGCGACGTCCAGGAGGTTCCCGCCGAGCGGCGGCTCGGCCGCGACGTCAAGCCGCGCTGACCGCACCGCTGACCGCCGGCAGGCCGCTTGCAGTCCGGGATAAATGCCGGGAGGCGTGCCTGACACGCCGACCGATTGTTCGAATATCTGTTCGGGTCGGGCTATGCTTTTTCCAGAGCGTTTTCCACATACGCGACGACGGCGGCAACTTTGTCAGTGGCCGCCGCTAGCGTCAGTGATGACATTACAACGGCCGTGAAGGCCACTCTCCAGCGAGAAAGTATTAGAGGTGCGAATCATGGCCGCAGCCCCGGATCGCCAGAAGGCGCTCGACGCAGCGCTTGCCCAGATTGACAAGCAGTTCGGTAAGGGCTCCGTCATGCGCCTGGGCGACGAAGTCCGCGCGCCCATTGAGGTCATCCCGACCGGCTCCATCGCGCTGGACGTGGCCCTCGGCATTGGCGGACTGCCGCGTGGCCGCGTGGTCGAGATCTACGGCCCCGAGTCCTCCGGTAAGACCACTGTCGCGCTGCACGCCGTGGCCAACGCCCAGCGCCTGGGCGGGATCGCCGCCTTCATCGACGCCGAGCACGCCCTCGATCCGGAATATGCAGCCAAGCTGGGCGTCGACACGGACGCGCTTCTGGTTTCCCAGCCGGACACCGGTGAGCAGGCGCTCGAGATCATGGACATGCTGATCGGTTCCGGTTCGCTGGACGTCATCGTCATCGACTCCGTCGCCGCACTGGTGCCCCGCGCGGAAATCGAAGGCGACATGGGCGACAGCCACGTCGGTTTGCAGGCCAGGCTCATGAGCCAAGCACTGCGTAAGATCACCGGCCGGTTGAGCCAGACCAAGACCACCGCCATCTTCATCAACCAGCTGCGCGAGAAGATCGGCGTGTTCTTCGGCTCCCCGGAAACCACCACCGGTGGTAAGGCGCTGAAGTTCTACGCCTCCATCCGCATCGACGTCCGCCGCATCCAGACCCTCAAGGAAGGCGCGGACTCCGTCGGCAACCGGACCAAGGCGAAGATCGTCAAGAACAAAATGGCTCCGCCCTTCAAGATCGCCGAATTCGACATCATCTACGGCCAGGGCATTTCCCGCGAGGGCGGCATCATCGATATGGGTGTCGAGCACGGCTTGATCAAGAAGTCCGGCTCGTGGTTCACCTACGACGGGGACCAGCTGGGCCAGGGCATGGAAAACTCCCGCCGCTTCCTCCGCGACAACCCGGAACTGGCCGCCGAACTCGAGCGCCTGATCAAGGAGAAGCTGGGTGTCGGCGTCAAGGCTGCCGAACCTGAGGAATCGCCGAAGCTGAAGGCCGTTGACGGCTTCTAACAGCCGGGCCTCCGCCGCACGACGCCGCCCGGGGTCAGGATTCCCTTCCCGGAATCCTGGCCCCGGCGTCGTTGACGGCCATGCAGGCGCCGACTACACGGACCCCGGCCACACATACCCCGACCATGCGGCCCCCGGCCGGGCCGGCGCGCCCGCGCCGGAGCAGGACGTTGACGCGGATCCGGCTGCCGTCGCGCGCGCCCTCGTGCTGCGCCAGCTCACCAACTCACCCAAGAGCCGGCTGCAGCTCGCCCGCAAGCTGGCCGAGCGCAACATTCCGGAGGAGGTCGCCCAGGCCGTCCTCGACCGCTTCGAGGAGGTCCGCCTCGTCGACGACGCGGAATTTGCGCAGATGTGGGTGCGGAGCCGGTCTCAGACGCGCAAGCTGGCCAGGGGCGCCCTGCGCCGGGAGCTGGCCGAGAAGGGCATCGACGAGGAGACCGCTGCGGGCGCCCTCGAACAGGTCAGCGACGAGGATGAGGCAGCCGCTGCCCGGGAACTCGTGGACCGCAAGCTGCGGAACGCGCGGGGCCTCGAGGACCGCGCGGAACGGGACAAGACCGTGCGCCGGCTGGCGTCCATGCTCGCGCGCAAGGGCTACCAGCCCTCGCAGGCCTTCCGGATCGCCGGCGAAGCCGTGGAGGCAGCCCTCGAGGAAGCGGACGGCGACGCCTGACCCTGCCTGGCTAAGGCTTGCCCGCCAACCGCGGCCACGCCGAACCGGTACCCTTAACAGGTGAGTTTGACCATTCCCTCCCCAGCCGAAGCCCCCGCCGACAACACGGCCGGCGGAACCGCCCCGTCGCCGGCGATGCCCCCGGCCCGCACCTACCAGGTGCGGACCTTCGGCTGCCAGATGAACGTGCACGATTCCGAGCGGATGTCCGGCATGCTTGAAGCCGCCGGCTACGTCCGTTCCGACGGCGAGGTGGCCGACGTCGTGGTCTTCAACACCTGCGCGGTGCGGGAAAACGCCGACAACAAGCTCTACGGCAACCTCGGCATGCTCCGTCCGGTCAAGGACGCGAACCCCGGCATGCAAATCGCCGTCGGCGGCTGCCTCGCGCAGAAAGACCGCGAGACCATCCTCAAGAGGGCGCCCTGGGTCGATGCGGTCTTCGGAACGCACAACGTCGGCGCCCTGCCCGCCCTGCTGGACCGCGCGCGCCACAACGACGAGGCGCAACTGGAAATCCTCGAATCGCTGGACGTGTTCCCCTCCACGCTGCCCACCAAGCGCGACTCCGTCTACGCGGGCTGGGTCTCCATCTCGGTGGGCTGCAACAACACCTGCACGTTCTGCATCGTCCCCGCCTTGCGCGGCAAGGAAAAGGACCGCCGCCCCGGCGACATCCTCGCCGAGATCCAGGCGCTCGTCGACGACGGCGCCATCGAGGTCACGCTGCTGGGCCAGAACGTGAACTCCTACGGCGTCGAATTCGGCGACCGTCAGGCATTCTCCAAACTGCTGCGCGCCTGCGGCGAGATCCCGGGCCTGGAACGTGTCCGGTTCACGAGCCCGCACCCGGCCGCTTTCACCGACGATGTCATCGACGCCATGGCCGAGACGCCCAACGTCATGCCGCAACTGCACATGCCCCTGCAGTCCGGGTCGGACAAGGTGCTCCGCGAGATGAAACGGTCCTACCGGTCCGCGAAGTTCCTCGGCATTCTGGACAAGGTCCGGGAGAAGATCCCGCACGCCGCCATCTCGACGGACATCATCGTCGGATTCCCCGGCGAAACCGAGGAGGACTTCCAGGCCACGCTCGACGTCGTGGAAAAGTCCCGTTTCGCCACCGCGTTCACCTTTCAGTACTCCAAGCGCCCCGGCACACCCGCCGCGGAGCTCCCGGATCAACTGCCGAAGGCCGTGGTGCAGGAGCGCTTCGAGCGGCTCACCGCCCTGCAGGACCGGATTGCCGCCGAGGAGAACGCCCGGCAGCTTGGCCGCCGCGTCGAGGTCATGGTCACGGCCCAGTCGGGTCGCAAGGCGGAGGAAACCCACCGGCTCTCCGGCCGGTCCCAGGACCAGCGGCTGGTGCACTTCTCCGTGCCCGACGGCGCCGAAACACCCCGCCCGGGCGACCTCGTCACCGTGACCATCACCGAGGCCGCGGCGTTCCACCTCGTCGCAGACCCCGCCTCGGCCGCCGACTACAGCCTGCGCCGCTCCCGCGCCGGCGACGCGTGGGACCGGTCCCAGGCCGACTCCTGCGGCCCCCCGGCCGGCGGCAGCTCCGCGGGGACCTCCGGCGGCACGTCCGGCGTCTCACTGGGCATGCCGAGCCTGCCAGCCCGCGCCCGCTAGCGCCGTGGCTGCCCCTGCTCCACACGACAACCCCGGGATGCCCCGGCCCCCGGAAACCCCCGGCGCAAGCGGACCCACGCCGCCGGTGATCGCCGTCGTCGGGCCGACCGGCTCGGGGAAGTCCGACCTCGCGGTTTCCCTGGCACTGGAGCTCGACGGCGAGGTCATCAACGCCGATTCCATGCAGTTCTACCGCGGGATGGACATCGGCACGGCAAAGGTCACCGAGGCCGAGCGGCGGGGCGTGCCGCACCACCTGCTCGACATCCTCGACGTGACCGAAGAGGCCAGCGTCTCGGACTTCCAGCAGCAGGCCCGTGCCGTGATCGCGGACATCCACGCCCGGGGCAAACGGGCCATCCTCGCCGGCGGGTCCGGCCTGTACGTCCGCGCCGCCCTCGACGTGCTCGAATTCCCCGGCACCGACCCGGCCATCCGGGGCCGCCTCGAGGCGGAAGCGGAAGCCGCCGGGCTCGCACCCCTGCGGGCGCGGCTGGAACGCGCGGATCCGGTCTCCGCCGGGAGGCTGGGCGACGCCCGCCGGGTTATCCGGGCCCTCGAAGTCTTCGAACTGACCGGGCGGCCGTTCAGCTCCTTCATGCCCTCCCGCGAGTACTTCCGGCCGGCCGTACAGATTGGGCTCGAGGTGGACCGCGAACAGCTGCGCGGCCGCCTCGCCGCCCGGGTCCACACGATGGTACAGCGGGGGCTCCTGGCCGAAGTGCAGCGCCTGGACGCCGCAGGCCTGCGGCGCGGCAAGACGGCCCCGCGCGCCCTGGGCTACGCCCAGTTCCTCAAGGTCCTGGATGGCGAGTCCGACCTGGAACAGGCCGCCGAAGCCACCATCGTCGCGACCCGCCAGTTTGCCCGCCGCCAGCTCACCTGGTTCCGCGCCGACCCCCGGATCCACTGGTTTGACTGGCAGGATCCGGAGCTGACGTCGAAGGCCGCAGCGCTGTGCCGGTAAGACCTGGCCGGAACGGTACCCTTGGAGCATGGACGAAACCCTTGCCGCGGCCGCTGACCACCCCGCTGCCGTAGACACCACCGGACTCGGCGGACTCAAGTTCTCGAAGGGCCACGGGACCGGCAACGACTTTGTCCTGATTGCAGACCCGCACGGCGCCCTCGCCGTCACGCCGGACCAGGTCGCGGCCCTCTGCGACCGGCACCGCGGCATCGGCGCCGACGGCCTCATCCGCGCCGTGCCATCGCGGTCGCTGCCCGAGGGCAGGGAACTGCTCGCCACCCACCCCGCCGCCGAGTGGTTCATGGATTACCGCAACGGTGACGGATCGCTGTCGGAAATGTGCGGCAACGGCGTCCGTGTCTTCGTCCACTTCCTGATCGCCGAGGGCCTCGTGGACCTTCCCGCCGGCGAATCGCTGACCATCGGAACCCGCGGCGGCGCGAAGACCATTGTCCGCACCGCGGCCGGATACGCCGTCGACATGGGTCCCTGGGAGTTCATCTTCCCGGGCGAGGCCACCGCACGCGCCATGGATTCACTGGTCAGCGCCGACGGCCTGGAAGTCGCCAGGCCTGCGCTGTCCGTGAGCATGGGAAACCCGCACACGGTCGTCGCGCTGGCCGAGCTCGCGGAGCTCGAGGCCACCCAACTGTTCAAGGCGCCCCGGGTGGACCCGGCACCGCCGCACGGCACCAACGTCGAGTTCGTCGTGCCGTCCGAACCGCTGGTCCACGACGGCGTCGGGGCCATCACCATGCGCGTGCACGAAAGGGGAGTGGGGGAGACCCTGTCCTGCGGCACCGGCGCCTGTGCCGCCGCCGTCGCGATCCGGCACTGGGCCGGCCAGGGCGCCCCCGATGCCTGGAACGTCACGGTGCCCGGCGGCGTCGTCGGCGTAAAGTTCTTCGTAGCCGCGGACGGCCACGAGCACGTGGAGCTCAGCGGCCCCGCCGTGATCGTCGCTAGCGGGACGCTTTCCTGACCCGCAGGATCCGGAAGGACTTGGACGTGCTCTCGCGGGTCACAGTGAAACTGCTGTCCAGTTCCGCCGCGAGCCAGCGCTGAAGCGAGTCCGAGCCAAGGTTCTTCTGCACCACCAGCCACGCCGAACCTCCCGGCGCCAGCCGGGGCAGCCAGCCGAGCAGCAGGGCGTGGAGTTCGTCCTTGCCAATCCGGATCGGCGGGTTGGACCAGATGGTGTCGAACCGCAGCTCCGGGTCGACGTCCCCGGGGGTGCTGGCGGTGACATTGCCCAGCCCCAGCAGGGCCGCATTCTCATTCGTCAAGGTCACGCAGCGCTCATTGACATCCACCGCAAAGACCCGGGCGTGCGGAGCCTTCAGCGCCATCGTCAGCGCGATCGGCCCCCAGCCGCAACCGATGTCCAGCAGGTTCCCCTGCGGAGCCGGAGCCGGGACGTCAGCGAGCAGGACGGCGGTTCCCTTGTCGAGGGCGTCCGGGCTGAAGATCCCGGAGGACGTCTGCAAGTGCCGCTGTTCGCCGGCCAGCTCCACGGTCAAGGGCTTGCGGGTGAACGGCCCGGCCGGCTGGGCGCTGAAATAGTGTGCAGACTCCATAACTGGCCAGATTAGTTGGCGGTCCGGCGGAATGGGAAACCGGCAGGTACAGGCCACGGGCCCGCTCGGTCCGGCCGGTCCGGGGCCGGGAATCGGTCTGCTAACGTTAAATACATGATCTTGATCTTCAAGTAGCCGGCACGGGCCTTCGTTTCTTCATCGAAAGTCCCGTCCCCGCAGCGACGCAGGTAGTTACCTTCCGCTCAGTGCGCCCATCCGTGATGCAGGGCATCACCCCAGGGCGCGCATGTCACTTGGAGTCAAACCGCTTGGAGCCACGTCCTCCGGACTCGGACCCCGCGCGGCGACGGCAGTCTCCCGGTACTGAACGGACCGGCTCCTACCGTCCCACGGCGCGATTCGACGCCGCATCGTCCCTCATCCACGGCTCCGCCACGGAGCCCCGCCCGGCCTGCGGCGTCCAAGCCGCCCGGCAACCCAGGAGGCATAGATGACCAACGGTCGTCAGCCCAGCGCGAATACCGCGCCACGAAACACCGAACAGCACTATTCTGAAATTGCAGAACCTTCAAAGGAGACCATGACCAGCCAGCCCAACACCGGACCCGATTCAGCCGACCAGGA
Organism: Arthrobacter sp.; assembly: GCA_026393275.1. Taxonomy (GTDB): domain Bacteria; phylum Actinomycetota; class Actinomycetes; order Actinomycetales; family Micrococcaceae; genus Arthrobacter. The sequence goes on from JAPLAM010000039.1 coordinate 14,357, forward strand.
CATGAGCCCTGCAGAAATCCAGGCTGTCATCGACCGGATCCTGTCCAAAGACGCCCCCGCCGTGAAGGCCGGACGCGACAGCGCCGGGCAGCCCGGCGAGCCCAGTGCGGTGTTCGGCAAGGCCCAGGCGATTTCGCGGCTGGATGAGGAACACAGCAGCTACGACGGCGACCAGCAGGACCTTGAGGAACGCCGCGCCCTGCGCCGTACCGCCGGCCTGTCGACCGAACTCGAAGACGTCACCGAAGTCGAATACCGGCAGCTGCGTCTTGAGCGCGTCGTGCTCGCGGGACTCTGGATCGAAGGCACCCTTGCCGACGCCGAAAACTCCCTGCGCGAGCTCGCAGCCCTCGCCGAGACCGCGGGGTCCGAGGTTCTCGACGGGCTCGTCCAGCGCCGCGCCAAGCCCGACCCGGGAACCTTCCTGGGTTCCGGCAAGGCGCAGGAACTCAAGGACATTGTGATGTCAACCGGCGCCGATACCGTGGTGGTCGACGCCGAACTGGCCCCCTCCCAGCGGCGCGGACTGGAAGACATCGTCAAGGTCAAGGTCATCGACCGCACGGCGCTGATCCTGGACATCTTCGCTCAGCACGCCAAGAGCCGCGAAGGCAAGGCCCAGGTCGAACTGGCCCAGCTCGAATACCTGCTCCCGCGCCTGCGCGGCTGGGGCGAGTCGATGTCCCGCCAGGCCGGTGGCCAGGTGGGCGGGGCCGGTGCCGGCATGGGTTCACGCGGTCCCGGTGAAACGAAGATCGAACTGGACCGCCGCCGGATCCGCACCCGGATGGCCAAGCTGCGCCGTGAAATCGCCGCGATGAAGCCGGCCCGGGAAACCAAGCGGGCCAACCGCCGTCGTAACGCGGTGCCCTCGGTGGCGATCGCCGGCTACACCAACGCCGGCAAGTCCTCGCTGCTGAACCGGCTCACCGACGCCGGCGTCCTGGTCGAGAACGCCCTGTTCGCCACCCTGGACCCGACGGTCCGCAAGGCAGAAACCTCGGACGGACTGGGGTACACCCTGGCCGACACCGTGGGATTCGTCCGCTCCCTGCCCACGCAGCTCGTGGAGGCCTTCCGCTCCACCCTGGAGGAAGTCGCCGACTCGGACCTGATCCTGCACGTCGTGGACGTGTCCCACCCCGATCCGGAAGGTCAGATCGCGGCCGTCCGGGCGGTCTTCAGCGAGGTCGATGCCCGCAAGGTGCCGGAGATCATCGTCCTGAACAAGGCCGACGCCGCCGACCCGTTCGTGATCGAGCGGCTCAAGCAGCGCGAGCCGCGCCACGTCGTCGTCTCGGCCCGCACCGGAGAAGGTATCCCGGACCTGCTGAAGGCCATCAGCGAGGGCATCCCGCGGCCCAGCGTGAAGCTGGAGCTGATGATCCCGTACAACCGGGGGGACCTGCTCAGCAAGCTGCACGAGACCGACGCCGAGATCCTCAGCCTCGACCACGAGGAGACCGGCACCCGTGCCGTGGTGATGGTGCGCGAGGGGCTCGCGGCCGAACTGGGCGCTTTCGTCAGCAATGACTGAACCGGCGAAGGACAGCCCGTCCGGCGAGCAGTTCGTGGTGGAACTGCTCGACCGGGCGGTCGCGGGCATGGGCGGCCAGAGCCGCGACGGCCAGCACGAGATGGCCCGCCAAGTGGCTCGCGCCATTGAAACAGGCGACCACCTGCTGGTCCAGGCCGGCACCGGCACGGGCAAGTCGCTGGCCTACCTGATTCCGCTGATCGCCCATTCACTGGTCAGTGACAAGCCGACCCTGGTCTCCACCGCCACCTTGGCCCTGCAGACCCAGATCGTCGGCAGGGACCTGCCGCGGCTGCTCAAGACCATCACGCCCGCCCTGGCGCGGCCGGTGAAGGTCGCGCTCGTCAAGGGCCGCGCCAACTATGTGTGCCGGCACAAACTCGACGGCGGCTTCCCCTCCGAGGAACCGTCCGAGGGCCAGTTGTTCTCGCTCGGCGAGGACACCTCCGTGCCGCACTTCGCCGCCGCAATGGGCGGGCCTTCGTCCCAGCTCGGCAAGGAGGTGGTCCGGCTCCGCGAATGGGCCGAGGACACCGTGACGGGGGACCGCGACGAGCTCATGCCGGGCGTGACCGACCGCGCCTGGCGGCAGGTTTCCGTCACCTCGATGGAATGCCTCGGCGCGCAAAAGTGCCCGCTAGCCGCCGAATGCTTCAGCGAGCTTGCCCGGCAAAACGCGGCCGACGCCGACGTCGTGGTGACGAACCACGCCATGCTGGCCGTCAGTGCCTTCGAGGGCCTAGCCGTGCTGCCCGAATACGACGTCGTGGTGGTGGACGAGGCACACGAACTGCAGGACCGGGTCACGGGCGCCGTGTCCGGCCAGCTGTCCGTGGCCATGGTCCACGCCGCCGCCTCCGGGGCCCGCAAGCACACCGGCATCACCGTGGACGCCCTCAACAACGCCGTGTCCAACCTCGAACTCGCCATTGAGGGCGTGCCCAGCGGACTCATGCCGAACGGCCTGAACAGCGAGCAGCTCGACTGTGTGGACCAACTGCGCGACGCCTGCCGCGCCGCGCTCTCCGACTCCAAGGGAGACAGCGCCAACACCGCCGACGGCGGGCGGCAGCTCGCGCGGTCCCGCCTGATGGTGATCCTGGAACTCTGCGAACGGCTCCTGGCCGCCAAGGAGAACCGCGAAGTGGTCTGGTTCTCCCGCAACAGCAGCTTCGACCCGCAACAGGGCTACTCCCAGCCCGATGACTCAGCGCCTGCCCTGATCAACGTGGCCCCGCTCAGCGTTGCCGGGCGGCTGCGCGAGGGGTTGTTCGCCGACCACACCGTCGTCCTGACCTCGGCGACCCTGGCGATCGGTGCGGCCTTCGAGCCGGCCGCGGGAGGCCTGGGACTGGTGGGTCCCGGCGCCCCCAGCTGGACCGGCGTCGACGTCGGGTCCCCCTTCGAATATCCCAAGCAGGGCATCCTGTACGTCGCCAAGCACCTGCCAAAGCCCGGCCGGGGGACATCCCCGGAAGCGCTGGATGAGCTTGAGAAGCTGATCCGCGCCTCGGGGGGCGGGGCCCTGTGTTTGTTTTCTTCCCGGCGCGCCGCCGAAGAGGCAGCGGACGCGATGCGGCCCCGGCTGGGCCTGAGTATCCTATGCCAGGGCGACTCGACCATGACCGCGCTCGTGAAGCAGTTCGCCGACGAGCCGGACACCTGCCTGTTCGGCACGATGTCGCTCTGGCAGGGCGTCGACGTGCCCGGAAACTCCTGCCGGCTGGTGGTGATCGACAGGATCCCGTTCCCGCGCCCCGATGACCCGCTGATGACCGCACGCTCCCGCGCGGTGGCCCAGTCCGGCGGAAACGGCTTCATGAGTGTTTCGGCCACCCACGCTGCCATCCGCCTCGCCCAGGGCGCCGGCCGGTTGATCCGCACGACGTCGGACAAGGGCGTCGTGGCGGTCCTGGACTCACGGCTCTCCACCGAACGCTACGGTGGGTTCCTCCGGGCCGCGCTGCCGCCGTTCTGGCCAACCACCGACCCGGGCATAGCTTTTGCCGCCCTGGAACGCCTCGCCAAGGAGATCCCCGCCCGGCAGCCGGCCACGTAGAACGCCAGAGGCCCCGTCCGGACATCCGGACGGGGCCTCTGCTGTGGTGCGGGGGCGGGGCGCTAGAGGGAGCGCAGTACCGAGACGACTTTGCCCATGATGACGGCGTGGTCGCCGAGGATCGGCTCATACTGGGTATTCTGCGGCAGCAGCCAGGTATGGCCGTCGCGCTGGCGGAACGTCTTGACCGTGGCTTCGTCGTCGAGCAGCGCGGCAACGATGTCGCCGTTGAGGGCGTCGTTCTGGCGCCGGACCACCACCCAGTCTCCGTCGCAGATGGCGGCGTCGATCATCGAATCGCCGGCCACCCGGAGCATGAACAATTCGCCGTGGCCCACCAGTTGGCGCGGCAGGGGCATCACGTCCTCCACCACCTGGTCCGCCAGGATCGGGCCGCCGGCGGCAATCCGGCCCACGAACGGCACCATCGCGGTGTCCGTGGCGCTGGCAAGCTCCGAGACGGCGAGGCCGCCAACAGTCCGCAGGCCGCTGGCCTTGCCCACGCCGGAAACCTTCGCGGTGCCCTCATCGAGCGTCAGCGGCATCAGTACTTCCATGGCGCGGGGCCGTTTGGGATCCCGCCGCAGGTACCCAAGCTTCTCCAACTGCGAAAGCTGGTGGGTGACGCTGGAGAGGCTGGCAAGCCCGACCGTGTCGCCGATCTCCCGCATCGAGGGCGGGTAGCCATTATCCGTCACGGAACGCTGGATGGTCTCAAGGATCTTCTTTTGCCGGACGGTAAGGCTCTTCGGCGCCCGGGCGGTCTGGGGGCTGCGCTGGGCGGCCCTCCCGCCGGCGGCTTGTGCTGCCATGTTGGCCACGCCTTTCCATTTCCGCCCGGTAGCTGTGGTTGCCGGGATCAATAGGTCTGAAAAAAGTCAGACCCCGCTGGTGAACTGCTTTTGATCAACACGAGTGGTTGTCCTGTGCTTCAAAAATAGGCCAGCCGCCACGGTTTTTCAAACATTTGTTCTAGTGAGTCTCGACAATGTTCGTTCATAAGTGCTAAAACAGAACAAGCAGAGTTCGAAGATATGTTCGAACAATGGCGCGGGGAACCGATCGCATAGTTCGGTCCTGTGTTCGAAGGTTTGCGTTTGATGGTTAGGCCGGTTGGCGGCAGGTACGTGGAGTACGCCCGGCGGCACAGATAAGTCCAGGAGGGCTCAGTTCATGTCAGCAGTAAGCGCAATTTCCGGTTCGCTGGTATCCGTTCCCGTCCGCGCGGCCAAGATCGACGCGGCTCCGTTCGATCAGGCCCGGTCCCAAAGGGTGCGGTTCGAGTCCTTCGGCCCGCACAGCATCTTCGGCCGCGACGCAGACAGCCGGGGCACCGTCCGCCCGGACGCAGACAGCCGGGGGTCCACCGCCCGGCGGCAGTCTGCACCCGCCGTTGCGTCGGCGCACGCTCCGCTGCGGCTCACCCGCCGGGGCCGGTTCGTCTTCTTCGGCTTGCCGCTGATGCTGCTGGCGGTCCTCCTGCTTTCACTCGCCGGCTTCCTGAATGCTCCTGCCAAGGCCGCCGACTCGTCCGCAGAGCTCTCGCTCACACCGACGGTCACGGTCACCGTCCAGCCGGGGGAGTCCTTGTGGGCCATTGCCGGCGCCGTGGCCCCGGAACGCGATCGCCGAGACGTGGTGGCTGACATCGTGCAGCTCAACAACCTCGGGGATCCCCGCGTCATCCCCGGACAGCAGCTCTTCGTACCCTCTAAGTAGGCAGCGCGCCGGACAGGGGTCCCGGACAAGGTCCCCGAAAGACATATAGGGCCCGCACCAGGGCCCCTGACGGTCACAGTTTCGGGTCCGGCGCCGGGCTTGCTTAAACTGGGACGGTGACTGACCAGCTAGAGCGACTCAACCGACTGCCCCTCCGGACGAATCTGCGCGGGCTGCGCCCCTACGGCGCGCCCCAGCTGGATGTCCCCATTCTGTTGAACGTCAACGAGAACACCCATGGCGTCCCGGCCGATGTCCGCGCGGCCATCGCCGCGGCCGTGACGGAGGCCGCCGCAGGGCTGAACCGGTATCCGGACCGCGAGTTTACCGAACTGCGCGAAGCCCTCGCCGAATATCTCGGCCACGGGCTGGACGCCACCAACATCTGGGCAGCAAACGGCTCCAATGAAGTCCTCCAGCAAATCCTCCAGGCCTTCGGAGGCCCGGGCCGCACCGCCCTCGGGTTCCCTCCCACGTACTCCATGTACCCGCTGCTGGCTGCCGGTACGGACACCGAATACATCGTCGGCGTGCGCGCCGAGGACTACGGGCTGAGCGCCGAATCGGCAGCACGCCAGGTCCGCGAGCTGAAGCCCAACGTCGTGTTCCTCTGCTCCCCGAACAACCCCACCGGCACCGGCCTCGGGATTGACGTAGTCGAGGCCGTCTATGAGGCCGGGGAAGTCAGCCAGACGATCGTGATCGTCGATGAGGCCTACCACGAGTTCGCCCATGACGGCACGCCCAGCGCCCTCACTTTGCTGCCCGGCCGGGAACGGCTGATCGTCTCACGCACCATGAGCAAGGCCTTCGCCCTGGCCGGCGCGCGGCTGGGCTACATGGCGGCCGCACCCGAGGTCACCGATGCCCTGCGCCTCGTCCGGCTCCCGTACCACCTCTCCGCCATCACCCAGGCAACTGCCCTTGCCGCCCTGCGCCACCGGGTGGCGCTCATGGCCGACGTCGAGGACATCAAGCGCCAGCGGGACCGGATTGTCACAGAGCTGACCCGGCTGGGGCTCAAGCCTGCCGCGTCCGATTCCAACTACGTCTTCTTCGGCGGCCTTGAGAACCCGCATGAGGTCTGGCAGGCGCTGCTGGACGCCGGCGTGCTCATCCGCGACGTCGGCATCCCCGGGCACCTGCGGGTTACGGCCGGGACTGAGACGGAAACCACAGCGTTTCTCCAGGCCCTTGAACGGATCCTGAACGGCCGGGATATCCAGTCCGCCTAGACTTAACGCAGGACCCACGCACGCCGCCCTGTTCGCCGGGCGCCAGCCATCATCCAAAGGACACCCCACATGAGCAACACCGGATCAGCCGCTGCCCAGGCCCGGAAAGCACGCCTGGAACGGACCACCAGCGAGTCCTCCGTGCTGGTCGAGATCAACCTGGACGGTACCGGCGTCTCTGACATCAGCACCACCGTGCCGTTCTACGACCACATGCTGACGGCCCTGAGCAAGCACTCCCTGATTGACCTGACGGTCAAGGCCACCGGCGACACGCACATCGACGTCCACCACACCGTCGAAGACGTCGCCATCACCTTCGGCGAAGTCCTGCGCACGGCGCTGGGCAACAAGGCCGGCATCCGCCGTTTCGGTCAGGCGTCGATCCCGCTCGACGAGGCGCTGGCGCACGCCGTCGTCGACGTCTCCGGCCGGCCCTACCTGGTCCACGCCGGCGAACCGGCCGGCCAGGAATACCACCTCATCGGCGGCCACTTCACCGGGTCCCTGACCCGCCACGTCTTCGAGGCCATCACGCTGCACGCCGGCATCTGCCTGCACATGAACGTCACCGCCGGCCGCGACCCGCACCACATTGTCGAGGCCCAGTTCAAGGCCTTCGCCCGGGCGCTCCGGGCCGCTGTGGAGCCGGACCCCCGGGTCGAGGGCATTCCCTCCACCAAGGGTGCCCTGTGACCGGCAAGGTGCTCCAGGACGGCGCCGTCATCAACCCGCACGCCACCCTGAAGCCGGCATCGCCCGACGGCAAGCCCACCGTGACCGTGCTCGACTACGGTTCCGGCAACGTCCGCTCGGCCGTCCGCGCGCTCGAACGCGCCGGGGCCGAGGTCATCCTCAGCGCCAAGCCCGCGGACGTGCTCAATGCCGACGGGCTCGTCGTGCCCGGCGTCGGAGCCTTCGAAACCGTCATGAAGGAACTCAAGGCCGTCGACGCCCTGCGCATGATCGGCCGCCGCGTCGCCGGCCACCGGCCCGTGCTCGCCATCTGCGTCGGGCTGCAGGTCCTCTTCGAAACCGGAGTGGAACACGGCACCGTCACCGAGGGCATGGGGGAATGGCCCGGCACGGTCGAGCTCCTGCCGGCCGAGGTCGTGCCGCACATGGGCTGGAACACGGTCACGGTGCCGGAGGGCTCCCGGCTCTTCGCCGGCGTCGAAAACGAACGCTTCTACTTCGTCCACTCCTACGGCGTCCAGCACTGGGACTTCGACGTGATCCAGCCGCGCATGGCTGCCCCGCTCGTCACCTGGTCCGAGCACGGCGCGCAGTTCATCGCCGCGGTGGAAAACGGGCCGCTGTGCGCCACGCAGTTCCACCCGGAGAAGTCCGGCGACGCCGGTGCGCGCCTGCTCCGCAACTGGGTGGACAGCCTGCGCGGGGGCGCCAGGACCGGTGCCGCCCAGGCCGCCACCCCGGAAGAGACCGCCTAGATGTGGTCCCTGGTTCTGATGGGCCTCGCGGGCCTGCTGGTCGGCGGCGCCCTGTCCTTCCGGCAGCAGAAAAGCCCGCTGTGGATCCAGATCGCGTTTTATTTCCTGGCCGGGATGTCCCTGCTGGCCGCCTATCTCCTGACGCTGCCGGGCAATTGAGCCCGGCACTCTCCTGACCGCCCAACCCTATGAGGACCCCACGATGACCACCGAAACCCCGCTGCCGGTACTCGAGCTGCTCCCCGCCGTCGACGTCGTGAACGGGCAGGCCGTGCGCCTGGTCCAGGGCGAAGCCGGCAGCGAAACCAGCTACGGCACGCCGCTGGAAGCCGCACTCAACTGGCAGGAACAGGGCGCCGAATGGGTCCACCTTGTGGACCTCGACGCCGCGTTCGGCCGCGGCACCAACGCCGAACTGCTGCGTGAGGTCGTGGGCCGGCTCGACATCAAGGTTGAGCTCTCCGGCGGGCTCCGCGACGACGAGTCCCTCGAAAAAGCCCTGGACCTCGGCGTGGCCCGGGTGAACCTGGGCACCGCCGCACTTGAGAACCCCGAATGGACCGCCCGGGTGATCGAGCGCTTCGGCGACAAGATCGCCGTCGGCCTCGACGTCCGCGGCACCACCCTCGCCGGCCGCGGCTGGACCAAGGACGGCGGCGACCTCTGGGACGTCCTCGGCCGCCTGGAAGAAGCAGGCTGCGCCCGTTACGTGGTCACCGACGTCACCAAGGACGGCACGCTGCAGGGCCCCAACGTCGAACTGCTGCGTCAAATGGTGGAAAAGACCGGCAAACCCGTCGTGGCTTCCGGCGGCATCTCCAGCCTCGACGACCTGTTGGTCCTGCGCTCCCTGGTGCCGCTCGGCGTCGAAGGGGCAATCGTGGGCAAGGCCCTCTACAACGGCAACTTCACGCTCCCCGAAGCCCTCGACGCCGCCGGCCGCCGCTAGGCACGCCGCCGCCATGGAGCACACTACCCCGTCACACGGGCGCCCACTGCCCGGCCACATTGCCGCCGCCCTCGCCGGCGCCGGGGGAGCGACGGACTCCGCGGGGCAGCCCTGGGCCGGCCGGAGCCTCAGCGGCGATGACGCCAAGATCCACAACTTCGAGGACGACGACGGAGCCCCCGACGCGGGCTACCTCGCGGCGCTGGCAGCCCTCGAGGCGGGCGACGGCGACGAGGCTGCCGTGGTGGCCTCGCTCGCCACCGCCCGCGTCTTCGTGCCGATCCTTGCCCGGCTCGCCGAAGAGGGCGACGCCGTGACGGGCTCGCACGGCGAGGAGCTGCACGGGGACAAACAGGCGGACATGGCCCTCGTGACGCTCAGGGCCGCCGACGGCCGCACCGCGCTGCCGGTGTTCAGCTCGGCCGGAGCCCTGGCCGTCTGGCACGCCGAGGCCCGGCCCGTCGCAGTTTACGCCGCGCGGGCCGCCCTCTCCGCCGTCGCCGAAGGCGCGCAACTGCTCGTGCTGGATCCCGGCTCCGCCACCACCTTCGTGGTGCGCCGGCCGGCCGTCTGGGCCCTGGCCCGGCAACAGGACTGGACGCCCAGCTACAGCGACCCCGCGGTGGCCGAAGCTGCCGGGGCGGCCACGGCTGGCTTTCCGGCGCTCCGGCGGGTTGAAATTCATCCGGGTGGCGGGGTGGCGTCGGCGCAGGCCGGCGGCAGGCAACTCCCCGGCGGTGGCGCGGGCCCGGAACTGCGTCTGGTGCTGTACCTTGAGGACGGACTCGACGCCGCAGAGGTGCAAGCCATCGTGGCGGCACTCAACACCGGCTGGGCCCGGAATGAGACCTTTGCCGAACGGGTTGACTCGATAGAAATCAAGTTGCAGCGCGCAGCACCGTAGCCGACGGCCTGCGCGGAGACCTCCCGGCGCTGCCGACGGCAGTACCTAAACGGCAGTACCCAGTCGGCAGTACCTAGAGGAATGCAGTTTCGTGAATTTCGCGCTTTACCGTGACCTGCTGGCAGTCAGGCCCATCAGGAACCTCCTGCTCGTCGGCATGGTGGCCCGCATCCCGCACTCCGCAGCGGGCGTGCTGCTGACCCTGCACATCGTCCTTACCCTGGGCCAGGGCTACGCCGCGGCCGGTGCCGCCGCCGCCGTCATGACGATCGGCATCGCCGTGGGCGCCCCGTGGCGCGGCCGCCGTGTGGACACGGTCGGTCTGCGCCGGGCACTCATCCCGTCGGTCGTTTCCGAGACCGTCATCTGGTCGATCGTGCCGCATGTCAGCTACGAACTGCTGTTGCCACTGGTCTTCGTCGGCGGACTGCTGACGCTGCCGATCTTCAGCGTCGTCCGCCAGTCGCTGGGGATCCTCGCGAGCGGAGAGCAGCGCCGGACGGCCTTCGCGATGGACTCCATCAGCACCGAACTGGTCTTCATGATCGGCCCCGCCGTCGGGGCCGTCGTGGCCACCGCGGGCTTCTCCGTGCTGGGACTGACAGTGGTGGGCGCCGCCACCTCCCTGTCGGGCCTGTTCCTGATGTGGATCAACCCGCCCACCCGCAGCGCCGCATCCGACGCCGAGTCGGAGGCCGCGTTCGAGGCGGGCCAGCAGGAGGGGGCCGAGGCCGCAATTGTCGCCGCGGCACCCGCCAACCTGCAAGAGGCAGCAGCCGAGCTGGCGCCGCTGGCAGCCGCAGAACACCGGCGGCAGGCCCGGCTTGGCCTGCGCCACAAGGTCGCCCACAGCTTCACCTGGTTCACGGCCGCCGTGGCGGCGGTCTTCGCCGTCGCGGCCGGTGCCGGCATGGTGCTCAGCGGGAGCGACGTCGGAATCGTCGCCGCACTCCAGTCGGGCGGCCATCAGTCCGAAATCGGCATCGTGTTCCTCTTCTGGTGCGGGGCGTCGGTGCTGGGCGGCCTCGTCTACGGGGCGATGCACCGGCCCGTGTCTCCGATCCTGCTGCTGCTGGGCATGTCGGCGCTGACCATCCCGATGGCGTTCGCGCAGGACACCTGGACGCTCGCACTGCTGTCCCTGCTGCCGGGCCTGCTCTGCGCGCCGGTACTCTCGGCCGCGTCCGAACGAGTGGCGGAACTCGTTGAGGAGGGCCGCCGCGGCGAGGCGATGGGCTGGTACGGCTCGGCCCTCACCGGTGGCGTGGCGTTCGGCGCCCCGCTGGCCGGGCTCTTCATTGACGGCGTGGGCCCGGGCGCGGGCTTCGTCTCGGTGGGGGCGGCCGGTGTCGTGCTGTGCCTCGTGTGCCTGGTGCTGCAGCGCCGCCGCCGGAGCCGTCTCGCCGTAGCTTGACGGGCACCCCGGCGGCCCCGCCGACGGTTCCGCCGGCAGCCGCATTGCCGGCAGCCGCATTATCGACGACGGCCGCCGCATTAACGACGACGGCGGGCGGACCGATCTGGTCCGCCCGCCGCCGTCGTCGGTGGTTAGTAGCCCTAGTTGACCGCGCCCGTGTACTTTTCGCCCGGGCCCTTGCCCGGGGCATCCGGGATGACGGATTCCTCGCGGAAGGCCAGCTGCAGGGAGCGCAGGCCGTCGCGCAACGGGCCGGCGTGCTGGGAACCGATCTCGGGGGCGGCCGCGGTGACCAGCCCGGCCAGCGCGATGATCAGTTTGCGTGCCTCATCCAGGTCCTTGAGTTCTTCGGCATTGTCCTCGGCGGCCAGGCCGAGCTTCACCGCGGCGGCACTCATGAGGTGCACGGCGGCGGTGGTGATGACCTCGATCGCGGGGACCTCGGAGATGTCGCGGATCTGCTGGGAAACGTCGCCCTGGGCGTCGGCAGGCTGGTAAACGTGTGAATTACTATCTGAAGTGCTCATGCTGGTAAGCTTGTCACAGACCGACTGGATGTCGTTATTTTCCAGTTTGCAAGCGGAGTTCTCTCCCACCCGCGTCAGCCGCGAGTATTCCTCAGGAATCAAGGTTGCCGGGTACCTGGTCGGGCGTTCTTCCCGGGCATCACGCCTGGCGGTGGACGCATGCCGCCTCGTCAAGAGGCCGGCAGTTCCGATCTTCGAGGCCTCCGATTGCACCGGCAATTGGGGGCCTTCTTCATTTGCCGGCTGAGCACCCCTCACGAACACAGGAGCTTTAACATTAGCGAGCCAAGAATCAATGAGCGTATCCGCGTCCCCGAGGTGCGGCTGGTCGGCCCTGCAGGTGAACAAGTAGGAGTTGTCCGTATTGAGGATGCCCTGCGTTTGGCTGCCGAGTCCGATCTTGATCTCGTTGAAGTTGCACCGCAGGCTAAGCCTCCGGTGTGCAAGCTGATGGACTTCGGCAAGTACAAGTACGAAGCCGCCGTCAAGGCACGCGAGGCCCGGAAGAACCAGACCAACACGGTCCTGAAGGAAATCCGTTTCCGCCTGAAGATCGACACCCACGACTACGAGACGAAGCGCGGCCACGCGCTCCGCTTCCTCGGCGCCGGGGACAAGGTCAAGGCCATGATCCAGTTCCGCGGCCGTGAGCAGCAGCGTCCCGAGATGGGCATCCGCCTGCTCCAGCGCTTCGCGGATGACGTCGCCGAAGTCGGCGTCGTTGAGTCCAGCCCGCGGATCGATGGCCGCAACATGGTCATGGTGGTGGGGCCCCTGAAGAACAAGGCCGAAGCCAAAGCAGAGGCCCGCCGCGCCACGCAGCGTGCAGAAGCCAAGGCCGAGAATGAAGCCAAGGCTTCGGGCCGCGTTGACACGTCCGCCCCTGATGCGCCCCTGACGCAGTCGCTCGCCGACCTGCTTCCGGAGGGCTACAAGGTCCGGACCGAGGCACCCGAGGCTGAGGCAGCCGAAACGGCGGCACCGGCAACGGCTGCAGCTGAGACGGAAGCGCCGGAAACTGCTGCTCCCGCCGCGGCGGCGCCCAAGGTCGAGGAAGCCGTAGCCGAAAAGGCTCCGGCCGAAGCGGCACCGGAAGAGCCGAAGCAGGAGGCCCCCAAGGCTCCCAAGGCGGCCGCCCCGAAGCAGGAAGCGCCGAAGGCTGCGGCACCGAAGGTTACTGCCCCGAAGGCGGCTGCCCCCAGGGCTGCTGCCCCGAAGGCGGCGGCACCGAAGGCTGAGGCCCCGAAGGCGCCTGCGGCTCCGGTGACTCCGGCGGCAGAAAAGCCTGCTCCCAAGCCGGTTGCGGCGCCGAAGCCGGTTGCCCGGCCTGCGGCTCCGAAGCCTGCGGCACGGCCCGCGGCCCCCAAGGCCGCCCCGAAGCCGGGCAGCAAGAAGACCAACTAGTTCACGGCTGCCGGACAGCAATGTCCGGCAGTAAGCAACCAGCACGCCGCCCGCAGGGGTGGCTGCGCGAAAGACTGCAGACCTGGTCTGCGGATACGTAAGGAGATCGGTTCCCATGCCGAAGATGAAGACCCACAGCGGTGCTAAGAAGCGCTTTAAGCTGACCGGTAGCGGCAAGCTGCGCCGCCAGCAGGCCAACCGCCGCCACTACCTCGAGCACAAGTCCTCCAGGCTGACCCGCCGCCTCGCCGGC
>JAPLAM010000069.1 GCA_026393275.1 Arthrobacter sp.
CGGGAAGAAATCGTTCGCCTGGCCGAAGCCGGCGAGCCGGACCGGCGCGGTGGCGCCGCCGGTGGGGGCAACGCTGAGCACGACGGCGGCGGCGCCGTCCGAGACCGGCGAGCAGTCGGTACGGCGCAGCGGATCGGCGACCATCGGGTTCTTCTCCGAGACCGTCTGGCAGAACGCCTCGCCGAGGTCCTTGCGGAGCTGTGCGTAAGGGTTGTCCACGCCGTTGCGGTGGTTCTTCGCCGCGATGGTGCCGAGGACGTCCCCCAGGTTCCCAGCGCCGGCGCCGTAGCGTTTCTCGTAGTGTTTGGCCACCTCGGCGAACAGCCCGGTGAACCCGGTGGTGGAGGGCTTGCCGGCCATGTCGTAGTCCGCGCCGAGCAGCGCGGCGCCCACGACGTCGGCGCCGGCCTGGGTCATCTTCTCGGCGCCGATCACCAGGACCGTCCTGGCGGTCCCGGCCAGCAGCGATTTGGTGCCCTGCTGGAACGCGGCCGAGCCGGACGCGCAGGCGTTTTCCACCCGAGTGGACGGCACGTTGGCCAGCTGCTCGGAGACCTGGAGCGCCAGCGAGGAGGGGAAGGCCAGCGGCATCATGCCGGAGTTGAACTGGCCCAGGTAGATCTCGTCGATCTGGCCCGCTTCGATCCCGGCGTTGCCGATCGCCTCGGTCGCGACCTGCACGATCAGGGACTCGAGGGTCTCCTCCGTGAGTTTGCCGAACCGGCTGTGGCCCCAGCCGGTGAGCAGCACATCTTTGCCGAACTGGTCTTTCAGGCTCATGCCCTGGCTCCTTCCATAGAAAATTCTTGCGTTGTGAGGTTTTGTTTCGAGGAAACGGGGAACTTGGGCCTTGCTGGGCTCGGAGCCCTCAGGCTGACGCCGGTGAGTGTAACCAGCACCAGCAGTTGGCGCGTAGGTCCCTTGGTCCCGCAACGGTGTCGGGCTACCACGGGCGCGCCGCTGCTCTTAAGACGCCGCGGTCAACTCCACTCCGTTGGCGAGTTGCACGGCGACGTCGACGATCATGTCTTCCTGGCCGCCGACGTAGCCGGCTTTTCCGATTTCCTGGAGGATCTGCCAGGCGGGGACGTTGTAACGTTCCGCGGCGCGTTCGGCGTGGATGAGGAAGGACGAGTAGACGCCGGCGTAGCCCTGCATGATGGAGGCCCGGTCCATGACGGGCATCCGGGTGATGATGGGTTTGACGACGTCTTCGGCGGCAGCCATGAGGGCCTGGACGTCGGTTCCGGTGTGGATGTTGAGGCGTTCGAAGGCGGCGGCGAGGACTTCGGTGGGGGAGTTCCCGGCTCCGGCGCCCAGGGCGAGCAGGGTCCCGTCGATTTGCTTGGCCCCGGCGCGGGCGGCGTAGACGGAGTTCGCGACGCCGAAGGACAGGTTCTGGTGGCCGTGGAAACCGACCTGGGCGTCGTCGCCGAGTTCGGTGACGAGGGCGGCGACGCGGTCGGAGACGTCGTCGAGGATGAGGGCGCCGGCTGAGTCGACGACGTAGACGCACTGGCAGCCGGCGTCGGCCATGATCCGGGCCTGTTTGGCCAGGTTTTCCGGAGTGGTGCGGTGGGAGAGCATGAGGAACCCGACGGTTTCCATGCCGAGCTTGCGGGCGTGCTGGAAGTGCTGGATGGACACGTCGGCCTCGGTGCAGTGTGTCGCGATCCGGGCCACGGACGCGCCCGCCTCGTGGGCCTGGTTCAGGTCGTGGATGGTGCCCAGGCCGGGCAGCATGAGAACCGCGATCTTCGCATTACGAGCCTCGTCGACGGCGGCCCGGACCAGGTCCAGTTCCGGGGTGAGCGAGAAGCCGTAGTTGAAGGAGGATCCGCCGAGGCCATCACCGTGGGTGACTTCGATGACCTCGACCTTGGCGTCGTCCAGGGCGCGGACCACGGTGCGGACGTGCTCTTCAGTGAACTTGTGGCTCATGGCGTGGGAGCCATCGCGCAACGTGGTGTCCGTCAGGCGGACGCTCAGGTTCTGTGTCTCGGTCATAGTCATGCTCCTACGGTGTCTTTGATGCTGGCGGCGTCCATGCGCTCGGCGAGCAGGTCTGCTGTCCGGGTCGCGGCGGCGGTGATGATGTCCAGGTTGCCGGCGTATTCGGGCAGGTAGTCGGCGGCGCCCTTGACCTGGATCCAGATGCCCACGCGGCCGTTGCCGTCCCAGTCCTCGCGGGCGGTATCGAACTGCGGCTCGACGCGCAGTGAGTAGCCCGGGACGTAATCCTGGATCTTCGCGACGGCGTCGTCGATGGCGGCACGGATCCTGTCCTGCAGTTCCCCGGGTTCGGCGGCCTCGGCAGGAACCGAGCAGTAAACGGTGTTGCGCATGATCATCGGCGGTTCCACCGGGTTGATGATGATGATGGCTTTACCGCGGGCGGCGCCGCCGACCACCTCCAAGGCTTTGGCTGTGGTTTCGGTGAATTCGTCCACGTTGGCGCGGGTGCCGGGGCCGGCGGACTTGGAGGCGATGGACGCGACGATTTCGGCATAGTCGACCGGGACCACGGTGGAGACCGCGGCGACGATCGGGGTGGTGGCCTGGCCGGCGCAGGTGATCATGTTCACGTTCAGGACGTCCTCGAGGGAGTCCAGGTTCACCACCGGGCAGAGGTAGGGGCCGACGGCGGCCGGGGTCAGGTCGATCGCGTGGATCCCCGCTTCTTTGTATTTGGGTGCGTTGGCCTGGTGGGCCTTGGCGGAGGTGCATTCGAAGACGAAGTCCGGCAGCTCGTCCTGGGCCAGGAGCCAGTCCACTCCCTCGGCGGAGGTGGTGATGCCGAGCCGAGCGGCGCGGGCGAGCCCGTCGGAGGCCGGGTCGACGCCGATCATGTACTTAACCTCGATGTTCTTGCTGCGGCGCATGAGTTTGAACATCAGGTCGGTACCGATGTTGCCCGAGCCGACGATCGCGGCGGTTTTCTTGGACATGGGGAATCCTTTGCTAATCGGGGGGTGGACTAGTCGGTGAAGTAGATGGTCAGGGAGCCCAGCGGGCCGAAGTCCGCGGCCGCGGAACTGTTGGCGACGACCGGCATCGCCTTGGTAAAGGAGCCGGGCAGGATCAGCTGGCCGGACTCGAGAGCCACGCCATGTTCGCCCAGGACGTTCGCGAGCCAGGCAAGCGGCGCCACCGGGTGTCCCATGACGTCGGCGCCGGTCCCGGTGCCCGTGACCGTGCCGTCGATCACCAGCGAACATTCGATGTTCAGCAGCCCTACGGGATCGGTCATATCGATGGCAAGCGGCGTGGTGCCGACGGCAATGGCGCCGCAGGAAGCGTTGTCTGCAATGGTGTCCACCAATGAGATGTCCCAGTCGGTGATCCGGGAATCGATAATCTCGATCGCCGGATACACGGCGCCGATCGCGGCCGCCGCCTGTTCCAGCGTCACGCCGGGTCCCTGCAGGGTTTCCTTGAGGACGAATCCGAGCTCAGGCTCGACTTTGGGCTGGATGAATCTAGACGCCGGAATCATGGCCGCGTTGTAGTGGACCATGTCATCGAAGAAGAACCCGAAGTCGGGTGAGTCGACACCGAGCTGCTGTTGCATCGCCGGCGACGTCAAGCCGACCTTCCGTCCAGCCAGGACTCTTCCCGCGGCCAGCTGCTTTTCGAGCTGGTACTCCTGCACGACGTAGGCATCCTGCACCGTCATGCCGTGCATCCGGTTCCTCAGGGGCGGAACCGGGATCAAGGATTCAGAGGCGATCAGAAGCTCCGTAGCGAAGGATGCTAGCTCTACTTGGTGCGCGTCTTCCGGTGGCGTCGCGGTCCTCGTGACTCGGGGCCAGTTATTGGTGGTGTTTGTCATTACCGCAACACCGCCGTCGTGACACCGAAGCCGGCGATGTATTCCTTGATGGGCTTGTAGAACTCATAGGTGACTTCGTATTCCCCGCAGGCACGCAGGGCAGAATACGCGGCTACCCACGTGCGGACCTCGTGTGAGGAGTGTCCGGCGGCGGCGTCCATCTCGTCGGCGTTGTAGGAGTCGAAGCCCTCCACGTTGCCTGATTTGCAGACTTCGAGGAATTTGCGGTCCCACTCGGGGTTCAGATCCATGATGTCGGCCTCGCCGGCTGCGAACTTGATCGCGGTGTCGATGGTGCGCTGCTGGCGGGCAGCCCGTGCCTCCGGGGTGGGGTGTCGTCCCTTAGTCAGGAGGGCGCGTTGTTCCGGGGTGGCGGCGGCGATCTGTGGAACCGGCGGGTCGTGGGACAGGCCGCCGGACCCGATGAACAGGACTTTTTGGTCGCTGTTCTTGAAGTACTCGCCGACGGCCTGCCCGAACCGGCGCACGCGCGAGACCTTAGTGAATGGGCGGGCCACGGAGTTCACGAAGATCGGTATGACCGGTGTGGCGTCAAGGCCTCCAAAGATGATCTCCATGGGCTGCACGGCTCCGTGGTCCACCTCCATGAGGCGTGAGATCGCGGTATCAATGTCCTGGTCGATCACGTACTGCGCCAGCTTTTCCGCTTCACCGGTGGGCACGTTGATCGGGCCTTCCCAGGAGCCGTAGTCGCCGGTTCCGAGGGCTTCGTAGCCGATGCAGAACGGTGGCATCAGGTCATAGAAGAAACCGTTGTAGTGATCCGGTCCGAAGTTCACCACCAGGTCCGGAGCGAAGTCCTCGACGAACTGGCGGACCTGGTCGAAGGAGGCTTCGACGGCGGCCTTGACCTCGGCCGGGGGGTTTGTATGCTCCAACAAGGGGCTGTGCGACATGCACACCAGTGCGTGGTTCATTTTTCCATTCCTTGTGTCTTCTGGTGTTCGGGGACTCCGGCGGAAACGCGTTGCGCGGTGAGGTACTGCTTGAGGACGGCGTTGAAGTCTTCTGCGCGTTCGACCTGGGACCAGTGGCCGCACTGGCTGAAAATGTGCGCGTCCGCATTTGGGATCGTGTTCAGCAGTTCCCAGGTGCGCGAGACCGGGATCACGACGTCCTGGACGCCGTGGATCAGCAGGACCGGGATGTCGAGTGTGGCCAGGACGTCGAAGTCCAGTGGCAGTTCGGTGCGGTCGCGGTCGCGGGCCGCGACGACGTCGGCCAGCCGGTCGGATGCGGTGTCGTTCAGTGCGGCCTGGTAGCGCAGCGAGACGAGTTCATCGGTGACCAGGGACTTGTCCACGACGAACATCTCCAGGGTTTTGCGGATTCCGTCCTCGGTCAGGACCGGGTTGGAGTGGCCCTTCAGTGCGCCGGTGAGCGCGGCCCCGCCTGTGCCCATGGAGACGATGCCGAGCAGCCGTTCGGGGAAATCGATCGCAAACTGGAAGGCGAGCCAGCCGCCGAGGGAGTTACCGACGATCCAGGTTTTTTCGATGCCGAGTGAGTCCAGGACGCGGACGGCGTGGCGGACCCATTCCCTGATGCCGTATTGGGTGTCGGGCGCGACGACGGACTGGCCGTAGCCGATGGAATCGATGGCGATGCAGCGGCCCAGCCCGGAGAGCTCAGGCAGGTTCAGCCACCAGTTCGCGGCGGCGGTCACGCCGGTCCCCGAACCGTGTAGGAACAGGATCGGTGTTCCCTCGCCGAGCTCATGGTAGTGCGTGATCTCGCCGGGGGCGGTTTCCAGCCACTTGTCCTCGAGGCCGAAGAAGGAATCGGTGGTGTATTCGGGCGGTTGGACGGTCGTCATGGGGTTCCTTACGGTGTTTTCTGCGGGGAATTGCTCAGGGGACGAGATGCCGGATGGCTTCGTCAATGACGTCTTCAGCGGAGTGAGTGGTCCCGCCGGTGAAGGACATGGAGTGCAGGATCGCGTCCAGGGTGGCGGGTCCGTTCTGGGTCAGGCAGGCGCCGGCGACGAACCGGTCCGGGCGTAGGAAGACCATCGGAGTGGGACGGTCATCGAACCACTTCTTCATCCGGCCTGTATGGTCGCCGAGGACGAGCACCTCGGGGTCCATGTACTTTTCGGCCCAATCGCGCTGGGTTTCCGGGAGGATACACACCAGTTGCGCGCCGAGGGTGCGCAGCCGGCGCAGGGACTTTTCGGGCAGAACGTCCGTCGGGCTGTTGCCCCAGACGATGAGCGACCACCAGTTGCCGATCGCGTCGTCGAGCAGGATATTCGACGCATCCTTCGAGTTCACGCGCGGTTGGGGGAACTGCCGCCCCACGGGGGAAACCCGGGAATTGGCGGTGCGGATGGGGACGAGTTTGCTGGTCAGCAGGGCTCTGGCACGTCCGGGTTCCTGGGTGGTCGGGTCGGCCAGGACGCCGTGCTCGTAGCGGGGCATCGGCTTGAACTTCATGTCAGAGAAGTAGCTCTTGGCCTGTGGGAACTGGTTCAGGACGGCGGCGGCGGCGTCCCGGGCGGCCGCACCGACAGGGTTGGTGATCTTGATGATCTTGCCGAAGGTCAGCGACAGGTCCACCATCGCTTTGGCGTGTTCCTTGCGCTCGGTGGTGTAGGTGTCCAGCAGGTCGTCCTCGGCCTGGCCGGAGACGACGGAGGCCAGCTTCCAGCCGAGGTTGGTGGCGTCGCGCATTCCCGAGTTCCAGCCTTGGCCCATCCAGACGGGCATCAGGTGCGCGGCATCGCCGGCGATCAGCTGGCGGCCTTTACGGAAGGTGCCGGCTACGCGGGCATGGTGAGTGAAAACGCGGCGGCGGATGAACTGCAGCGCGGCGGGATCGGGAACGTGGTCGCGGAGCAGGCTGTCAACGTAGGCCGGGTCCGTGACCTGCTCTTCCGTTTCGTCGTCGTGGAGCATGAACTCCCATCGGCGTACGGCGTGGGGAAGGCCGATCGAGACGTAAGGGCGCTTCGGATCGGCACCCAGGAAGACATTGGGGGTGCCCAGCGGGTCGTTGCTGACGTCGACTACGAGCCAGCGCGTAGCGGGCGACTCGCCTTCGAAGCTGATACCCAGGCGCTTGCGGGTGGGGGACGTGCCGCCTTCGCAGCCCACCAAATACTGCGAACGGAAGCGCCGCTCCTCGACGCTGCCGTCAGGCAGGGTGAGGACGGCCGTGGCGGTGATACCGTCAGCGTCCTCGGCGACATCCTCCACTTTGTGGCCGAAGAGCACCCGAACCTTGCCGAACCGGGACAGCCCCTCGTAAAGGGCTTTGTCGACTTCCGGCTGGATGAAGCCGTGCTTGCGGTCCCAGCCGAACTCCTGGGTCTGTGGGTTGTTGACCAGGATGACTTTGCCGGCACCGTTGACGAGGCGCATGATGTGCTGCGGGTTGGTGTGCGGCAGGACGGTGTCCACCAGGCCAACGGTCTGGATGGTGCGGAATGATTCGTCGTCCAGCCCGACACCGCGCGGGTAGTCGATCAGCTCATCCCGGGCCTCGAGCACGGTCACGTCGCGGCCGTACGTGCCCAGGATGTTGGCCAGCATCAGACCGGCCGGGCCTGCCCCCACGATGAGGATTTCAGAGCTAAGGGAGAGCGGTTCATCCCTGTATTGGTTTTCCACGGCAGATGCCTCCGTTGGTGGAGTGAAGACTTGGATTGATGATCATGGTTCCGCGGCCATGCCGCGGTGCGGGGTGTCAGTACTCGTAGAAGCCGGCGCCGGTTTTGCGCCCGAGTTTGCCTGCGGCCACGAGTGCGGTAACGGCGGGATGGGGGGCGTCGGCGGGGTCCCCGGTTTCCGCGTGCGTGGCCTGGGCGATGAAATCGATAACGTCCAGTCCCACCATGTCCATGACTCGGAACGGGCCCATAGGGTGACCCAGTGCGGACCGTGCGGTGGTGTCAATGTCTGAGATGCTGGCGATCCCGGCCTCGGCCAGGGCCAGGGCCTCACGCTGGATGGCCCCCATAAGTCGGTTGGCGATGAATCCCGGAATTTCTCGGTTGATCAGTACCGGCTCCTTGCCAAGCCTGCGGGCCAGTTCAAGCGTGGTCTCGGCGGTGGCGTGGGAGGTCCCGGGGTGGCGGACGACCTCCACGCATTTCATGACCAGCGCCGGATTGAAAAAATGCATATTGCACACCCGGTCCGGCCGTCCCGATGCCTCGGCGACCTTGGAGGAGCCGAGCGTCGAGGAGTTGGTCGCGAGCACAGTGTGCGCCGGGGCCGCGCGTCCGAGGGTTTCGAAGATCCCGGTCTTGACGTCCAGCCGTTCGGTCGCGGCCTCGATGACGAAGTCGGCCGCCGCGGCCGCGGTTTCCAGAGCGGTAGTGAACGCCAGACGCGCCAGGGATGACCGGGAGGTGGCCGGGTCCAGTTTCCCCTTGGCCACGCGGCCGGCAACCCAGCCGGCCAGGTCGGCTTGGGCCGCCTTTAGCATGTCGGGGCTGATGTCCTGCAGCGTGGCGGTGTAACCGGCCAGAGCGGCGCTCATTGCGATCTGGCGTCCCATTGTCCCGGCACCGACCACGAGAATGTTCCGGACGGAGTCAATTGTTGGTTCGCTCATGCCGGGCTGCCACCCGTCAGGTAGACCGTGGTGGTGTGGGTGAAGAACTCCTTCGCGGCGCCGCCCTGTTCCTTGGGTCCGAAGCCGGATTTCTTGGCCCCGCCAAAGGGGACGTGCGGGTCCGCGCCAGCGGATTCGGAGTTCACGTGCAGGATTCCGACGTCGAGGTCATCCACGGCGTCCAGGATCCGGGTGATGTCCTGGGTGAAGAAAGCGCAGGATAAGCCGAATTCGCTGTCGTTGGCCAACCGGAAGGCATCGTCCGCATCAGCCGCCCGCCGCACGGTAAGCACCGGACCAAAGAATTCGTCCCGCCATGCCGTGTTGGCCACCGGCGAGGGTCCCCCCGGCACCTCGAGTACCGTCGGGGCCAGGAAGCTCCGCTCGGCCGGCAACGCGACGCCGTCGTACTTCTCCGCGTCGGCCCCGCCGTAGGCGAGGCGGGCGCCCTGGCCGACCGCGGTTCGGATGCCGGCGCGGATGTCATCGGCCGCTGCCTCGGAAACCAGCGGGCCCATGTGGACCGCCGGATCCGTGGGGTCGCCCACCCGCCATCCGTCCAACCGTGCGTGCAGCCGGTCGAGGAACTCGTCGGCGATCGGCTCGGCCAGGATCAGCCGGGACGTCGCAGTGCATTTCTGCCCGGTGGAGCGGAACGCACCGAAGAGCACCTGCTCGACGGCAAGTTCAAGGTCCGCGTCAGCGAGGACGAGCGCCGCGTTCTTGCCGCCCATCTCTGCCTGCATGGGCACCCCGCGGCCCGCGGCCTTCGCCGAGAGCGCGCGACCGACGCCGGTGGACCCGGTGAAGGTCAGCCCGTCCAGGCCGGGGTGCTCGACGAGCTGGTTGCCGAGTGCGCCGGACCCGATCAGCAGGTTCAGCACGCCGGCCGGCAGACCCGCCGCGTCCAGGGCCTCGGCCAGTCGCATGGCGAGCAGCGGGACGGCAGATGCCGGCTTCCACACGACGGTGTTGCCGTGCACGAGAGCCGGAGCGATCTTCCAGGCCGGGATGGCGATGGGGAAGTTGAACGGGGTCACGACTCCGACCACGCCAAGCGGTTTGCGGGTGACCAGGATCCGTTCACCGCGGCGGGGCGAGGAGAAGACTTCACCGGCCGGGCGGTCCCCTTCGTTGCCGTAGTAGCGCAGGATCTGGGCGGCGCGAGACACTTCCCCGATCCCCTCGGCAAGTGTCTTGCCCTCCTCGCGGGCCAACTCGAGGCCCCACGCCTGCGCGTGGGCATCGAGATGGTCGGCAGCACGCATCAGCACCGCCCCGCGTTCGTGCATGGGAGTGCGCGCCCAGCCACGGGCCGCCGCCCGGGCCGCCGCCATCGCACGGTCGACGTCGCCGGTGGTCGCCTGGGCGCCGCCGGCAACCACCTCACCGTTGCGTGCCGGGTTCATTGAGGTCAGTAGTTCACCCGTTCCCTCTTCCCAACGGCCATCAATGTAGTGGCGCAGGTCGGCGATGCCGGGAGGAGCGACGTGGCGGGTCTGTGTCATGTCCATGGTGTGTTCCTTTTGCCCGATGATCAGCGGAAGGCCGGGATGCCGGTGAGCTTGTTGCCCAGGATCAGGGTGTGGACCTCGTCCGTTCCCTCGTAAGTGCGCACCGATTCCAGGTTGTTGGCGTGGCGCAGCGGCGAATACTCCAGGGTGATGCCGTTGCCGCCCAGGATGGTCCGGGCCTCCCGGCAAATCGCAATGGCCTCGCGGCAGTTGTTCAGCTTTCCGACGCTGATCTGGTGCGGTGACAATAGTCCGGCATCCTTCTGCCTGCCCAGATGGAGGGCCAGCAGGAAGCCTTTGTTGATCTCAAGCGCCATGTCCACCAGTTTCTGTTGGGTCAACTGGTAACCGGCGAGCGGCTTGCCGAACTGCAGACGCTGCTGGGAGTAGGCCAGCGCGTCCTCGAACGCGTCCCGCGCCGCACCCATGGCGCCCCAGATGATCCCGTAACGCGCCTCGTTCAGGCAGGAGAACGGACCCTTGAGTCCTACGACGTTTGGCAGCACCGCATCCGCGGGAAGCCGGACATCCGTCAGTTCGATCTCGCACTGGATGGAGGCCCGCATGGAGAGCTTGGGTTCGATCGGTGTCGCTGCATATCCGGGGGTGTCGGTGGGCACCGCGAAGCCTCGGATCCCTTCGTCGGTCTGGGCCCAGATGACGGCTACCGCGGCGACGTTGGCCAGCCCGATCCAGCGTTTGGTGCCGTTGAGGACCCAGTCGTTTCCGTCGCGGCGGGCGAAGGTGGTCATGCCGGACGGGTCCGAGCCCGCGGTGGGCTCCGTCAGGCCGAAGCAGCCGATGGCTTCGCCGGCGGCCATGCGGGGCAGCCATTCCTGCTTCTGTTCCTCGGAGCCGTGCTTGTGGATGGCTGACATCGCGAGGGAGCCCTGCACGGAGACAAACGTCCGGAGCCCGGAATCTCCGGCTTCCAGTTCGGCGCCGGCCAAGCCGTAATCAACGGCGGAGCGCCCGGCGCATCCGTAACCTTCCAGATGCATGCCGAGCAGGCCGAGCTTCGCCATTTCCGGGACGATCTCCAGCGGGAAGCGGGCTTCCTCGTACCAGCTGGCGATGTTGGGTTTGATCTCGGCCTGAACAAAGCGGCGCACCGTGTCACGCAGCTCCAGCTCCGCCGGGCTGAGGAGGGAATCGAAGCCAATCAGATCGGCCGGGTTGGCGGTGATCGTGGGGTCTGAAACTGTCATGCCGGTACTCCTACTTTCTGGCTCGGGAATCAAGGGATTCCGAGGCGTTGGCGTGTGAGGCCGCTAGGTCGGCGCTCAGCCATGAAATGACGTCTGTGGTGTTTTGTCCGAGTCGAGGGGGCGCCTCGGCGCGGGCCGAAAACGGGGGATTCCAGGTGATGGGGTGGCGGACCTGCCTGCCGACGACGCTGCCGGTATCGTCGCGCACGTCGATGGTGGGTTGGAGGCCGAGCGATTCTGCGTATGCCAGGCCCTGGTCGATTGTGGCAACCTTTCCCGCAGGGACGCCCGCAACCGAGAGTCGTTGCTGCCATGCTGCTGCGGGCGCGTTCGCTAGGGCGCTTTCAAGCAGCGGGATCAGTGCCCCGCGGTGTTTGACCCGGTCCGCGTTCGTGGCAAAACGGCCGTCGGCTGCCAGATCAGGCTGGCCGAGCTCCTGGCACAGCCGGGCGAACTGGGAGTCGTTACCGCAGGCGATGGCGAGCGGCCCGTCAGCGGCATTCAGGAGTTGGTAGGGGACTATCGAGGGATGTTCATTGCCCATGCGGGCAGGGATCTGCCCGGCCCCCAGGAACGCCTGGGCCTGGTTGGCCAATGCTCCCTGCAGGCTGGAAAGCAGGTTGATCTTCAGGTGCGCGCCCCTGCCGTCGGAGCCGCGGGCGTTCAGGGCGGCCAGGATCCCGATGACCGTATCCTTAGCCGTGAGCACGTCGACGAGTGCGACCCCCGCTTTCGTCGGGCTGTTTTCGGCCTCGCCCGTGATGCTCATGAGGCCGCCAAGGGCCTGGACGATGAAGTCATACCCGGGCAGGTCGGCGCCGGACAAGTCTCCAAATCCGGAAATCGAGGCGTAGACCAAACCCGGGTTACGCGCGGAAAGGCCGCGGTAGCCAAGCCCCAGTTTGTCCATTCCACCGGGTTTGAAATTTTCCACCAGGACATCGGCCCGAAGGGCCAGTTCGGTGGCGAGTTCCTGATCGGAAGGGTCTGCCAGATTGAGGCAGACGGATTCCTTATTCCGGTTCACGGAGTCAAAATACGTCGTGCCGGTGCCGGAGTAGGGCGGACCCCAGTGTCTGGTGTCGTCGCCGGTGACGGGCCGTTCAACCTTGATCACCCTGGCGCCGAGGTCTGCAAGCGTCATTGTCGCCAGCGGGCCGGCAAGCACACGGGAGAAATCGGCAACCAGGATGCCTTCGAGAGGCCGCTTGTTCATGGGGTGGATTCCTTTGGGTCGCGTCCGGCGAACCTTCCGGGCGCCGTTCATTGGCACTATTCCACACGCTGTCAGCCAGTCCGGCACCGTAAATTCCGCTATGCGGTACACGAACTTTTCGCGGGACCCGTCGCTGGATCGTGCGGGCAGACCGATCCGAATAGGTGGGCTCCGAGGGGCAATCCGGATTCAGCGCGGGGTTTTTCACTATCCGGGATAGTGCGTTGTCCCGTTGATGTGACCCACCATACAATTCTGGACTAGGCGCTACAGAAACAGCCGGTTCCGAAAGTTGGGGCACGCGCTGCCTGTCGCCTCCATGACCCACTTACCCTCAAGGAAGACTGGTAAAACAATGCGATCTCTCATCAGAGGAACGCGCCAGCGTCGGCGCACCTACGCGGCAGTGGCCGCCGTCGCACTGACCTTGTCCGTCAGCGCCTGCGCCGAGTCCACGGCTTCGGCGAGCGAGCAGGCCAAATCATTGAACGTCGGCAGCACTACCAGCCTTGCGGGAGTCGGCGTCCGTAACGCTATTGCCAGCGGAAAATTCACCGACGAAGGGCTCACCGTCAAGGCCACTGCGATCAAGTCCGGTAATGATGCAGTGCCCCAGCTGATCAGCGGGGACCTGCAGATCGCGCAGATCGACACCACAACGGCGATGCAGGCGATCGAGAAGGGCATTCCCATTAAGATTGTCGCCGCAGCCGGTGTGCAGTCCACGGATGGTGCCGACGGGGACCCGTCCACCGGAAGCGTGCTGGTGCGGCCCGACAGCAACATCAAGACCGCCGCCGACCTCCAGGGCAAGACACTGGGCGTCCCGGCCATCAACAACCAGATCTGGATGAACATCCGCGTGGTCGTTGACGCCGCGGGGGGCGATTCCTCCAAGGTGAAGTTCATCGAAGTGCCGGGTGCACAGGCTGTCGACGTCCTCGTGAAGGGCGACGTTGATGCGACGACCGCCTCCGAGCCCCTGGCCTCCGCCACCGTAGCGGCCGGCAAGGCCCGTCTCATCCACAGCACGGACATCGCCGGGCGCAAGGGTGAACCGAGCTCAGTCTACGTAGCAACAAGTGACTTCATCGCACAGAACCCGGACTCGCTGAAAAAGTTCGTTTCCGCCGTCTACAAGGGACAGGACGAAGTCAACAAGAACAAGGAACTGGGCAAGAAGATCGCCGTCGATCAGCTCAGCTACAAGACAGAGCAACTCGCCAAGGCGTTCATCCTGGACTACGGAACGAAGTCTATTGATCCGGCCCAGCTCAACTCGGTGGCTAAGACTGCCGTGAAGTACGGAATTCTCACCAGCGTCCCGGACACGGCCACCCTGCTGGCCAACATCCAATGAGCACCTCGCCGAACGCAGTGGCACCCCCGCGTTCGGAAGTCCCGGAAGCCGGTTTAGGCGCCAAGGGCCGCCGGATCAGTGATCGGCCAAGCCCCGTGCAATCCAGCCGACAGCATCGGCGGACACGCACGGTCCTGTGGCAACTGTTCGCGATCCTGGCTGTTCTCCTGATTTGGCAAATGGCGGCCGTAAGCCCGCTGGTGGGGGATGCACTGCCGGGGCCGCTCCAGGTAGCGACCGCCATGGTCGGCCTTTGGGGGACCACCTCCTATTGGACGGCCGTCCTGACCACGGTGAAAGTGTGGGCCACCGGTCTGGCGATTTGCACCGTCGTCGGTATTCCTCTTGGATTGCTGATAGGCATCTCCTTGAACGCCACCCGCAGCACGCGTTGGGTAATCGATTTCTTCCGGACCATCCCGACGATCGCGCTGCTTCCGCTGGTGCTGTTGCTCTTTGGACCCAGCATGAATATGGAGATCACGCTGATTGTCCTGTCTGCGGTCTGGCCGCTCCTGATCCAGTCCATGTACGCGGTCAAACAGGTCGAACCGGTCCTGAAGTGGGTCGCCCGGGTTTTCCGGGTGTCCCGTCGGGACCGCATCCGCTTCTTGTGGGCGCCGAGCGTCACTCTCCTCGTGACCACGGGCATGAGGCTGGCGGCCACGATTGCCCTGCTCATGACCGTCAGCGCCGAGTACATTGGCGGCGCTGCCGGCCTCGGAAAGCAACTCGCGGCTTCCGAACAGACCTTCAACCGTCCCGAAGTAATCGCATACGCCATCACGGCCGGAATCCTCGGCCTTGGCATCAACATGGTAATCGTCTTCGTCCAGCACCGCCTGCTGTGGTGGCATCCAATGATCCGGGGGGCGAGAGCCTGATGAAAGCCCTGAAGAATATTCTGTGGGAGCTGTGGCTCCCGATTGTGCTCGTCGGTTTGTGGCTTGTCCTCTCGGCCGGAAGCAAGACGTTCTACTTCCCTCCGCTGGCCCGGATCATGGACAAGTTTGTCCATGTCTGGTTCTTCGACGGGATCCTCAAGGACCTGACCCCCAGCCTGGGACGGATCCTGCTGGGATTCATCCTGGCCCTAGTGGTGGGCGTCGCCGGCGGCACGCTGTTGGGTCTGCTGCGGCGAACTGAGGAAGCCCTCCGGCCGGTGCTTGAATTCCTGCGCTCCACGCCGGGCGTTGCATTGCTGCCGATCGCGACCCTCTTCCTGGGCGTCGGTCAGGAGATGAAGGTCTTCATGATCGCGCTGGCCTGCACCTGGCCCATCCTGTTGAACACCATCGATGGGGTCCGCTCGGTGGAGCCTGTGTTGCTTCAGGTCGCCAGGAGCTACCGCATGACCATGTGGGAACGCATCCGGTTCATCTAT
The DNA here is from genome assembly GCA_026393275.1 of Arthrobacter sp. GTDB lineage: Bacteria > Actinomycetota > Actinomycetes > Actinomycetales > Micrococcaceae > Arthrobacter. Next base: position 15,096 of record JAPLAM010000069.1, read on the forward strand.
ATCCCCAACGCATCCCCCCAGATCTTTGCCGGCGGCCGCCTGTCGTTGGCCATCGCCGCCGTCGTAATGGTGGTCACCGAAATGATCGGCTCACCCGGAGGCGTCGGGTACTTCGTCCTCAACGCCCAGCGAAACTTCGACATCCTCAGCATGTGGACAGGCATCATCATGCTGGGACTGCTCGGCTACCTCTTGAACCTTGCCTTCCGTCTGGCGGAGAACCGCATTCTCCGCTGGCACCACATCAAGAATGCTTAGGAAAAATCACCATGAATCAACCAGCAGCCAATCAAGAATTGCCGGCACCCCAGCCCGGACAGACCCTGCTCTCCGTGCGGAACGTCAGCAAGAAGTATGGTCCGAATGAGATCCTTGGGGACATCAGCGTGGACGTCCGGGCCGGTGAGTTCCTGTGCATCGTCGGGCCGTCGGGGGCGGGGAAGACGACCCTGCTGCAATGCCTGTCCGGGTTGCTCGCCCCGACTTCAGGGTCGGTCTCGCTCCGCGGCGTTGAAGTGAGCGAACCTCCCGCCGAGATGGCCATTGTGTTCCAGGACTATTCCCGCTCTCTAATGCCCTGGCTGTCGGTCCTGGACAACGTCGCCCTGCCCTTGCGCTCCACCAAAATGGCTAAAGCGGAAATCAAGAAGAAGTCGACGGCGGCCCTTGAGGAAGTGGGTCTCGCCGGACACCTGGACAAGTACCCGTGGCAGCTCTCCGGCGGCATGCAGCAACGCGTCGCCATCGCCAGGGCTCTGGCCTTTGAGCCCGCCATCGTCCTGATGGACGAGCCGTTCGCCTCGGTGGACGCGCAGACGCGCTCCGATCTGGAGGACCTGACACTGAAGGTCAAGCAGCACCTGGGAATCACGATTGTGCTCGTGACGCACGACATCGATGAGGCCGTCTACCTGTCCGACCGCGTTTTAGTCCTCGGCGGTCGGCCCACCGAGGTCGTGGACCTTATCGAAACCCACCTCGGCGAGGACCGGGACCAGATCACTACGAAATCGACTCCCCAGTTCGCTGAACTGCGCGCAAGGGTCTACCAGGAGATCCGCCGCCAGACGGTACCGGCGCAGTCCTGAGCGGGAAGCCCCGCATACCGTCGATATCGAACCCCTGGAGAAGCGCCAATGCTCGATAAGCTGACCATTTCCCAAATCGCCGACGAACTCGTCGACGCAGGCCGGACCCGGACGCCGATAACCCGCCTCACGGCGCGCTACCCGGAGATGACGGTGGAAGACTCCTATCGGGTCCAGAGCCTCTGGCAGCAGCGCAGCGAGGCCACCGGGCGCAGGCTGGCCGGCCGAAAGATCGGCCTGACCTCCCGCGCCATGCAGCTGGCCACCGGCATCACTGAACCCGACTACGGAATCATCTTCGACGACATGGTCCTGGAAAGCGGGTGCACCGTGCAATGGGACCGGTTTACCAACCCGCGTGTGGAGGTTGAGCTCGCTTTTGTCCTCAACCGGGACATCACCGGACCCGGCGCCACCATTTTCGACGTCCTGGACGCCACCGACTATGTAGTGCCCGCACTGGAAATCCTCGATTCGCGGATCGAAATGGACGGACGCACCATCGTGGACACCATCTCCGACAACGCAGCCATGGGGGCCATGGTCCTCGGCGGAAACCCGGTGCGTCCGAGGGACATCGACCTGCGCTGGGTTTCAGCCATCCTTTACAAGAACCAAACTGTCGAGGAAACCGGTGTCGCAGCCGGCGTCCTGGGCCACCCGGCCGCCGGCGTGCACTGGCTCGCCAACAAGATTGCCGCCCACGGTGCTGGGCTCAAAGGCGGGGAGATCATCCTCGCCGGTTCGTTCACCCGCCCGATGCCGGTAAATGCAGGCGACACCGTGTTCGCCGACTACGGAAAGTTAGGAACCATCACGTGCCGTTTCGACTAAACGCCTACCCCTCCTTCAAGGATCTCTTTACCGGGAAAGACCGGGTTGTCGCCGGAATGTTTCTCTGCAGCGGGGACTCCGGCATCGCCGAAATCTGCGCCGGATCCGGCCTGGACTATCTGCTGATCGACGCCGAGCACGGGCCGCTGGGGCTGGGCTCCATCCTGGGCCAACTACGGGCCATCGCGGGCTACCCCACCATCGCAGTGGTGCGTGTCCCGGCCAACGACCCCGTCATCATCAAACAGGTCCTGGATCTCGGCGCCCAGTCGCTGATCGTACCCATGGTCAACACCGCAGCGGAGGCAGCCGATGCGGTTTCCGCCGTGCGGTATGCCCCGCAGGGTGTCCGCGGCGTGGGTGCTGCCCTGGCACGCTCCGCCCGCTGGAACCGCGTACCGGACTACCTGAACCGCGCCGGAGATCTCATCACGGTGCTAGTCCAGATCGAGTCTGCCGAGGCGGTGGGCAATGCCGGCGACATTGCCCGGGTGGACGGGATCGACGGCGTGTTCATCGGCCCGTCAGACCTCGCCGCGACCATGGGCCTGCTCGGACAGCAGGACCATCCCGACGTCATCGCCGCCGTGATACGCACCATCCGGGCAGTGAAGGACGCCGGCAAGATCGCAGGGGTCAACGCGTTCGTCCGGGCACAGGCCCTGGCCTATCTCGAGGCGGGCGCCGATTTCGTGAATGTCGGAGCCGACGTCGCCCTGCTGGCCCGAGGCGCCGAGGCCCTGGCGGCCGCCTACGGCCACGACTCCGCCGCGAACCTCAGCGCCGCAACGCAAAGCTATTAGTCGCCAGTATTGTGCAAGCCCGCAGCAACCGTGGGGTTCCGGGTGGGCCGCATTTCCGAATATCGGGATAGCGGCTTACCCAAACTCATGCCGAAGAATATTGTCAATCACATCGGGGACTCGATCGTTTGGAGTCCTGGACAACCTCAATGAAAGGCGGGAACAGCATGACTCCCCGCATCATCGACCGACTGGTCGACCACGCCCTGGACACACCCTTTGAAGCGTTCGGCGATGACGTGATCGAGGCCGCCAAAATGCGCCTCATCGACGCCCTGGGCTGCGCCGTTTCCGGTGCGGGCGGCGCCGGCAACGAGGCCGTGCTCCAGGTCATCCGCGCCCTTGGCGGCGCGCCGCAGGCTTCCGTCGTTGCGAGCGGAGAAAAGCTGGCACTTCCCTATGCTGCGATGGCCAATTCGCTGCAGAGCAGGACCTTCGATTTCGAGGTCTGCGGGCCCGAACCGGAAGGGGTCAATGCCGGCAAAATGGTCGGCCATGTAGCCAGCACGACTGAACCCACGGCACTGAACGTCGGTGAATTCATGCACTCGAGCGGACGGGAACTGCTCGCCGCCGTCATTCTCGGAGGCGACATCGCGGCGCGGGTTTCGGTCGCCAACACCTTCAATTTTGATGCCGACTTCGAAGTCTGCGGAACCTCCAACGCCTTCGGAGCCACCGCCGTTGCGGGCCGGCTCATGGGCCTGAACCGGGACCAGCTCCGCAACGCCTTCGGCATCCTGCTCAATCTGATGGCCGGTTCCTACCAGGGCATCTGGGACGGTGTTCCGTCCTTCAAACTGCCGGGAGCCATGGCGGCGTTCAACGGTATCCTCAGCTGCCAGCTCTCCCAGGCCGGATTCGACGGCGTCCGCGACGCCCTTGAGAGCCGGCTCGGGTACTTCAGCCTCTACACGGATGACCCGCACCCCGAGGCGATGACCGCGGATCTGGGTGAAATCTTATACGTCCGCGGCCAACACAAAATGCACCCATCGTGCTACGGGAACCACAACCCCATTGATTGCGCCCTGGAGGTCAAGGAGGAGCACGGCTTCGGAGGCGAGGACGTCGCCCACGTGCACCTGGACGTGTTGCCGCAGCGCATCGACCACTTCCTCAACCAGGTCCCCACGCTGGAGGATCTGCAGCCGAAGTTCCTGTTCAGCATTCCCTATGGCGTCGCCAATGCTCTGTACAGGGGGCGCCCGGAGTTGGAGCACTACAGCGAACCGGCCATCCGTGACCCCAGGGTTCTTGATTTGGCCTCGCGTGTCAAGCTGCGGCCCAACCTTCCCTCTGGGAAGACGCATGCGATCCGACTCACCATCGTCCTGAAGGACGGCCGCGAACTCGAGTTCTTCCGAGAAAACCCGGTCGGCTGGCTCGATGATCCGGTCGGGTACGACGACGTCGTCGACAAGTACTGGCGAAACGTCAGGTTCAACGGCGCACTCCCGCATCACCAGGCCGAACGCGCCCTCGAACTAATCCAGAACCTTGAAGATGTCCCCGACGTCGCCGAACTCGCACGGCAGCTTTCACTCTAAGCAGGACCGGCTTCCGATTCACGGCTGGCCGGCCGCTAACCCAATCTCATACACACAATCAAAAGGATGGAATGACCATGACTGTGACCAGCAGCACCGAAACACAGCTGAAGACGGAATTCAATCCGCGGCTGGCCCACCTCGGCATCTTCTGCAAGGACCTGGACGCGATGGTGGAGTTCTATTGCCGGGAGTTCGGCATGATCATCAGTGACTCCGGACTCGGCAAGTCAGGCAAAGCGGCCACCAAACGCCGCGGAGCGTTCCTGACGGGGGACCCGAGCGAGCACCACCAGCTTGCCCTGATCGAAGGGCGGGCGCCGGAAACCCCGCCCACGACGGCGCAGATCTCCTTCCTTGTCCCCAACCTCAGCGAGCTTCGCGCCTTCTGGCGTCACGTCGTGAAGACGGGCATCCCGGTTCAGGTCGTCAAGAACCACGGCAACGCCTGGAGCATCTACATTGATGACCCGGACGGCAACATGATCGAGGTCTACACCCACTCCGATTGGTACACCCAGCAGCCCCTCGGCGAGCCGCTTAACCTGGAGGACAGCGAGGACGCGATCCTCCGACAGACCGAAGAACTCGTCAAGCAGGATCCAAAGGCGCGTCCGCGCACCGAGTGGATGGCCGACCAAGCGGCGAAGCTCAAAGCCGCCCGCGTCGCTCTGGCATCGTGACGGCCGAGCCCGGAGGCTTCCGCAGCGTCTGGACCTACCTGAACCGCACGCCGCATGCCCTCCGCACCGTGGAGGCGCGCGGCGTGCGCACCAGGTTCCTGGAAGCGGGAGACCCCTCCAACCCCGCCCTGATCCTGTTGCACGGCACTGCGGGCAGCCTGGAGAACTTCTGCGCCAACTACGAGGCCCTGTCCCGGGACTACCACGTCCTGGGGCTGGATTTGCTGGGGTGCGGATACACGGACAAGCCGGACTTTGACTACCGCATTTCGGACTACGCGGCGCATGTGCGCGACTTCATGGACGCAGCGGGAATCGAGCAGGCCTCACTGATCGGCGTGTCCCTGGGGTCTTGGGTTGCTGCCCGTCTGGCGAAGGACTCGCCGGAGCGGATCGTGTCCCTCATAGCACTGGCGCCCGCTGGGATCGTCGTCGACGCTGCCGAGGAGGAAACCTTCGCAGCCGATGTGCGCCGCCGACGCGGTGCTGCCGCGGCCGATCCGACGTGGGAGACGGTCCGCACCGCCATGGGCCGGCTCATGCTCGACCAGAACGACCTCATCGACGATCTCATCGCCGTGCGCCTCGGGATCTACCGCCAGGAGTCGATGAAAGCCGCGATGGGGCATCTGCTCGCCTTCTCCCGGGGAAACGACAAACTGAGCCATGACGAGTGGGCAGAGATCGGGCAGCCCATGCTGGTCGTGGCGTCGGTCGATGCACCGAACATGTTCCTCGACAACGCCCACGAGATCGCGCGGATTGTTCCGGGGGCTGAACTGTGCGAAATGCGCGGCTGCGATCACTGGCCTCAGTTCGAACAACCGGAACGGTTCCACGAAGCTGCGCTGGAGTTTCTCGGCCGCCATGCCGGGGGGCGGGAGCTCAGCGGCGCCCTGTGACCCACTCACCGGCGACCGGAGCCTTGGGCCCCGGTCGCCGGCGCTTTTGCCCAACTGAAAATTTCTATTGATGGGCCGGAATTCACGCCAAGGCGTCAGTTCCGGCCCATCGCTTGTTCCGGACAGTTTTCCAGCTGCGGATAAGTGGGCCAGCTGAACAGAAACGTCTGGCTGTGGGGATAGCAGCTGCCCCGGGCGCAGCGAAGGGCGGGATGGTGGCCATCCCGCCCTTCCTAACCTGCTGTCTATTTACTTGTAGTAGGCCAGGGTCCCGAAGTCGCTGAACGGTGCAGGGGGGAGTCCGAAGAGGGTCTTAATGTACAGCCCGGATGCCAGCTCGACACCAGCAGACCCGTGGTTGCGCGCCGCCATCAGGTCACGGAATGTCTGCTGCAAGGGATTGTTGGACGCCGTGGCGGCCGCACCTGCGATCGGCCACACGTCAGCGAATGACTCGAAGCATGTGGCGTTGGCCTGTGCGGACTCGAAACGCACACGCATGCGTTCCAGCGGCGATGCTTCCTCGCCCCGGCATGCCAGATCGAACAGGTCCCGCCAGTTCTGCAGGTGGCGTACCCGTGCGGTATCGATGCGCGTCAAGGCCTGTGCGACCTTCAGGTGAAGAAATGGGTTCTGGGCGATCGGCGAGCCGGTGCCCTGGCGTGTCAAACGCACGCGGGACTGCTCGATGAAGGTGTTGATACCGCCGAGGCCCGTGCCGAGCACGGTGTTCGTCGCAGTCGAGTTGAACAAGCCGAGGAACGACACCCAATAAAGGGGGACGTCGTTCACGGCCCACCCGGGATTCTCATCGTTGTAGGTGTCGACGAACCGGTGGATCCGGTATTCGGGGACGAAGACGTCCGTGAGCGTGACGGACTTGCTGCCGGTGCCCTTCAGCCCCTGCACATCCCAGCTGCTGTGGTCGATGGAGACATCGGAAATGGGAACGACGAAGGCCTTGTCACCGCCGCCAAGGATCACCCACTGGGCGTGGTCTACTCCGCTGGAGAACGTCCATGTCCCGCTGAGGCGGAATCCGCCGTCGGCCTCCACTGGCTTGCCGATGGGGGCATAGGAGCTGGACGCCCGCGTATCGGGTCCGGCGGCCCAGAACTCGTCCTGCATGCGCTCGGACATCAAAGCGATCTCGAACGCGTGCACGTTCAGTTGACCGGCGACCCAGGCGGCAGAGGCGTCGGCTGCGGCGATCTTCATGATGCCTTCGAAAAAGGACGCCGGGTCCATCTCGAGGCCGCCGTAGCGCAGCGGAGTGAAGGCACGGAACAGTCCGGTGCCGATCATGTCCTGCACGGTCGCGTTAGAGACGCGCCCTTCGGCCTCGGACTGCGTCCGACGGGACCGGACAGCATCGAGGATGCCGTCGACGGCGTCAAGGTAGTCCTTCCCGGCCGACAGGGCACGCTCCCGGTAGGCGCTCCAGTCCAGCTGACGGGGGTTCGAAACGGCGATGGTGGGTGATTCCAGGGAGTCGGACAAGGTCGACATGTTCCCTCCTATTATTTCTGCGATCGATTTGCTTCGTCCCGTCTGCTTCGGACGACGCTGTTACAGGGTGCCCGTCATGGGATTCCCGGGCGTTTTGGTGCGGCGTTACCGGCCGGGCTTCGCCGGCCGGAGCGGGAGGGCTACGAGGTCAAGAGCCGGATCAGGACCCGCCTGGCGGCCTCCAGATCCGACGGGTCAATACCCTTCAACCGCGACGAGGTGAACTCCTGCGCGCTTCGCAAGAGATCGGCGCGCACTGAACGTCCGGCTTCGGTCAGAGCGAAGACCTTGTCCGCAGACTCGGAAACCCAGCCCCGTGACTTGAATTCGCCCAGGGTGTCCTCAACGGCAGCTTCGCCCAGCAGCGCCCGCTCGGATAGTTCCTCGGCGGAAGCCGGGGCGGTGTCTAGCAAGTTCACTATGCGGCTTCCAACGATGTTGATGTCGAGCCGGCTTCGGTATTCGTCGAACAGACTGGACATGTGCTGTTCCGTCGCCTTAAGCAACGAGGTGAACAGCGGGGCGGCTTCGCCGGCATCCGAAGATTTGACCGAAGGCGCCGCGGACGTCAATTCAACTTGCGGATGGGCCTCCGCAACGCCGTACTGGCCCTGGGAGAACAAGAGGGGGGCGCCGTCAAGCCGGGTGCAGCGCTTCACACGGCCAACCAGGATTACGTGGTCTCCGCCCTCATGGGTTGCTTCCAGCGTGCACTCGAAGTGGGCAATCGCTTGGTCGAGCAGCCGGTCGCCGTGGATTCCGGCGGTCCAGGCAACATGTTCGAATTGGCCTTCGTGCGGGCGTCCGAAGAGGGCGGAGATGTCGACCTGGTCGTCCGCCAGAACGCTGACGGCAAAATGCCCGTTGCTGACGAAAGTGTCGCGGTTCCTCGACTCGTTGCGGATGGACCACGAGATGAGCGGCGGGTCGAGCGATACGGCGGCGAAAGAGTTGACCGCCATCCCTACGTGCTGCGTCCCGTCAGATGTGGAGATTACCGTGACCCCGGTTGCGAACTGGCCCAGTGCGCGGCGAAATGCCCGGGGATCATCGGCGGGATCGCCCTGCTCGACGATGCCGGTTTGGGTGGGTGGGGAATAGGTGGTGCTCATAGTGGTCTCCTTGTCGGCGCGGCATGTCCGTCCCGGTGCTGATGTCCGGGATCCGTTGGGGGGTCCAGCTGGTCCGCCGGAGCCGGGCGTGTCTTCCTCGTCACAAAGTATGGTCCGTCGCGGACCACAGGGGGAGCGGGTGTTCCGAATGCCGGGATGGGGTCCGGTGCCTGGTCCGGCATTCCGGCCTGTGGAAGCGTGCCTTCCAGACCGCCAGAGCCCTGCATAGAGTCGCAGGGAAATAGCCCTGGAATATTCCCCACGCGAAAGAAGGATCCCTGATGGCACGCATACCCTACATCAACCTTGAAACTGCACCGGAGCGGACGCTCCGCGCACTCGAGGGCAAACGCAGCATTAACATTTTTCGGCTCGTTGCGCAGTCGGACAATGCAGCGCCGGAGGTTCTGGCGCTCGGGCACGTCCTGAGCCGGGGCAGTTCACTGCCCGCCGTCGATCGGGAAGTAGTCATACTCCGCGTGGCACGGCTCTCCGGGGCCGCCTATCAGGCCCACGAGCACCATGCAGTGGCGCTCCGCCATGGGTTTAGCGAGGAGAAGATTGCGGCCGTGGCCGCCTACCCAGGTTCTGGAACGAAGGGGCAGCTGACGGAATTCGAGCAGCACCTCATTGAATTTACCGACTCCGTTGTGCAGACCACGACCGTCCCCGACGAACAATTCAGGCGCATCGCGGCAGTCTACGACCACTCCAAACTCGTGGAGCTCGTGCTCATGATCGGCTTTTACATGATGGTGGGACGCGTCATGAACACCTTCCAGGTGGAGCTGGAGACAGGTCCGGTTGGCGAGTTTAAAACCGAGCAGCGTGATGAGCCGGCCGCAACAGACGTATCCGTCAGGTCCTAGCTAGATGGTGGAGGTATGGGTTTCCGCCGCAACGCCAGCCAGGATCCCATCGATCATCGCCGCCGTCAGCTCCGACAATGCGGGAGTGACATAGCTTTGGCCGAAAGCAACGCCCAGCAGCAGCCCTTCCCTAAGAACGCTGACCGTCCATCCGAGCTCCGCCGCGTCAACTGCGGCGCCCGTGACGTCGACCGCGGCAGCGATCCAGGCATCCAGGGCGGCTACTTCGCGGGCCACGCCCAGCTGAATCGCCTGGCTTCCCAGGGAAAGCGGGTCCCTGCGCTGCAATTTCAGGAGCAGCCCGGCCTTGACCGTGTCCTGGCTGCTCATTGCGGCTATGACGCTGCGCTGAAGCGACGCCGCAAGCATGGAAGGCCACACGTCAGGGGTGGCTACGGGTCCAAGCCTGGACGCGGAAACGAGGGTCAGGAAGGGGTCCGCGACGGCAGCCCGAATCAGCTCATCTTTGTTCTTGAACCGCCAGTAGATCGAGCTCCGCTGGGTTGCAGACCGCTCGCAAATCCTGGTGAGTGTGGCACCCTCATAGCCCCTTTCGGCGACAAGGGAACGTGTGGTGGCCAGCAGGACGTCCTGGGTTCCCGGGCCCGCGGGCGTGGCCCGTGCCATCTCCCTTGCCGGGGGACTGGCGCCGGGCGGCGGGAGGGGCTCAGGTCTGGACACCAGATGGCTGAAGGCTCCGGACAATGCACGCGCAACCATCTCGCCCCCGCGGTGCCGGGGCGGAACGGAGTCAGCCCCGACGTCGGAAATGTAGTGCCCGTCCAGAAAGGCGAGTGTCAGCAACGTCATCCACTCGGCCACGTCCTCCCTCGGGGACCCGAAGTGGGCTTCTGCGGCGAATTCCCACCACGCCCTTATCTGCTGCCGCGCTAGTTGGCGGCGTCCGCGGAAAGGCTCTTGAACGGGAGAGCCAGCGGCGTTGCCCTCTAACGCGATCATGATGCCAAGGCGAACGGGGGCCTCCGTCTCGGCAGGTGTGAACTCCGCTCCAAGGGCACGGCACAGCTGCGCCGCCAAAGGCACGCCGGGCTCAAACTTCGGCCAGCTCGGGAGTTCGCCGGGCCGCCGTCGGTACGTGCTTTCAAGCGCCGCCGCAACGAGGTCGTCCTTGGTATCGAAATACCAGTAGATGGAACTGGCCGGCCTTCCGGTCACCCGTGTGATCCGGGCGATTGTAGTCCCGTCGTACCCGTACCGGCTCACGAGGCTCACAGTTTCAGCAAGGATAGTTTGCACTGACACCTCGCCGCGTGCGTTCCTGCGGCTGGTGTTCATCGGCGCCTCTCCAGAGCTCTCGACGCGGGAATTGGACCGTGCCATGGCATAAATACTAACCGCGCCGACGACCCGGCGTAGTTTGTGACTGGACAGCAACGGCGCACCTGTCATCTCCCTTGACCCAGCGTGGACTAATCACTACAATTTCTGTACCAAGCACTACAGAAGTGATGCGGACCATAGAACATACAGCGCAGCATGCATCGAATACTGCGCGCTGATCGCAGGGAGCCAGCATGTCGATCACCATTGAGGACCCGAGCAAGGCCAAGGGCGGCCGGCGGGACTCGGACACGGCCGGGGGAACCGCGTCCGTCCTCCGCGCCCTTCAACTCCTGGACGTATTTACGGGGGACCAGCCGACGCTCGGCGTGAGCGACATTGGCCGGCGCGCGGGTATCCCAACGTCAACAGTTCACAGGTTGCTTTCCCATTTGGTCCAAGGCGAATTCGTTGCGAAGGACGGGTCGAGCTACCGGCTTGCCGACAGGCTGTTCGAACTCGGCAACCAGGTGGGTCACAGCCGACCTCAGGGGCTCAGGGACCTCGCGGCTCCTTATCTGGGCGAGCTGTTCGGTGCCACGCGGCTGACGACCCACCTGGCGGTCCTCGACGGGCCTCAAGTGGTGATCGTCGACAAGGTTGTTGGTCTCAGCACCTATCCAGCCCGGACTGATATCGGGGGTCGGTACCCTGCGTTCTGCACATCCCTCGGCAAGGCTATGCTCGCCTTTGCGCCCGATGCCGAGATCCGTTCCACCATTGCAGCCGGAATGCCTCGACGCACCAGACACACTCTGACCAGTCCTGCCGCCCTCCTGCAGGAGCTAGCTCAGGTACGAACCACACGACTGGCGTACGACCGCGAGGAAGCGACCTTGGGCCAGACCTGTGTCGCCGCCCCAATCCTCCGCGATGGACGGGCCGCGGGTGCCATCAGCCTCTCCGGTGCGGCGCAATCATTTGACGTCGCAGCACATGGCGCAGCCTTGGTGCGTATCACTGCCCAACTGGCACGCAAGCTTGGAAACTGACCGGCTAGTCGGCCTCGAATAGGCGGTCAAGTCCCGTGGAGTGGTGTAACGGTTGATCCTTCGCTTAGGCGCTGAGGGCCATGATCGTGTCGGTGTCTGCCTCGCTTCCGGTGTCAGCGATGGGGCGCATGCGGGAGCGGGCGAGGATGTCGAGGCCGAGATAGCGGCGTCCCTCGGCCCATTCGTCGGTTTGCTCGGCGAGGACGCCACCAACGAGGCGGATGATCGCGTCCCGGTTGGGGAAGATGCCGACACTGTCGGTTCGGCGGCGGATC
>JAPLAM010000027.1 GCA_026393275.1 Arthrobacter sp.
CCAGTGCCGGGATGGAACACGCCCTGACCCGCACCGCCATCGAGCACGACCCGGACTTCCTGGCCCGGATCGCCCGGCGCTGGACCGACGCGATCGACCAGGACGGCGCCGAACCGGCCGAGGAAGTCCTGCGCCAACTCCAGGGCGCGTTCCTCCGCCGGCCTCGGCACGGCCTGCAACACCTCGAAATCTTCGCCACGACCGAACAATTCGAACACCTCGTCACCGTGATGAACACCGGCGCCAACCCCCGCACCATCACCCCCGGTGGGGCCGGCACAGTGTCAGCGGACGATGCCGGAAGAAGCGATGGCACAAACGACTCCGTCGGCGCGCAGGCGGCGTCCCTGGACTGGCGGTCACGGCCGCAAAGACTCCTCGACGGCCTGATCGGTGCCTGCAAAGTCGCCCTGGTCTCCGGCGGGCTGCCCGCCACGGGCGGCTCCCGTCCCCAGGTCATGGTCACCATCGACTACCGCGACCTCCTGGCCCGCCTCCTACGCCACGAACAGGTCGGAGCTGCCGGAGAATCAGCCAACGACACCGATCCGTTCGGCTTCACCAGCACCGGGACGCTGGCGTTCACCGGCCCGGTCACCGCAGCCACGATCCGCAAGATCGCTTGCGACGCCGACATCATCCCCGTCCTGCTCGGCAGTCAAGGCCGGATCCTGGACATCGGCCGCACAGCCCGGATCTTCCCGCCGCACATCCGCAAGGCCATCACCGCCCGCGACCAAGGCTGCGCGTTCCCCGGCTGCACCGTCCCCGCCCCCTGGTGCGAAGCCCACCACATCGACTACTGGTCACGCGCCGGCAGCACGAGCACGGACAACGGAGTCCTGCTTTGTTCCCACCATCACCACCTGATCCACAAGGAACACTGGACCATCCAGTCCCGCGCCGGCATCCCCTGGTTCATCCCGCCACCCCATCTCGATCCACAACAGCAACCCAGACGAAACCACTACTTCCGATCGTGAGTGACTCCCAACCTTGAGACACGGACGCACTTGGGAATCCATGAAGCGGATCCATGAGCCGGATCAACGAATATGCCTCGTCAGAGCTGCCGCTCCGTGCTGTAATGACAACTACCCAGCCTTTGAGGCAACCGCTTAGGGGTACTGAAAATGGCACGCAACGGAACATTCGCTGCTTTTCCGGACGGCCGCTCCGGCCTGCGGAATCCCTTAGTGGTCCTCTGTGGGTTCGTGGCCGTTCTGTGCTGGTGGATCGGGATGACCGGCTACCTGATGGTCGGCGGCCCGGCGAGCGGTCTGGCCGGGTTGTTCGTCTTTGGAGCCGTCCCCGTTGTGGCAACCACCGGGACATTCCTCGTGGCGCGGCGGCATCGCGCCGGTTCCCCCTCCGCGGTATCGGCTGGCTTGAAGACCCGCCTGCCTCGCAGTGTTCCCAGGCCGGCCCCCCCGGCAACTCGAGGGTTCCTGGTCATCGGCGGATTCACTGCGGCCCTGCTCTGGTGGATCGGCATCACAGCCTACGCAGCCGTCGGAGGCGTTCCCAGCGGCGTGGCAGGGCTGGCTGTCTTCCTTGGCGTCCCAGCTCTCGCGAGCGTCGCAACGTACGTGGCGGTGCGCCGTCGTCGGGTCGGGTAGCTACCGCCCGGCCGCGTAGCCCTGCGCGCCCCGCGGGTTGGCGGCGGCCTGCAGGACTCCTGTCGCGGGGTCCCGGACGACGGCGGACAGCCGGCCGAGGGTCCACCCGCCGGCCCTCGTGACAACGTGCCCGCGACGCTCCAGACCGGCGATGACGTCCTCGCCGAGCCGCTCCTCGACCACGGCACCGCCGGGTTCCCAGGTCCGCGGCCAGAACGAACCGGGCATCGACGTCGTATGGAACGTCGGCGCGTCGATGGCCTGCTGCGGCGAGTAGCCGCCCACGATGGTCCGGAGCAGGTACGGCAGCTGCCACTGGTCCTGCTGGTCGCCGCCGGGCGATCCCAGCGCGGTCACGGCGCATCCGTCCCGGAGTACCAGCGTCGGCGTCAGGGTGGTGCGGGGCCGTTTGCCCGGGGTGAGGGTGGACGGCGTGCCCGGCTCCAGCCAGGTCATCTGCAGCCGGGTTCCCAGGCAGAAGCCCAACTCCGGGATCGCCGGGGAGGACTGCAGCCAGCCGCCCGACGGCGTCGCGGAGATCATGTTTCCCCAGCGGTCCACGACGTCGATGTGGCAGGTATCGCCCCGGGTCTCCCCGCTCGGCGCCACGGTCGGCTCCCCCACGCCCAACGCCGCCGAGCCGGCCGCCGAAGCAAGGCTGGCCAGCTCCGGCGGGGTGTACTGGGTCCGCAGCGGCGGGAGGTAGGGCTCACGGCCCGGCACCCGCCCGGGCCGGAATTCGTGCGAGGCCCGGTCCGTGATCAAGGCACGGCGGCCAGCGCAGTAGTCCTCGGAGAGCAGGTACGCCAACGGCACGTCGGTGTCCCCGTAGTAGGCCTCACGGTCGGCCAGCGCCAGTTTCTGGGCCTCCAGGATTGTGTGCGCACCGAGTTCGGTGGAGGGGTCCAGGAAGCGGTCCTCGAACCCGTCGAGGATGGCCAGGGTCTGCAACAGCGCCGGACCCTGCCCCCACGGGCCGGTCTTGGCGATGGTGTGACCGCGGAATTCGACGGTGGCGGCCGGCTCGTAACCGGCTTCGAAGCCGGCCAGGTCGGCCAGGTCCAGCACGCCCCTGTGGTCGGTGCCCGAGGAGTGCCGGTGCGGGGTCTGGACCGACGCCACCATCGCCCGGGCGACGAAGCCCTCGCGCCACTCCCGGCGGCCCGCATCGATCCGCGCCTCCCGCGAGCCGCTGGACTCCTGCCCGGCTTCGATGAGGCGTTCCAAGGTCCGGGCGTAGGCGGGGTTCCGGATCAGTTCACCCTCGGCCGGGACCCTGCCGCCGGGCATCCAGAGTTCAGCCGAACTGGGCCAGTGCTGCCGAAACAGCTCCGACACCGCGGCGATCGTGGTGCCAACGCGTCCCAGCATCGGGTGCCCGTCGCGGGCGTAACCGACGGCGAATTCCAGCGCCGCCGCCAGCTCCCAGGTTCCGTGGTCACGCAGCAGCAGGAGCCAGGCGTCGACGGCGGCCGGCACCGCGGCGGCCAGCGCCCCCGACCCCGGAACCAGGTCCAGGCCCTCGTCACGGTAGTGCTCCACGGTGGCTGCCGCCGGCGCCGGTCCCTGGCCCATCAACACCACCGGCGTCCCGGGATCGGACGCCGTCACGAAGACGCCGGTCATGTCCCCGCCGGGGCCGTTGAGGTGCGGCTCCACGACGTGCAACACGAAAGCGCCGGCCGTGGCGGCGTCGAACGCGTTGCCGCCGCGTTCGAGCACCGCCTGGGCCGCCGCCGTCGCGAGCCAATGCGTGGACGCGCTCATGCCGAAGGTGCCCTGCAGGGTGGGGCGGGTGGTGAAAGGCTCAGGCCGGGTGAAGGTCATGGCTCAGCCGAACAGCGCCGCCACTCGGGTCAGGGTTTCGTAGACTCCGTAGGCCAGCGGCACCCCAACGAGGGCCCAGGCCACGGCCACTTTGCCGGCGGACGCGTTTACGGATTCCTGCGCTCCAGAAGTAGGTGCAGTGCTCATTTCAAACCTCCATGGCGGGTTCGGTGGACCGGTCGCGGTCCGGGCGGGGTTCGTGGAATCGGGCATCGACGGGCTTGACCAGCAGGTTGGCGACGAAGCCCACCACCAGCAGCGCGACCATGGTCAGCAGTGCCGGCTGGTAGGAGGCGGCGTTCAACTGGCCGGGCTTGCCCTGGGCATCCAGGAAGGCGTTGACGATCAGCGGTCCGGCGACGCCGGCAGCGGACCAGGCGGTCAGCAGCCGGCCGTGGATAGCCCCGACCTGGAAGGTGCCGAACAGGTCCCGCAGGTACGCCGGAGCCGTCGCGAAGCCGCCGCCGTAGAAGGAGATGATGAAGAAGGCGAGAACCACGTAGAGGAAGGTGGTCGAGGAACCGGCCAGCGCCAGTACCGTGTAGAGCACCGCGCCGACGCCGAGGTAGACCATGTAGATGCGCTTGCGGCCGGTGAGGTCGGAGGTTGCGGACCAGGCGAAGCGCCCAGCCATGTTGCCGATGGACAGGAGCCCGACGAACCCGGCGGCGACGCCGGCGCTGACCAGGGACGCGCCGTCGGACTTGCGGAAGAAGTCCTGGATCATCGGGGCGGCCTGCTCCAGGATGCCGATGCCGGCGGTGACGTTGCAGAACAGTGCGATCCAGACCAGCCAGAACTGCCTCGTCTTGACGGCGTTCTTCGCCGAGACGTTCTCGGTGGTGACCAGCTTGGATGCCTTGACGGTGGCCGGGTCGAAGCCTGCGGGCTTCCAGCCGTCGGCCGGGACCTTGATGGTGAAGGCACCGAACAGCATGTACGCGAGGTAGACGACTGCGAGCGTCAGGAAGAGCTTGCCGACCGAGTCGCCGCTGGCTACCCAGCCCGCGGCGCCGGAGTTCGGGTCATACATTTTCAGCAGCGCGGTGGAGACCGGGCTCGCGATCAGCGCGCCGCCGCCGAAGCCCATGATGGCCATGCCGGTGGCCAGGCCCGGCCGGTCCGGGAACCACTTGATCAGGGTGGACACGGGCGAGATGTAGCCGATGCCCAGGCCGATGCCGCCGACCACCCCGTAGCCGAGGTAGACCAGCCACAACTGATGCGTGAAGATACCGGCCGAACCGATCAGGAAGCCGCTGGCCCAGAACATGGCCGAGGTGAACATCGCCTTGCGCGGGCCGTTCTTGTCCACCCAGGTGCCCATGATGGCAGCGGAGAGGCCCAGCATCACGATGGCGATGGAGAAGATCACGCCGATTTCGGTCAAGCTGGCGCCAAAGTGCTTGACCAGCGCCGTCTTGTACACGCTGGTCGCGTAGGCCTGGCCGATGCACAGGTGGACGGCGAGCGCCGCTGGCGGCACGAGCCAGCGGTTGAATCCCGGCGGGGCAACAGTTCGTTCGCGGTCCAGCCAGCCCATGGTTGCTCCCTTTGCTCATTCAAGACGTCGATGTCCAGCGATCTAGAGGCAAAGGACCCCAAACTCGGACCGTTGCCTCCGGCAATCATGGTGCAGATCATCAGCAAACGTACTAGTCGTGCGCTGAGCGGTAGCAGTTCCGAGGTGAACGGTAGCGCCTACCTGCCGAGTCCGGCCTTTCGGAGCGCCTCGGCCATCGCGGTGTTGGCGGGCGCCGGAACCGGCTTCGACTGCGCCGGCTGCCTGGCCGGAGTCCTGCCCGCCGGCGCCGGTTTCCCGGACGCCGGCCTCCCCGGGCGCTCACTGGGGGCACCCGGCTTGACGGACGCCGGCCTCCCCGGGCGCTCACCGGCCGCACCGGCGGGCGCGGGCTCGTCGTCGAGCCTCAGGGTCAGCGAGATGCGTTTGCGCTCCGGGTCCGCTTCCAGCACCTTGACCCTGACCACCTGCCCGGACTTGACCACCTCACGGGGATCGGAGACGAACCGGTTGGCCAGCGCGGAGACGTGCACCAGGCCGTCCTGGTGCACCCCGACGTCGACGAACGCGCCGAACGCGGCGACGTTGGTGACGGTCCCCTCCAGCACCATGCCGGGTTTGAGGTCCGAAATTTTCTCGATTCCCTCCAGGAATGTCGCCGCCGCAAATGCGGGGCGAGGGTCCCGGCCGGGCTTTTCCAGCTCGGCGATGATGTCCCGCACGGTGGGCAGGCCGAAGGAGCCGTCGACGAAGTCCTGCGGGTTCAGCGCGGACAGGCTTCCGCCCGCCGGACCGGCCGCCGTCCCCGCACCGGCCGGCGCCGCCCCCGCCGCCGCCTTGATCTTCCGCGCCAGCGGGTAGGCCTCGGGGTGCACGCTGGAAGCGTCCAGCGGCTCCGCTCCCCCGGTGATCCGCAGGAAGCCGGCGCACTGCTCAAAAGCCTTCGCGCCCAGCCGCGGCACCTTCTTCAACTCGCTGCGCTTGTTGAAGGGGCCGTGCTCGTTCCGGTACGCCACAATGTTCTCGCTCAGCAGCGGCCCGACGCCGGCCACCCGGCTCAGCAGCGCCGGAGACGCGGTGTTCACGTCCACGCCCACGGCGTTTACGCAGTCCTCGACTACGGCGTCGAGGCTGCGGTCCAGCTTCGCCGCCGTGACGTCGTGCTGGTACTGCCCGACGCCGATGGACTTCGGTTCGATCTTCACCAGTTCAGCGAGCGGATCCTGCAGCCGCCGGGCGATCGACACCGCCCCGCGCAGCGACACGTCCATGCCGGGCAGTTCGGCCGCGGCCAGCGCCGACGCGGAGTACACGGACGCGCCGGCCTCCGAGACCACGAGTTTCTGCGGCGCCTGTCCGGCTGTCGCGGTGAGCTGTTTGATCAGCTCGGCCGAGAGCTTGTCCGTCTCCCGCGAGGCGGTGCCGTTGCCGATCGCGACGAGTTCGACGCCGTGCTTCCCGGCCAGGCCCAGGAGCGTGTGCAGCGCCTCGTCCCATTTCCGGGCCGGGGCGTGCGGGTACACCGTGTCCGTCGCCACGACCTTGCCGGTGCCGTCCACGACGGCGACCTTCACCCCGGTGCGCAGCCCGGGGTCGAGGCCCAGGGTGGCACGGTTGCCGGCCGGGGCGGCGAGCAGCACGTCGCGGAGGTTGGCGGCGAACACCCGGACGGCCTCGTCCTCGGCCGCGGTGAACATGCGGCTGCGCAGGTCCCCGCTGAGCCGGGCCAGCACGCGCGAGCGCCAAGCCTGCTGCGCCGTCTGCAGCAACCAGGCATCGGCGGGGCGGCCACGGTCGGCAACCCCGAGGAACCTCGCCACGGCGGCTTCATAACGGCCGCGCGCGGCGGCCAGGGCGGCGTCGTCGTCCGGTTCCGCCTCGGCGAGATCCAGCTCCAGCACCCCGTCCTTCTCGCCGCGCAGCAGCGCGAGGACCCGGTGCGAGGGCATCCCGGACGGGGCCTGGGTGAAGTCGAAGTAGTCCTTGAACTTCTGCCCCTCGGCCTCCTTGCCCTTCTTCACGCGGGAGACCATCCGGCCCTGCGTCCAGAGCCGTTCCCGCAGCGTGGCAGCCAGGTCGGCGTCCTGGCCGACGCGCTCGACCAGGATGGACCGGGCTCCGGCCAGCGCGGCAGCGGCGTCACCGATGGAACGTTCGGCGTTCAGGTAGCGGGCAGCTTCGCGTTCCGGGTCCAACTCCGGCCGCTTCAACAGGGCATCCGCGAGCGGCTCCAGGCCGGCTTCCCGGGCGATCTGGGCCTTGGTGCGGCGCTTGGACTTGAACGGGAGGTAGATGTCCTCCAGCCGCGACTTCGTATCGGCGCCGACGACGGCGGCCTGCAGCTCGGGGGTCAGCGCTCCCTGCGCGGCAATCGCCTCCAGGACGGTCCGCCTGCGGTCCTCCAGCTCGCGGAGGTAGCGCAGCCGCTCCTCGAGCCCGCGGAGCTGGGTGTCGTCGAGTGTGCCGGTGGCTTCCTTGCGGTAGCGGGCGATGAACGGCACCGTGGACCCGGCGTCGAGCAGTTCCACGGCCGCCTTCACCTGCCAGGGCTTCACGCCGAGTTCGGCGGCGATCTGGGTCTCGATCGGGGAGGTCATGGCGGGGTGCTGCGGGAGTTGGCTCACCTGCCCATTTTGCCTTACCTCGTCGCTACCCGGTCCCGGCGCCGGCCGTCCCCGTGCCGGCGGGGGGCTCCTGCACGTCCTGCACCACCTCGTTGTGGCGGAGGAACCACGGTTTGAAGGGCGGGTCAAAGCGGGCAAACCGCGGCGGCCCCACCGCAGTCAGGCCAGCGAGGGTCAGCGCCGCCTGCAGCCCGTCGTTGCGGCGTCCGAAGGCTGTCCCCGTGCCGCTGCCCGAGAAGCGCAGAGCGGCGGCCAGGGACCCGGGGACTGCCCGGATTTTGACGTCGGGGTTGGCGGGTGCCGGTGCCGTCTCGGCGGTCATTCCCGCGGGGAGCACGAACGCGACCACAAAGTCGGCAGGTCCTGCGCTTTCCGGCAGCGGACCGCTCTGGAGCACCGGGGCGGTCATCGCCAGCTTCTGCGCGGAGCCCGCCCCCTGGTTGCCGCTCCGCTGGCTGCCGCTCCCCTGGATCACCGGGGCGGTCATGGCCAGCTTTTGCCCCCCGGTGTTGCTGCCGCTGATGTAATTGAACAGGTGCCGGAAGGCTGCGTTTCCGGCCCGGTCAAAGGTCGTGTTGACCTGTATTTCGGCCACTACGTGCGACGGATAGCGGCGCAACTCGAAGTGCGGGTAGCGCTTGATCAGCTCATAAGGTTGCTGTTCTGTCATGGTCTTGTTGACCCTACGCCGGTCCTCCGACAGCGGCCAGACCCAGTGCGCGGGGTTCACTGTCGGAGGGCTTTGATAGCTTGGCAGAAGAGATACCAGCAGGATCAACCAAGCAGTGGGGGCGCAATGTTTTTTCTTGAACCGGAGGTACCGGACGCGGCGCCGGACCTGGTCTTCTCCGCGAGCGACCTGGTGGTTGCCGCGGACTGCGAGTACCAGCTGCTCCGAAAGCTCGACGAGAAGCTGGGCCGCTCCGCCAAGGCGGACTTCGGCACCGACGAGATGCTCCAGCATGCGGCTGCCCTGGGCGACGTCCACGAACGCAAGGTCCTGGACGGGTTCGTCGCCGAGTTCGGGCCGTGGGAGCCGGACTCCCGACGCGGCGTGTACGACGTCGTTCCCGCCGCCGCCATGGACCGCGCCTCCCTGCTGGCCAAGCACGACGAATCCATCGAGGCGCTGCGCGCGGGGGCCGACGTCGTCTTCCAGGCCGCCTTCTTCGACGGCCAGTTCCACGGCCGCTCCGACTTCCTGGTGCGGCAGCCCGACGGCGGCTACGCGGTGTTCGACACCAAACTGGCCCGACACGCCAAGGTGACCGCACTGCTGCAGCTGGCCGCGTACGGTGACCAGCTGTTGAAGGCCGGCATTCGGGTAGATCCCGCCGTCACTTTGGTCCTTGGCGCCACCGTGCAACTGGCCGACGGCGGCTTCGACTACGTCCGGAGCCATCATCAGCTCGCCGAGATCCTGCCGGTGTTCCGGGAACGGCGTGAGCGTTTCCTGGCCCTGACCGCCGCGCACATCGCCCGGCCCGGCACCGCCGGCTGGGGTGCGGAGGGTGTCACCGCCTGCGGCCGTTGCGATTACTGCCAGGAACAGGTCAAAGCCACCGACGACCTGCTCCTCGTGGCCCGGATGAACTCGGTGCAGCGCAAGAACCTTCACGAACTCGGCATTCACACGGTCAAGGCACTGGCCCAGGCGACTCTGGCCCGACCCACCCCCACGCTGCTGCGCCTGCAGGAACAGGCGCGGATGCAAAGCGGGGTTGGCCCCGCAGACGGAGAAGTCCGCTACGTCAAGGACGGCGAAGAGCACACCCTGCGCTACGCCGTCCTGCCCCAGGACACGCTGGCTGAGTTGCCGCCGCCCAGTCCCGGCGATATCTTCTTCGATTTCGAGGGCGATCCGCTGTGGCAGGAAAGCGCCACCGGGGTGTGGGGGCTTGAGTACCTGTTCGGTGTGATCGAGGCGCCGGCCGCACCGGGCGAACCGGGGGCATTCCGGCCGTTCTGGGCGCACAGCCGGGCGGCGGAGAAGCAGGCGTTCCTGGACTTCCTGGACTATGTAGAGAAGCGCCGGCAGGACCACCCGGACATGCACGTCTACCACTACGCCCCGTACGAGAAGACTGCTTTGCGCAAGCTCTCGGTGTTGCACGTGGCCGGCGAGGACATCGTGGACGAGTGGCTCCGCGAGGGACTGCTGGTGGACCTCTACCAGACGGTCCGGAACAGCATCCGCATCTCGGAGAACTCCTACAGCATCAAGAAGCTCGAGCCGCTCTACATGGGCACCAACCTCCGTTCCGGCGAGGTCAAGGACGCCGGCGCCTCGGTGGTGGCCTACGCCCACTACTGCGAGGCGCGCGACGCCGGCCGGGCGGAGGACGCCGCCGCGATCCTCGCCGACATCTCCGACTACAACGAATACGACTGCCTTTCGACGCTGGAACTTCGGGACTGGCTGCTTCGGCGGGCCAAGGAACGCGGGACCGGGCCGCGCGGCGGGCGCTCCGGCGCCGCGGACGACAGCGGGCCGGACGACAGCGGGCCGGACGACGACGGCGGTACTCCGAGCGGCGAGGCGGCGCTCGGACCGGCCGAGGCGGCACTGATGGCGTATGCCGAACCGGGCAGTTGCTTGTCCGCCGACGACCGGAAGGCGGTCGCGATGCTGGCGGCGGCCGTCAGCTACCACCGCCGCGAGCGCAAGTCATTCTGGTGGGCGCACTTCGACCGGTGTGAGCAGGGGCCGGACACGCACGAACGCGACCGGAATGTGTTCCTCGTCGAGTCAGCTCAGATCCTCGGCGACTGGCAGCAGGTGGGCAGGAAGCTCCCGGAGCGGCGGGTCAAGCTGACCGGCACCGTGAGCCCCGGCTCGGACCTGCGCGAGGGCAGCAACTGGTTCCGGATGTACGACCTGCCGCTTCCCGCCGGGCTCGAGGGCACCGGCAACGACGGGACCGGCCGGAGCGGTTGGTTCGGTACGGAGGTACTGGAACTAGGACACGAGGACGGCAAAGACACCGTCATCATCAAGGACCGCCTGCACCGGAACATCCCGCCCCACAACGACCTGCCCATCGCCCTGACCGAGGACCAACCGCTCGCCACCAAGAGCCTCGAGCAGGCGCTGGAGTTCCTCGCCGCCACCGTCGCTGTGGCCTTGATGTCCGGCGCCATCCCCTACCACCCTGCGCTGGACCTGGTTCGGCGACTGCCGCCGAGGCTGGCCGGACGCGCGCCGCTGCCGCAGCCCGGCGACGGACCGGACCGTTTTGTTGACGCCATCACCGCCGCGGTCCTGCGTCTCGACCACTCCTACGTGGCCGTGCAGGGTCCTCCCGGAACCGGCAAAACCCATCTGGGCTCCCATGTCATTGCCCGGCTCGTGGCCCGCGGCTGGAAGGTCGGCGTCGTCGGCCAGTCGCACGCCGTGGTGGAGAACCTGCTGAAGACTGCCGTCACGAAGGCCGGCGTCAGCCCCGCCCTAGTGGCCAAGGACGTGAAGCACGACCAGCCGTTGCCATGGCAGTCGCGCACCGCCAAGGACGTCGCGGAGTTGCTGGGTTCCCCCGGCGGAGCCCTAGTCGGCGGCACTGCGTGGACCATGACCGGCGCCACCGTCCCGCCCGGTTCGCTCGATCTGCTGGTGATCGACGAGGCCGGCCAGTTCTCGCTGGCGAACACGCTGGCGGTGGCCCAGGCGAGCAGCCGACTGCTCCTGCTCGGCGACCCGCAGCAACTGCCGCAGGTCAGCCAGGGCAGGCACCCGGAGCCGGTCGACGAGTCGGCCCTGGGCTGGATTTCCGCCGGCCACGCCACGCTCCCGCCGGAACTTGGCTATTTTCTGGCCGACTCGTGGCGGATGAACTCGGAGTTGTGTCGGGCCGTCTCGGCGTTGTCCTACGAGGGCCGGCTGCGGTCCGCGCCCTCCGCTGATCTTCGCCGCCTGGACGGAGTTCCTGCCGGCATCGAGACGGTCATGGTGCCCCACGGCGGCAACACGACGTCGTCCCCGGAGGAAGCCGCCGAGGTCGTGCGGCAAGTGCGGCGTCACCTGGGGTTGCTCTGGCACACCCCGGAGGAGACTCGGCCCCTGGCCGCCGCGGACATCCTGGTGGTGGCCGCCTACAACGCCCAGGTCAACCTCATCCGCGGTGCCCTGGACCGGACGGGCTTGACCGGAGTACGCGTCGGAACCGTGGACAAGTTCCAGGGCCAGGAGGCGGCCGTGGTGATCGTCTCGATGGCGTGCTCGGCCGTGGCCGAAGCGCCGCGCGGCATGGAGTTCCTGCTGTCCCGCAACCGGATCAACGTGGCCGTGTCGCGAGGACAGTGGCGCGCCGTCGTCGTCCGTTCCCCGGAGCTGACGAACTTCCTGCCGGCCCACCCGGAAGGCCTCGAACAGCTGGGCGGCTTCATCGGCCTCTGCCAGCGGTCAGTGCCTGTCTCCTCCTAGGGACATGCCCATTTTTAAAAGCGAACAGGGGACAGGATGGCATCCTGTCCCCTGTTCGAGGCCTACGCTGGGCATGCCCGGCGGCTGTTGGGCGTAGGCCGCGGTCCTAGTTTGAGCTCTGGTATGCCGGGTAGTCGGTGTAGCCCTCGGCGCCGTCGCTGTAGAACGTGGCCGGGTCGGCCTCGTTGACGGGCAGCCCTTCGCGCCAGCGGCGGACCAGATCCGGGTTGGCAATGGCGGGGCGCCCCACGACCACGGCATCGGCGAGGTCGTCCGAGATGAGCGACGTGGCTTCCTCCCGGGTCGTGACGACGCCGAAGCCGGTGTTCAGCAGGAAGGTCCCGTTGAAGCGCGAGCGCAGGTCCTGAACGAGTTCGCTGGCGGGATCCTTGTGAAGCACGCTGAGGTACGCGAGTTTCAGCGGAGCCAGGGCGTCGACCAGGTAACCGTAGGTGTCGCGGACGTCGGCGGCGTCCAACTCCAAGGCGCCCTGGACGTTGTGCTCCGGTGAGATCCGGATACCGACGCGGTCCGCGCCGATGGCGTCAACGACTGCTTGGGTAACTTCGATGACAAAGCGGGCACGGTTTTCGGGTGTGCCGCCGTAGTTGTCGTCGCGCTGGTTGGCAGCTGGTGTCAGGAATTCGTGCAACAGGTAGCCGTTGGCGGAGTGAAGCTCGACGCCGTCGAACCCGGCATCAATCGCGTTGCGGGCTGTCCGAACGAACTCCTCGCGGATGCCGGGCAGCTCGTCCGCCGTCAGGGCGTGCGGCACCGGGTAGGCCTGCTTGCCTTCATAGGTGCGGGTCTCGCCTTCGATGGCGATGGCGCTCGGGGCGACCACCTCGTGGCCGCCGTTCGTGGCCTCGTGCGTGACGCGGCCCGCGTGCATGATCTGGGCGAAGATCCTGCCCTCTTCGGCGTGCACTGCTGCGGTCACGGCGGCCCAGCCCTCGATCTGTTCGGCGGTGACCAGGCCGGGCTGGCCCGGGACGCCGCGGCTGGCGGGGCTGGGGTAAATCCCTTCGCTCACAATCAGGCCGAGCGAGGCGCGCTGCCGGTAGTACTCGACCACCAGCGGGCCCGGGATGCCTTCCTTGCCCGAGCGGATGCGGGTGAGGGGCGCCATCACGAGGCGGTTGGGCAGTTCCAGCTGGCCGAGAGTCATGGGGGAAAACAGCATGCGCAGTTCCTTTCGCAGTGGATTTGGGTCCACTGGCGGAAACTTCGCCCCTGTCGCGCCTATTCCGTTTGAGACTCGGATCACAGGTGGTTCAGCGTGACGCCGGCGCTCCCGGGCAGCCGGAGCCCTGCGGATTCCGCAGGCAATCGTCCGCGAAGTTGCGCGTGATGGACCGCCAAACGCTCACGGTCTGCGCCGGTGAACTGAACTGCCCTTGGCCCGGGATGGGCAGCGGCGGTCCCCCATTGACGGAGTAGGTGCCTTGGAAGTGGGTGGTCAGCGCCACGGAGAAGTCGCCGGTTTGGCTGTAGGCATGGCTGGTAGCCGTCTTTTCGCCCCAACGGTCCTGCGGCAGCGGCCCACCGGCCGTTGTTGTTGGGCCAAGGGATGCTCCATCGCCGTAGTTCCAGGTGTACTGAACGGGTCTGGCTATGATGGCGACCCTTTGACCCAGCATGTCGACATCGAACGTCTGCTCTACCGCCTCTGCATAGAAGTTGGTCTCTGCGCCCTTGAGCGTATGTGGGCTTGGCTGGCTGACAGTAGTTCCGGCCACGACCGGAAGTTGCTCGAATTTGGTTTGGATTTGGGCGGCGATCTTGCCCAAGACGTCATCGGGTTGTTCCAGGTAGACACACCGGTCAGGTCGAATCGCGGACCAAATTGGCGGTGAAAAAACTTTCAACGAAGCGAACCACCTGACGGGCCGTCCCTCTCTGGCCTGATCGCATCGAACTGCCCCTACCAGGCATCCAATGTCGAAGTTATTCTTTGCCTCGTCCAAGCATAGATACTCGAACTTATAGGCGTTGGGGTCTTCCGACAACGCTCCCGGCGCATCGACCCACACGCCAGAGCCTGAGTCGTAGCGCCAGACTCCTAGGCCCGACTTGCTCCAAGATACGTCCGAGTCACCGGCTAACGCCGTGCCCGCATCGGCCATGAGCGTGACCAATGCAGCGAGCATACAGCCAAGGATTCGGAATAGGGCCGGAATAGCTCTCATTCGTTAGCTACCAAGCCTGTCGACATTTTGGACAGTCCAACTCCCCTTTTCGTACTTGGCCACCATAAGGTCGCCGAGCATCTTTGATTCCTCTACTGCCTGCCCCTCGGAACCATTTGCATTCTTCAACGACCCTGATCGTTGTTGTGATTGAACGGCAACTTGAAAATTGTCATCCGCAGTTCGCACGAAGGTGGACTGGACTGCGAGCACGGTGACGTTGGCTCCGACGATCCATCTTCCTTCGGCGTTCCACGTTTTGATGCCGGGAAAGACTTTTCCGCATAGCGCACAAGTTCCGCTGGAGATGGAGCTGATCCGGGATAAGTCGCCTGTTTCATAGGAGTAGTTCAGAAGCTGGTACCAGTACCTCGCGAAGGCTTCCAGCCCTTCCTTCGTTTCCGCCTTCGCGGCCTCCGGAAGCACGGGGACCGGGACGTTTTGCGCCCTTCCAGTGGCATCGGCCGGCTTGTAGCTGGCGGTCGGCGTCGGGGTGGGAGTCGAAGAAGCAGAAGCCGACGCGCCAGAAGGCTCAGCACTCGGCGAAGTGTTCGGGGGCGCCTGGCCGCCGGTGCAGGCCGTCGCCGTCAGAAGCAGGACGGTGACCAGTGCGGCTGCGGCGGCTTGCCGGCGGCTGGTGATTGGAGTGCGGAATGTCATGTTCAGCTAATCCCCCGATAGAAAATCAAGACGCCTGAATCCAAACAATGCCTAAGGGTAACCGAGATCACATTCGGGCGGTAAGAGTTATCCACAGCTGGTTGATCCCGGCCGCCGCCTCAGCCTGCGATCAGCCAACCCGCCGCTGTCCCGCGAACCCGCCCAAAAACATTCATTCCACGGCCTCTGGCGTTTTTCTACGCCGGATAGAACAATGAGCCCATGATGTTTGAACACGCAGACGGCAGCCCCATCCTGAACCTGACCGACGACCAAACCTGGAAACTCATCGAAGGAACGAAACACGGCCGGCTCGTCGTCACCGTGGCCGGCGAACCGGACATTTTTCCCGTGAATTACGCGGTCAGTAACCGAAAGCTCTACCTCCGCACCGCGCCCGGCAACAAGCTGGCCGAGCTGACCATCAATTCGAAGGTGCTGTTCGAGACTGACGGGATCCTCTCCGAGGAGGCCTGGTCGGTGGTCCTCCGCGGCACGGCACGTACCTTGGAGCAGTCGGCGGACATCGCCGCGGCGGAGTCGCTGAAGCTCAAACCGTGGGTGCCGACGCTGAAGGACTTCTACGTCGAAATCGAGCCGACGTCGGTCAGCGGCCGCCACTTCCAGTTCGGCGAACACCCCGAGCGGGAGATCTAAGACAAACCCTCAGCCGTGACCGCTGCCTAGACTTAATCCATGGCGGACAGTCTGACCCCGGAGCGGCGCAGCTGGAACATGTCCCGCATCCGGGGCAAGAACACCAAGCCCGAACTGCTGATCCGCCGACTGCTGCATGCCAAGGGCTACCGCTACCGGCTGCACGGCACCACCCGCGGCGGCAGGCTGCCCGGAAATCCCGATCTGGTGTTCGCCGGCCGCCACAAAGTCATCTTCGTGAACGGCTGCTTCTGGCACTTCCACGACTGCCGGGTCGGCCAGCATGCGCCCAAATCGAACGCCGAGTTCTGGGAGACCAAGCGGACCCGCACCCGGAACCGCGACGCCGAACAGCGCCGCCTGCTCGAAAGCTCCGGCTGGGAAGTGCTCACCGTCTGGGAATGCGAGCTCAAAGACCTCTCCGCCCTAGAACACCAGCTCGACGCGTTCCTCACCCGCCCGGCCTGACCGCGCGTACCGCTTGGCATCGATCGCCGCCCCGACCTCGCCTCGCCTCGCCGCGGCCGCGACGCGACGCGAAAAAAATTCAAGCGCGACATCCAAAATGCGCGCACGGGCACCGGTAATCTCAGCAACACCGAGCTTTGGTTCAGACCGCTATCCACGTCTTTCCGCTTCAAGCGAGACAGACTGGCCTGCCTGGGCTAAGATCAAAACTCGGGGACTAGGACTCTATTGGCCAGTACGCTGGGGTACTCATTACTCCGCAGGAGAAGCACCATGCCGCACTTGATGTTGTCCGCCGAGACCACCCGGCACACCCCTCTCAGCTCCGAAACCGTTGAGGATTTGGAGCCGCTTCGCCGGCAGGTTTCCGCCATCATCGACGCCATTCTTTTGGACACGAAGCCGGACGAGGCTGCAGTCCGGGAACAGCTCCGCTGGCACGTCGCCAACCATCCTGGACGGCCCGAAAAGGCGCTTCTGGACCACCTGCTGACGGTCTCTGCATTAGTGCAGGACGATTCCGCCTAGACTCGCTCGACGCCGGACGGCAGGTCAGCATCCGAGTTCCGCCGAGCGGCTGAGCACCGTCAGCGCTGAGAAACGTCAGCGCCTGAGAATCGTCAGCGGCTGATCGTCGCTTGGCGCACCACTTCGCCCCACGACTGCTGAGCCAGGTCCGCCACGGACGCCAGAATCTCCGACGGTGGCAGGGACAGGTCCAGCGGGAATTCCACCACGTCGATGTCCGTGTTGAGGATCCGCCGCAGCTTGATCTCGCCCGCGCCCGCGTAGACAAGCCACGCCGTCGGCACCCGGAGCGAGGTGCAGTACGCCAGCATCCGGTAATGGTCGGCGGAAAGCGACGCGCCGACGTCGGACGCCGCGATGTATTTGGCGTCGTACACCATCACCGGCCGGCCGCCCAGCAGATGCACCGCGCCCGGCTGCACCATGATCCGGTCCGAGTCCCGCACCGCCTCGTTCAGCATCGAGTTGTACCGCAGCCGCATCTCCCCCGGGTGCGCGGCCATGGCTTCCCGGAGCGCGGTCCCGACGAAGTCCTCGAACACCTTGGACATGTCCACCACAAACGACGCCGAATGCTGCTTGCCGTCCCCAGCCTCGGCCGAGGCGTTGCGCAGAATGACCTCCGCGAGCCGCAGGGCAGAGTGGTAGCGGGTGTTCATCCGGCTGGCCCGCCACGCCGGCAGCGGCGCACCGGACTGCAGGCGCGTCACGGCGTCGAGCTTTCCTTTCAACCGCCGCAGGCGGCTGAGGACGTCCGCCCGCACCCCCGGCACCTGCGACATCCGTTCGAGGGCCGCGCGCAGGATGCGGTTTTCCGGAATGTCCTCCGTGAATTCGTCGTAGGACACCTCGAGCGGCACCAACATGCCAGGACGGCGCGAGATCTGATCCGAGATCCGGATCCTGCCCTTGACCGTGCGCAGCGACTCGTCGACGTTGAGGTACCCCTGCAGGACCCCGCGGCTGAGGGCGCGGTCCGCGAGCTGCGCCAGCGACTCGGCCAGGGCGCTCCAGAGGTCGGTGTCCTCGACGGCGGCGACGTCGTCGTCCCGGAAGCCCTGGTTCTCCGCGTAGCCGAGCAGGAACAACAGCCGGCCCAGACCCAGCCGCTCCTTGGGCCGCACCTCCAGCTGCACCGAGGGGGTGCGAACCGAGCCGACCTTGCCGACGGGTTCGATCCGGAACAGGCCCAGCCCCAGGGGCGCGGCCTTGGCCAGCCCGCTGCCGTTGATGTAGGCGGCGCTGGCCGGATCAATCCGTTCCACCACTCCCCCGGACAGCTCGTCGAGGACGATATGGCGGAAGGAACCGGCGGGGCTAGACGCGCGCAAGCCGGCCCAGCAGTTGCTCCAGACCGAACCGTTCCTCCAGTTGCGCCCGGTTGAGCTGGCCGTGGTAGTGCTCTTCGAGCAGCGGCATCAGTTCGTACTTCCAGATCCGGCGCAGCCCGGTGGGCGTCTGGGCGGCCTTCTTCATGAAGTAGGACGGCCCGATCATGAGGTCCCGGTCCCACTCGTCAATGGCGTTGTTCAGCTCATCGAGCAGCAGCGCCGGCGTCGTGTCCAGACCGCGGGCCTGCAGGAAGCGCAGCAGCGTACCCTTCACCGGCTCCGTCTTGGGGTGCAGCTCGATGAAGGAGAACCGGCGGCGGATGGCGGCGTCCATCATCGCGATGGAGCGGTCCGCGGTGTTCATGGTCCCGATGATGTAGAGGTTGTCCGGCAGCGAGAAGGGCTCCGTGGGGCTGTACTGCAGGTAGATCCGGTCGTCGCGGTATTCCAGCAGGAAGTACAGCTCGCCGAAGACCTTCGCCAGGTTGGCCCGGTTCATCTCATCGATTATCAGGAAGTACGGTTTGCTCTCGTTGCCCGGCTTCGCGGCCTCCTCGGCCAGCCGGCGCAGCGGTCCGGCGACCAGTTTGAAGGACACCTGACCCTCGTCGGTCTTGTCCGGCCGGTAGCCCTCGAAGAAGTCCTCGTAGGCGTAGGAGGGGTGGAACTGGACGAGTTTGACCCGCTCATCGCTGGGGTCGCCGGCCAGTTCAGCGGCCAGGTGCTTGGCCAGGTAGGTCTTGCCGGTGCCGGGCGGGCCGTAGAGCACCAGCTGCCGGTTGTCCTCCAGCAGTTCGGCGATTTCCTGCAGCGGCTCCAGGTCCATGTGCAGGGACGCGGCGAACTCCTCCGTCAGCGGGCGGAAGCCCTCGCACGGAGGTTCGACGACGGCGTCCGGCTCGGCGCCGTCGCTCTCCTCGGCCTCCGCTTCGGCCGGGAGCAGCGTGTCGAGCGCCTGGATCACCCTGGTGACGTCCACGATCAGGCCGGAACTGGCCAGCTGCCGCTGTACGTGCCGGGGCAGTTCCGCCATGGCGTGCGCCTCGTCGAACCATCGGACCTTGCGGCGCAGCCTGCGGTTGTCCAGTTGGTGTTCGGGTTCACCCAGCACCACGCCCACCCGGACGGTGCCCAAGCTTTGGTACAGCGTGAGGTCGCCCGGTTTCATCACGGTCAGGAACGCGAAAACGGCGGACTTGGTGTCCTCGCGCTCCACGTAGCTGAGGTGCTTGTAGTCCTCGTCGACGGCGCGCTGGACCAGGCCGGCGGTCACGCCGGGATCGAGCAGGCGGAGGTGTTCGACGTCGAGCGTCACCGCTTCATCGCCCTGCCACGCGGCGAGCACCTCGGCGTTGTCGTGGTGGCTGCGCAGCAGCCAGGCGCGGCGGCCGGGATCGCCGACCTTCCGCCACTGGCTGACCAGCTGGCGGGAGTACCAGTCGATCCGCTGCCCGGCCTGCTCGTCAAGGTGCAGCCGGATGCGGTGGATGTCCGCGGACACTTCCTCGTCCGAGTCCCCGTTGGCGCCGCCGACCAGGGAGGCGAAGGCGTCCCGGATTTCCTGGCGTTCAACGTCGGCCACGACGGGTTCGAAGTAGCTGGGCCAGACCAGGAATTCGATGCTGCGCCGGATCGCCGGCTGGTCTTCGGGGGTGCCGGCGGTGAGTGCGTGGAAGGCCAGCGGGTCCTTCACCGCGGCCTGGACCACGCCGGCGGGACGCTGGGCGACGTGCTGCACAAAACGGCAGAGCCACTTCAGGTGGTCCCAAATGGTCCAGTTAAATTCCGCGGTGCGGTCCCGGATCACGCCGTGGTCCGTCATGCCCGCATACAGTTCGTCGGGGAGTTCCAGCGGCGGCTCCAGCCAGGAGGCGGCCTCGGCCACCCGGGCGCGCTTGACCTTGAGCGATTTCACCTCATGCGCCAGCGGCAGCGACTGCAGGAACAACAGCTCCACGGCCAGCTGCTTGGCCCCGCGGGTGGCGCCGTCCAGGTTCTCGCGGAGGTTCGTCATCATCGGGGCCTTGGGGTCCGGGACGCCGCGTTCAAGGCGCTCCAGCAACTCCGCGGAGGCCGGAACCGACCAGGTCCGGGTGCGGCCATCCAGCGGCGACGCCTTTCCCAGCAACCCCGGACCGAGCACGAACCATGCCGCGTCTTCGATCTCTTTGGAGATGCCGAGGGCACGGTGCATGGCAGGCTTCTTGGCTGGGGTCATACCCCCAATTTACAGGCTAAAGCTGAACGCCCGCATTTCGCGCGGCCCGGAGCTACCGGACAGTAGCTTTCCGCCGTGCTTCTGGCGGGTCACCGCCGGCGGCCCTACGGGGCGGCCGCGGAGCGCTTGACGCCGAAGGTGAAATAGCTGCCCGGGCCGACGAAGTTGATCAGCGTAGCGGCCCGCCACAGCGCCTTGCTGCCGCGGATCTCCTCCGCGGGGCGGCGCGAAATGTCGCGTTGGGCGGCGACCAGCAACGAAATTTGAACCAGGGCAGCCGTGATGGTGCCGAACTTCGCCATCTGCGAGAGCTCTTTCCAAGTCTTCTTCCGCGCCTTCATCTTGCTCCGCTTCGCCATGATCCGTGCTCCTAGCTTCGAGTGT
Source organism: Arthrobacter sp. (assembly GCA_026393275.1). Lineage (GTDB taxonomy): Bacteria > Actinomycetota > Actinomycetes > Actinomycetales > Micrococcaceae > Arthrobacter. Next base: position 20,448 of record JAPLAM010000027.1, read on the forward strand.
TCAGGCATCCCACCAGGCCCCCGCGGGGGCCGGACCAGTTCAGTCTAGGACCGAACCGGCGGCTCAGGTAGGGACTTACGGGTCTGGCGACTAGTGGGTCTGGCGGGCCGCCGTGAAGGGCGCCAGCTTTGCCTTCTGCTCCGGGGTCAGCCGCAGCACCCGCCCGCTGGCCTCGTCCACGAACGCCAAGTGGCTGCTCGCCTTGACGCAGTCCTCGCCGGTGACGGGATCCTGGACGAGGTAGTGGATATCGAAGCTGGCGCCCTTGACGGCGCCGACCCACAGGTGCACCACGGCGGGAACGTTACGGTATTCCAGCGTCCGGACGTAGCGGATCTTGTGCTCCACGACGAGCGCCAGGGTGCCGGCCGGGACCTCGTTGAACAGCGCGACCTCGGGCTCGATCCCGGGCAGGCCGGCGCCGCGCGGCGGCCCGAAGGCGGCAATCCGGGCCTCCTCCAGGATCCGGACGAGTTGCACATTGTTGATGTGGCCGTAGGCGTCCATGTCGCCCCAGCGCATCGGCACCCTCACCTCAATGCGCCGAGCTTCGGCGGGCTCGGCCGCCCCGGGGGCGCTCAGCTGTGCACCGCCGTCGGCTCATCGGCCGGGTTTTCCGAAAAGGCCGTTTCGGCGTCCTCGCCGGCGAACTGGGACATGTACAGCCGGTAGTAGGCGCCCTGGAGTACCAGCAACTCCGCGTGCCGGCCCTGTTCGACGATCCGTCCGGCCTCCATCACGAGGATGGTGTCCGCATCCCGGATGGTGGAGAGCCGGTGGGCGATCACGAAGCTGGTCCGCTCGGTCCGCAGCGCGGCCATGGCCTTCTGGACCAGGGCCTCCGTGCGGGTGTCCACCGAGCTGGTGGCCTCGTCCAGGATCAGCAGCGAGGGGTTCGCCACGAAGGCACGGGCGATGGTGATCAGCTGCTTTTCGCCGGCGCTGACGTTGTTGCCCTCCTCGTCGATGACCGTGTTGTAACCCTCGGGCAGGGCCCGCACGAAGCGGTCCACGAAGGTGGCTTTCGCCGCCGCCATGATCTGCTCCTCGGTGGCGTCCAGCTTGCCGTAGCGGATGTTCTCGTAAATCGTGCCGCTGAACAGCCAGGCGTCCTGCAGGACCATGCCCACCTTGGACCGCAGTTCCGCGCGGCTGAGCCGGGTGATGTCGACGCCGTCGAGGGTGATGCTGCCGGAATTGAGCTCGTAGAAGCGCATCACGAGGTTCACCAGGGTGGTCTTGCCGGCACCGGTCGGCCCGACGATTGCCACCGTGTGCCCGGGTTCGGCGGTGAAGGACAGGTCCTCGATCAGCGGCTTGTCCGCGGAGTAGCTGAAGGTCACGTGCCGGAACTCGACGTGTCCGTCGGTCTTGGCTGGGAGGTGCTCGGTGGCGGTCTCGGCGTCCTGCTCGTCGGCGTCGAGGAACTCGAAGACCCGCTCGGCGGAGGCCACGCCGGACTGCAGCATGTTGGCCATCCCGGCCATCTGCCCCAGCGGCTGGGTGAACTCTCGCGAGTACTGGATGAACGCCGTCGCGTCGCCCAGGCTCATCCCGCCGGAGGCCACCCGCAGGCCGCCGACGACGGCGATCCCGACGTAGCTGAGGTAGGAGACGAACTGCATGACCGGCATGATCATGCCGGAGACGAACTGGGCGCCGAAGCTGGCTTTGTACAGTTCCTCGTTCCGCTCGTCGAAGCGTGCCAGCATGTCGGCGTCGCGGCCGAACACGCGGACCAGGTCGTGGCCGGAGAACGACTCCTCGATCTGGCCGTTGAGCTCGCCGGTGTTCTTCCACTGCGCGGCGAAGAGCTTCTGGCTGCGGGCGCCGATGATGCCGGCGGCCACGCCGGAGAGCGGCAGGGCGATGAGTGCGATTAGGGCCAGCTGCCAGGACACGATGAACATCATGATGACGATGCCGAGCACGGTCAGGGCGGAGTTCACCAGCTGCGCGAACGCCTGCTGCAAGGCCTGCTGGATGTTGTCGACGTCGTTGGTGACGCGGGAGAGGATGTCTCCGCGCTGGCGGGTGTCGAAGTAGTTCAGCGGAAGCTTGTTGAGTTTCTTCTCGGTGTCATCGCGCAGCCTGCGGACCACCCGCATGACCAGCACGTTCAGGACGTAGCCCTGCAGCCACAGGAAGATGTTGGCGACGAAGTACATCACCAGCACCACGCTGATCAGGAAGGCGAGCTTCTGGAAGTCGATGCCTGCGCCGGGGACAACGTCCATCCGGGCCAGCATGTCGGCGAAGTTATCGTTGCCCTGGGAGCGAAGTCCGGCGATGAACTGATCTTTGGTGGCACCGGCGGGCAGCTGCTTGCCGATCACGCCCCCGAAGATCACGTCCATTGCCTGCCCCAGGATGCGCGGCGCGACCACGTTGAGGACGACGGCGACCGTCACCAGCGCGAGCACGGCGGCGATGCCGGCGCGCTCGGGTTTGAGCAGGCCCATGAGCCGTTTGGCGGAGGGCCAGAAATGCTGGGCCTTCTTTGCCGGCAGGGCGCCGAACATGCCGCCGTCCGCCTCGCCCGGGGTGAACTCCTTCTCGTGGAAGTCCTCCTCGGGGGCTTCGTCCGCAGCCGCGGCAAGCGCCTCGGCGGGGGCTTCGTCCGAAACCTCGCGGGGGGCCTCGTGGCTGAGCTTTTCGTTGGTGCTCACGCGATTGCCTCCGCGGTCAGCTGGGATTCGACGATTTCCTGGTAGGTACTGGAGCTTGCCAGGAGCTCCTCGTGGGTTCCACGGTCCACGATACGGCCGTTGTCCAGCACCAGGATCTGGTCCGCGTCCGCGATGGTGGAGATGCGCTGGCCCACGATGATCACCGTGGCGTCGGCGGTTTTGGCCTTGAGCGCCTTGCGCAGCCGGGCGTCGGTGGCCACATCGAGGGCCGAGAAGGAGTCGTCGAACAGGAACACCTTGGGCTCCGTGACGAGCGCCCGGGCGATGCAGAGCCGTTGGCGCTGGCCGCCGGAGACGTTGGTGCCGCCCTGCGCGATCCGGGCGTCGAGGCCGTTCTTCTTCTCCCGGACAAAGTCGGCGGCCTGGGCCACGGTGAGGGCGTCCCACAGTTCCTCGTCGCTGGCTTCGGGCTTGCCGAAGCGCAGGTTGTGTTCGATCGTGCCGGAGAACAGGTACGGCCGCTGCGGGACCATCGCGACGCGGCCGGTGATCTCGGCGCGGTCCAGCCGGGTGACCGGAACGCCGTCGAGCAGCACCTCGCCGGAGGCGGCGTCGAAGAGCCGCGGCAGCAGGGCCAGCAGGGTGGTCTTGCCCGAGCCGGTGGACCCGATGATCGCCACCGTCTGGCCGGGTTCGGCGGTGAAGCTGATATCGCTGAGCACCGGCGCCTCGGCGCCCGGGTAGGCGAAGGAGACGTTCCGGAATTCCACCCGGCCGGCTTTCGCGGCGGGGGCGAGCGGGGTGAGCGGTTCGTGGATGGAGGGTTCGACGTCGAGCACCTCGCCGATCCGGTCCGCGCAGACCGAGGCGCGCGGAATCATCATCGCCATGAACGTGCCCATCATGACCGCCATCAGGATCTGCAGCAGGTACTGCAGGAATGCCGTCAGAGACCCCACCTGCATTTCCCCGGCGTCCACGCGCTGGCCGCCGAACCACAGCACGGCGGCGGTGAACACGTGCAGGATCATGCCGATCGCCGGGAACATCAGCACGAACAGCGCGCCGATCTTCAGCGAGACGTCCGTGAGTTCCTTGTTCGCCGCGCCAAAGCGCTCCGCCTCGTGCGGCTCGCGGACGAAGGCCCGGACCACGCGGATGCCGATGATCTGCTCACGCAGGATGCCGTTGAGCCGGTCGATCTTGGTCTGCATGGAGCGGAAGAGCGGCATCAGGCGTACCACGATGTAGCCGACCACCACCACCAGGACCGGGACGGAGACCCAGACCAGCCAGGACAGGTTGAGGTCCTCCCGGAGGGCCATGACGATGCCGCCGATGCACATGATCGGTGTGGCCACCATGAAGTTCAGCCCCATCAGCATGAGCATCTGGACCTGCTGGACATCGTTGGTGCCGCGGGTGATCAGTGTCGGGGCGCCGAAGACGTTGACGTCGCGGGCGGAGAAGCTGCTGACCTTGCGGAACACGCCACGGCGCAGGTCCCGGCCGAAGGCCATCGCGGCCCTGGAGCCGAAGTAGACGCCCGCGATCGCGGTGACCACCTGCACCAGTGCGACGCCGAGCATGAGGCCGCCGGTGCGCCAGATGTAGTCAGTGTCGCCCCGGGAGACGCCCTCATCGATGATCTGGGCGTTGAGGCTGGGCAAGTAGAGGGCCGCGATGGTGGAGGCCAACTGGAAGACGACGACGGCCGCAATATACGGCAGATACGGCTTGGAATAGCGCCGTATGAGGGTGACAAGCATGCCCACGGGTCCTTAGCAAGGGTTCATGAAACGCAAAAGGGGAAAATCGCACAGGTCGAATCAACACGAGTCGAACAAACACAGGTCGAATAAACACAAGGCGAATAAAGAAGTAGTAGCAGCTGGGGCCGACAGCCTTAGCCGTCCTACTCTACGAAATCCTTGGCCGGGTGAAAAGCGGCCCCGCGGCTCCCTGGTCGGGAGCCGCAGGGCCGCTTAGCGGGCCTGCCTCGCGGGGGCCTAGTCGCCGCGGTGCCGGCCGTGCGTGGCGATGTACTCGGCGGCGGCGCGCTGCTGTTTGCGCTCCTTCGCCAGCTGGCGGCGGAGGGTGGTCAGCTGGTCGCTGACCCGGGACTGCTCGGCGGCAATTGCGCGCTGTTCCGCGGCCTGCTCGTGGACGGCGCGGAGCGCGTCGGCGAGCTGGACCTGCTGCTCGGCGAGCAACCGCTGGGTCTGCAGCAGCAGGGGCACGACGTCGGAGTGGTCGGCTCGCGCCTCGGCCACCAGGGTCCGGGCCCGGAGGCGGGCACCTTCACGCTCGGCCCTGGCCTCGCCGTCGCCGTTTTGGGTGTTCTCCTGGTCGTCTCGGTTCACGCGGTCCAACCGGGCGGCTTCGGGGAAGTGGGACCCGTTGGCCCGCTGCCGGGTGAGGACTTCGAGGAATTCACGGTCCAGATCCACGATGCCGGTGGCGGGAGCGCCGGATGCCGGGACGCGACCGGAGGCGAGGACGGCGTGGGCGGCTGCCCCGGCGTCGACGTCGGCTCCCGACCCGGTGACGGCCGCGGAAGCGGACGTCTCCGGCTGGAGGTCAACCGTGCGCCGCAGCGGCTTTTCCTTGATGAACAGCACCGCAACCAGGGCCACGATGCCGACGATCGCCGAAATCATGAAAATCTCCGCCGTCGCGTCGCCGTAGGCGGCGCGCATGATGTCCCGGATTTGCGGCGGCAGGTCCTTGAGGTCCATGCTGCTGCCGCCCGAGCCGCCCGTAACGGGGATGCCGGCCTTGGCCAGACCCTGGGTGGCAAGTTCCTTGACCCGGTTGCCCAGGACGGCACCCAGCACCGAGACGCCGATGGCGCCGCCGACGGAACGGAAGAACGCCACCGAGGCGCTGGCGGTGCCGATGTCCGTGGCGCGGACGGTGTTCTGCACGGCCAACACGAGGTTCTGCATCAGCAGGCCCAGGCCCAGGCCCAGCACGGCGGTGTAGAGACCGGTCAGCCAGAGTTCGGTGGTGTGGTCGATGGTGCCGGCGAGGCCGAGGCCGCCGATCAGCAGGACGGAGCCGCCGACCAGGTAGCGCTTCCACTTACCGGTGCGGCTGATCAACTGGCCGGACAGCACCGAGCCGATCAGGTTGCCGGCGATCATGGGCAGCGTCAGCAGGCCGGCCTCGGTGGGGGTTGCGCCGCGGGCGACCTGGAAGTACTGGCCGAGGAAGGCGGAGGAACCGAACATGGCAACGCCCACGGCCACCGAGGCCAGGATGGAGAGCGCGGTGGTGCGCTCGGAGATGATCTTGAGCGGAATGATGGGCTGGGACACGCGGGATTCGACGACCACCAGCAGTGCAAGCAGGGCGATGCCGCCGCCGACCATCGCGACCGTCTGCCAGGACCACCAGTCGTAGTAGTCCGGGTTCCCGGCGAAGGAAACCCAGATCAGCAGCAGGCTGACGCCGGACGTCAGGAGCACGGAACCCAGCCAGTCGATCTTGGCCGGCCGCTTGATGTGCGGCAGCTTCAGGGTGACCTGGAGCAGGATGAGGGCGACGATTGCCAGCGGAACGCAGACAAAGAAGGTCCAGCGCCAGCCAAGCGGGCTGTCGACAATGAAGCCGCCGAGGAGCGGGCCGCCGGCGGTGCCGACGGCCATCACGGCGCCCAAGTACCCGGAGTACTTGCCGCGGTCACGCGGCGGGATCATCGAGCCCATGATCGCCTGGGCCAGTGCCGTGAGGCCGCCCATGGCGACACCCTGGATGACTCGGGCCGTGAGCAGGAACGGGATGGTCTGCGAGAAGCCTGCCATCACGGAGCCCGCCACGAAGATCACGATGCTCAACTGCACGAGGAACTTCTTGTCGAACAGGTCCGCCAGCTTGCCCCAGATCGGGGTGGTGGCGGCGTTGGCCAGCAGCGCGGCCGTGATCACCCAGGCGAAGTCCGTCTGGGTGCCCTTGAGCTCCGACATGATGGTCGGCAGCGCGTTGGCCACGATGGTGCTGCTGATGATGGCGGTGAAGAACGCCGCCAGCAGGCCGGTCAGCGCCTCCATGATCTGGCGGTGGCTCATGGCCACTTGGGGTGCCGGGTGCGAGTGCGGGGTGGGTGCCGGGGACGGCCCGGCGGCGGCAGCATGGCTGGCCATGGATTTACTCCTCAACAAAGCTGGACGTATTGGTGGATCCGGCCGTCTTTGCCCGGGCTGAACTCCGTAGGGATTCAGCTAGTTTCTTCAGGGTGCGCCCGGTCTCCTCGACGTCGTCCTCGCTCCAGTCGAGCAGGGCGCCGTGCAGGGTGGCGGCACGCTGCGCCTCGATGGAGCGGAGTTTCTCCGCCCCGGACGGGGAGAGTGAGATCAGCTGGGCCCGGCCGTCGACCGGATCCGGCCGGCGCACCACGTAGCCCTGCGCCGCCAGCTCCGCGAGGTGCCGGCTCAGCACCGGCGCGCTGACGCCGAGCCGTTCCGCAAGCTGCGTGGCCCGGGTTTCGCCCTCCCCCACAAAGCGCAGGACGCCCTGCAGAGCCACCCCGGTGTCGTCGCCGCGGAGGTTGGCCGCGGCAACGCACCGGACGGCACGCTGGAGGTCGAAGATTTGGTTGACCAGCTGGGCTGCAGCGGTCGATGCGACTGTCATGTTACGACGCCCCTTTATTGTTTGCCCTAAGCAACAATACCGGAAATTGATTACTTTGGGAAACTAAGAAGGTTGCTGAGGGTGTCCGGACGCGTCAGGCCCCGCATCCGGGCGGATGCGGGGCCTGACGTGTGGGTTCGCGCCTCCGGGCGCGTGTTGGGTGGGCGCTTAGACGTCCAGGTGCGTCGGGGCGAACATCTTCAGCAGGGTTTCGACGACGACGACGTTCGGGCCGTCCGCGGCGAAGCCCGCCTTGAGCGCGTCCCCCACGCCCTCAGGGGGCACGCGGACGGCCGGGACGCCGAAGGCCTCCGCCAGCTTCACGAAGTCGGGGCGGGCAAGTTCGGTGGCCGTGGCCTGGCCGAAGGCGCCCACCATGTACTCGCGCAGGATGCCGTAGCCGCCGTCGTCGACGATCAGCCAGGTGACCGGCACGTTGTGCTGCTTCGCGGTGGCCAGCTCGGAGATCGAGTACATGGCCGAGCCGTCGCCGGACACGGCGAGGACCCGCGCCGAACCGCCCTGTTTTCCGGTGGTCTCCAGTCCCACGGCGCCGCCGATCGCCGCGGGGAAGCCGAAGCCCAGGCCGCCGGCGCCCTGGGCGGAATGGAACTGGCCCTCGCGGGCGTCCCAGCAGCTCCAGGCCCAGTAGGCGGAGATCGTCATGTCCCAGAACGTCTGCATCTGGGCGGGGACGGCCTCGCGGATGTCGGCCATGAACTTCAGTTCCTTGGCCAGGTCCTGGGATTCCAGCCGGGCCCTGACCTTGGCCAGGGTGTCCCTGACCAGGTCCTCGGGCGAGCTGCCGTGCCAGTCCGTGCGCTCGCCGTGCGGCTCCGTCAGGGCCTCGTCGAGGGCGGCGAGCGCCTGGCCGGCGTCGGCCCGGATGCCGAGCCCCGGACGGTTGGACTCGAGCACGCGGGGTTCGGCGTCGATCTGGATGATCCGGCCGCGGGGTTCGAAGGTGAAGTAGTTGGACGTGACTTCGCCGAGTGAGGAGCCGATGACGATCAGCACGTCGGCGTCCTCGAGCAGCTCGGTCGTGTACTGGTCCTCGATCCAGGACTGGAGCGACAGTTCGTGGTGCCAGGGGAACGCGCCGTTGCCGCCGGGAGTGCAGATCACCGGCGCGCGCAGCTTCTCCGCGAGGGACAGCAGCGACTTCTCCGCGTGGCCGCGGCGGGTGCCGCCGCCGGCAATGATGGCCGGACGCTTCGCCTCCGAGAGCCACTTCACGGCTTCGCGGACCAGCTCCACCCGGGGCGGGTTGTCCGCGGCTTCGGCGAGCGCGTCCTCCACCGGCGGGACCATGATGGGATCCAGCAGGACGTTTTGCGGGATTTCAAGCCACACCGGGCCCTGCGGCGAGGAGATCGCCTCGGTCCAGGCGTCCTGGATGGCCGAGGGGATGCCGGAGGCGTGCTGGATCAGCCGCTGGCTCTTGGTCACGTTGGCGGCCGAGGCTTTCTGGTCATCGAGCTGGTGCAGCATGCCCTTGCGGCGTGCGCCGAGGCCTTCGAGCGGGATCTGGCTCGCCACCACCACCATGGGAACCCCGGTGGCGTATGCCTCCTGCAGCCCGGCCAGCGACGTCAGCGCGCCCGGCCCGGTGGACAGGAAGAGGACGCCCACTTCGCCGGTGGCACGCGAGTACCCGTCGGCGGCAAAGGCCGAGTTGTTCTCCACGCGCGACGAAACGAAGTGCAGCTTGCCGCGGCCCATCGCGTCGAAGAGGCCCAGCGCGTGCTGGCCGGGGATGCCGAAGACGGTTTTGGCGCCGAGCGCCTCGAGGGTCTCGACGACGAGGTCGCCGCCGTTGCGCACGCCGGTCACTGGGAGACCCCGCTCTCGACGGGCCGGGCCGCCGGAGCGGCGAAGCCGGCCGGCCGGCGGGTTTCCCGGCCGAGGGCCTGCGCCTCGTAGCCGCTGGGCGCGCCGACCCGGTCGCCGTCGACGGCGCGGTCCGCCATCAGGGTGACCAGTTCATAGGCGACATGGCTCGCGGCCACGCCGGTGATGTCCGCGTGGTCGTACGCGGGGGCGACCTCGACGACGTCGGCCCCCACCAGGTTCATGCCGCGGAGGCCGCGGATGATTTCGAGCAGTTCGCGGCTGGTGATGCCGCCGGCTTCCGGGGTTCCGGTGCCGGGCGCATGGGCGGGGTCCAGCACGTCGATGTCGACCGAGATGTAGAGCGGGCGGTTGCCGATCCGGTCGCGGACCTTGGCGACGGTTTCCAGCACGCCCTGGTAGTAGACGTCGGCGGAGGTGACGATGCCGAAGCCGAAGCGGTGGTCGTCGTCGAGGTCCTTCTTGCCGTAGAGCGGACCGCGGGTGCCGATGTGGCTGATCGCCTCGGTGTCCAGGATGCCTTCCTCGACGGCACGGCGGAACGGGGTGCCGTGGGTGTATTCGGCACCGAAATAGGTGTCCCAGGTGTCCAGGTGCGCGTCGAAGTGAAGCATCGCGACGGGCTGGCCGGCACGTTCGGCCGCTGCGCGCAGCAGGGGCAGCGCGATGGTGTGGTCTCCACCCAGGGTCAGCAGCTTGCTGCCCGCCGCGGTCAGGTCCAGCGCGTTCTGCTGGATGCTCTCGATGGCCTCGTGGATGTTGAACGGGTTGACGGCCATGTCTCCGGCGTCGGCGACCTGGATGTTCTCGAAGGGGCTGACGTCCCAGGCCGGGTTATAGGGGCGCAGCAGCCGGCTGGCTTCCCGGACGTGGTTGGCGCCGAAGCGTGCGCCGGGCCGGTACGAGACGCCGGAGTCGAAGGGGACGCCGACCACCGTGACGTCCGCCTGCGCCACCTGGTCCAGCCGCGGCAGCCGGGCAAAGGTGGCGGCGCCGGCGTAGCGCGGGATGCGGGAGGAATCGATGGGGCCGAGGTTGCCGTTGGCTTCGATGCGCAGCTCTTCCACGAGAGGCGTCTCCTTCGGGGGTCGTCAGGCGGGTGTGACTGCCATCATACACTCGAAGTTTTTCAATGCGCATCAAATGTTTACCCATTCAGCGGGGTTCCGCGTGGCTGCGCCGCGGCGGGCGCCGCACGTGGGCGCCCGCCGCGAGCCTCATCTCAGGGCCCGGCCTGCTACCGGTTCGCTGGCCAGCGGGCTATCCATCCGGGCCGCGTCGGCCTCCCCGAAGGCAAGCGTGGGATGCGGTTCCCCCGGATTGAAGCTGCCGCCGACCATCAGGAGCTCGTACGCGGTCTCCGCATGTTCGGTCACGTCGATGCCGGAGTGCTCGTCCGCCTCGGAGACCCTCATGCCTATGGTCTTGTGGATCGCGAAGCCGATCAAGGTGGTCAGCACGGCGCTCCAGACGGTGACGATGAGCGCGGTGAGCAGCTGCGGCCAGAACTGGGCCAGGCCGCCGCCGTGGAACAGCCCGCCTTCCGTCTTGGCGGACGGGAGTGCGAAGAATCCCAGCGACAGCGTCCCCCACAGCCCGCCCACGAAGTGCACGGCGACGACGTCGAGGGAGTCATCCAGGCCGATCTTGAACTTCAGCCCGACGGCCAGCGCACAGACCACGCCCGCAATGACGCCGATCGCGATGGCGCCGACGGGGTCGACGAAGCCGCACGCAGGGGTGACCGCCACCAGGCCCGCCACGGCGCCCGACGCCGCACCCAGGGAGGTGGCGTGTCCGTCCCGAAGCCGCTCCACAAGCAGCCAGCCGAGCAGCGCGGCACTGGTTGCCAGCAGCGTGTTGGTCCAGGCCAGGCCGGCCGTGGCGTCCGCCGCGAGCTCCGAGCCCGCGTTGAACCCGAACCAGCCGAACCACAGCAGTCCCGCACCAAGCATCACGAACGGCAGGTTGTGCGGGCGGATGTTCGGATCCTTCATGAAGCCGAGCCGCTTGCCCAGGATCACCGCGAGCATCAGGCCGGCCATGCCGGCGTTCATGTGCACGACGGTTCCGCCGGCGAAGTCGAGCGCGGAGATCTTGCTGCCGATGAGCCCGGTCGGGCCGAAGAGTCCGCCACCCCAGACCCAGTGGGCGATCGGCGCGTAGACCAGCGTTACCCACAAGGCGGCAAAGAGGAGCCAGGGGCCGAACCGGACGCGCTCGGCGACGGCGCCGCTGATCAGTGCCACGGTGATGATGGCAAAGGTGGCCTGGAATCCGATGAACACCATGTCAGGCAGTCCGGCGGCCTTGCTGCCGATGCTGCTGGTTAGTCCGCTTAGGCCGAAGTTGGCGAACGGGTCACCGATGAAGCCGTTGAGCGTGTCGGGGCCGAACGCCATGCCGTAGCCCCAGAGGGCCCAGACCACGGCGACGACCCCCATGGCGCCGAAGCTCATCATCATGATGTTCAGGACCGATTTCATCCGCACCAGTCCGCCGTAGAAGAAGGCGAGACCGGGGGTCATCAAAAGGACGAGGGCGGATGCTGCCAGCATCCATGCCGTCGCACCAGGATCGAGCGTCGTGGGATCTACATCCATTGATACTGCAAGCACAGAGAAGTTCATTGCTGGAGCCTTCCTCGAATGCCGGCGCTCCAAGGGCGCCGGAACGGCGAGACCATTTGGACGGCGTATGCCTGCAGCGAGTCGCACGCCTCCCGCCTACGACGCTACCGAGGGCATGTTTCGGTAAGGCTTTTCCTTTTTTTCGCCGAGGTTACGCGGGCGGCACGAATGTAAATTCGTTGTTTCGGCCATGTAAACGGCATGTGTCGGGCGCCCCGTGGGCGCCGGGGGCTAGCGGCTCGCGGCGGGAACCAGGACCCAGAGCACCTCGACCGGACGGTCGGTGGGGTTGACCCACGTGTGCGGCTCGCGCCCCGGAAAGGTCACCGTATCGCCGGTTTCCAGTTCGTATTCCTCATTGGTCAGGATCAGCCGGATGGTGCCCTTGACGACGTGC
>JAPLAM010000048.1 GCA_026393275.1 Arthrobacter sp.
CGGACCGCTCATTTCGACGTGCCCGCGCCGCACGACGGCCCGACGCCGTACGTCCAGGCCGGGCAGCGGATCTTCTTCGACCTGACCCCGGTGCTGCGCAGCGCCGTCGGCCGGGCCATCGTGCCGCGGGTGTTCGACGTGATGGAGGCCCGCTCCGCGGCCGTGATGCGCCAGCTGTTCGAGGACCCCCGGTTTTCCGTCACCAGCAGATCCCCGTGGCGGCTGCTTCGGCACGTCGTTCCCGTCGTGGCGCGGACGAAAATCCCGCAGTCGCTGCTGCGCGCCCTACTCCGACCCGAGGCCGCCCTGCGCCGCGTGGAACAATTCGGCGACCGGTTCCCGGCCGCCCTCGCGGTGCCGGCCGGGTCCACCTCGGTGCAGCGGCTGGAGCACGTCGAGCGGATCCTGGGGCAGGAGCTTTTCCCGGTGGTCCCCGTCGTGCTGCCGCTGGCAGCTCTGGGTTTTGGCCTGCTGGCGGCCGCCGGCAGGCTGCTGGGAGCCGCCGCAGGCCCGGGGGCACTACAGCCGGTCTTGCGGGGGCTCCCCAACAACGTCACCACCGAGATGGACCTGGCACTCTGGCATCTCGCCGAGGCCATCCGGGCCGACGCCGACGCCGCGGCGGTGTTCGACGGTGCCGCGTTCGAAGGTGCTGCGATCGACGGGGCAGCCGGGGACGGCGCGGGCGCGGCGGAGCTGGTCCGCCGCTACCGGGCCAGGGAACTGCCCGCCGTCGTGCAGTCCGGTCTGGAGGGTTTCCTGGGCCGTTACGGGCACCGGGCGGTGGCGGAAGTTGACCTGGGGATGCCTCGCTGGTCCGACGACCCGGCCCACATCCTGGGAGTCCTGGCCAACTATCTTCGGCTGGAGGACCCCGGCCAGGCCCCGGATTTACAGTTCAGCAAGGCGGCAGAGGACGCCGAGTCCCAGGTGCTGCGGCTGGCCGCTGCCGCCGGGGAGCGGGGCAGGCTGCGGGCTGCGCTGGTCCGGGCGGCACTCAAACGCACCCGCATGTTCGCCGGGCTGCGGGAACTGCCGAAGTACCACATCGTGGAGGCCCTGGCTGCGGTGCGCGGACAGCTCCAGGTCGTCGGGACGGAACTGGCCGCGGCCGGCCGGATCGCCGCCGCGGACGACATCTTCTTCCTTGACCTGGTCGAGGCCCGCGACGGCCTCGCCGGGACGCCGCTGCACACCCTCGTGGCGCAGCGCCGCGAGGCCTATGGCCGCGAACTGGGCCGCCGGCATATCCCGCGGGTGCTGCTCTCCGACGGGACCGAACCGGAGGCCCTTCGCCCTCGCGGCACCGGGGTAGATGCCGGGGCCGCCGGGGTGCTGGCCGGCAGCCCCGCCTCGGCCGGCACCGCCACCGGCGCGGCCCGGGTCATCCTCGACCCGCAGGGGGCGCGCCTGGAACCCGGCGAGATCCTCGTGGCCCCCTCCACCGACCCGGGCTGGACTCCGCTGTTCCTGACCGCCGGGGGACTGGTAATGGAAATGGGCGGTTCCAACTCCCACGGCGCCGTCGTCGCGCGGGAATACGGGATTCCCGCGGTCGTCGGCGTCCCGGACGCCACCTCCCTGATCGTCACCGGGCAGGCCATCACGGTCGACGGCGGCGCGGGCACCGTGGTGCCGGCGGGCCCGCCCGAGGACGCCCGGACCGCGCCGGAGGAGGGCCGCAAAAATCTGGCCGGGCACGGTGATGCCGCCCCCTTCCGGGCGTAATGTTGAAAGATGAGTTGCAATGTTGGAGCGCGGTCGCGATGACCCGCACCTGGCTGCGCTGGTTGCCGGCCGTAACCGTTCCCGCCGTGATCGCCGCCGGGGTGCTGACGGGCTCTTTGCCGGCCAGCGCGGGGGATCCGCTGCCGGCCAAATCGCCGGAGCAAGTGCTGCAGCTGATCGCCCAGCACCGCGAAACGTCCTTCTCCGGGACGCTGGAACAAACCTCCAAGCTGGGCCTGCCGGAACTCCCGCAGGCCGGTCCGGGAGCGTCTTCCGGGGAGGCCGGCTGGCTGGAGCTGTTGACGGGACCGCACACCGCACGGGTCTACCGCGACGGGACGGACAACGCCCGCGTCCAGGTCATGGATCGGCTCGCCGAGCGTGACGTGGTCCGGCACGGCAACGAGCTCTGGTTCTACAACTCCAAGGACAATACCGCCGCCCACGCTGTACTCCCGGCGGGGGCGGGAAGCCATCACCCGTCGGGGCAGGAAGCCCTGCCGGCCCCGGACACGCTGGCCGAAGAGCTCCTGGCCAAGCTTGACCAGAGCAGCGACGTGACCGTCGCCGCGGATGTCCAGGTGGCCGGACGCTCCGCGTACCAGCTGATGCTCACGCCGAAGTCATCCTCCACCCTGCTGGCCTCCGTGGCGATTTTGGTGGACGGCCAGAGCGGGATGCCGCTCGGCGTCGAACTGAAGGCCCGCGGCCAGTCCGATCCGGCGTTCCGTATCGCGTTCACCAAGCTCTCGCTCGAGGCCCCGGACGCCGCGGTCTTCCAGTTCAGCCCGCCGCCCGGTGCCACGGTCAAGGAACTCCCGGTCCCGGACCACAAGTCATCCGGCACCCAGGACCGGCCGGCGACCAAGGACAGCCGGCACAACGTCAGCGGAACCGGTTGGGAATCCGTCGTCGAGCTCCCGGCCGGTGCTTGGGCCAAGACCCCGGCGGAGCAGCCGGGCGGCCAGTCCGGCGGGCCCGGCAACGCGGCGTCGCTGCTGGCCCAGGCGACCGTCCCGGTGTCCGGCGGCAGGTTGCTTTCGACCGCCCTGGTGAACGTGCTGATCCTCGACGACGGCCGCATCTTCGCCGGGTCCGTCCCGCTGGATCGGCTCCAGGCCGCGGCCGCCGCCCGGTGACAGCCGTCGCGCGGACCGCCGAACTGAGCATCGAGACCCTGGGCCTGAGCAAACGCTTCGGCCGGCAACTGGCGGTCGACGGCGTCGATCTGGCGGTGCCGAAAGGCTCCGTCTTTGGTTTCCTGGGCCCCAACGGCTCGGGCAAGACCACCACCATCCGGATCATGCTGGGACTGGCCGCCGCGTCGAGCGGCTCGGTGCGCATCCTCGGCGAGGAGATGCCGCGGCAGTTGCGTACCGTCCTGCCGCGGGTGGGCGCCCTGGTTGAAGGACCGGCCTTCTATCCGTTCCTCTCCGGAGCCGCGAACCTCGCGCGCTTCGACGCCGCGGATCCGCAAGCTCCGGCCGGCACCCGGCGCGCACGGGTGCGGACGGCGCTTGAACGGGTGGGCCTGGCGCACGCCGCGGACAAAAAGGTCCGGGCCTATTCGCTGGGCATGAAGCAGCGGCTGGGCATCGCCAACGCGCTGCTGGCACCCCGGGAGCTGCTGGTGCTGGATGAGCCGACGAACGGGCTGGACCCGCAGGGCACCCGTGAGGTGCGCCACCTGGTGCGGTCCCTCGCCGCGGACGGCGCCACGGTGTTCGTCTCCAGCCACCTGCTCGCCGAGGTGGAACAGATCTGCACGCACGCGGCCATCATGAGCGCCGGACGGCTCGTGGCGCAGGGCACCCTGCCGGAACTACGGCAGGCCGGACACGCTCGGATCCGCCTGCTGACCCCGGACCCCGGGGCCGCCGCCCGGGTCCTGGCCGGCCTGGGGCTGACGGCCGACGGCGGCGCCGCCCCAGGCGGTAGCGGGACAAACGGTAGCGGGACAAGCGCTAGCGGGACGGCCGATTTCCGTGCCGGCGGCGTCCGCACAGACGGCCCGGGTGGCGACGCGCTGCTGTACGCGCCGCTGCCAGCCGGCGCCGGAAACGGCGCCCTCTCGCCGGAAGCAGTGGTGGCGGCGCTGGTCGCGGCCGACGTCCGGGTCCGCGGCTTTGCCCTCGAGCAGGGCAGCCTCGAGGACCGCTTTGTGGAGCTGACCGGGGAGGGCTTCGAGGTTGCAAGGTAAGCCGAGCGTACGCACTGGCCCGGACAGGGGCCCGGAGGCCCGCCAGGAGAGGGGTGCGGAGGCCCGCCAGGACCGGGTCCGGGCGCCGGTATTGCGGCTGCTCGGCTCCGAGCTGGGGGTGCTGTTCCGCCGCCGCCGGACCTGGGCCATGTTGCTTGCGCTCGCCGCCATCCCGGTGCTCATCGCCCTGGCCGTGCGGCTCTCCTCTACGGTGCCGCCCGGCCGAGGGCCGGCCTTCCTGGACCGGATCAGCCAGAACGGGTTGTTCGTGGGCGTCACCGCCATGCTGGTGGCCGTCCCGCTGTTCCTGCCCCTCACCATCGGGGTGGTCGCGGGCGACACCCTGGCCGGCGAGGCCGGGCTCGGGACCCTGCGGTATCTGCTGGCGGCGCCGGCCGGACGCGGCCGGCTGTTGTTGGTCAAGTATGGCGGCGCCGTCGTTTTCGCGGCGGCGGCCCCGCTCACGGTGGCAGTCGTCGGCGCCGGCATCGGGGCGGCCCTCTTCCCGGTCGGGCCCGTGACCCTGCTCTCCGGGGACACGATCGGCGCGGCCGATGCCCTGGGGCGGCTGCTGCTGATCGCCGCCTACCTGGCCGTGTCCCTGGTGGGGCTTTCCGCGATCGGACTGTTCATGTCCAGCCTCACTGACGTGCCTGTCGGCGCGATGGCCGCCACCGTTGTGTTCGCTGTCGCCGCCCAGATCGCGGATGCGCTGCCGCAACTGGAATGGCTGCATCCGTGGCTCTTCAGCCACCGCTGGCTCGACTTCGCCGATTTGCTGCGCCAGCCCATCGCCTGGGACTCGTTCGCCGCCAACGCGCTCCTGCAGGGCGGGTACGTGGCCGTGTTCGGAGCCCTCGCCTACGCCAGGTTCGCCACGAAGGACGTGCTCTCCTAGGCTACCGCTGTCAGCAGAGGGACGTCAGCACAGCGACGTCCGTACCGGACGTCAGTACCGAGCGGCGTAGGGGTACAGCTGCATCCCGGACATGGACGCGAGATCCGTCACGGTAATCCCGCTTGACGGGTTGAGTGCCTGGACCACGCGGCCGCCGCCAAGGTAGATGGCCACGTGGTAGAACCCCGGCGCCGAGCCCCAGACCAACAGGTCCCCGGGCTGGGCGGCGGCCAGGGGTACCTGCACCGGTGCCTGCGCAAACTGCTGGGCTGCGGTGCGGGGCAGGCTCTTGCCGGCCGCGGCGAACGCGGCCTGGACCAGGCCGGAGCAGTCAAAGCCGTAGGCGCCCGTTCCGCCGTAGTCGTAGAAGTAGGGCGAGCCCACCTTGCCGAGGGCGACGGAGATTGCCGTCTGGTTGGAGCCGCCCGGGGCAGGCGCAGGCGCAGGCGCGGGAGCCGGCGGGGGTACAGGAGCGGGTGCGGGAGCCGGCGGTGCAGGTGCTGGTGCTGGTTCGACAGGTGCCGGATTGGCGGGGCCTGGTGGGGCCGTGACGGATGCCGGCGGAGCGGGCGGCGCGGGTTGCAGCACGGCCGGCGGGGCCGGTGCGGGCACCGGCTGGCCACCGCCGGCAGGCTGCGGATTGTTCCCCGGTGCGGCCGTGACAGCGGCGAGCCGTTCCTGCTGGCGCTGCCGGTCCAGGGCGTCCACCCGCGCCGACTCCAGCGCCACGGTGGTGTTCCGCAGCGTGGCCAGCTGGTCCACCAGGACCGTCCGCTGTGCCGCGGCGTCGGACACGGCCTGCTGCCGGGCGTCGTCGGCGCGTTTGGCATCGGTCTTGCGAGATTCTGCTGTGCGCGCGGCGTCGTCGGCGGCGCGGTCCGCCTCCGCCGCGGCGTCCTTGGACGACTTCGATGCGGCGGCAGCGGTCTCCGCGGCCTGGAATGCGCGGGTGCGGCCGGCGGCCAGCGCCTCGAGCGTGGCGGCCTGCTGCAGCGACTGGCCGTCGCCGCCCATCAGGCTGCCGAGCCCGGGCGTCATGCCGCCGTTGCGGTAAAGGTCTCCGGCCAGTTGGCCGATCAGTTTACGCGCCTTGGCCTGCTCGGTCTCGGCGGCGGCGGCCTTGGCGGCCGCCAGCGCGGCAGCATCCCGGCGGATCTGGAGCTCCACCAAGGCGTCCGCGTAGGCGTTGTTGGCGGCGAGCGAGGTGGCCAGGCCGTCCTCCTGGGCTGCGGCGGCGTCCGCCAGGATTCGGTCAATCCGGGTGACCTGGTCCGCCGTCGCGCTTTCACTGGACTTCGCCGCGGCGATCTCCTCGGGTGAGGGGATATCCTGCGTGGCCGGGACCCTCAGGCCGGGAACGGCTGCCACGACGGCCGGGGCGGCCTGGGCGGGGATCGCCAGTGTTCCGAGCAGTACGACGGCGGTGCACAGGGCTGCGGCCCTGCCTCCGGGTCCGGTCCAACTCATGGAAAACCTCGCTGCAGTCAGGCTGGCGCGAGCGAGGTAGGAATTATGGCATATGGAAGTGCCCCTCTGCGGATCGCCCAGCAGGGACGAGGCTACGTGCCAAATACCACTTTGGCAACACGAGTCACATCAATAACATAAACAACATCTATGTCATTTGGTGGGCAGGCAGACCGGCGTGTCGCGCATGCGGCGCCGCCGCGGGGGGGGCCGGCGTCGGCCGCGGTTCAGGCGTGCTGGTGGGTCTCGTGCTCCGCATGGCTGGCCGGTTCGAGCTGGAACGTGCAGTGCTCGGTATCGAAGTGCGAGCCGAGGCAGGTGACCAGCTTGTCCAGCACGCGGTCCGCCCCGCGTGCCCCCAGCGCCGTATCTTCGACCACCACATGGGCGGAGAACACCGGGACGCCGGAGGTGATGGTCCAGATGTGGATGTCGTGGACGGACACTACGCCGTCCACGGCCAGGATGTGTTCGCGGATCATCTGGACGTCCACGCCCTTGGGGGTGGCTTCGAGGAGCACGTCCACGACGTCGCGGAGCAGGTGCCAGGACCGGGGCAGGATCATGAGTGCGATCAGGATCGAGGCGATGGTGTCAGCGGCCAGGTATCCGGTGGCCATGATGACGATGGCGGCGACAATGACGGCGAAGGAGCCCAGCAGGTCGCCCAGTACCTCAAGGTAGGCGCCGCGGACGTTGAGGCTGTCCTTTTGGGCGCCGCGCAGGATCAGCAGCGAGACCAGGTTGGCGATGGCGCCGAGGACGGCCGCGAAGAGCATGACGCCGGTCTGCACCTCGGGGGCCGAGCCGAGCCGCCGGATGGCCTCGGTGAAGATGACCACGGAGATGACGATCAGGACCAGGGCGTTGGCCAGGGCGGCCAGGACCTCGGCCCGCTGGTAGCCGTAGGTCCGCTGGTCGCTCGCCGGCCGGGTGGCGATCCAGGCGGCCAGCAGCGCGATGAACACCCCGGCGGCGTCGGAGAGCATGTGCCCGGCGTCGGCCAGCAGTGCCAGCGACCCTGAGACCAGGGCGCCGGCGACCTGGATCAGGACCACGGCAAGAGTGATCAGCAGGACGGCGACCAGGCGCTTGCGGTGCTTCGCAGTACCGGTGGCAGAGGCCGTGATGCCGTGCGAATGGCTGTGGTCGTGTCCCATATGACCAAGGCTAGTCCCACGACGGGCGGCTGGCTGAGTGCGGCTAACCCCAGCCGAGCTTGTGCAGCCGCTCGTCGCTGATGCCGAAGTGGTGCGCGATCTCGTGGACCACTGTCACCGTCACTTCCTCAACCACGTCCTCGCGGGTGGCGCACAGGTCAAGGATCGGCTGGCGGTAGATGGTGATCCGGTCCGGCAGCGAGCCGGCGTCCCACCAGGAGTCCCGCTCGGTCAGCGGCACGCCTTCGTAGAGGCCCAGCAGCACGGTGTCCGGGTCCTCGCCGGGCTGCGGGGTGTAGTCGTCCTCGATGAAGACGGCCACGTTGGTCATGGTCCGGGCCAGGTCCGGCGGGATCCGGTCCAGGGCGTCGCTCACCGCGGCCTCGAACTCGTCCTCGGACATCGGGAACGGTCCGGTTTCGCTGGAGTCGTCACCAGTTCCGTCGGGCACGATCGGCAGGCCGGGAGGCAGGGAAGAGGGCATACCAGAACCCTAAGCCCCCGGGTTCGGCCCCGCTGCCGGGGCCGCAGCCGTGACCGGCCGCGGCCGGGAGCGGCGCCGGGTCAGGGCGACGCCGGCGAGGCAGATCACGCCGCCCACCAGGCCCCAGATGGTGGGAATCTCGCCCAGCACCAGCCAGGAGATCAGGATCGTGGTGCCGGGCACCAGGTACGTGGTGGCGGCAAGCCTGCCGGCGTCGATCAGCGAGAGCGCATACGCCCAGGTGGTGAACGCGATCGCGGTCGGGAAGACGCCAAGATAGACCAGGCCCAGCGTCGCGGGCAGCGGAGCGGCCTGCACCTCGGCGACGAGCTGGCCGCTGAACGGCAGGCAGCACACCGCGCCCACCATGATGCCGAACCAGGTGGCCTGGGCCGCGGGGAACTTCCTGAGCACCGGCTTCTGCACGATCACGCTCACCGCCGCGAGGGCGGCCGCGAGCAGGCAGAGCAGCACGCCGGCGACGTCCGCCGTCGACCGCTGGCCGGAACCGAGGGCAATGACGGCGACGCCGCCGAACGCGACCAGGCTGCCGATGATCAGCCAGCGCGGGAAGCCTTCCTTGAGGATGATCCCGGCCATCACGGCGACCAGGATGGGGTTGACGTTGATCAGCAGGGCCGCCGTACCCGCGTCGAGCATGTGCTCGGCAGCGTTCAGGGCCACGTTGTAGCCGCCAAACCACATCACGCCGTAGGCCAGGATGGGCCACCATTCGCGGCCCTTGGGGAACGCGGCCGCCTTGCGGAACTGCGGCAGCACCACCAGGCCCAGGACGACGGCGGCCACAGAAAGCCGGCCAAGGGTCAGCGGTCCGGGGGAGAAGCTGGGCCCCACCGCACGGATGCCGACGAAGGCCGACGCCCACAACACCACGGTGACGACGACGGCGGCGATCCCGAGCCTGCTGATCGGCGCCGGCTGTCCGGGGGCGGCGGGCCGGAGCGGGCGGTTCGGCCGGGCGGGATGGGAAGACACTTCGTGGGTGCTGTCCGGATGTGAGCTGTCGGGGTGGGTGCTGTCCGGACTGGGTGAGCCTGTTGCGGCGGTTGTTGCCATGCTTCAAATCTAGCCGGTTGCGTTCGGCCCCGGCTGGCGGAAATCGGTCAGGTCTCCGCGATTTACCGCCACAATGCAGCCAGCGTTCCGCGGCAACTTCACCGGAGCACGCGTGCGGCCGCCTGGACGGCATCCGCGACTTCGCTGAGCGCCGCCGAGCCGCGCCGCCATTGTTGCCAGTAGAGGGTGACATCCACATGCGCGCGGGGAGCGAGGGTCTGCAGCGCCCCGGTCCGGAGGTCCTCACCGATTTCGATTTCGGGCATCATTCCCCAGCCCATGCCCCAGCGGATCGCGTCGCCAAACTCCTGGGCGGCGGGCACATAGTGCCGCGGCGCCTGGCGGGGCGTACGGCTGAACCGGCGGAGCCAGCGGTCCTGCAGATCGTCCTTGCGGTCGTAGACCAGCACGGGGGCGTTGGATAGCGCCGCGGCGGCGACGCCGGACTCAAACCAGCGGCGGGAGAAGTCCGGCGTGCAAACGGGCAGGTAGCGCATGGTGCCCAGCCTGCGGGACGAACATCCCGGTACGGGTGCAGCTGTCGCCGTGATCGCCGCGGCCGCGGCGCCGGCGCGCAGGAGGTCAAGGGAGTGCTCCTGGTCCTCGCGGAGGATCTCCAGCTGGATGCTGTCGCTGGCGGCTGCAAGGCCGGCCAGCGCCCAGGTGTGCAAGGAATCGCTGTTGATCACCAGCGTCAGGCGGGTCCGCCCGTGGGGTTCCTCCGGTTGGAGCTCTTCGGCGAGGTCTGCGGAGACCAGCTCCAGCTGCCGGGCGAACCGCACCACGGCCTGGCCGGACTCCGTGAGCGCTACCGGCCGGACCCGGGTCAGCACCGGGCGGCCGACGGCGGCCTCAAGGGCGCGGATCCGCTGGCTGATCGCCGAGGGTGTCACGGATAAGTGGGCGGCTGCGGCGTCGAAGCTTCCGTGCGTGACGATTGCGGCCAGCGTCCGGGCCTGTTCGGGGGAGATATCGACCATTAGCTCATCTTATGTCTAGGAAGAATCTTTAACTGGTTTCATCTTGAGCAGCGCCCTACCGTGGGAAGGGTGATCCTTCCCTTGTTTTCGGGCCTCTCCACCGGGCTCTCGCTCATTGTTGCCATCGGCGCACAGAATGCTTTTGTCCTTCGCCAAGGCATCCAGCGCTCGCACGTCGCCATAGTGGTGGCGGTCTGCGCAGTCTCGGATCTGCTGCTGATCCTGTTGGGCGTCGCGGGCATCGGCGTCCTCCTGGACCGGGCACCCGCCGCGCTCGTGGTGATCCGGTGGGCAGGGGCCGCCTTCCTCGCCACGTATGGAGCACTCGCAGCCCGCCGTGCGATCCGCGGTGAACAGCTGGACGACGTGGCAGCCAAGCCTCCTCTCAGCAGGGCGGCCGTTCTGGGCACCTGCCTCGCCTTCACCTGGCTGAACCCGCACGTCTACCTGGACACGGTGTTGCTGCTTGGGTCGCTCGCGGCCGCCCACGGCGAGTCCGGGCGCTGGTGGTTCGCCGCCGGGGCAGGCCTTGGAAGCATCGCCTGGTTCAGCGCCCTCGGCACGGGAGCGCGGTTCCTGACGTCTGTGTTCCGACGCCGGACGGCGTGGCGGGTGCTCGACGCCGGAATCGCCGTGGTGATGCTGACGTTGGCCGTGCTGCTGGTTGCCTGAGCGCCGCGCCGGGCCCCGGGTCGGGGGCCGGCCGGCCCTTGTGCGCCCGATGTGGCGGGTTCACGATTGCCGGTATGACAGCATCCTCAGCTTCGGCCCGCGACAGAAAGCGTGCAGCCATCGGCACCGCCGCCTTCGCGGTCGCCCCCGCAACGGCCGCCGGCATGGTGCCGTGGCTTCTGACCCGTTGGGAAGTGAGCGCCCCGGTCCCCGGCGGCGTCCCTGCGCAGATCACCGGCGCCCTGCTGATCGGCGCGGGCGCGGCGGTGATCGCCAACTCCTTTGTGCATTTCGCTACGGAGGGCATCGGGACCCCCGCGCCGTTTGCCCCTCCCAAACGACTGGTGGTTGGCGGGCTCTACCGGTACGTGCGGAATCCGATGTACGTGTCCATCGCGGCGGCCGTCGCCGGGCAGGGGCTCCTGCTTGGCCAGCCGAAGCTCTTTGCGGCACTGGGCATCGGCGCCGTCCCGGTGGTGGCTTTCGTCCGGCTGTACGAGGAGCCGGCGCTGACCAGGAAGTTCGGTGCGGCCTACGAGGAGTACTGCCGCAACGTCCCGCGCTGGCTGCCCCGGCTGACGCCGTGGCGGGCCCGAGGGCAGGAGCCGTCCCGGGGCTAGGGTTTGGGCGGGCCGGCGCCGGAGCCGGAGCCAGCTCCGGCGCCAGGGCCAGGGCTGTGGGCGCGGCCGCTACTGTCCGCGTCCGGACCACTCCAGCAGCCGGTCCGGCGGCCAGGTGGTGATGATGCGCTCCGCAGGCACGCCGTTCCGGGCGGCCCGCTCCGCCCCGTATTGCAGGAAGTCGAGCTGGCCGGGGGCGTGCGCGTCGCTGTCGATGCTGAAGAGGCAGCCCGCGTCGAGCGCCAGCTGGATCAGCTCGTCCGGCGGGTCCTGCCGCTCCGGCCGGGCATTGATTTCGACGGCGACGTCGTGCTCCGCGCACGCGGCAAATACCCGCTTCGCGTCAAACTCCGACGGCGGACGCGTTCCCCGCGAGCCGTTCAGGAGCCGGCCGGTGCAGTGGCCCAGCACCCTGGTGTGCGGGTCTTCGATGCCGCCGAGCATCCTCCGGGTCATGGTCCGGCTGTCCGAGCGGAGCTTCGAGTGCACGCTGGCCACGACCATGTCCAGCCGGTCCAGCAGCTCGGGGGCCTGGTCCAGTGTGCCGTCCTCCAGGATGTCGACCTCGATGCCGGCGAGGAGGCGGACCTCCGGGCGCCCGGCGTCGGTCCGGGCACTTGTGGTCCGCGCGGCCTCGATCCCGGCGATCAGATCCAGCTGCTCGCTGAGGCGTTCGGCGCTCAGCCCGTGGGCGATCTTCAACGCGGGGGAGTGATCGGTCAGGGCCACGTATTCGCGGCCCAGCGTTCGGGCGGCGTCCAGCATGGATTCGATCGGTGAACCGCCGTCGGACCAGTTGCTGTGCATGTGGAGGTCCCCGCGCAGGGCCGCCAGCAGCTCGCGGCCGCCCTCCACGAGTGGCTCGGCGCCGCGTTCCCGCAGGCCGGCGAGGTAGTCGGGGATCCCGCCGTCGACCGCCTGGGCGATCACCTCGAACGTCCGCTCACCGATCCCCTTCGTGCGCTTTAGCCGGCCGTCACGCCGCCTGGCCGCCAGCTCCTCGGGGGAGAGGCCGGCAATAACGTCGGCCGCCTTGCGGAAGGCCTGCACCTTGAAGGTGGTGGCGCGCTCGCGTTCAAGCCAGAAGGCGATCTCATTGAGGGCAGCGGTGGCGTCCATCTGCCCATCATCCACACAGTGGCACCGGGCTTGTCCAGAGCTTATTCCCGGGATGTGGAGCGGATTTTGGAGATTCTGGAAGTTGCCCCTATAGTTTTATAGGTCCAGTTCGGAGGAACCCGAAAGGAACAAAAACGGAAGGCTTCGGCCCTAAATTTTTGTCCTTGCAGCAGTGGTTTTACCGGATGGCGTCCTGGCCCCCATCGTCTAGCGGCCTAGGACACCGCCCTTTCACGGCGGCGGCACGGGTTCGAATCCCGTTGGGGGTACGCAAGGAACTGGTCAGGCCGGATGAAAAAGTCTGGTAAGCTAGAGTCCTTGAAAAAATGCGGTAGCGATACTGCAGGCAGCAAGAAACAGTAGTAAAAGTAAGGCCCTGTAGCGCAGTTGGTTAGCGCGCCGCCCTGTCACGGCGGAGGTCGCGGGTTCAAGTCCCGTCAGGGTCGCTCTGATTGCCAGAAGAAATTCCGGCGGTC
>JAPLAM010000083.1 GCA_026393275.1 Arthrobacter sp.
CACGACGGCAAGACCGTCCTGGACGCCGATTGCCTCCCGCAGACCATCGCGATCGTCAAGGGCCGCGCCGAGGCCCTCGGGTTTGAGGTTGAGGTCGCGGACCTGTCCATGGGCCTGCCCGAGGGCGTCATCAACGGCGTCGTGCTGCAGCAGCCCGGCGTGTCCGGCCGCGTGTTCGACCACTCCGCCGTGATCGCGGACGCCAAGGAGCGCGGTGCCCTCGTCACGGTTGCCGCTGACCTGCTGTCCCTGACGCTGATCACGCCTCCGGGCGAGCAGGGCGCCGACATCGCCGTCGGCTCCGCCCAGCGCTTCGGTGTGCCGCTGTTCTTCGGCGGCCCGCACGCCGCGTACATGGCCGTCGCCAAGGGCCTGGAGCGCTCCATGCCGGGCCGGCTCGTCGGTGTCTCCAAGGACGACGCAGGTCTTCCCGCATACCGCCTGGCCCTGCAGACCCGTGAGCAGCACATCCGCCGCGAGAAGGCCACCTCCAACATCTGCACCGCGCAGGCGCTGCTGGCCATCGTGTCCTCCTTCTACGCCGTCTACCACGGCCCGGACGGCCTGAAAGCCATCGCCGAGACCGTCCACGGCCACGCCAGGACGATCGCCGCGTCGCTGAAGGCCGCCGGCCTTCAGGTGCTACACACCTCCTTCTTCGACAACGTGACCGTGTCCGTGCCGGGCAAGGCCGCGGAAATCATCGCCGCCGCCGACGCCAAGGGCATCAACCTGCGCGCCATCGATGCCGACACGGTCGGCATCTCCGCCGATGAAGCCACGACGGTGGCCATCGTCGCCGACGTCGTCGCCGCCTTCGGCGCCAGCGCAGACGCAAAATCAGCCGGGGATTCCGGCTTCGCCCTGGACTCCGCCGTGGAGCGCACCTCGGACTACCTCCAGCACCCGGTGTTCAACACGCACCGTTCCGAAACCCAGCTGCTGCGCTACATCCGCCGTCTCTCCGACCGCGACCTGGCGCTGGACCGCACCATGATCCCGCTGGGTTCGTGCACCATGAAGCTGAACGCCACGGCCGAGATGGAATCCATGTCCTGGCCGGAATTCGCCTCCATCCACCCGTTCGCCCCGGAAGCCCAGACCGTGGGCTGGCGCGAACTGATCGAGGACCTCGAAGCCCAGCTGACCGAGATCACCGGCTACGACCAGGTCTCCATCCAGCCCAACGCCGGCTCCCAGGGTGAGCTCGCCGGGCTGCTCGCCATCCGCGGCTACCACCACTCCCGCGGCGACGCCCAGCGCAACGTCTGCCTCATCCCGGCCTCCGCGCACGGCACCAACGCGGCGTCGGCCGTGCTGGCCGGCATGAAGGTCGTCGTCGTTGCCACCGCCACGGACGGCACCATCGACCACGCCGACCTGCAGGCCAAGATCGAACTGCACAAAGACGCGCTCTCCGCGATCATGATCACCTACCCGTCCACCCACGGGGTGTACGACGCCGACGTCCGCGAGGTCTGCGACGCCGTCCACGCCGCCGGCGGCCAGGTCTACATCGACGGCGCGAACCTCAACGCCCTCGTCGGCCTCGCCCAGCCGGGCCAGTTCGGCGGCGACGTCTCGCACCTGAACCTGCACAAGACCTTCTGCATCCCGCACGGCGGCGGCGGACCCGGCGTCGGCCCGGTCGCAGCCAAGGCGCACCTGGCACCGTTCATGCCCGGCAACGCCGCGGACCCGGCCAACGGCGCCGGCGGCACACCGATCTCCGCGTCCCGCTACGGCTCGGCCGGCGTGCTTCCGATCTCCTGGGCGTACGTCAAGCTGATGGGCGGACAGGGCCTGACCGAGGCCACCAAGTCCGCGCTGCTCGCGGCCAACTACGTCGCGGCGCGCCTCAACGACTACTTCCCGGTCCTCTACACCGGTGAAGGCGGCCTTGTGGCGCACGAATGCATCCTGGACCTGCGCGACCTCACGGCCAAGACCGGCGTCACCGCGGAGGACGTCGCCAAGCGCCTCATCGACTACGGCTTCCACGCGCCCACCCTGGCGTTCCCGGTGGCCGGCACCCTGATGGTCGAACCCACCGAGTCCGAGGACCTCGGCGAGATCGACCGCTTCATCACGGCCATGATCGCGATCCGGGCCGAGATCGACCAGGTGGCCAACGGCGACTTCAGCGTGGACCAGAGCCCGCTGCGCAACTCCCCGCACACCGCGTCCGCCGTGATCAGCACCGACTGGGAGCGCAGCTACTCGCGCGAACAGGCCGTCTTCCCGGTCCACCACCTCAAGCAGGACAAGTACTTCCCGCCGGTTGGCCGGATCGACGGTGCAGCGGGGGACCGCAACCTGATCTGCTCCTGCCCGCCGCTTTCCGAGTTCGAGAACTAAGGATTCCGACATGACTGAGAATTACACGGCTCTCTACGAAGAGCACAAGCAGCTCGGCGCCTCCTTCACGGACTTCGGCGGCTGGCAGATGCCGCTCAAGTACAGCTCGGAACTCGCCGAACACCACGCCGTCCGCACGTCCGCGGGCCTGTTCGACCTCTCCCACATGGGCGAAGTCTGGGTCACCGGCCCGGACGCCGCTGCCTTCCTCGACTACGCCCTGGTCGGCAAGATCTCCGCCATGGCGGTCGGCAAGGCCAAGTACTCGCTGATCTGCAATGAAGACGGCGGCATCATCGACGACCTCATCACCTACCGGCGCCCGGCCGGCACCGATGGCACCGACACGTTCCTGGTGGTCCCCAACGCCGGCAACGCCAAGGTCGTCGCCGCGGCCCTGGCCGAGCGTGCAAAAGCATTCGATGTCACGGTGGAGGACGCCTCCGCCGAGACCTCGCTGATCGCGGTCCAGGGTCCCAAAGCGCAGGCCATCCTGCTCCGCTTGGTTCCGGCCGCGCAACACGAGCTCGTCACCGGCCTGAAGTACTACGCCGCCGTCGAGGTCCCCTTCCTGGTCGGCGGCGCCAGCCACGACCTCCTGCTGGCGCGCACCGGGTACACCGGCGAGGACGGCTTCGAAATCTTCGTGTCCAACGACGATGCCGCCGCCCTCTGGCAGGCGCTCATCGCTATCGCCGACGACGGCGAGCTGACGCCCGCCGGGCTCGCTTCCCGCGATTCGCTCCGGCTCGAGGCCGGCATGCCGCTCTACGGCAACGAGCTCTCCCTGGACGGCGACCCGTTCGCCGCCGGGCTGGGACCCGTCGTCGCACTGTCCAAGGAAGGCGACTTCGTCGGCAGAGCGGCGCTTGCCGCCAAGAAGGAAGCCGGCGCCGGGACGACCACGGGCCGCAAGCTGGTGGGGCTCAAGGGCCTAGGCCGCCGGGCCGGCCGCGCGCACTACCCCGTCCTCAAGGATGGCGCCGTGGTGGGCGAAGTCACCTCCGGCCAGCCTTCGCCCACCCTTGGCTACCCCGTGGCGCTGGCCTACGTCGACGTCGAGTTCACCGAACCCGGCACCGCCCTGGACATCGACCTGCGCGGCAAGGCCGAGCCGTTCGAAGTTGTCGCACTGCCTTTCTACAAGCGCCAAAAGTAACCTGAAGGGTCCCGGGGCCGTGGCTGGTTCCGGGACCGGCCGCTCCGTCCGCGGTTCCGGGGCCGGCGGGCCGCGGTTTTCACGCGCGCTCGCTCGTTCCTCGCTTAGACGCACGCTTTCGAAAACCGCGGCCAGCCGTCCCCTCGAGGTCAGCTCACCTTTTAGAACAACCACAAAAACAAGACCAACAGCACCTAGCGCCTTCGAAAGCCAAAAGGTGTTGGAGCCATACCGCCTACCGGGGGTTCGGCCCTAGAAGATATCAACGGCCACTGATTTTCCCGCAAACGGCTGGCCTGTTCGAAAACTGTTGCCCTTCGGAACTGAACTGGCTGATAGCGGCCGGGGACCGGGTTCCGGAAGCGTGCGTCAAAGCGACGAAGGAGCAGCACGCGGAGGAATCCGGTTCCCGGACGCGTAACCCGCCCACTGGCCTGGTCCAATCCGGGCGACAATAGATTTAGTACCAACGACCACTCCAAGACTTAGGAAAAACACATGGCTAAAGTTGCCCCTGAATTGCAGTATTCCGCCGAGCATGAGTGGGTTGCGCGGGAGGCCGGGAACGTTGTGTCCATCGGTATCTCGGCCGTCGCCACGGATGCGCTGGGCGACATCGTGTATGTGGACCTGCCCGAGGTGGGTTCCGCGGTGACTGCGGGGGAGACCTGCGGCGAGGTCGAGTCGACCAAGTCCGTCTCGGATCTGTATTCCCCGGTGACGGGCGAGGTCACGGAAATTAACGACGCCGTCGTCAGCGATCCGGCCCTGATCAACTCCGACCCGTATGGCGCCGGCTGGCTCTTCAAGGTCGCCGTGACCGAAGAAGGCCCGCTGCTGTCGGCGCAGGAGTACGCGGCCACGAACGGCGGCGAGCTGTGAGCGCGGCCGCCGAAACGACGCTCTTCGAGCAGGTCGTGTCGCCGTCCCTGGACGCGGAGCTGTCGGTCCTGGATCCGGAGGTCGCGGTCAGGATTGACGCCGAGTTGGGCCGCCAGCGTGACGGGCTGGAGATGATCGCCTCGGAGAACCACACGGCCAGGGCCGTGATGCAGGCGCAGGGCTCGGTCCTGACCAACAAGTACGCGGAGGGCTACCCGGGCAAGCGCTACTACGGCGGCTGCGAGCACGTCGACGTCATCGAGCAGTTGGCGATCGACCGGGTCAAGGCCTTGTTCGGCGCCGGGTTCGCGAATGTCCAGCCGCACTCCGGTGCGCAGGCGAACGCCTCGGTGATGCACGCGCTGATCAAGCCCGGCGACACGATCATGGGCTTGAACCTGGCGCACGGCGGGCACCTGACGCACGGCATGAAGATCAACTTCTCCGGCCGGCTGTATAACGTGGTCCCGTACCAGGTCCGCGAGGACACCCACACGATTGACATGGCCGAGGTGGAGCGCCTCGCGCTGGAGACCAAGCCGGCGCTGATCGTGGCGGGCTGGTCGGCGTATGCCCGGCAGTTGGACTTCGCGGAGTTCCGCCGGATCGCTGATCTGGTGGGCGCTTACCTGATGGTGGACATGGCGCACTTCGCGGGCCTGGTGGCTGCCGGGTTGCACCCGTCCCCGGTGCCGCACGCTCACGTGGTCACCTCGACGACGCACAAGACTCTGGCGGGTCCGCGGGGCGGCATCATCCTTTCCAACGACGCGGACATCGCGAAGAAGATCAACTCGGCGGTGTTCCCGGGCCAGCAGGGCGGGCCGCTGGAGCACGTCATCGCGGGCAAGGCGGTGGCGTTCAAGATCGCCGCGTCGCCGGAGTTCAAGGAACGCCAGGAGCGGGTGCTCGCCGGTGCCCGGATCCTCGCCGAGCGCCTGGTCCAGCCGGACGTCACCGCCAAGGGGATCTCCGTGATCTCCGGCGGCACCGACGTGCACCTCGTTCTCGTGGACCTGCGCGACTGCGAGCTCAACGGCCAGGAGGCCGAGGACCGGCTCGCGGAGATCGATATCACGGTCAACCGCAACGCCGTCCCGTTTGATCCGCGCCCGCCGATGGTCACCTCGGGGTTGCGGATCGGCACCCCGGCGCTGGCGACCCGCGGTTTCGGCGAGGCCGCGTTCGCCGAGGTCGCGGACATCATCGCCGAGGCTCTGATCGCCGACGCCGGCGCGGACCTCTCGGGCCTGCGTCACCGCGTAGAGGCACTCGCCGCCGCCCACCCGCTCTATCCGTCGGTTGACAACCTCAGCTGACGGTTTCGGGCCCGGGCCGGTCTCTTCGGGGCTGGCTCCGGGCCCGGCACGCCACAGTTTTCACGCGTGCTCGCTCGTACCTCGCTTAGACGCACGCTTTCGAAAACTGCGGCGCGC
>JAPLAM010000113.1 GCA_026393275.1 Arthrobacter sp.
CGGCTACGGCTACGGCTACGGCTCCGGCTCCGGCTCCGGCTACGGCTACGGCTACGGCTACGGCGACGGCGACGGCGACGGCGACGGCGACGGCTACGGCTAAAAAATGAAATCCATCCTGCGCCGAGCAGCCCCGGCGCGGGAGGTGGACAACCTCACCGGGCTGCCTTCTGCTTCTCACCATGAAATTCACCATCAATGTCCGCGTCACGAAGAAGGTCAGAAATGCCAACGGCTTTGACCTGTTCTTCGGCAAAGACCGGCAACACTTCACCAAGAAATCATCTGCGCTCGCCGTGCTCCGGCGGGCCATCGCAGAAATGCAGTTCGCAATTCTGCCCACACCGGCCAAGCCGAAGACTCGGAAACCTTCCCGGCTTCTCGAATAAACCAACCCGCCCGTGTCGTGCCGCTCCGGCGCGCGGTGGACAATGTAAGAGCGGCAATCAACTTTGATATAATATGGGAGAAAATACAAAAATCGAATGGTGCGACCACTCTTGGTCCCCTTGGCGCGGCTGCACAAAGGTCAGTCCCGGTTGTGCCAACTGCTACGCCGAAACCCTCAGCAAACGCTTCCCGGTCGTGTTCGGCCAGTGGGGCAAAGGCAAGCCCCGCGTGAAGGCGAAGAACTGGAATGACCCGGTGAAGTGGAACCGGACCAACAAGGACGGCTTCACCGTATCTGACCCGCCTATAACCGTCTTCCCGTCGCTATGCGACTGGCTGGATGAAGAAGTGCCGATTGAATGGCTGGCCGAGTTCCTTCGGCTGGTTCACGACACACCAAACCTGACTTGGTTACTCCTCACGAAGCGGCCGGAGAATTGGCACAGTCGGCTTGTCGATGTCCGCCTCCGTCTTGCTCACATGGCAATCGCTGAAGCCGACAACGCCAAGAAACACAAAGCCTTAAACGCGTGGCTTGAATTGTGGCGCAGCGGGGATTCACCTCCATCGAACGTCTGGGTCGGCACGTCCGTCGAAGACCAGACCCGAGCTGACGAGCGCATCCCGGCGATGCTAGAGATTCCAGCTACGGGGCGGTTCCTGAGCGTCGAGCCTTTACTTGGGCAGGTAGATTTGAATCGCTGGCTTCTGGCGGAACACGGGCGGCGACAAATCGGAGCGCCACCGGGAATCAGTTGGGTCATCTGCGGGGGCGAGTCCGGCCACGGCGCGCGACCGTGCAACGTGGAGTGGGTCCGCAGCCTCGTCAGACAATGCAAGTCGGCCGGCGTGGCGACGTTCGTGAAGCAGTTGGGGGCAAGTCCGGTGATTGTGCCTCAAGGCTATGACCCGATTGACGGCACGCTACCAAGACCTCACCCACTGTTCTCCGTAACCCACACCAAAGGCGGCGACCCCGACGAATGGCCAGAAGACCTGCGCGTGCGGGAGTTTCCTCAGCGGTTCGGAAAGGAGGCGTCCCGTGCAACCGCTTAAACCCGCCACAGTTGATTCAAGCGAGGTGGACCGCGTTGTTGCGGGCTACTGTTCCGCATGGGTGGAAGGCAAAGCAGTTGTCCGAATGTCGTTCCCCGGCCCGTCACAGGCGGAAGCCTTTGAGCAGATTCGCAAAACCGTCTCGTCGCTCGCCGCCACTGATACGTGGCGGAACGAAACCTATCAGGTGCAAGTCCGCCCCCTCGGGCGCGGCTGGGTTCACCTGTCCATCAAACGCACCGACAAGCAGCCCGTCCATGACTGGCGCGACTTGCAGGCGATAAAAAACCAACTCGTCGGCCCTGAATGCGAGGGGCTTGAAATCTACCCGGCCGAGTCCCGGCTTGTGGACAGCGCCAACCAATATCACCTTTGGGTGAACTCCAACCACGAAGACCGAATCCCGTTCGGCTTCGACGAAGGCCGGCTGGTGGACAGAGCCCCGGTCGGAATTGCCGGCTCGGTTCAAAGGCCCATCTAATTTCCGCAAGTTGCTAGTCCTTCTTGCACGCACAAACCCCGCTTGGCCCTCACCGGCCGGGCGGGGTTTTTTTGTGCCCGCCACTTCATCAAACGATTGAGCATTACACCCGCACGGACTCCATCCTGCGAACCAGTTTTCGGAGTGGGACATTCCGAAATTCAAAACCATACACGGATTGCGGGGGGACTTCATCCC
>JAPLAM010000002.1 GCA_026393275.1 Arthrobacter sp.
CTCTCCCGGGTCGGGAAACTTCTTTTTCAGCCAGCCGAACATTCCTTATTGATACCTGGTCGCAATAAGGAGTCAAGGGGTGGGTCACAAATGACCCATTCACACCCGTTTTCCCTTCCCCTATGCAGTACCGATTGGGGTGGGAGGACACATGAAGTGCCTATGGTGCGATCACGAAGGACACCGGCACTCGGTAGTCGGTGACAGCACCCAGGGACTCTACGGCGACCGAAAGGTCATCGTGTTCCCCGGCTGGTGCGACGCGGACGGCGGGGCGTGCGGGTGCGATGGGCTGATCGTCTACTTTGCCCTAGCCCCTGACCCCAAGCGAAGTGAACCGGATCTCCCGACCACCATACCCCCCCGAGTCGCGCCCACGCTGCGCCTAGTTCGGGGAGGACGGGATCAGTAACGGCAGGGATCCCTAGCCTAGCCATGTCCCAGGCTAGGCCCAGTTCGTGCGAGGTTCCGCCGGGGGGCGTGGCCGGAAGGCCATCGTTGTTCCCAGCCTGGGAGCGCGCGTACAGGCGAGCCTGTTCGTCGTATGTCCGTCGAGCAGATGTAACTACCAGCCCAGCGCCAGCGTAACTCCTGGCCCACCGGAAGAACCGTTCCGCGTGCGGGCGGAACTTAGGATCCAGGCTATTGAGACTAGGCAAGCTCCGCCAGGTCGAGCGGACGGACGTAGCCCTGAAACATCGCCTCCAACCCAGAGTTGACCGTTACGCCGGAGCACATGAACGAAGCTCCCGGACCCACGATCCACCCCTCGCCCGTCCCTATCAGATCCGTGGCGACAGCCGCGTTAGCCCGAAGCCACAATCCAAACGGGGACGCAGCTGCGCCGATATTGACCCCACCAGCTGAGAGCGAAGGAACCAGCCCGGAAAGCCCACGCCGCTTATCCAGCGCGTACATTCCGAACGGCTGAGCCAGGGTCTGAAGGGCTGGGAAGATACCGCCCCGGAATATCTCCGCAGCCGCCGGAGTAACCCATAGATGTTCGATCACCAGCAGGTATGGGTTGGCGACAGTCGACTCATTGTTAATCGCGGCGGCACTCCATGTGCCAGCCCCATAGGCCCCAATACCCGAGCCGCAGGAAAAGCTGATCTCGCTACGGGGAAGGTGGTTTTCGTCCTGGGCGGGATCCACCAGGCTGATCGTCGGGAATACATCGTCGAGGACCTGGAGATCCTGAACTCCACCTCGCTTGGAGACGAAGATCCGGTTCAGGGCTTCCCTGAACCGAGGCGTCATGACCGTGAGCGGCATCAGCCGACCGGGTTGACGATCACGATCATTTGGAACTGCGTCGAGGCGGTCCCCTGCGTCTGGATCACCCGGAGCCGGTCACCAGCTGGCGCGTGGAACATGATCGGGTGCGTGTTCAGATCGTTGGGGAACACATTGATCGTGCCGATACTAACGGGGCTGGTGTCAACGATGGACTCGCTCCCCGAGTAGACCTGGATCGTGCCCAGCGCCTTGTCGGCGCTGCAGAGGATCTTCACCTCAGCAGGCCACGGCAGGAACTCATAGGCCCAGCCGGAGATCGGCGTGTACTGCTGCCCGACCGTGGCGACGATCGGCGCGTTGAAGAATGCTCCCTGCGGCATGGTGTCACTCCTTGCTAGTGAAGTGCCGGGCGAACCACCCAAGGCACGCTGAGACGATAGCGACGATCAGCTCCGACCACGGCA
>JAPLAM010000085.1 GCA_026393275.1 Arthrobacter sp.
TAGTGGGCGGCTGGAGCACCGACGAGGCACTCTTCGCGAAGGTGTTCCCGTTCGACGTGCGCCCGCAGGCCCACGACATCATCCGGACCTGGCTGTTCTCCACGGCCGTCCGCGCCGACGCCCTGCAGGACGTCGCGCCGTGGAAGCACGCGGCGATCTCCGGCTGGATCCTCGACCCGGACCGCAAGAAGATGTCCAAGTCCAAGGGAAACGTGATTGTCCCGACCGACGTGCTCAACGAATACGGTTCGGACGCCGTCCGGTACTGGGCGGCCTCGGCCAAGCTCGGCGCGGACACCGCCTACGAGATCGCACAGATGAAGATCGGCCGCCGCCTGGCGATCAAGCTGCTCAACGCCTCGAAGTTTGTGCTCAACCTGGGCGCCACCGAGGATTCAGTGGTTTCGTCCGACCTCTCGGTGCTGACCAACCCCCTGGACCGTGCGGTGCTGGCCCAGCTCTCCGATGTGGTCCTGCAGGCGACCAAGGCGTTCGAGAACTACGACTACGCCCGGGCGCTGCAGATCACCGAGAGCTTCTTCTGGCACTTCACCGATGACTACGTCGAGCTGATCAAGGACCGCGCCTACGGTGCCGCCGGGGACGCCCAGCAGGCGTCGGTGCTGGCCGCGCTGGCGACGAGCCTGGACACCCTGCTGCGGCTCTTCGCGCCGTTCCTGCCGTTCGCGACAGAGGAAGTCTGGGGCTGGTGGCGGACCGGTTCGGTGCACCGCGCGCCGTGGCCCGCCGCCGTGGAGATCGACGGCGACACCACCCTGCTGGCCACCGTTGGCGCGGCGCTGGGCGGGATCCGCAAGGCCAAGTCCGAGGCCAAGGTCAAGCAGCGCACCGAAGTGCTCTCGGCGACCATCACGGCCTCGGAGTCCCTCACGACGCAGCTAAAGGCGGGACTGGGCGACCTCAAGGCCGCGGCCAACGCGCGTGAGCTGGCACTGGTGGCCGGCGAGGGCGAACTGACCGTGAGCGACGTCGTCCTGGCCCCCGCAGAGGAGCCCGCCCAGGCTTAACGCCGGGCAGCTGGATCACCAGGAAGAAGGGCCCTCCGCCCGGCTCAGGCCAGGCGGGGGGTCCTCTTCGTGGGCGTGCTTTCCGGGGCTCAGATTTCGAATGAGGTCGCGAAGTGTGTCAGGACCGGCGGTGCGGCCAGGAGTTCCCCCAGCGCGCCCGCTCCGTCGGCTGCCCGCCACGCGCGGTAAGCGGAATCGTGCTCCAGCGACTCCCACTGTTCCACCACAAGAAAGTGCGCCGGATCGGCGCTGTCCGCCAGCACAGCGACACCAAGGCAGCCATCGAACGCCCGCGTAGCGGCGAGGGTCTCGCGAAGCACCGCCGGCGCCGTGGGCAGGGAGTCGGCTTTTAGGGTCAGGTCGAGGTGGGCTGTGATCGGCATGGCGCTCCAATGGTCGCAGGTGGGTTTGTTCCCACGGCCATGCTACGCCGGTCCACTTCCGCCGCTAGGAACCGGCCTGCCGCCTGCGCCGTTCCGCTTCGCTGATGGCCCAGGCGGCATTCACCAGGCCGATGTGGCTGAAGGCCTGCGGGAAGTTGCCCAGCAGTTCCCGGCTGTCCGGGGCCACTTCCTCGGCCATCAGCCCCAGGCTGGAAGCAAAGCCGGCAGCCCGTTCGAAGACCGCCCTGGCCCGCTCCGTCAGCCCGGCCAGGGCCAGGGCCTGGGCGAGCCAGAAGGTGCAGAGCAGGAAGGCGCCCTCCTCGCCCGGGAGCCCGTCGTCGCCGTCGTAGCGGTAGACCAGGCCGCGGCTGTCGGTGAGCCGTTGCTCGATCGCTTCGATCGTGGCGAGGAAGCGGGCGTCGTCGGCCGGTAGGAACCCCGCGATCGCCAGCATGAGGGCCGAGGCGTCGAGGTGTTCGGTGCCGTACGCCTGGGTGTACGCCCCGGCGGCTTCGCTCCAGCCGTGGGTGCGGATGGACTCGGCGATCTGCTCCCGGGCGTCCTCCCAGCGCGGCACCCGGTCCGCTGCCTGAAGCACGTCCGCGAGGGTGATGGCCCGGTCCACCGCCACCCAGCACATCAGTTTGGAATAGAGGTAGTGCCGCGGCTCGCCGCGGACCTCCCAGATCCCCTGGTCCCGGTCCCGCCAGCGGGCGACGGCGGCGTCGGCCGCGTCGGCGAGGAAGCGCAGCGTGTCCGGCGCCAGGTCGGCGAGGAATTCCGGCATGGTCGCGGCGGCGTCCAGCAGCTCGCCGTAGACGTCGAGCTGCCGCTGGTCCCAGGCGCCGTTGCCGACCCGGACGGGTGCACTGGCCCGCCAGCCGGGGAGGTGGTCCAGTACCCGTTCGGGCAGGTCCCGCTCGCCGCCGATCCCATACATGATCTGTAGTTCCTCGCCGCGGGCCAGCTGGCGGGCGGCGGCCGTCGCGAGGAACTGGAAGAACTTCCCGGCCTCGTCGGGGCACGCTGCCACCCACAGCGCCTGCAGGGTCATGCTGGCGTCCCGCACCCAGGTGTACCGGTAGTCCCAGTTGCGGGTGCCGCCCGCCACCTCGGGCAGCGAGGTGGTCGGTGCGGCCACGATCGCGCCGGTCGGAAAGTAGCTAAGGGCCTGCAGGACCCGACCACTGCCGGCCACCAGCTCCTGCCACGGGCCGCGGTAGGTCTGGTGGATCCCGGACCAGCTGGACCAGCCCTCGAGGGTGTCGGCGAGCCGGTGCGCCATCTCCTGCTGGCTCCAGAAGACCGGATCCTCGCCCGGGTCGCGCTGGCGGTGCAGGGCGAAGCCAAGAACGTCTCCCGCGCGCAGGGCCAGGACGGCGGAGGCTGTGCCGGCGTCGAGCTCGAACGGCACCGGGGTGGAGAATGCCAGCTCCTCGGCTCCGGCGTGGACGAGGATGCCGCCGTCGACGTTGGACAGTTCCGGGCGGAGGAGCCCGTACCCCGGCCGCGCGGCAAGACACACGTGGACCTCCATGGTGCCCGCGGTGCAGGAGAGCTGGCGCAGCAAGGTCCCGGGGGACGCCTGGCCGAGGTCGTGGCCGCGCTGGCCGCTGCCCAGGATCAGGGCATCAGTGACCGTGAGTTCGCCGCTGCCGGTGGTGTGCACCGACTCCAGGACCATGGACGGGCCCAGATACCGCCGGGTGGTGGAATGGCTGTCAGCGGGCCGGATGGACCAGAAGCCCGCCTCCTCGCCCAGCAACCGGCCGAAGACTGAGGCGCTGTCGAAGCGCGGGAAACAAAGCCAGTCCACGGAGCCAGCGGCGCTGACCAGCGCGGCGGACCAGCAGTCCGACAGGAGCGCGTAGTTCGCGATGGGCTCACTGCTCATGGCTCCACCCTGATGGCATTTCGGCCTGAGGCGATTTTCGGGCAAAGGGGAAGCCCCATCAGCTTTTTGCGGTTGGTGGGGCTTCGACTTTCGGTTGCCACGTGACGTCTTTGGCAATCTGGCGGGATCCTTAGAATTCCAGGTCTTCCTACCTCGTCACTGGTAGCCATCATCTGACTTTGCCGAAGGCTGCGTCGGATGAGTGTCACTGAATCTTTGGTTCCTGCGTCCTTCTTCTTTCGAAGTTGGTACATCCCATTGTTCTCCCGCGGTCGGGGATGCACAAGGGCCCCGGAGGAACTACACGGAGGTAGTTCTTCCAGGGCCCCCACCGTGGGCCGGCCGGCCCGCGGACTAGCTGAAAACGGGGCTCTCGGTGCGGCTCCGCTTGAGTTCAAAGAAGGACGGGAAGGAGGCCAGGGTCACCACGGCGTCCCAGAGCTTGCCGGCGTCCTCGCCCCGCGGGATACGGGTGAGAACGGGGCCGAAGAACGCCGTTCCGTTGAACGCGACAACCGGGGTGCCCACGTCCTGGCCGACGAGCGAGATGCCGGCCTCGTGGCTGGCGCGCAACTGAGTGTCGAACTCATCGCTCTGGCCGGCGGCCGCGAGTTCGGCCGGCAGGCCCACCTCAGAGAGGGATTTGGCGATGACTTCGGCGAAGTCCTTGTTGCCTTCATTGTGGATCTTGGTGCCCATGGCGTCGTAAAGCGGCTTGATGAACTCGGCACCGTGCTTCTCCGCGGCGGCGATGATCACCCGTACCGGGGCCCAGGCCTTCACCAGGAAGTCCTTGTACTCGGCCGGAAGCTCGTCGCGGCCCTCGTTCAGGACGGCGAGGCTCATCACGTGCCAATCGGTCCTGATGTCGCGGACCTCTTCGACCTCGGAGATCCAGCGCGACGTCACCCAGGCGAAGGGGCACATGGGGTCAAACCAGAAGTCGGCTTTGTTCGTCATGGTTTCGGGCACAGGGGCACTCCTTAAGGAAAGTCAGGTGGAAGGGCGCAACAGACGCAGGACGCATCAGCTGCGCGGGCGCATCACTTGTGCAAGCCACACCTGCGGCTGATTTATTCCAGACCGGGCGGGGCGGATCAGGCGGATTTACGGCGTTTGACGTCGTGGGCGATCATGGTGGGCGCGGCCTTCTTGGCCACCACGTCTTCGGTGATGACGACGGTGGCGATGTCATCGCGGCTTGGCAGGTCGAACATCACCGGAAGCAGGACTTCTTCCATGATGGCCCGAAGCCCACGGGCACCGGTGCCGCGTTCGAGTGCCTGGTCGGCGATGGTGTTCAGCGCCTCCTCCTCGAAGACCAGTTCGACGCCGTCGAGCTGGAACATCTTCTGGTACTGCTTGACGAGGGCGTTTTTGGGCGTGGACAGGATCTGGATCAGCGCCGAACGGTCCAGGTTCGAGACCGTGGTGATGACCGGGAGCCGGCCGATGAATTCGGGGATCAGGCCGAACTTGAGCAGGTCCTCCGGCATGACCTCGCCGTAGGAGTCCGCATTGTTCTTGACCTCGTTGAGCGGGGCGCCGAAACCGATGCCCTTGCGTCCGGACCGCGACCCGATGATCTCCTCGAGCCCGGCGAAGGCGCCGGCCACGATGAAGAGGACGTTGGTGGTGTCGATCTGGATGAATTCCTGGTGCGGGTGCTTGCGGCCGCCCTGCGGCGGGACCGAGGCCACCGTGCCCTCGAGGATCTTCAGCAGGGCCTGCTGCACTCCCTCGCCCGACACGTCCCGGGTGATGGAGGGGTTCTCGCTCTTGCGCGAAATCTTGTCGATTTCGTCGATGTAGATGATGCCCTGTTCGGCCTTCTTGACGTCGTAGTCGGCGGCCTGGATGAGTTTGAGCAGGATGTTCTCGACGTCCTCGCCGACGTAGCCGGCTTCGGTCAGTGCGGTCGCATCGGCGACGGCGAAGGGGACGTTGAGGCGGCGGGCCAGGGTCTGCGCAAGGTAGGTCTTGCCGCAGCCGGTGGGGCCGATCAGCAGGATGTTGGACTTGGCGATCTCGACGTCGTCGTGGTGGACGCCCTCGGCGAGACTGCCGCTCTTGGGGGCGTGGCCGGCCTGGATGCGCTTGTAGTGGTTGTAGACCGCGACAGCGAGTGAGCGTTTGGCGGGCTCCTGGCCGATCACGTATTCCTGCAGGAAGTCGAAAATCTCGCGGGGCTTGGGCAGTTCAAAACTGCCCAGGTCGGCTACTTCGGCGAGTTCTTCTTCAATGATCTCGTTGCAGAGTTCAATGCACTCGTCGCAGATGTAGACGCCGGGCCCGGCAATGAGCTTCCGAACCTGCTTCTGGCTCTTTCCGCAGAAAGAACACTTCAGCAGATCCGTGCTCTCGCCAATCCGAGCCATATGTGAACCCCTTTTAGTATCTTGCCGCCGGCTCCGTGGAAATCCTGCGCAGCGCTGCACCCGTTACTGGAATCACGAACGTTCCCCCGAAGGGACGCCGGCCGTGACATGTTCCACTCTAGGTCACTTTGGGCCTGTTGGGTGGAAAGCCGACGCCGGTGCGGCCGCCTGAAGGGGGCCGCACCGGCGTCGGGTACTGCTTGTTACGTCATGGTCCGCTACTTGGTGATTGCCTGGGGCTTCATCTTGCGGGAATCCAGGACCTGGTCGATCAGGCCGTAGTTCAGGGCGTCGGCCGCGGTGAGGATCTTGTCGCGCTCGATGTCATAGTTGACCTGCTCCGGGGTCCGGCCGGAGTGCTTGGCCAGGGTGGTTTCGAGCCATTCCCGCATCCGCATGACCTCGGCTGCCTGGATCTCGAGGTCGGAGGCCTGTCCGCCCTGGCCGCCGGACAGCGACGGCTGGTGGATCAGGACCCGGGCGTTCGGCAGCGCGAGGCGCTTGCCGGGGGTGCCCGCTGCGAGGATCACGGCGGCGGCGCTGGCCGCCTGGCCGAGGCAGACGGTCTGGATTTCCGGGCGGATGTACGTCATGGTGTCGTAGATCGCGGTCATGGCGGTGAAGGACCCGCCCGGGGAGTTGATGTAGAGCGTGATGTCGCGGTCCGGGTCGGTGGACTCGAGCACCAGCAGCTGTGCCATCACGTCGTCGGCCGAGGCGTCGTCGATCTGGACACCGAGGAAGATGATGCGGTCCTCAAACAGCTTGGTGTAGGGGTCCTGGCGCTTGAAGCCGTAGGGGGTGCGCTCCTCGAACTGCGGCAGCACGTAGCGGCTGCTGGGCAGGTTGCCGGCAGTCGAACCGAAGTTGTAGTTCATGTTCATTACTCCTGAATTCATTGCTGTCTGCGGGCCGGTCAGTTCTCGGTGGATCCGGCGACGGCGCCGTCGGCCGAATTGGCACCGTTGCCCGTGCCGTTGGCGTTGGTTCCGCCGCCGCCGGCCACGGATCCGGCGTGCGCCGCGATCTTGTCGAAGAAGCCGTATTCGAGGGCTTCCTTGGCCGTGAACCACTTGTCGCGGTCGTTGTCCCTGAGGATGGTCTCAACCGTTTGCCCGGTCTGGTCGGCCGTCAGTTCGGCCATGACCTTCTTCATGTGCAGGATGAGTTCGGCCTGGATCTTGATGTCCGAGGCCGTGCCGCCGATGCCGCCGGAGGGCTGGTGCATCAGGATGCGGGCGTTGGGTGTGGCGTAGCGCTTGCCCTTGGTGCCGGAGGAGAGGAGGAACTGGCCCATCGAGGCGGCGAGGCCGGTGGCGACGGTGACGACG
The DNA here is from genome assembly GCA_026393275.1 of Arthrobacter sp. Classification (GTDB taxonomy): domain Bacteria; phylum Actinomycetota; class Actinomycetes; order Actinomycetales; family Micrococcaceae; genus Arthrobacter. The sequence continues at coordinate 7,015 of JAPLAM010000085.1, forward strand.
TCGTTCGGGATGAACTGCATGGTGTCGTAGATGGCCATGCCGGCGGTGACGGAGCCGCCCGGTGAGTTGATGTAGAGGTAGATATCCTTCTCGGGGTTTTCGGCCGAGAGCAGCAGCAGCTGTGAGCAGATCGCGTTGGCGTTCTCGTCACGGACCTCGGAGCCGAGCCAGATGATGCGCTCTTTCAGCAGGCGGTTGTAAATGTAGTTATCCTGGGCTGCCGGATCGACAGTTGCCATCCGGGGTGCCCCTGCTTGCTGTGACATATGTACTTACCTCTCGCTGGCGACGGTGACGCCACTGGACGACATCACTGAACTTTCCTACATGGACACTAACGGGTTTCCGGCCCGCATTGTGCTCAGGCGCGGGGCTGTTCGCTGACGGCGCACGATTGCCCGGGAGGGTTCATCGAGGGCTTAAAAACAGCACCCCCGGATCAAAGATCCGGGGGTGCTGCAGGAACTGCGGGAGCGATGAAGTGTTAGAACTTCACTGCTGCCGGGTCATCGTTCTTCGCGGTCTCAGGTGCTGCTTCTTCGACGGCAGCGTCCTCGACGTCGGCCTCGGCTGCTGCCTCGACCGGTGCTTCTTCGCCGCCGGGGCGGACGAAGTCGCTGAGGTCAACCTTGTTGCCCTCGGAGTCGGTGACTTCAGCCTGGCCCAGCACGACGGCCAGTGCCTTGCGGCGGCGGACCTCGGAGACCATCATCGGGACCTGGCCGCTCTGATCGATGATCTGGGCGAACTGGTTCGGGTCCATGCCGTACTGGCTGGCGGTGGTGACGATGTAGTCGATCAGCTCGTTCTGGCTGACGTCGACTTCTTCCTTTTCGGCGATGGCGTCAAGGATGACCTCGTTCTGGAAGGCCCGCTCGGTGTTGGCCTTGACCTCGGCGCGGTGCTCCTCGGTGTCGTGATCGCCTTCACCGTGGGAGTTCTCGGCGCTGAAGTGCTGTTCGATCTGCTCGTCGACGACGGACGCCGGAACCGGAACCTCGACGAGCTCGACGAGCTTGTCCAGGACCTTGTCGCGGGCCTCTACGCCCTGCTCGACGATCTTGGAGTCGGCGGCCTGCTTGGCGAGGTCCTCGCGGAGCTCGGCGAGGGTGTCGAACTCGGAAGCGAGCTGGGCGAAGTCGTCGTTGGCCTCGGGAAGCTCGCGCTCCTTGACGGCCTTGAGCACAACCTTGACCTGCGCGGACTCGCCGGCGTGGTCACCGCCCACCAGGGTGGTGGCGAAGATGGCGTCTTCGTCGGCGCTGAGGCCGGTGACGGCTTCGTCGAGGCCTTCGAGCATGGTGCCGGCGCCGACCTGGTAGGACAGCCCGGACGCGGAGTCGACCTCGGCGTCGTCGATCGAGGCGGTGATATCAATCGTGAGGAAGTCGCCGTCGGCGGCGGGGCGGTCAACGGACTTGAGCGTGCCGAAGCGGCCGCGCAGTTCGTCGAGGGCCTTGTCGACGTCGGCTTCGCTGGACTCGGCGGCAGCAACCTCCACCTTGATGCCGGCGTAGTCCGGGAGCTCGATCTCGGGGCGGACGTCAACTTCGGCGTGGAACTTGAGTTCGCCGTCGGTGGCGGACGGGTCCGGCACCTCGGTGATTTCAACCTCGGGACGGCTCAGCGGGCGGATGCCGGTTTCCTGAACAGCGGCCTGGTACCAGCCGTTGAGGCCTTCGTTGATCGCCGTTTCCAGGACGTAGCCACGGCCAACGCGCTGGTCAATGAGCTTGGAGGGGACTTTGCCCTTACGGAAACCGGGAACCTGGATCTGCGAAGCAACAGTCTTGTATGCCTCTGCGATGCTGGGCTTCAATTCCTCAAAGGGGACCTCAACATTGAGCTTGACCCGCGTAGGGGTGAGGTTCTCGACAGCGCTCTTCACAGTCTAAGTACTCCTGGATTTGGGGGATGGGGTTCTGCAACGCTACTGCCTCGCAGTCGCTACAGAGTCGGGGTGACAGGATTTGAACCTGCGACTTCCTGCTCCCAAAGCAGGCGCTCTAGCCAAGCTGAGCTACACCCCGTAAGTGCACAGAACAGTCTACGGTCATACTGTGCCGGTTTGCACATTTGACACCGGGGGCCTGAATTGGGTTTAGTTGTATCCGGCTTCAACAGCCGCCCGGAAGCTTCGCTGAAGTTCCAGCAAATTCCCGGGGACGTAGCTTAATGGTAAAGCCTCAGTCTTCCAAACTGATTACGCGGGTTCGATTCCCGTCGTCCCCTCCGAAATATGACGAAGAACAGCCCCTCCCCGGAGGGGCTTTTTTCATGCCCACCCCCATCGGCGGGTCCCCAACTCAATCCTGCTGGCAGCCGGGGCACCAGTAGAGTTTCCGGGCGGCGTGCTCCGTCAGTGCGACGGCGGTCCCGCAGTCCCGGCAGTCCAGGCCCTGCCGCCGGTACACAAAGTGCGAATCTTCCGGGGCGGGCAGCCCGCCGACGGGGACTGTGGAACCGCGTGCCGCGGAGCCGTGATCCGTCCAGTAGCGCGCCGGGGTGGTGATGATGCGGCCGTCGCGGACGCCGTCGGACATCATCGCGACCGTGTCGTCCCAGAGCCGCCCGGCGGCTTCCGCCGGCAGCGCCGCCCCGGGCAGCCATGGGTCCAGCCGCTGGCGGAACAGCAGTTCGGCACGGTAGACGTTGCCGACGCCGGCGATCACCGCCTGGTTCATCAGCAGCGTGGCCAGCGGGGTGCGTTTAGTGGCCAGCCCGGCAATGAAGCTGTCCCGGTCCCCCGGAAGGTTCCGCAACGGGTCCGGACCCAGCCGGGCCTCGACGGCGTCCGCCTCGGCTTCGGTCAGCGTTTCGCAGGTGGTGGCGCCGCGCAGGTCCGCCCAGCCGTGCCCACTGACCAGCCGCACCCGGACCGCGCCGACGGGAGCCGGCGGCCCCGCGTACTCCGGATCCGGGCCGCCGTCGTCGTGGAACTCCCGCTCCCCCACCTTGCGGGGCGCGCCGATGCTGGAGGCCCCGCGGAAGTCCGCGTCACCGCCGAAGTCCCACGCCCCGTACAGGCCCAGGTGCACGTGCAGGACCAGGCCGTGCTCGAAGCCGAGAAACAGGTGCTTGCCGTGCGCCGCGGAGCCGGTGAGGACGTGGCCGTCGAGCACGGCCGCGCCCTGCGCGAAGCGGCCCTGCGGGCTGGAGACGGCGAGCCGTTCCCCCGCGAACACGTCCGCGAACTGCCGGGCCAACCGGTGGACCGAATGTCCCTCCGGCACTACTCGACGACCTCGCCAGTGGCCTCGTAGGTGGCGATCTTGCCGATCCGGCGGACGTGCCGCTCCTCGTTGCTGAACGGCTCGGTCAGGAAGGCCTCGATGATGGCCGTAGCCTCGTCGACGCTGTGCTGCCGGCCGCCGACGGCCACGACGTTGGCGTCGTTGTGCTCACGCGCCAGCCTGGCCGTGTCGAGGTTCCAGGCCAGCGCGGCCCGGACCCCCTTGACCTTGTTGGCGGCGATCTGCTCGCCGTTGCCGGAGCCGCCCAGGACGATGCCCAGCGCGAGCGTGCCGGCCGCATGGTCGGCCACCACGGCACTGGCGGCATTGATGCAGAAGGAGGGGTAGTCATCCAGCGCGTCGTAGACCTTCGGTCCGTGGTCTACCACCTCGTAGCCCTTGGCGCCGAGGTAGCGCACCAGGTGGGCGCTGAGTTCCATGCCGGCATGGTCGGTGGCGATGTGAACGCGCGGGAAGTCCGGGGCAGTGGTCACGGTCGGATCCGTTCTTTCGGGGCGCCGGAGGACTCGCGGCGCCGCTGGTCAGGGCTGGTCCCAGTTTACTAGGGCTGGGAGTTACTAGGGCTGCGACGCCGGGGCCCCGCCGTTGCGGCGTGCCCGGGCCGCCACGCGGGTCAGCACCTGCGCGACGTTGTCCGCCGTCGTGGCGCTGCCGCCGCTCACCGCCAGCCGGCGGCCGTCGGAGCGGTCCACGACGACGGCGGGTCCGCTGCTGACCAGCAACGCCGTCGTGGCGCCGTGGCTCCGGTAGCCCCAGCCGCCGTAGTCGGCGGCCTTGACCTCTTTGGGCGTCGCCGCATCGATGGCGGCGGCGGGGACATCCATGACCCGGACGAACCCGCCGGCGAACACCCTCAGGCCGGTGCGGTCCACCCGGATGCGGGCGAAGAGGAACACGGCCGCCACCAAGGCGGCCGCGACGAGGAGCGCGGCCAGCCACGGGACGGCGGCGGTGAGCAGGGCCGCCGGCAGCAGCGTGGCAATGCCGAGCATCACGAAGACCGAACTGCGGGCGTGCACCCAAAGACTCACGGAGTCCCTGGCCAGCTCCGGGTCCCGCTCCCGTTCGAGCGCCGCCCGCACGGCCCGCTCGTCATCCGTGGACCACCGCTCGTCCGTCTTGAAGACAAACCCCATGACCACACCCAGGCCAAGTGCCGCTCCGCTGCCCATGGCCAGAATGGTCACGTCGACGCGGGATTCGCGGGCGTCGGCGAGGCCCAGCTGGCCGACCAGCACGGCGGCCAGGACGGCCGTGACGAAGAGGCTCATGGTCAGGCCGGCGCCCATCATGAACCGGCGCATCAGCGCTGGGCGGGACAACGGTGCCGCCTGCAGCAGGATGGCCCAGCCGACCAGCGCGATCAGCCCGGCACCGGCTCCCACCACGGCTCCAAAGGGCGCGAAGTCCGAGGCGCCTGCATCGGTCCAGCGGACCGCCAGCGGCTCGGGCAGGTCCGCGCGGATCAGCAGCGCGCAGACCACAAACGCGGCCGCCAGCATTACAGGGAATCCCACCGCGAAACGCAGGGCCCTGGCGTCAACGGAATCCCGGATCTTTCCCATGGCTCCAACGCTACCCTTAGCGGACCCGCGGGAGACGATGCCGGCGGCCGGCCGCGGCTTGCCAACGCACCTCACCGTGAAAGAATAATTTCACAGTATTCTTTCCACCGTTCCGACTAATCCTGGAGGCACCCCTTGCCCGGTATGAACCTCACGCGCGCCGAAGCCCGCGAGCGCGCCGAACTGATCGCCGTCGGCTCCTATGACGTCAGCCTGGACCTGACCCGGGGCGCGGAGGTCTTCGGCTCCACGACCGCCGTCACCTTCACGGCCACGCCGGGGTCCTCGACCTTCATCGACGCCGTCACCCGCAAGGTGCACAGCGTCACGCTCAACGGCCGTGAACTGGACCCGGCCGACGTGTCCGACGGCATCCGGATCCAGCTGCCGGACCTGGCCGCCGAGAACGAACTCCTGGTGGTCGCGGACGCGCCCTACATGAACACGGGCGAAGGACTGCACCGCTTCGTGGACCCCGTGGACAACGAGGTCTACCTCTACACCCAGTTCGAGGTCCCCGATTCCCGTCGCATGTTCGCGGTCTTCGAGCAGCCCGACCTCAAGGCCAGTTTCAGCTTCACCGTCACCGCACCCTCGCACTGGGACGTTGTCTCCAACTCCCCCACGCCGGCGCCGGTGGAAACCACCCCCGGCGAGGACGGCGGCGCCCGGTCGGTCTGGGACTTCGCCCCCACTCCGCGGCTTTCCTCCTACGTCACCGCCTTGATCGCCGGGCCCTACCAGTCCGTCCGCAGCGAGGTGACGGCCGCGAACGGGAAGGTCACCCCGCTGGGCCTCTATGCGCGCAAGTCGCTCATGCAGTACCTCGACGCGGACAACATCTTCGACCTCACCCGGCAGGGTTTCGAGTTCTTTGAGGCCCAGTTCGGCTGCCCGTACCCGTTCGAGAAGTACGACCAGCTCTTCGTGCCGGAGTTCAACGCCGGAGCCATGGAGAACGCCGGGGCCGTCACCATCCTGGAGGGCTATGTCTTCCGCAGCAAGGTCACTGACGCCCAGGTGGAACGGCGCGCCATCACCGTGCTGCACGAGCTCGCCCACATGTGGTTCGGCGACCTTGTGACCATGCGCTGGTGGAACGACCTCTGGCTCAACGAGTCCTTCGCCGAGTACATGTCCCACCTCGCCGCCGTCGAGAACACGAAATTCGACCACGCCTGGACCACCTTCGCCTCGGTGGAGAAGTCCTGGGCGTACCGGCAGGACCAGCTGCCCACGACCCACCCGATCTTCGCCGAAATCAACGACCTGCAGGACGTCGAGGTGAACTTCGACGGCATCACCTACGCCAAGGGCGCCTCGGTGCTGCGGCAACTGGTGGCCTGGGTGGGGCCGGAAGAGTTCATGTCCGGCGTCCGCGAGTATTTCCGCAAGCACGCCTGGCAGAACACCGAACTCAGTGACCTAATGGTCGAGCTGGAAAAGTCCAGCGGCCGCGACCTGGACCAGTGGGGAAGGCTCTGGCTGGAGACCGCCGGCGTCAACACGCTCAAGCCCGAACTCTCCGTCGGTGAGGACGGCAGGATTTCTTCCTTCGCGATCCTGCAGTCCGCCACCGAGGCGCAGCCGACCCTCCGCCCGCACCGGCTCGCCGTCGGCTTCTACAACCTGGACGGCGCCGGGAAGCTGGAGCGTGTGCACCGCGAGGAGCTCGACGTCGACGGCGAGCGCACTTCAGTTCCGGCCCTGGCCGGGCTCGCGCAGCCTGACCTGATCCTGATCAACGACGACGACCTCGCCTACACCAAGGTCCGGCTCGACCCTAAGTCCCTCGCCACCGCCACGGCTCACCTGAAGGACTTCGGCCAGAGCCTCCCCCGCACTCTGGTGTGGGGTTCGGCATGGGACGCGGCGCGCGACGGCGAAACCCCGGCACGCGGGTACGTGGAACTGATCCTGGCCAACATCGCCGAGGAATCCGACTCCTCCGTGATCCAGGTCCAGCTCCGCCAGCTCGCGACGACGCTGAACTTTTACGTCGCCGCGGAGCATAAGGACGCAACCGCGACGGCCGCGGCCGACCGGCTCTGGGAGCTTGCCTCCCGCGTCCCGGCCGGTTCCGACGCGCAGCTGCAGTTCGTGAAGTCCTTCGCCCTGCTGGCCCGCAGCGGGTCCCAGCTGGACACGGTGGCCGGCCTGCTGGACGGCTCCCTGGTGCTGCCCGGCCTCGCCGTGGACCAGGACCTGCGCTGGGAACTGATCGCGTCCCTCGTGGTCGGCGGCCGGGCCGGCCAGGAGCAGATCAACGCCGAGCTGGCGCACGACAACACCGCCACCGGACAGAACGCGGCGGCCCTGGCCAGGGCTGCCATCCCCACCGCCGAAGCCAAGGCGGCGGCCTGGGAGTCGATTGTGATCAAGGGCGATCTGTCCAATGCGCTGCAGGGTTCGGCGGTCGCCGGTTTCACCCGGGTGCTGGACACCGCGCTGCTGGAACCCTACGCCGGGAAGTACTTCGAGTCCGTCCCGGGCATCGTCAAGGACCGCACCCACGCACTGGCCCAGCAGATCGTCGTCGGGCTCTACCCGGCGCAGCTGACCACGCAGGCCACGGTGGACCGCACCGATGAGTTCCTGGCGTCGCTGCCGGAAGACAGCGCGGCGTTGCGCCGGATGATGCTGGAAAACCGCGACGGCGTCGCCCGCGCCTTGCGCGCACGCGCGGCGGACGTTTAGGCACTGCGGAAGGCTGACCCCCGCCGTTCAGGACCCCGGCACCGCTTGGCGGCGCCGGGGTCCTGCCGTTTTGGCGCCGCTAGACTGGCGGCATGAGCCTCGACGAGCATCATTACGCCTTGACCGTCCGCTGGACCGGGAACCTCGGCGGCGGGACGACCTCGTACCGGGGCTATTCCCGCGACCACGACGTCGAGATCCCCGGACTGCCGGTCCTCAAGGGCTCGGCGGACCCCACGTTCCACGGCGACGCTGAGCGCTATAACCCCGAGCAGCTGCTGCTGGCCGCGCTCTCGCAGTGCCACATGCTGTCTTTCCTGCACGTCGCCGTCAAGCACGGCGTGGTGGTGACGGCCTACGAGGACCGTGCCGAGGGCGTAATGCGGACCAACCGGGACGGCAGCGGCCAGTTCGAGTCCGTGACGCTCAAGCCCCGTGTGACGACGGCGGCCGCGGTGACCGAGGAACTGATGGACGAGCTCCACCGGGGGGCAAACGCGGTGTGCTTCATTGCCCGGAGCGTCAACTTCCCGGTGCGGCACGAGGCCACAGCCGCCGTGGATTTGGGCGCCGTGGATTTGGACGCAGCGGATCCTGGCGCCGTCGCTCAGGCGGACTGAAATTCTGCCCGAAATTCGCCCAGAAGCCGGCGCTCGGTGTCGGGGCTGAGTCCGGCCTTCCGTTCCCGGTCGAGTCCGCGGCGTCGCTCATCCGCGAGGCTGTCCGCCAGCGTCCGGGTCCACGGCCGCAGCCGCAGACCCGCCACGCGGGCCGCGGCGTTGCTGCGGGAGGAAAAACCGTCGTGACCTTGCGGCAGCCAGAGCGGGAAGGAGTCCGGTCCTGCCCAGTAGTTCGCCCCGCGGGCGGCGAGCCAGTCCGCCGGTGCTAGCACGGTCTCGGAGACTCCCCCGGCCAGCCGCCGCGATTCTTCGAGGTACGCGGCAAACGGGACCGGGTCGCCGACCGCGTTCAGCACCCCGGTCACGCCGGTTCCGGCTGCAATCAACAGCCAGGCCGCCAGGTCCCGGACATCGATGACTTGGGTGGGATCTGCGGGAATCTCCGGAGCCAGGACCGGGCCGGAGTCGCGGGCAAAGCGAGCGGGCCAGTAACCATAGCGGTCCGAGCCGTCTCCCGGCCCTCCGATCAGCCCGGCCCGACACAGGTGCGCCCTGTCGCCGACAACGTCCGCCGTCGCACGTTCGATGGCGGATTTCGTCTCGCCGTAGTTCTCCGCCGTCGGATCCGCGTTCGCTGCCAGTGGCGCCAGCACGGCGGCGTCCTCCGCGGCGCCGGGCACGGATTGGTCGGCGTAGACCGAACAGCTCGAGACGAAGGTCCAGTGCCGTGTGCCGCCGGCCAAGGCTTCGAGCGCCTCCCGCGCCTGTCGCGGGTCCCTGGCGACTTCGAAGACCGCGTCCCACTCCCCCACACCGCTCGCCCCGGCATAGGCGGCAGGACCCTGCGAGCGGTCCGCCTGCAGCCAGCTGGCGCCGTCCGGCGGCGACGTATCCGTTCCCCGCGCCAGGCACATGACGTCGTGCCCGGCGGCGACGGCCTGCCGGGCGATTTCTGCTGACAGGAAAGCTGTGCCGCCGAGGACCAGGATGCGCATGCGGCAACGCTACGGCGCTAATGTTGAAAGTGAACAGAGTGTTATGCGCCCGGCGAACGCGGGCGCGCTTAGAGGAGCAAACCCCGCCGATGTACAGCCTGACCACCGCCGCGCCCATCACGGCGCCGGATATCTCCGCCATCAACCTGCCGGGTGTCGTGATCAGCATCGGAGTCGGCGTTGCCGCGTGGTTGGTGGCGTCCTTCGTGATCTCCGGCATCACCAAGCGCGTTGCCGCCGGCACCACCTTCTTCAAGAAGCCGCACTTCCGCTGGGTGGCGCCGGCGCTGCGCGCCCTGGACAATCAGCGGCGCGAACAGCGCGCCAACACGATCGGGTCGCTGCTCAACAGCGTGGTGAGCGTGCTCGTCGTCGTCATCACCGTGATGTACGTCCTGCAAAATCTCAACGTGAACATCGCCCCGCTCCTCACCAGCGTCGGTATTCTCGGTGTCGCCATCGGTTTCGGCGCCCAGCAGCTGATCCGCGACTTCCTGGCCGGCATCTTCATCACGATCGAAGACCAGTACGGGATCGGCGATGTCATCGAAACCTCCGAAGTGGTGGGAATCGTTGAGTCCATGGGTCTGCGCATCACCCGGGTCAGGGCCGAGGACGGGACGGTCTGGTACCTGCGCAACGGCGAGATCCTGCGGGTAGGCAACCGTTCACAGGGCACCTACGTTTCACCCGACGCCGTGGCAGCCGACGACGCCGGCTCCGCACCCCAGCAAAAGGCCGGAGAATAAAAATGACGATTCCCGCAGCCGGCGAACCGGGCCAGCCCAAAATGCTGATGCAGAACGATCCATTCAGCCAGCCCGGCTACACGGACAACTTCTATGATGCGGTGGGCGGCCACGAGACCTTCGTGAAGCTGATCGACGTGTTTTACGACGGCGTCGCCACAGACCCGCTGTTGCGTCCGATGTATCCGGAAGAGGACCTCGGACCAGCCAAGCGGCGCTTCCTGATGTTCCTGGAACAGTACTGGGGCGGCCCCACCACCTACGGGGAGGAGCGCGGCCACCCGAGGCTCCGGATGCGGCACCAGCCGTTCGGCGTCACGCCCGAAGCGAAGGAAGCGTGGCTGCGCCACATGCGCATCGCCGTGGACGCCCTGGAGCTTCCGCCGCTCTACGAGGGCACGCTCTGGGACTACATGGAACGCGCCGCACTCTCGATGGTCAACAGCCCGTCAGGGGCCTGAGCCCGAAGTGGAAATGGAAAGACCCCGGAGGCACTTGGGGGAATGTCTCCGGGGTCTTTCTGCATCCAGAATACCCGGCCGGGTATGGAGAGGCAAGTAGGCTGGCCCTCATGGCGATCATTCATCAAGCTCAGCTGCACCCGACCAAGATGGAACTCCTGGAAGGGTGGCTGCCACAGCAGCCCTGGTTCACCGCGCACGGGGCTGCCCTTAGCAAGGCGGGCTCCTTCCGGTTCGATGATCCGGACGGCGAGGTCGGTATCGAGACGATCCTGGTCACGGGGGCGGACGCCGTCTTTCAAGTGCCCCTGACCTACCGCGGGTCTCCCCTGCACGACGCCGGAGCGTCCCTGATCGGCACCCTGCAGCATTCGGTCCTCGGCGAAAGGTGGGTCTACGACGCGTGCGGCGATCCAGGGTACGTGGCGGCCCTGGCCGCAGCCATCCGGACGGGCACGCCGCAGGCCGGGCAGTATCTTGACGTTGAGGGACGGCTCGAGGCGATCCCGGAATCCGTCGTCGTCCAGGTCACCGGACCGGTGGACGCGACCTCGCCCGCTATCGGCGCCGTGACCGCCCGCAGCAGCGGCACTGGAACCCGGGTCCGGAGCGGTGACCTGGGACTGCTAGTGGTCCGGCGGCTCAACCTGGCGGAGCAGCCGGCCGGCCCGCGGGCCTTGACCGGCACGTGGGCCGGGCAGCCGACACCCGTGACGCTCGCGGCCGTCACCGGGAGCTGACGGGACGAGCTGACACCGGCGGGTAAGTCCGGCACGACGGTCGCCCGCCCGCGCCGGAGTGCCTAAAGTTCCGAGCCGGCCCGGACCAGGACGTGTCCGCGGGGGCTGCTGAGCCGGAACCAGCGGCCCGCGCGGAAAAGGCCTTGTTCGCCGTCGGCCAGGAAGCCCAGCGTCAGCGCGGCGAACGCCGCCCCGGCGGGCACGCCCCCGGCGTCGGGCAGCGGCCGTCCCCAAACGGTGGCGCGGGCGTTGTTGACGATCAAGGCACCGGGTTTGTCCGGAATGATGGCGGCGATCTCGGCGATGCCGGCTTCCGCCGCCTGCCGCAGGACCGGGTCCGCCAGAACGCCGAGCGGCTCCCATCCGCTGCGGGGAGCTCCGACGCCGGCCCACGATTCGGTAACTGTCATCGGCGGGACCGGAAATTCGACGTCGTCGGCCCCCGCGCGGGCCAGGCGGTCCAGCACGGCGGAGAGCGGGACGGTGACGTCGAGCTCGGCCGGTTCGGCCAGCGCCACCGTCCGGAGCCCCAGGATGGTCGGCGTCGACTCACCCAGCAGCCGGGGGCGGAGCACGCAGACGTAGGCGGCGAGCACCTGCCCGGCGGCAATCAGCCGGATGGCGCCGTCGTCAACGGCCCTGGCCCGCGTCGCAAAGGTGCGCAGGTCGGCGAGGTCGCGGGGATCGGTGAACTGCAGGGGCTGGATGAGGACGTCAGGCACAATCTCGACTCTACCGGCTGCGCCTCTTTTGAGCCGTGCCGGGGTGCCGTCTAGAGTCAAACCATGACTGAAGCCGACGCCGGAATGCAGGCGATGCCCCTCGAGGACCCCACCTCCTCGCTCATCCAACTCCTGGACCTCGGCGATCTGGAGGGAGCACGGACCGACGAGGACATCTTCATGGGTCCGTCGCAGAAACAGCCGCGGCAGCGTGTCTTCGGCGGCCAGGTCCTCGCGCAGTCCCTCGTGGCCGGCGGCCGCACCGTTCCGGAGGGCCGGGGCGTGCACTCCATGCACGGCTATTTCCTCCGGCCAGGCGACGCCAACAAGCCCATCACGTTCGGCGTCCAGCGGCTCCGCGATGGCCGTTCCTTTTCCGCGCGCCGGGTCCACGCTTACCAGGAGGGCATGCCCATCCTGTCGATGATTGCGTCCTTCCAGGACGAGGACGAGGGCATCGAACACCAGGCGGAGATGCCGGCCGGAATACCGGGCCCGGAATCGCTGCCGAGCACGGCCGATTTGCTGGGCAAGTACGACCACCCGGTGGCACGGCACTGGGCCTACGAGCGCCCCTTTGACATCCGCCACGTGGATCCGGCGCTGTACGTGTCCGCGACGGGAGCCAAGGAAGCACGGAACGCCGTCTGGATGCGCACCTTCGGGCCGATGCCCGATGACCCCCAGATGCACCGGGCGGCGCTGGCCTACGCGAGCGACTACACGCTGCTGGAATCCGTCCTGCGCCGGCACGGCCTGAGCTGGATCACCCCGGGGATGTCCGTGGCGAGCCTGGACCATGCCATGTGGTGGCACCGGCCCGTCCGCGTGGATGAGTGGCTGTTCTACGTCCAGGAATCCCCGAGCGCGCAGGGGGCACGCGGCCTGGCCACGGGCAAGATCTTCAGCCAGGACGGCCGGCATGTCGCCACTGTGGCCCAGGAGGGCATGATCCGGGTGCCCACGGACCTCAAGAGCAAGGTCAAGGGCGCCGTTCAGACCAAGGTGCTGCAGCACCAGATGCGCAAGGCCGACCGCGGCTGACGAACGACAAAAAGGGTCGGCTCGCCCAAGGGGAGCCGACCCTTTGCCGTTGCCCGACGGGACTAGCCCGGCGGGACTAACCCGGCGGGACCTAGTCGCGGGTGAGGCGGCGGTGCGTCACGCGGTGCGGCTTGGCCGCGTCCGGGCCGAGACGCTCGACCTTGTTCTCCTCGTAGGATTCGAAGTTGCCCTCGAACCAGTACCACTTGGAGGGGTTCTCCTCGTCGCCTTCGTAGGCGAGGATGTGGGTGGCGACCCGGTCCAGGAACCAGCGGTCGTGCGAGACCACGACGGCGCAGCCCGGGAATTCGAGCAGGGCGTTTTCGAGGCTGCTGAGCGTTTCGACGTCGAGGTCGTTGGTCGGTTCGTCGAGGAGCAGCAGGTTGCCGCCCTGCTTGAGGGTCAGTGCCAGGTTGAGGCGGTTGCGCTCACCGCCGGAGAGCACTCCCGCCTTCTTCTGCTGGTCCGGGCCCTTGAACCCGAAGGCGGCGACGTAGGCGCGGGACGGCATTTCGACGTGGCCGACCTGGATGTAGTCGAGCCCGTCGGAGACGACTTCCCACAGGGTCTTGTTGGGGTCGATGCCGCCGCGGCTCTGGTCGGCGTAGGAGATCTTGACGGAATCGCCGATCTTCAGTTCGCCGCCGTCGAGGGGCTCCAGCCCGACAATCGTCTTGAACAGGGTGGTCTTGCCGACACCGTTCGGGCCGATGACGCCGACGATGCCGTTGCGCGGCAGCGTGAAGGAGAGCCCGTCGATCAGGGTGCGGTCCTCGAAGCCCTTCTGCAGGTTCTTGGCCTCCAGGACCAAGCCGCCCAGGCGCGGGCCCGGCGGGATCTGGATCTCTTCGAAGTCGAGCTTGCGGGTCCGGTCCGCCTCGGCGGCCATTTCCTCGTAGCGGGCCAGTCGGGCCTTGGACTTGGTCTGGCGTCCCTTGGCGTTGGAGCGGACCCATTCCAGTTCCTCGGTGAGGCGCTTGGCCTGCTTGGCGTCCTTCTTGCCCTGGATTTCCAGCCGGGCGCGCTTCTTCTCGAGGTAAGTGGAGTAGTTGCCCTCGTAGGGGTAGAGGTGGCCGCGGTCCACTTCGGCGATCCACTCGGTGGTGGGCTCGTCGAGGAGCAGCAGGTCCGGCTTCTGGAGCAGGAGCTTGCAGAGTGCGACGCGGCGGCGCTCACCACCGGAGAGCAGCGTGACGTCGGCATCGGCCGGCGGGCAGCGGAGGGCGTCCATGGCCTGTTCGAGCTGGGAATCGAGGTCCCAGGCGTCGGCGGCGTCGATGGCTTCCTGCAGCTGGCCCATTTCCTCGAGGAGGGCGTCGTAGTCCGCGTCGGGGTTGGCCATTTCCTCGGAGATCTCGTTGAAGCGCTGGATCTTGCCGTAGATTTCGCCGACGCCTTCCTGGACATTGCCCAGGACGGTCTTGTCCTCGTTCAGCGGCGGTTCCTGCAGCAGGATGCCGACGGTATAGCCGGGGCTCAGCCGGGCCTCGCCGTTGGAGGGAGTGTCCAGGCCGGCCATGATCTTGAGAATGGTGGACTTACCGGCACCATTCGGGCCGACAACGCCGATCTTGGCCCCCGGGAAGAAGGACATGCTCACGTCATCGAGGATAAGTTTTTCGCCAACAGCCTTACGGGCCTTGGTCATTGTGTAGATAAATTCCGCCATGCCTACAAATCTAGTGGCTCGGGGCGCAGAACTCACATTCCGGAGCCCTCCAACCCGGTGCCGGGCGACCGGTTCACGGGACTGGTCTAAGCGGCGGGTCTCAGCGACGCCGCACCTGGGCCGGGCGCTAAGCGGGCGGCCCGACGAGACAGCGGCCGTCAGCCAGGACGGGCAGAACGGTAACGGCCACTGTGCCGTTCCGCAACTGGGCAACGACGCAGTCCCGGTCCTGCCGGACCGCGGCCTCCACCGCGTCGGCTGCCAGGCCGGTCGGCGTTCGGCTGGCTGTGACTTCGATGGCCTCGGGCGGGAACCCGGCGTCGGCGATGGCTGCACGGATTTGATCCGTTCGGGGTGTGGATCCGGAGGCTGTTAGCGTCGCCAGAGCAGCCTCCACGCGGGCCCTCGCCGCCGACGTGGCGGGACCGGGCACCGCGGCTGGCGCCTCGGGCCGGGCTGCCACCGCTGACGCAGGAGCGGACGGGACCACTGCGCCCGCGACCGCGCCTCCCCCGCTGCCACCGGCGGCCGGCGAGCAGGCCGAGGTGGCTGCCAGCAATACACCCAACACTCCGAGCACAGACAGCAGGGCCGGTCGCTCTGTCTTCCTCCGGGCCCGTATCACCCGGCAATTCTGCCACGGAGTCAGCGTCCCCGGCCTCAGGCGGCGGTCTCCTTCAGCTCGCCGGTCTCCTCATCGAAATCCTGCTCGTCGTCTGTGGCGTCGCCGTCAGTTGTGCCGTCGTCGTTGGGCCCGCGGTCAACGTCGTGGGAGGAGTCGGAACCGCTGTACTTACCGTCGACGGCCGACAAGTCCTGGCCAGGCACCGGGCTTCCGCCGGCGGTGCGCGTGAAGTTGGCCGAACCCCACATCAGGTCGTGGCCGACAGACTCGGCGTCGATCTCGGCCACATGATGGACGCGGCCGTCCTTTTCCCAGCTGCGCATCTTGAGCCGGCCAACGATGATGACGCGCTGGCCCTTCTTGATGCTGCAGCCCATGTTTCCGGCCAGCTGGCGGTATCCCTGCACCGTGAACCAGTTGGTGTTTCCGTCCACCCAGGCGTTCGCGGAGCGGTCAAAGCGCCGCCCGGTCGAGCCCAGCCGGAAGGACGCCGTGGCGACGCCACCCGGCGTCGTCGAGGTCTTAATCTCCGTGGCGACGAAGCCGCGGACCGTGATGCTGTCGTTCATGGGGTTGTCCTGTCTCGATTGGTCATGCCCTAGCAGGCAATCCCAGCTTCCCGCCCGGGCGGCAGGGCCGGGAGTGCGGGACTTCCCTATGTGGATAAGCTGACCCGCCTTGGCGGGCCGGGGCCGGTGCGGGGCCGCTGCGGGGCCGGTGCGGGGTCGGTGCGGGGAGTGCCCGGGTGTCCCTGACGGACAGCACGTGCCCGGCACTGTAAACTTCTTGAGGCGTCCCCGGCAGCAGCCGGGCAGCACGCCAGCGTGCCCCAGTAGCTCAGGGGATAGAGCAGCGGCCTTCTAATCCGCCGGTCGGGGGTTCGATTCCCTCCTGGGGCACAGCGTGCGGCTCTGGCCGCGGATCATCCGCAGGCCGGAGCCGCACCCCATCAGCCTCGCTGGCCCTCCCCTGCGGCCGCGCAAAAACCGGCCCCTCAGATCCACTTGTTGTGTCTGAAGGTCACGTACAGGACCAACCCCATGACCACCATCAGCCCCATCGCCATCGGGTAGCCCAACGGCCAGTCAAGTTCCGGCATCAAACGGAAATTCATCCCGTAAATCGAGGCGATGAGCGTAGGCGCGAAGAGAATGGCGGCCCAGGACGAGATCCGCTTGGTCTGCTCGTTCTGGGAGATGCTCGACTCCGTCAGCAGCTTCATTTCGTCGTTCTGCCGCTGCGCCACAAGCGCGGCGTTGACCGCGAGCGCATTCTGCAACAGGGCGCGGAAGGCTGCGATCCGTTCGCTGAGACGCAGGGCATGGTCCAATACGTCCCGGAAGTGGTCCTGCAGGTCGGGCCCGGGCACCCGGTTGGGACTGCCCGCCCGGAGCGCCTGCAGTATGGCCGTCAGCGGCGCCGTCGCGCGCTGGAACATGATCACCTGCCGCGAGAGGTCATAGATCCGGCGGGAAACGCCTGGATCGGCGGCGAAGAGGTCATCCTCGATCTCGTCGACGTCGTTCTCCAGGCCGGCGGCCACCGGCTCGTATTCATCAACGACCTGGTCCAGGATGGCATAAAGCACGGCATCCGGACCGAGTGCCAGGAACTCCGGCTCGGATTCCATCCGGCGGCGCACCCGCGCCAGGTCCGGCGACTCCGCGTGTCGGACGGTGACCACAAAATCGGGGCCGGAGAAGATGTGGATCTCGCCGAACTGGACTTTCTCCACGTCGTCCAGGTACCGGGCCGGCCGCAGCACCAGGAAGAGGGTGTCGCCGTAGTGTTCGAGCTTGGCACGCTGATGGCCGGCGAGCGCGTCCTCAACGGCCAGATGGTTCAGGTCAAATTCCTCGGCCACTGAGCGAAGCTCCGCGGCGTCCGGGCGGTACAGCCCGATCCAGGCCATCCCCTGGCGCTGCCGCAACACGAAGTACGTCTCGTCCAGATCCTCCGGGTCCGCGGTCCGGTACCCGTCCACGTAGACAGCGTTATCGACGATCGTCACAGCTGCGCCTCCCTGCCGAACCGCCCGCCGGGGGCGTCCCTTGAGTGTGACGCTATACCGTCCCCCGCCTGCTGCCAACAGTCCGGCTCTTTCGACGGTGGCACGGCGGCTCTTCGCCACACCGTGTCCGCGAACCGCGTGCCCGGTTTGTCCTAAGCACGCTTAGTATTGAGATGACAGACGGGGCAGCAGGGAAAGCCTGCGCTCCGCCGCAACCGGAAGGTACGGCCGCCATGACCCAGACGCCCCGCGGATTCGATCCCCAGGATCCCAACGCCGCCGTGCCCACGCCGCACCCGATAGCGCCTGATGCCCCGACCGTGTCCGTCGAGCAGGCGTACGACGCCGGCGGCCCGGCAGGGAGCACCCCGCCTGTCACCGGGTCTCCCGTCGGCACAGTGGCACCTCGCGAGGAAGCTCCCCGCACCGAGGTCCCCGAATCGCCGACGTCGGCACCGGAACACCGGCGCGTCACCCGCGCGGGAATGGTGTGGGCCGCGGTGGCCAGCGCGCTGGTGGTGCTGGTCCTTCTTATTGTCTTCATCCTGCAGAACCAGGAATATGTGCAGGTGAAGTTCTTTGGCCTCGAAGGGTCGGTGCCGCTGGGCATCGCTCTCTTCATCGCCGCTGTCGGCGGAGGCGTGCTGGTGGCCATCGCCGGCGCGGCACGCATCATTCAACTGCGGCTTGCGACACATCGTCAGCGTCTCCGGCTGGCCGGCCGGGGGGCACGGAGGCGCTGAGGCGCGGCTCGTAGCCGGCTACCGGCCCAGTCCGCTACGGCAACGTCAGGATGACCGGGCCGTCGGCGGTGATCGCGACGGTGTGCTCACTGTGGGCTGCCCGGCGTCCGTTGGCCGAGCGGAGGGTCCACTCGTCGTCGTCGTGGTAGTAATCGTCCTTGCGGCCGAGGATCAGCATGGGCTCGATCGCAATGACCAGTCCCTCGGTCAGCTTGATTCCCCGGCCCGGCCGGCCGTCGTTGGGCACGTGCGGGTCCGCGTGCATCGTCCTGCCGATGCCGTGGCCGCCGTGGTCCGCGAGCAGCCCGTAGCCGGCCCGGCGCGCGGCCCCGCCGATCGCGTAAGCCACGTCACCCATCTTGTTGCCGATCCGCGCCGCCTCGATTCCGCGGGCCAGGGCCTGGTCCGTGGCGTCGATCAGCGCCTGGTCCACCGGATCGACGGTGCCCACGATGAAGCTGATCGCGGCGTCCCCGCACCAGCCCGCCAGGAAGGCGCCGCAGTCCACGCTGAGCAGGTCGCCGTCTGCAAGCCGGTAATCGTTGGGGATGCCGTGCACGACGGCGTCGTTGACACTGGTGCAGATGACGCCCGGGAACGGCACGGAGGCCCAGCGGGGGCGGTAGTCCAGGAACGCCGGGGTGGCGCCGGCCGCGGCAATGGCCTGCGCGGCCACGCCGTCGAGCTCCTTGAGCGACACCCCGACGCCGGCCGCCTCGCGCACCTGCGCCAGCGCGTTCGCCACCACCCGTCCAGCCTCGCGCATCAGGGCGATCTCTTCGGGGCTCTTGATCATGGACATGAGGTTTCCTTCCGACGCGGCCGGGGTGGCCGCGGACGCTTAGATGACCGGCCGGGTGGTGACGGGCTCCGCCGGTTTGCTGAACAGCTGCTTGGTTTTTGGATCCAGGAAGATCAGGTACAGGGCGAAGAGCAGGGCGATCAGCGCGGCCGCGTTGCGGGCCAGCGCCAGCGCCAGGCCAAGGTCCTGGGTCTGCAGGTACGGGAAGACTTCCAGCTGGTCCGAGATGGCGTAGACCATGAAGAAGGACACCATGAAGTACACCGCCTTCACCTGCCAGTCATCACGGATGCCGGTGACCGCGAACAGCGGGATGAGCCAGACGACGTACCAGGACTGGATCATCGGCGCCAGGAACACGACGGCGGCGAAGGCCAAAGTGAGGCGGCGCATCAGGCGGTCATAGTCTCCGCGGAAGATCTGCCAGGCAACGATGCCCAGCGCGAGCAGCTTCCCGGCGTCGTACACCCACTTGGCCATCCCCCAGCCGTCGAGGCTGAAGGCGTTCAAGATCGAGGCGACAATCAGCCCAAGCAGGCCGACCGGCGCGTACCAGATCCAGATGCTGCCCGGCGCGGACAGCCCGTTGATCCAGCCGAACCCGAAACCGTTCACCAGGCTCATCGCGTAGAGCAGCGCGAAGCTGATGCCCGCGGTGAGGGCCCAGAAGACGAACTTGCGCGGCCAGCCGGCGTTCTTGCCGGCCCACAGCAGACCGATGAACGGCAGGAACACAATGGTGATGGGTTTGACCGAGATGGACAGCGTGACCAGGACCAGGCCAAGGGGTACCCGCTTGGTGGCGCAGTAGTAGAGACCTGCGAGGGCCAAGCCGATCATCAGGGCGTCGTTATGCACGCTGGCTATGAAATTGGTGAGGAACAGCGGATTGGCGGCGGTCAGCCACAGGGCCCGGTTCGGGTTAACGCCGTGAAGTTCGGCCAGTTTCGGTACGTAGATGATGCAGAGCACGATGCCTGCCAGAGCGGCGAGCCGGAACAACATGATGCTGGCCTCAGGCTGGACGTTCGTGGACCAGACAACGAACTGCTCAATCCACAGGAAGAGCTGCCCGTACGGGACCGGTGCCTCGGTCCACATCTTGTCCGCGCCCAGCTGGAAGTAGTTCGACAGCGCCGAGATGCCGTTCTCGTAGGGGTTGAAGCCCTCGACCATCAGGCGGCCCTGGCCGATGTAGGCGTAAACATCGCGGCTGAACAGGGGTACGGAGAACATCATGGGCAGCCCCCACGCGACCACCGCCTGCAGGGTCGCTTTGCGGGCACCGGCACCCCAGGTCCGCACCCGCTGACCCAGCCGGAGCCACGCGCGGACCAGGAGCATCCCGCCGACGGCAAGGAGCACAATGCTCAGTCCGACGCCGACGGCCTCGGTCCGCATCCAGATGAACAGGGGCACACGCCGCAATTCGGAGACCGGGGCCAGCCAGCCGACGCCGAGCGAGCCGACCGCCATGAACACTGAGCCAAGGAATCCCGACAGGATCGGCGAACGGGCGTTGTCCACATCAGCAGCCGCTGCCTTTGGGGAGGTGCGGGACCTACCGGCGGCCGAATCCGCCACCGCAGGTACAGGCGCCGTCATCTCAGGGTCGTCCAATCTGTTGTGGTGCTGGTTTTGGCCCGAATCCCTGGGCCGCTGGCTTTGGCCCAAATCCGGCCGGCTACGATGTCATGGGACACCCGGACACGCCGGAAAAACCCGAGGGCCGCGTACCCGAAATCCTAGCACCGGACCGCTCAACGGCGCCGGAACGGTAGGCTGGGCGGGTGCCTATATCTAATGAACGCATCGTGTGGATCGACTGCGAAATGACCGGACTCGACACCAAGAACGACGCCCTCATCGAAGTGGCGGCCCTGGTGACGGACTCGGAACTGAACATCCTCGGCGACGGCGTGGACGTCGTGATCAAACCGGACGACGCCGCGCTGGCCCAAATGAACGACTTTGTGCGGGACATGCACACCCGTTCCGGGCTGCTGGCCGAACTGCCGCACGGCAAGACAATGGCCGAGGCGCAGGCGGTGGTGCTCGAGTACATCAAGAAATGGGTGCCGGACCCGAAGAAGGCCCCGCTGGGCGGCAACTCGGTGGGCACCGACCGCGTGTTCCTGGTCCGCGACATGCCGGAACTGGTCGAACACCTGCACTACCGGGTGATCGACGTGAGCACCATCAAGGAACTCTCCCGGCGCTGGTACGCCCGGGCGTACTTCCAGTCCCCGGCCAAGCTCGGCGGCCACCGTGCCCTGGGCGACATCCAGGACTCCATCGACGAGCTCCGCTACTACCGGGAGGCGGTCTTCGTGCCGGCTCCGGGTCCTGACACCGCCACCGCGCAGCGGATCGCGAAGTCGATCATGGCCGCCGTGCCAGCCGCGGCGCCGGCCGCGGGCGAACCGGCAACGGCCCCCGTGGAGTAATCTCCACCACGTTTGGGGAAAATTTCCGCGAATTTGAAGAAATTGGCAAAACCATCCCCGAACAGCAGGTAAGCTATTTGTCGTTGCCTTTTCAACCCACCGGTTCGCCGGATGGTGCGTCAGGGCACATGGTGGGCGTAGCTCAGTTGGCAGAGCGCCTGGTTGTGGTCCAGGAGGTCGCGGGTTCAACCCCCGTCGCTCACCCTCACCAAGGACGGCAGAATTGTCCGACCTTGCCAAA
>JAPLAM010000043.1 GCA_026393275.1 Arthrobacter sp.
CTTGACCCCGGAGTCCCGCACGGCCTCGATCAGGTCCGCCGGGATCCCGCTGAGGCCGAAGCCGCCGACCGCGAGCGTCATGCCGTCCCGCAGCACGTCCTGCAGCGCGGCAGCCGCGCCGGATTTCACCTTTGACATTTGCATCTCCTCATTGAGCTTTTGACGCATTCCACTTTGTGGACCGTTCCTCTGCTGCTGGAGCCTACGGTGCCGAAAAGGATACTGTCAACGGATGATTTTGCCGCGCCTCGTGCCGTTTTTACAGTGTGGACGGTAGGCTGGCGTCTGTCCACAATGTGGATGATTTAGGCAATCCATCGCAAACTTCGGAGGAAACAGGATGAACCCTTCACCTGTCCAGGGTGCCCAAGTGGTGAGCCGGGTAGCGGCCCTGCTCAGGATCGTGGGCCGGAAGCCGGAAGGCTCCCCGCTCGTTGAACTGGTGCGCGAATCCGGACTCACGAGGCCCACCGCGCACCGGTTGCTCAGCTCCCTGGCCGCCGAAGGCCTGTTGGACCAGGACCCGCACAGCGGCAACTGGGTGCTGGGCCCGGAGATCCTGCTGCTGGGGTCGGTGGCCTCGGCACGCTTCCCGCTGGAGGACATTGCCCGCCCCGGCCTGCGCCGGCTGGCCGAGCAAACCGGGGAGAGCGCCTTCTTCTCGATCCGCCGCGGCGCCGAGACGGTCTGCCTGCTCCGCGAGGAGGGCAGCTTCCCGGTACGCTCCTTCGTGCTGCATGAGGGGGTCCGGTTCCCGCTGGGTGTCGCCTCAGCCGGCACCGCCATCATGGCGTTCCTTCCGGCGGCGGAGCAGGAGGAGCTGCTGGCCGGCTGGACTGCCCATGCCGGCAGCTTTGCCGCCGGCCACAGCGAAGAGAAGGTCCGCGCGAACCTCGCAGCGACGCGGCAGGCCGGCTATTCCGTGAACCCTGGCCTGGTGCTGGAAGGAAGCTGGGGGATGGGTGCCGCCGTCTTCGACCGTCGAGGTCGGCCGGCCTGGGCGCTGTCCCTAACCGGGATCGAACAGCGCTTCCGCGAGGACCGCCGCGAATTTCTGGGGCGCCTGTTGATGGACGAGGCGCACCGGATCTCCCTGCAGCTCCAGGGCAGCTGAGCGGGGAAGTTTTGCCGGGCGTATCGACAATCGGGCCGGATCGGAGAACCATGTGAACTGCAGCCGCGGGTCTGCATGCGCAGAATTCGCGCCTCCTCCAATGTCCGGGCGGCGCGTCTGCCCAAACCCTACTTCCCCGCCTTGATGCTGGGACTTGGAGCTGAAGGAGAAACGGCGGACGCAGTCCAGGCCGGAGCGTACCGCCGTCGTAATTTGCGACGGCGGCGCACAACGTAAGCCGGTTTCCCGGCTGTTTCCTCCAGCTACAAAGGAATGAGTCTGATGACTCGTCAAGCAGAAATCCACCTCGCGCCGCGTCTGCTGCGCCTTCTTATTGCTTTCATCGCCGCCGTCCTGCTGCCGGTATCCGTCGGTGGTGCCGCCGCCGCGGACGGCGGAAAATCAGCCAGGACGTGGACGGTCCTGGTCGGGTCCGAGTCCTCAGACCAGGCCATTCAGGGCATGGCGTTCCTGCCGGAAAACATTTACGTGAATGCCGGCGACAAGGTCACCTGGCGGGCCAACTCCGCAGAGATCCATACCGTGACGTTCCTGGCGGAAGGCCAGTCCCTGGATTCCACCCAGCCCTTCAACCCCGCCGTTCCGGCCGACGTCACCCAAATGGGCGGCAAGGACTATGACGGGCATTCCTATTACACCTCCGGCGTCATGACGAACGTGTCAGACAGCGGATTCGTACAGGTCAAGAAATACACCCTGGCATTCGCTAACCAAGGCGACTTCACCTACTACTGCCTGGTGCACGGCATGGCCATGAAAGGCACGGTCCATGTCCGGGCGGCGGGAACGGAATACCCGTACAGCCAGTCGCAGTACGACCACCAGTCCGAGAAGCGCGAGCGGACCATTCTGCGGGACGGAGAGCGGCAGTGGGACGTGGCGCGGGATCAGGCGGGCCCCCACACCGTGATTGCCGGGACAGACAACGGGACGTCAATGGTGATGAGGTTTGTCCAGCAGAAGATCGAGATCCGGGTGGGGGAGTCGGTGACGTTCGTCAACAACGGCATGGGTGCCCCGCATACCGTAACTTTCGGGACCGAACCGGCTAATTTCCTCGCGCCGTTGGGGGACCGGGACCAGTTCAGCGGAGGGGACCTCAACTCGGGCCTCATGCCGCCGGGCAGCAGCTTCAAGGTGACCTTCACGAAGGCCGGCGAGTTTGATTACATCTGCGCCCTGCACGACTACATGGGCATGAAGGGAACCGTGGTGGTCCGGAAGTGACCGGAGTGCGAACAAATCCGGTGTAGGAACGGTCCGGGGGTGGAAGGTTACTGCTTCCACCAGGTGTCGAAAAGGGTGACCGGGATGGTGCGTTTGTGCCGCGTCCGCAGGTACTTCTGCTCGATCAGCTCGGCGGCGGCGTCGGGGATGTCCCGGCCTTCAAGATAATCGTCAATCTGGTCATAGCTCAGGCCGAGCTCCTCCTCGTCCGTGCGGCCGGGCGTGTGGTCCAGGAGGTCCGCCGTCGGAACCTTCTCCCAGATCCGGGCGGGTGCCCCGAGTTCGGCCAGCAGGGCACGGTTCTGGCGCTTGTTCAGGCCATAGAGCGGGAGGATGTCAGCGCCGCCGTCGCCGTACTTGGTGAAGAAGCCGGTCACGGACTCCGCCCCGTGGTCGGTGCCGATTACCAGGTAGTTATGCTCCCCGGCCAAGGCGTACTGGGCGATCATGCGCGTGCGGGCCTTGGTGTTGCCCTTGTGGAAATCGGAGATCCCGTTGCCCACGGTCTTCTCGAACTCATCCTCGAAGCCGTCCACCGCGGCCGAAATGTTGAAGGTCCATTCCGTCTTGGCCCGAACGAAGTCCAGCGCCGCCTGGGCGTCGTCCTCGTCGTGCTGCACTCCGTAGGGAAGCCGGACGGCCACGAAGTTTGCCTCTACGCCCTCGGTGTCGAGCTCCTCGACCGCCAGCTGGGCCAGCCTGCCGGCCAGCGAGGAATCCAGGCCGCCGGAGATGCCGAGGACGAAGCCCTTGGTGTGGCTGGCCTTGAGGTACTCCTTGAGGAACGTGACGCGCTTGCGCACCTCCCCGGCCGGGTCGATTCGGGGCAGCACGCCCATTTCTTCAATGATCTTGGCCTGGAGTTCACGCATGCCTCACAGCCTAGCCAGCCGTGTCAATCGGGCTCAACTGTTGCCGGCAGCCAGACCGGCGTCGCCGGTTAAGAACCGCCGCGAAAACCCCTCCCGCGGACACCCCCCGGAGGCGTAGCGTATGGCCATGGAGACGACAGGGTGCGCGGTGGTGGGCGGCGGCCCGGCCGGTATGATGCTTGGCCTGCTGCTGGCCCGGGCCGGCGTGCGGGTGACGGTCCTGGAGAAGCACGCGGACTTCTTGCGCGACTTCCGCGGCGACACCGTGCACCCCTCGACGATCCGGCTGATGGACGAACTGGGCCTGGGCCAGGAGTTCCGCAAGTTGCCGCAGAGCCGCCTGAAGAGCGTCGTCTTCCCGGTCCCTGACGGGCCTCCGGTGACCATGGGCGACTTTGACTCCCTGCGGCCGCCGTACAACTACGTCGCGATGATGCCGCAGTGGGATTTCCTGAATTTCCTCGCGGCGGCTGCGGCCGAGGAGCCGGGATTCACGCTGCTCATGAACCACACGGCCACCGGGCTGGTCCGCGACGGCGGACGTGTCCGCGGCGTCCGCCTCCGCGGCCCGGACGGCGCGCAGGCGGAACTCCTGGCCGACGTGGTGGTCGCCACTGACGGCCGTCATTCCGCCCTTCGAAGCGCTGCCGGGCTGGCGCCGAAAGAGTTTCCGGTGCCCTTCGACGCCTGGTGGTTCCGGTTGCCCCGGCACTCCGCCGAAGCGGGTGAGGTGGCCGGGCTGGTGCCCGCGTTCGGCCCGGGCGAAGCGCTGGTGGCCCTTACCCGGAACGACTACTACCAAATGGGTTACCTCGCCCCGAAGGGCACCGATGCCAGGATCCGTGCGGAGGGCGTTGAAGGGTTCCGACGGCGGATCGCTGCGCTCCGCCCGGACCTCGCCGACCGCGTTGACGCCATCCATTCCCTCGACGAACTTCACTGGCTCGACGTGCGCCTCGACCGGCTGCGCTCATGGCACATCAACGGGCTGCTTTGCATCGGCGACGCGGCGCATGCGATGTCGCCGGCCGGCGGCGTCGGCATCAACCTCGCCATCCAGGACGCTGTCGCCGCATCGGAGCTCCTTGCACCCGCGCTGCTCCGGGGCCGGGTCACCACGGCAGACCTCGAGGCAGTCGAGCGGCGACGGCGTCCGCCCACGGTCATAGTCCAGACCGCTCAGCGGCTCATGCACCGCGCCGTCTTCGGCCCGATCATGACCGGGAAAAGGACCAAAATTCCGGTCGCGGTGCTCTTCCTGGCCCGGCACGTTCCGGCCGTCCGCAGAATCATTCCCCGGTTTATTGCCTTTGGGCCGCGGCCGGAGCACGCGCCGGCGTTCGCGCGGCGCGCCGAAGCCCGGCCGCAGCCGCAGTCCTAGCCGGTCATTACCTCGGGCCCGTAATCACACACGGACCGGCCACGGCCAGCCACTAAACTGGGTCCCATGACTGCCACCAGTGACCTTGCAGCGGATGCCGCTGCCGCCCGTGCCCGCCTCCTGGACCTGATCAAGGAGCTGGCCGTCGTCCGCGGCAAGGTCATCCTCTCCAGCGGTGCCGAGGCCGACTACTACATCGACCTGCGCCGCATCACGCTGCACCACGAGGCCTCCAAGCTCGTCGGCCAGGTCATGCTGTCCCTGCTGGACGACGCCGGGATCGACTTTGAGTGCGCCGGCGGACTCACCATGGGGGCTGACCCGGTGGGTACCGCCGTCATGCGCGCCGCCGTCGACGCCGGCCGCCCCGTGGACGCCTTCGTGGTCCGCAAGGCGCAGAAGTCCTACGGCATGGGCCGCCAGGTCGAAGGCCCCTTGGTGGAGGGCCGCAAGGTCCTGGTCCTGGAGGACACCTCCACGACGGGCGGCTCCGCGCTGACCGCCGTCGAAGGCGTGCGCAAGGCCGGCGGCAACGTCGTGGCCGTGGCCGTGATCGTGGACCGCGACACCGGTGCGAAAGAAAAGATCGAAGCCGAAGCCGGCGTCCCCTACCTGTTCGCTTTCGGCAAGGACGAACTCGGCCTGAGCTAAGGTTCGCCGCCAGCGGACGGGGCGGGTGTGGACGGTGCTTTGGGGGATGTCTTATCATTTTTCAGACACCTTCCTCGGTGCCATGTACCCCGTAGTTGGAGAAACGCGCTATGCTCCCGCCCCAGGAAGACCTAAGTCCGGCACCCATCAGTACCGCCGACCAGGTCCAGAACCTCATCCTCGACAGCACGGACTTTGAGGAGTTCCTCAACGAACTTGCCCGGTTTTCCGCCCACCAGGTGGCCGGAGAGGGTGACGACGCGCTTTGCGGGATCACCCTGCTGCGGGACCGGAAAGCGGCGACCATCGGTTGGAGCAGCGACACGGCGCGGGAAGTGGACGAGATCCAGTACCGGCTGGCCCAGGGGCCGTGCCTGACGGCAGCGCAGGAGGAGCGCGAAGTCTACGTGCCGGACCTCTTCGACGAAGACCGCTGGGGTCCCGACTATGCCAACGCGGTGGCCTCCCACGGCCTGCGGTCGGTGCTGTCGGTGCCCTTCCACCTTCAAGGCGAAGCCCAGGCCGCCTTGAACCTCTATTCCGATGTTGCGCACAAGTTCGACGGCGATGTGGCCGACCGGGCGCGCGACTACACCCGACAGATCTCCCAGGCGCTCCGCATGGCCGTGCGCTTTTCGCTGCACACGGACAGTGCGACCAACCTGCGGGCCACGCTCGAATCCCGCACTGTCATCGACATGGCGATCGGCATCGTGATGGCCCAGAACCGCTGCAACCAGGACGCGGCGGTCCGGATCCTCACCGACGCGTCGAGCAATGGCAATGTAAAACTGCGGGACATCGCCACCTCGCTGGTGGAGTCCGTGGGCGGCTCGGAGACCAAGACGCACTTTCAGGAGCCCGATCGGCAGGCTGCCGGATAATCCTGCGCTGCGACTTGTGCCCGCCCGACCCTGCCGTTACGCTGAGGAAGGTTGAGCCGTCGGCCATAGACACTTTCTTTGGAGTACCTATGGACCAATCTCTTAACGCCCACGTTAAATTCGATGTCGCCTCAGACCTCATCCGGATCGACGTCCGCGGAAGCCTCACCCAGGACACCCGCCAGGACCTGATGCAGCTGATCCAGCGCATCCGCCGCATGGGCATCAGCTCCCACATCCGCGTCGACCTGGCGCAGGCCCAGTGCGTGGAATCATGCGCCCTTGCCGGCCTGCGTAACGACCTCAACGCCATAGACGGCGGGGCCGGCCGACTCAAGGTGGCCGGGAGCCTGACCGGCGCCGCCGGCGTTTCGCTCGAGCTGCAAATGATCGCCCAAGACTTCGGCAGGGACTTTCAGCCGCTGGACCTTTCCGCAGATTTCCTGGCCTCGATCGATCCTTCCGGAAGCCGTCCGCTGGCGCGTTACTCCGACGATGAACTGCTGGCCGCCAGTGACTCGGTCTTCGGCAAGCTGGACGACCCGGACGCCGGGGCGCCCTCGGAACTCCTGGCCCAGTACGAGGACATCCGCCTGGAGATCACCCGGCGCGAATTTGGGATGCCCGTCGACGCGCAGTAGCGTCGCGACCCCCTGCGAACCGGAGTTTTCTCCTGCGTGCGCCGCACTGGCTACGGTAGAGGTGTGCCGCGTGAGACGGAAGCAAACGATCGGCGCGGGCCGGAGACTGCCGAGGCCCGCGTGCTTCGGCACGCCGCGGAGCTCAAGCGGTTCTCGCGGCGGAACTTCCTCCTTGGCGCCGGCGGCGCCGCCGTCCTGGCCGCGGATATGCTGTTCACCCGTCGGGTGCAGGCCGAGCGGCGGGTAAACAAGATCCTCACGGTGCCCGACGACGTCGCCGAACGGTACTTTCCCCGCGCCAGCTGGTTCCTTTTTCCGGGGTACAAGACCAGCTGGGAAGAGGCGCAATGGATCCTGAATTCACTGCGCGGTGCGTTGAACCAGCGCGGCCAGCTGGCCGCCGTCGGCTATTCCAATGTGGGCCTGGACATCGACAAGATCGTCATCGCCGTCATTGAGCATGTCCGGGCGCACCAGCTCGACACGCTCTACTTCTACGGCCACAGCTTCGGCGGGATGGTCGCGGTGCAGGTCGCCGCCCGCTTGCTGGAACTGCACGGCGTCAAAGTGGCGTTCATCCTGCTCGACTCCAGCCCGTCCAGCCGGTACGACGT
This sequence comes from Arthrobacter sp., assembly GCA_026393275.1. Classification (GTDB taxonomy): domain Bacteria; phylum Actinomycetota; class Actinomycetes; order Actinomycetales; family Micrococcaceae; genus Arthrobacter. The sequence continues at coordinate 7,406 of JAPLAM010000043.1, forward strand.
CCTGGACCAGAGCTGGTTCGAGGGGGTGGTTTTCCTCTACGAGAGCGGCTTCCGGTTCCCCACTGTGCTGCGCGGCGGCTACGAACTCGGCGAGCGGGTGCTCAACAAACACGAGCGCAGCTGGGGCCAGGTGCTGGACCAGACGTTGGAACAGCTGTCGCCGATCGCCCCGTCCAGCGTGCTGATCCAGACCGAATCGGCGTACATCTACCACTTCGACCTGAACCGCTTCGTCGGCAAGCTCGGGGACGCGAAGATGGCGTTCATCGGCAACCCCGCGGACGATACCGTGAGCTACGAGACGGCCCGGGACGCCTGGATGCTGCGGTTCAAGGCGAACATGGTCTCGGATTCGCTGCGGACGGACGGTGCCCGGCCCGCGCACGCCAGCCCGCAATGGAGTCCGTTCGTCTACCGGCCGCTCATCGAACAGCTCCAGGACGAGTTCTTGCCGCTGCCCTCGGGCGGCGGCAAGAAGATCGCCTACTAAGGCCGCAGGGCGGTCCCGGCCGTCCCGCTCAAACCTGGTTCAGCAGGTCCGCGACCGAGTTCAGGACCTGGTTGGGCCGGAACGGATAGGCAGCGATGTCGTTCCGGTGGGTGATGCCGCTGAGCACCAGCACGGTGTGCAGCCCCGCCTCCATGCCGGCGATGATGTCGGTGTCCATCCGGTCCCCGATCATGGCGGTGGTTTCCGAATGTGCGTCGATCCGGTTCATCGCCGAGCGGAACATCATCGGGTTCGGCTTGCCCACAATGTAGGGCTCACGTCCGGTCGCCTTGGTGATGAGCGCGGCGATCGCGCCGGTAGCGGGCGTCGGGCCGTCCTTGGAGGGTCCGGTGGCATCCGGGTTGGTGGCGATGAAGCGCGCGCCGCCCAGGATCAGGCGGATGGCCGCAGTGATCGCCTCGAAGGAGTAGGTCCGGGTTTCGCCGAGCACCACGAAGTCGGGGTCCTGGTCGGTGAGGATGAAGCCCGCCTCATGCAGCGCCGTCGTGAGCCCGGCCTCGCCGATCGTGTAGGCGCGGTTGCCGGAGTCCGAGCCGCGCACCTGGTCCTTGAGGAACTGGGCCGTGGCCAGTGCCGAGGTCCAGATGTTCTCCTCCGGGATTTCCAGTCCGGAACTCTTCAGCCTGGCGGCGAGGTCGCGGGGGGTGAAGATGGAATTGTTGGTCAGGACCAGGAACCGCTTGGACGTGTCCACCCAGCGCTGGATGAGATCCGAGGCGCCCGGGACCGGCTGGTTTTCGTGGACCAGCACCCCGTCCATGTCCGTCAGCCAGCACTCGATTTCCTGGCCACTGCGGTACAGCGAGGACGTGGGACGCTCGTCGTCCGAGTCTGACCGCCGGTCCGTACCGTGCTCTTCGTGATGGTTCGCCATGGTGTCCTCCGCCGCTAGTGCCGCCGATAGTGTCCCGCTTCCGCTCCCAGTCTAATGTTGAGTCGTGACTGAACCCGAGACTCCCAGCGAACTTGCCGCCGGAACCGCGGCCGCTCCGGACGGTGAGGCGGAGGCCAGGGCGGAGGTCGGCGTCGGGCCTTGGCAGGGACAGTGGCCGGCGGGCGAGCACTGGGACCCCGACCTGCTGGCGGACGGTGACCGCCGCAATGTGGTGGACAAGTACCGTTACTGGAAGCACGAGGCGATCGTGGCGGAACTGGATTCGCGGCGCCACAACTTCCACATCGCCATTGAAAACTGGCAGCACGACATGAACATCGGCACCGTCGTCCGGACCGCCAATGCCTTCCTGGCCAAGGAAGTCCACATCATCGGACGACGCCGGTGGAACCGCCGCGGGGCAATGGTCACCGACCGTTACCAGCACGTCCGCCACCACCCCACCGTGGACGACTTTGTCGCGTGGGCGCAGGGCGAGGGGCTGGCCATCATCGGGATCGACATCTTCCCCGACTCCGTTCCGCTGGAGACCTACGAGCTGCCCCGGGACTGCGTGCTGGTGTTCGGCCAGGAGGGCCCGGGCCTGACCCCGGAAGTCCACGCCGCCGCCGTCGACACGTTGTCCATCGAACAGTTCGGCTCCACCCGGTCCATGAACGCCGCCTCCGCCGCCGCGATCGCGATGCATGCCTGGATCCGCCGGCACGTCTTCAACCAGCTCCCGGGGTAGCCGCGGCCGCGAGATTACGCCTCGACGAAGGGGAGCGGCGGGCCGTGTTACAGGCCTGCGTGACCGGAACCACTGCGGTGGGAGAGGAATGGCTAGGATGGTGCGTAGCCGACGAGGTTCACTCCAGGGTCAACCCAGCCCGCAGACGAAATTCACTTAAGGAGTCAGCATGCCCATTGCAACCCCAGAGATCTACTCCGAGATGATCGACCGCGCTAAGACGGGCGGCTTCGCATTCCCGGCCGTCAACGTCACCTCTTCCCAGACCCTGAACGCCGCGCTGCGCGGCTTCGCCGAGGCCGAATCCGACGGCATCGTGCAGGTCTCCACCGGCGGTGCGGCCTACTGGTCCGGCGCCTCCACCAAGGACATGGTGGCCGGCTCCCTGGGCTTCGCCGCGTTCGCCCGCGAGGTCGCCAAGAACTACGGCGTCAACATCGCGCTGCACACGGACCACTGCCCCAAAGACAAGCTGGACGGCTTCGTCCTGCCCCTGCTCGCCGCCTCCGAGGCCGAGGTGAAGGCCGGCCGCAACCCGCTCTTCAACTCGCACATGTGGGACGGCTCGGCCGAGACCCTCTCCGAAAACCTGCGCATCGCCCGTGAGCTGCTCGAGCGCACCGCGGCCGCCAAGATGATCCTCGAGGTCGAGATCGGCACCGTCGGCGGCGAGGAAGACGGCGTCGAAAACGCCATCAACGACAAGCTGTACACCACCGTCGAGGATGCCCTGGCCACCATCGATGCCCTCGGCTCCGGCGAAAACGGCCGCTACATCACGGCCCTGACCTTCGGCAACGTGCACGGCGTCTACAAGCCCGGCGGCGTCAAGCTCCGCCCGGAAATCCTCAAGGACATCCAGGAGCAGGTTGGCGCCAAGATCGGCAAGCCCAACCCCTTCGACCTCGTCTTCCATGGCGGCTCCGGCTCCTCCGAGAAGGAAATCGCGGACGCCGTTTCCTACGGTGTCATCAAGATGAACATCGACACCGACACCCAGTACGCCTTCACGCGCCCGGTCGCGGACCACATGCTGCGCAACTACGACGGCGTGCTGAAGGTCGACGGCGAGGTCGGCAACAAGAAGCTCTACGATCCCCGCGTCTGGGGCGCCTCCGCCGAGGCAGGCCTCGCGGCCCGCGTCGTCGAGGCAGCCCAGCAGCTCGGCTCCACCGGCAAGACGTTCTAGCCGTGTCGGACGAATTCCGCAAGAACCTGATGGGCCCCGAGCCCACGCTGCTCCCCGCCGAGACCGAGGTCAACGCCGGCCTGGAGGCGGGGCAGGAGGCGCTGGATCTGGTGGCGCAGCACCCGACATCCTCGCTGCTCTGGGCCGTCCTGGCCGAGGAGGCCTGGGCGGAGGGCCGGACCATCGATTCCTACGCGTACTCGCGGGTCGGCTACCACCGCGGCCTGGACTCGTTGCGGCGCAACGGGTGGCGCGGCGTCGGGCCCATCCCGTGGGAGCACGAACCGAACCGCGGCTTCCTGCGTGCCCTGTACTCGCTGGGCCGCGCCTCCGCGGCGATCGGCGAGGCCGAGGAGCCGGAGCGGATTGAGAAGTTCCTCAAGGACTCCGACCCCGCCGCCAAGGCGGCCATCGAAGGCTCCTAATCAAGTGGGCCCACGCCCGCAGGGTTCCCTGGCCGAGCTTGCGAGGCTAGGGAGCGGGTGGGGACGACGGCGGGCGCTCACCTTTCGGTGGGCGCCCGCCGTCGTCGTTGCGTGGTGGGTGGGGTCAGTTGGCCTTGGCCAGTCCGGTGCGGGCCATGGCGTCGGCGTACGCGACGCGCATTTCCTCGAGGTACTGTTCCTGGCGGGCGGGGGTGCCCGCGAACGCGCGGCCGCTGAGCGAGCGGACCTTGTACGTTTTCAGGCCGCGGCGCCAGATCATCGGCACCTCGGTCTTGAGGAGCAGGTTGGCCAGCCGGTTGGCCTCGGTGCCGTGCGCCACGATCACGGAGGCGCGCGGGACCAGGGCGAGGAATTTCAGCAGGGGCTTCAGGCCGGCCGAGATTTGGTCCGGGGTGAACTTGCCGTTCGGTTCGCCGGGCACGTGCCACGGGTGGACGTTCCACGGCATCACGAACTCGGGGCGCAGACCCAGTTTCCACTGCAGGCCGAGCATCCGGGTGACGGCTTCGTCGTCGCCGGGGGTGATGAAACCGGACGGATCCGCGGTCCCGATGTTGGAGTGCAGGCTGATGATGCGGCATTCATCGATGTCGTGGAGGGGATCCACGTAGGGGACCGTGGTGCCAGCTTTGTTGGCCTGCAGTGCGTCGCACAGTTCGTTGACCGGCGCGACGTTAGCTTCGTAACGGCGGCTGAGGAGCTGTTCGCGGAAATTTTCTGTGGCCAGGGCTGTCATGTATTGCTGGGTCTCCTGCGGGATTGGTAAAGCTGCCAGACCGGCCGCGGGCACGCCAAAGGAGGGGCACTCTTTGGCCGGTGTGGTTTGAAAATGTGGTGTGGACCGATTCGTGTTCGGTCATTACCAGTCTATCAAGCCCCGCGAAATGCCCGGTCAGGGGCCGTGGCCGGCTACCAGAGCCGCTTGCTGGCGCGCCGGGCACCTTCGCCCAGCGCCTCGAGTTTGGCGAGGGCGATCTGCGGATGGACCCGGCCGCCGAGCCCGCAGTCTGTGGAGGCAATAACGTTCTCGCGGCCCACCAGCTCCGCGAAGCGCACGATCCGGTCCGCGACCAGATCCGGGTGCTCCACGACGTTGGTGGCGTGCGAGACGACGCCGGGAATGATCGACTTGCCCTCGGGCAGTGTGGCGTCCTGCCAGACCCGCCATTCGTGTTCGTGCCGCACGTTGGCCGCCTCGAAGGAGTACGCGCCGGCGTTGATTTGCAGCACGGAGCCGATGATGTCCGCGAAGGGGATGTCCGTGGTGTGCGGGCCGTGCCAGGAGCCCCAACAGACGTGCAGCCGGATCTTGTCCTGCGGCAGGTCCCGCAGCGCCCAGTTGGTCGCTTCGACCCGGAGCTGGATGAACTTCAGGTAGTCCTCAAGGCTCGGCTCCGGGTTGATCTGGTCCCAGCTTTCGGCCAGGGAAGGATCATCGAGCTGGACCGTCAGACCGGCGTCGATGATCGCCTTGTACTCCTCGCGCATGGCATCGGCGCAGGCGTACAGGAGTTCCTCGTCGCTCTGGTAGTACTCGTTGGCCACCCGGGCGCAGGAGCCGGGGGACAGGGAGGCGACGAACCCCTCGGTGAGGCCGGCCGCAGCCAGGCCGGTCTTGAGGTTGGCGATGTCCGAGGCGACGAGCGCCTGCCCGGTGTACGTCAGCGGCCCGGCGATCTTGGGCTGCGTGACACTCTTGCGGTGGGCCAGGATCCCGGAGGAGGGGTCGTTGTAGGCGTCGCTGAACGCCTGCCGGTCGCGGCGGTCCGGGAAGGACGTCAGGACGACGTGGCCCGGCGAGGAACGGTGGACCTTGGCGTCGGCCCAGCGGTCCACGTCCGTCGCTTCCAGGCCGCCGAGCCGGGAGAAGGAGTAGTTCCACCAGGCGCCGTAGTCCACCGAGCTGGACATCGTGTGCCCGTACTCGCCGTCGTTCGGGATGTCGATGCCCAGGTCCTTCTGGCGCTGCACGACGTCCACCACGGAGGTCTCCAACAGATCCAGGAACTCGGGGGTGATCCCGTCGGTTTCCTTCGCCTCGTTCGCGGCGATCAACTCCGGCGTGCGGGGCAACGAGCCGGCGTGGGTGACGCGGATGTGGTCGGTATTCTGGGGCATGGCGTGGTTTCCTTCCATCGGTCCTGGCGGTAGCACCGTGGCCGGTCACCGTGCCGCGGGAAGCGGGCAGGGGCCGGCCGGGTTGCTGCGGCGTCAACGGTCCAGGTCCCTCGGCCGCTCGGGATGGTCAGTCTCAGTCAAATGCAGGGCCGGGGAAGTCGCAAGCCGGCGGCGGATTGTGTCGACTCCCGGCGTCGGCCGGACGGTTCCTCAGCGGGTCAGCCGACGCCCGGCCGCCGCGGCGCCGACCGCGAGGACCGAGCACACGGCCATGGAGACGGCCATCGGGATGGCGTTGTCCTGGCCGGCGACACCGGTCAGCGGGGAGACGAGCCCGCCCAACAGGAACTGGACCAGCCCCAGGACGGCGGATCCGGCTCCGGCCCGGCCCCGGACGCGTTCCTGGGCCAGGGCCGTCGCGTTGCCCATGATGAAGCCGATGCAGGACTGGATGAGGAACAAATGCAGGAGCGTGGTCCAGCCGGTGATTCCTGCCAGAATAAGTGCCAGTCCCACCACGTTGACGGCACACATTACGGCGACCGCCGTGCGCAGGATAACGCCGGGTGGCAGCCGGTCCACCAGCCGGGTGTTTATTAGCGCAGCCAGAATCATCCCGCAGGCATTGACCGCGAAAATTACCGAATAACCGATCGCCGAATAACCGAGCACATTCTGCACTACAAACGACGACGCAGAAATGTAGGAGAACAAGGCCCCGAAGGTGAAACCGAACGCCAGCGCATAGGCCATGAAGGACTGGTTGCGCAGTACGGACCACGAGGCCTCCACCACCGCTCCAACGCCGCCCCGGCGTCGCCGGTGCGGCGGCAGGGTTTCCGGGACCACCAGCACGGAGCTCGCCAGCATCAGCGCGCCGAAGCCGGTCAGCGCCCAGAACACAGCCTGCCACGGCGCCACGGTGGCGATCACCCCACCGAGCAGGGGCGCCACGACGGGGGCGAGCGAGGTAACTGTCGCCAGCGTTGAGTAGAGCTTGGCGGCCGCCGGGCCGGTGGCCAGGTCCGAGACGACGGCCCGGGCAATCACCACGCCGGCGGCACCGGCGACGCCCTGGAGCGTGCGCAAGGCCAGTACCAGTTCGATGCTGGGAGCGAGCGCGGTCGCAACGGAGCTGAGCAGGAAGAGCACATTCCCCGCGACCATCAGCCGGTGCCGGCCTACGACGTCGGAGATGGGGCCCAGCAGGAACTGTCCCACGGCCATCCCGACCATGTAGGTGGTCAGGGTGAGCTGGACTGCGGAAGTCGGCGTCCGGAAGTACTCCGCCATCCCGGGCATGGACGCGAGGTACATGTCGGTGGCCATGGGGCTGACGGCACTCAGGATTCCCAGCGCCACCACCAGCAGGATCCGGTCCTTTCCCCCAGGGAGGTTCAGCCGGGACCGGAACCGGTCCTTGTCGTGGGGAGAGTCCATGGAGTTTTCTTTCGGCTGCGTATTCCGGACGGTAGGCTCAAAAACCCAATTTGAACACGTCCGCTGGTCCGCAGGCTAAACTTGGGTGGTAAGAGCCCCGGACTCTGGCGTTGATGGTAAGAGCACAGCGGTAGATGCGGGGCATTCTCATGAACGGCGCTGACTTCCGGGGATCACTTCGGTGAACCACCCGGAATTCGGCCCGAACGAATGGGGGAGGATCCCATGCCAGCAATCGTGATCGTCGGAGCCCAATGGGGCGACGAAGGCAAAGGTAAGGCCACCGACCTGCTCGGCGGCCGAGTCGACTACGTGGTCAAGCCCAACGGTGGCAACAATGCCGGGCACACCGTCGTCGTGGGCGGTGAGAAGTATGAGCTGAAGCTCCTTCCGGCCGGCATCCTGAGCCCCAACGCGGTCCCGGTGATCGGCAACGGCTGCGTGGTCAACCTCGAAGCGCTGTTCCAGGAGATCGACGGCCTCGAGGCCCGCGGTGCGGACACCTCCCGACTGCGCGTCTCCGCCAACGCCCACCTCGTGGCGCCCTACCACCAGGTGCTGGACAAGGTCACCGAGCGGTTCCTGGGCAGCCGCGCGATCGGTACCACCGGCCGCGGGATCGGCCCGGCCTACATGGACAAGGTGGCGCGCCTCGGCATCCGCGTCCAGGACGTCTTCGACGCCTCCATCCTGCGCCAGAAGGTGGAAGGCTCACTGCGGCAGAAGAACGAACTGCTGGTCAAGGTCTACAACCGCCGGGACATCGAGGTGGACGAGATCGTGGACTACTTCCTGTCCTTCGCCGAACGCCTCCGCCCGCTGGTTGTCGACAGCACCTTCCTGCTGAACACGGCCCTGGACGAGGGCAAGGTGGTCCTCATGGAGGGCGGCCAGGCCACGTTCCTCGACGTCGACCACGGCACCTACCCGTTCGTGACGTCCTCCAACCCGACGGCCGGCGGCGCCTCCGTGGGCTCCGGCATCGGCCCCACCCGGATCTCCCGCTCCATCGGCATCATCAAGGCGTACACCACCCGTGTGGGCGCCGGGCCGTTCCCCACCGAACTGTTCGACGACATGGGCCTGTATCTGCAGAAGACGGGCGGCGAGTTTGGCGTCAACACCGGCCGGCCGCGCCGCTGTGGCTGGTACGACGCCGTGCTGGCGCGCCAGGCCTCCCGCGTGAACGGGTTCACCGACTACTTCGTCACCAAGCTCGACGTGCTCACGGGGATCGAGCAGATTCCGGTCTGTGTGGCCTACGACGTCGACGGCGTCCGGCACGACGAAATGCCGATGACGCAGACCGAGTTCCACCACGCCAAGCCGATCTTCGAGTACTTCGAGGGCTGGACCGAGGACATCACGGGCGCCCGCACGCTGACCGACCTGCCGGAAAACGCACGGAACTACGTCCTGGCGCTCGAGAAGCTCTCCGGCACCAGGTTCTCGGCGATCGGTGTTGGTCCGGACCGTGACCAGACGATCGTGATCAACGATCTGATCAACGACTGACGCTTCGCACACTGACGCACGACGGCGGCGGGTCACCCGGAAGGGCGGCCCGCCGCCGTCGTCGTTAGGCAGCGGGTGGGACGGGCGGCAGGCAGCAGAAAAGAAAAAGAAGAATTTTTCGATTGCTGCGTAACTTTCCGGGGTGCCCCGGCGATTACTCCTTTGTAAGCGCCGCCCGGAGCCTGATCCCCCCATCAGGAACGGCCGGCCTTGTAGAGAACGACCGACGGGCGCCTACCCCCATCAGGCGCCGACTGGTCTTCGACTGTAAGTGCCGGCAGGCGCCTGCCCCCATCAGGCGCCCGCCGGCCTTCCAACCAACCAAAGGATGTTCGTTTTTCATGAAGAGTGTTAGCAAGACCACCAAGATTGCTGTCGGCGCCGCCATTCTCGCGGTCGGAGGCTTCTCCGGAATCGGCCTGGCCAACGCGGCCCAGTTGTCCGGCACCCAGCAGGCTGAAGTGACCCACGCTACGCTCGCCACTCCCGCCGTGCCGGCTGTTCCCGCAACGCCGGAACTGCCCGCCAAGCCTGCCGTTCCCGCCGTGCCGGCCACCCCGGCTCTGCCGGCCACCCCGAATGTTGATGGTGCCACCAAGGGTGACACCGACGCCAAGGGCGACGCCGACGCCAAGGGCGACGTCGAGGGCACCGAGGGTTCCGCCGAAGGTTCTGTCTCCGCCGACAAGGACGGCGTCGATGTCGACGGTGCCGCCAACGCCAAGGGCGCTGCCGAGGCCAAGGCCCACGCCGGCGTGACCGTCGCTACCCCGGCCGTCCCCGGCGCCAAGGGCGTCCCGGCCGTCCCCGCCGTTCCGGCCAAGCCGTCGGCCGAGCTGCCCAAGCTCGACAAGTAAGTACTGAACGCCTCCCTTAGGAGGCGACGGGGTGCGGCCACTAAGCTATCGGTGGCCGCACCCCCAGCGGTAACGGAAGGAAGCCTCTTGGCAGACCAGCTAAGCGATGACGAATTGTCAGCAGCTTTAGCCGGCGACCCATCAGGATTCAGCGCCGTGTACACGGTGATCTCGCCCGCTGTGCTTGGTTACTTCCGGGCCAAGGGCGTTGACGACGCAGAGGCCCTGACCCAGGACGTCTTCGTCGACGTCCTGCCCAAACTGGCAAACGTCACCGGCGGCCACAAGGGCTTGCGGACCTTCATTTTCTCGATCGCCCACGCCCGGCTGGTCGACCACCACCGGCGTTCCGAACGGACACCGTACCTCGCCGAATATGATCCGTTGACCGACGCGCGGTATGCCGCCTCGGCCGAGGACGAGGCGCTCGGATCGCTCGGCGGCCTCTCCCACATCCTCTCCCAGCTCAACGACGAGCAACGGGAAGTCCTGGTCCTGCGGATCGTCGCGGACCTATCCATCGAGCAGGTGGCCGGCATCATGGGCAAGACCCCGGGTGCCATCAAACAGCTTCAGCGGCGCGGGCTCAGTGCCCTGCGCGAACTGGTAACCGAAAAGGACCACGCAGCATCATGACCGGCACGCGCAACCCCCAGCAGGATGCCAGCATCCAGGCGATGCTCCGCGATTCCGGCCTCGAATCTGCCACCGAACTCCGCAGCACCCTCGAGCAGCTCCAGGCCCTGGTCCCGGAGCGGGCCCCCGCCCCCCGGTCCGACCTCGCAGCATTGCTGGCGGCCGGCTCGGCATCCGTGGCGGGCGGGACAGAGCCGGACGCGGAGGCCCTTCCGGCCGGTGTCAGTAGCCTGGCGGACCGCCGCCGCGGGCAAAGGCGCCGAATGGCCCTGGTCGGCGGTGCCGTGGTGGGTGCCATGAGCCTGGGCGCCGGCGCCGTTGCCGCATCGAGCCAGGACTTCCGCGAGCACGTCGGCCACACCCTCGGTGTCATGTTCCAGCCGGCGGCGCCGACCCCGTCGCAAGTGCCGGCACCGACGCAGACCCCGGTCCAGCCGTCGCCGGATGCTATTCCGGCTTTCCCTGCTGCTCCGGTCCCGGGCGGCACGCCCGCGGCGGCGTCGCCGTCGCCGTCGCATGAGGGAAACATCCAGACTCCGGGTCGCCCGGGCCCCGTCGCCACGCCTCCCGCGGTGGGTCGTGGCGGAGCGCTCCCGACGCCGCCCCAGCGCCCGGTGGTGCCCGGGCTCCCCGGCGGGCACGGCAAAGACCTTCCGGAGCACCCGTTGCCGACGGTTCCCGCGATTCCTGAATTCCCGACGACGGTTCCTGACCGGTAGCCCGCGCCTCCCTTAACCCAGGTAGCGGTCCAGCGCCGCTGGACCGCTACCTGGGTTGCGCCGGACCGCTTAGGCGAGGACCTGCCGCTTGGAGGAGATCACCCCGGTGTCGAAGCCGGCCAGGTGCAGGCCGCCGTGGAACCGGGCGTGCTCAATCTTCACGCAACGGTCCATCACGACGTCGAGCCCGGCAGCTTCGGCTTCCTTGGCCACATCCTCGTGCCACGATCCCAGCTGCAGCCAGAGCGTCTTGGCGCCGGCGGCGACGGCCTCGTCCAGCACCCCGGGAAGGTCGTCGTGCTTGCGGAACACGTCCACGATGTCCGGGCTCTCCGGCAGGTCAGCCAGCGAGGCGTAGGTCGGTTGGCCCAGGATCTCCTTCACCACCGGGTTCACGAAGTAGACCTTGTAGCGGGTGGAGGACAGCAGGTAGGTCGCCACGAAGTAGCTCGCGCGGGACGGTTTGTCCGAGGCACCGACAATCGCGATCGATTTCGCCTGGCGGAGCAGGGTCAGCCGCTCCGGCGCGGAAGGCCCCGTCCAGGTACGCTCGTCAACAGTCATCAGTTCGCTCCGATCGTGCAGGCTACAGCCTCTGATGTGTCCGCGGAAGCGGCGCATCGCGCCGCCGAGGAACGAGGCGGTGTGTCTAAGCCGCGGGCGGACGCATCCGAGGCTGGCACCTCAGACGCGACGTCAAGCGCCTGGTCCAGGTCCCAGAGGATGTCCTCGATGTCCTCGAGCCCGATGGAAATCCGGACCAGGTCCTCTGGGATTCCGGCGGCGTCGAGTTGCTCCGGGCTGAGCTGCTGGTGGGTGGTGGAGCCCGGGTGGATCACGAGGGTCCGCGAGTCTCCGACGTTGGCCAGGTGCGAGGCCAGCTGCAGGGACTCGATGAACTTCTGGCCCGCGGCCCGGCCGCCCTTTACACCGAAGGAAAACACGGAGCCGGGGCCCAGCGGCAGGTACTTCCGCGCCCGCTCGAAGTGCGGGTGGGAGGGCAGGCCCGAGTAGTTTACGTAGGCCACGCGTTCGTCGGCTTCGAGCCATTCGGCCACGGCCTGGGCGTTCTTGAGGTGTTCGTCCAGGCGCTGCGGGAGGGTCTCGACGCCCTGCAGCAGCTGGAAGGCCGACTGCGGGGACAGGGCGGGGCCGATGTCACGCAGTTGCTCGCAGCGCAGTTTGGTGAGGAAGCCGTACTCGCCGAAGTTGCCCCACCAGGAGACGTTGCCGTAGGAGGCCACCGGTTCGGTCATGGTGGGGAAGTTGCCGTTGCCCCAGTTGAAGCGGCCGCTCTCGACGATGACGCCGCCCAGGGTGGTGCCGTGGCCGCCGAGGAACTTGGTGGCGGAGTGGATCACGATGTCCGCCCCGTGTTCGAGCGGCCGGACCAGGTATGGGGTGCTCAGGGTGGCGTCGACGACGAGCGGGATGCCGGCGTCGTGCGCCACCTTGGCCAGCCCCGCCAGGTCCTGGACTTCCGAGGACGGGTTGGCCACGACTTCGACGAAGATCGCCTTGGTGTTGTCCCGGATGGCGGCGGCGTAGTCCGCCGGGTCGGTGCCGGGGACGAACGTGGTGTCCACGCCGAAGCGGCGCAGCGTGACGTCCAGTTGGGTGACCGTGCCGCCGTAGAGCTGGGAGGCCGCCACGATGTGGTCGCCGGACTGGGTGAGTGCGGCGAAGGTTATGAACTCCGCGGCCATGCCCGAGGACGTGGCCACCGCGCCGATGCCGCCCTCGAGGGAAGCGATCCGCTCCTCGAACGCGGCCACCGTGGGGTTGCCGATCCGGGAGTAGATGTTGCCGTACTTCTGCAGGGCGAAGAGGTTGGCGGCGTCCTGGGTGTCCTTGAACACGAACGAAGTGGTCTGGTAGATCGGCACGGCGCGGGCGCCGTGTTCGGCGTCGGGTGTGCCGCCGGCGTGCAGGGCGCGGGTGCGGAAACCAAACTTGCGGTCAGCCATTACGCGTTCACCAGCCCGTTGGTTGCGCTGGCCGAAGCCACCGGGGTGCCGGACAGGTTAAGATCTGAGCCGTGCTTCCGGGCGAGGTCGGCCTCAAGTTCGCGCACGATCGGCAGGATGTCCGCACCGAACGCCGCGACCTCCTCCTGGAAGTGCAGGTAGCCGGTGAGGAACAGGTTCACGCCGATCTTCTTGTATTCCACGATCCGCTCGGCGATCTGCTCCGGCGTGCCGATCAGCTGGGTCTTGAAGCCGTCGTTGTACTGGACCAGGTCCTCGAAGCTCGAGTCGGCCCACATGCCCTTGCCGTCCGTGGTGGACGCGCCGGCTTCCTGGACCGCGTCGCGGAAACCCTCGACGGCGGGCTTGTGCGCCTTTTCGACGATTTCGCGGAGCGTGTCGCGGGCTTCCTTCTCGGAATCGCGGGCGATGACGAAGCCGTTCAACCCGAACCTGGGGGCGGGGAGGGCGCCAGCGGTGCCGCGACGGGTCTCGCCCGACGCGGCCACCACGCCTGCGATGTTCTCCTTGAACCCTTCGAGGTCCTTGCCGTTGGAGAAGTACCAGTCCGCCACCCGGCCGGCCGTGGCCTGAGCGGCGGTGGAGTTGCCGCCGAAGAAGATCTCCGGGTGCGCGCGTCCCGGCACGTCGACCGGGGCCGGCTGCAGGGTGAAGTCGGTGATGTTGTAGTACTTGCCGGACTGGCTGTACTCCTGCTCGGTCCAGAGCCCGCGGAGGACGCGGATGAACTCCTCGGTGCGGACGTAGCGCTCGTCGTGTTCGAGCCATTCGAGGCCGAAGTTCTCGAACTCCGCCTTGAGCCAGCCGGAGACGATGTTCACGGCGGCCCGGCCGTTGGAGATGTGGTCCGCGGTGATGATGTATTTCGCCAGCACCCCTGGGTGCCACATGCCCGGATGGACGGCGGAGATCACCTTGAGCCGCTCGGTGGCGGCCAGCAGCGCCAGGCTGAACGAGGTGGCCTCGTGCTGCTTGTCCGCGCCGTAGGAGGCGGCGTAGCGGGTCTGCGTCAGGGCGTATTCGAAGCCGGAGTTCTCCGCGATCCGGGCCAGCTTCTTGTTGTAGTCGAAGTCCCAGCCGGTGCGCTGTTCGATCGTGGAAACCACCAGGCCGCCGGAAACATTCGGAACCCAATAGGCGAACTTGAGCGGTTCGGAAAGACGGGCGACGTTGCTGATGTCAGTCATGAGTGGTCCTTACTTCTGGGTGTTTCGAGTTCGCAGGACATCCTGGATGTCCGCGATGGATGGTTCGTTCTGGAGCGAGGTGGTGTCGCCGAGCGTGGTGCCTTCGAACAGTTGGGTCAGCAGCCTGCGCATGATCTTGCCGCTGCGCGTCTTGGGCACATCAGGAACGACGACGACGTCGCGCGGCTTAGCAATCGGCCCGATAGCCTTCGCAACGTGGTTGCGGAGCTCCTCAGCAAACGAGTTTGGGCCCACGCCCGCAGGGTTCCCTGCCCGAGCTTGCGAGGGGAGGGGGCGGGTGGGGACCACGAACGCGACGATGGCGTGGCCGGTCTTCGGGTCCGCGACGGGGCAGACGCCGGCCTCCACCACGTCCGGGTGCGAGACGAGGGCCGATTCGATCTCGATCGTGGAGAGTAGGTGTCCGGAGACGTTGAGGGTGTCGTCCACCCGGCCCAGAATCCAGATGTCGCCGTCGTCGTCGTACTTGGCGCCGTCGCCGGCGAGGAACCAGCCCTGCGCCGCGTACTGGCGCCAGTACGAATCGAAGTAGCGCTTCGGGTTGCCCCAGACGGTCCTGGCGATGGCGGGGCCGGGGGCGTCCACCACGATGAAGCCCTGGACGCCGGGCGGGACGGTGTTGCCGGCCTCGTCCACGATCCGGGTGCCGACGCCTGGCAACGGCCGTGCGGCGCAGCCGGGCTTGAACTCGGTGTCGGTCGGGGCGGGGGAGAGGATGGTGGCCCCGGTTTCGGACTGCCACCAGGTGTCCACGACGGGGGCGGTGCCGGCGCCGACGTTCTCCCTGAACCAGCGCCAGGCCTCCGGGTTGACGGCCTCGCCGACGGTGCCGAGCAGCCGGATCGAGGAAAGGTCGTAGCTGGCCGGGACGCCGTCGGGGAACCAGCCCATCAGCGAGCGGACCAGGGTGGGCGCGGTGTAGTACTGCGTGACCCGGTAGCGTTCGATGATTTCGAAGTGCCGGCCCGGGTGCGGTGTGTTGGGCGTGCCCTCGAAGATGACCTGGGTGGCGCCGTTGGAGAGCGGACCGTAGAGCTCGTAGGTGTGCGCGGTGACCCAGGCGAGGTCTGCCGTGCACCAGTGGACGTCCTGGTCCCGGAGGGCCGGGTCCGGGTTGCTGAACAGGTGCTCGAAGCTCCAGGACGCCTGCGTGAGGTAGCCGCCGGAGGTGTGGACCAGGCCCTTGGGCTTGCCGGTGGTGCCCGAGGTGTACATAATGAACAGCGGCGTCTCGGCGTCGAACGCTTCCGGTTCGTGGACGTCTGAGGCGTGCCCGACGGCGTCGTGCCACCACACGTCGCGGCCGGCGGTCATCGGGACGGTGGCCAGTTCGTCGGCCGGGGTGGTCCGGTTGACCACCAGCACGTGCTCGATGGCGTTGTCCCCGGAGACAGCGGCGTCCGCGTTGTCTTTGACCGGGACGGCCACGCCGCGGCGGAACTGACCGTCCGTGGTCACGAGGAGTTTGGCCCCGGTGTCCTCGACCCGGAATTTGAGCGCCTCGGCGGAGAATCCGCCGAACACCAGCGAGTGGATGGCGCCGATCCGCGCCACCGCGAGCGTGATGATGACGGTTTCGGGGATCACCGGGAGGTAGATGACCACCCGGTCGCCCTTGGTGATGCCGAGGTCCAGCAGGGCGTTGGCCGCCTTGGACACCTCGCGCTGCAGGTCGGCGTAGCTGATGGTGCGGCGGTCGCCCGGCTCGCCTTCGAAGTGCAGCGCCACCTTGTTCCCGCGTCCGGCCGCGACATGGCGGTCCACGCAGTTGTAGGCGACGTTCAGCTTCCCGCCCTCGAACCAGCGGATGTCAGGGCCGGTGCCGGCGCCGGCGTCAGCCGGGATGCGGTGGTGGGCCGTGTGCCAGGGCTTGCCGGCCCCAGAAGGTCCGCCGTCCGGGTCCGCGTCCGCCCAGTCCAGTCGCAGCGCCGCTTCTTCCCAGAACGCGATGCGCTCGGCCTCGGACATCGGGGCCGCCGCCGCCGTGGCGACCGCCGTCGTCGGGGCCTGCTCGCAGGTTTCCGTCACTGTTACGCCCATCGTTTCACCGCCCATTTCTCAGCCAGGCCCAGCAGGGCATCCGTAATTTTTCCGATCACCGCGAGCAGCACGATGGCCAGCAGCAGCCGGTCCGTGCGCCCGTTGTTCTGTGAATCCGTGAGCAGGAAACCCAATCCCATCGAGGAGGCGATGAGTTCGGCGGCCACCAGGAACAGCCAGGCCTGGGCCAGGGCCAGGCGGAGGCCGGAGAACACGGCCGGCACGACGGCCGGAAGCTGGACGGTGGTCAGCAGCTTCACTCCTCTGAGGCCGAAGGCGCGCGCGGCTTCCACCAGGTTCCGGTCCACGTGGCGCAGCGCCAGCGAGACGGTGGTGAAGACCGGGAAGAACGCGCCGATCAGGATCAGGGTGACCTTGGAGTCCTCGCCGATCTTCATCCAGAGGATCAGCAGTGGCACCCAGGCCAGCGAGGGGACGGCCCGGAGGGCGCCGATCGTGGGGGCGAGCAGGGCGTCGGCAAACCGGGACAGGCCTACCAGCGATCCGAACACGAGCCCCAGCGCGGCGCCGGCAGCGAAGCCGATCAGCACGCGCTGGGTGGAGATCGCGATGTGCTGCCCGAGTTGCCCGCGCTGGAGCAGGTCAAGGCCGGCTTCCAGCACCATGGCTGGCGGGGGAAGCTGGACCACGCTGAACACCCCGGCGGCCGTGGATAGTTGCCAGGCGGCCAGGACCGCAGCGGGAATGATCAATCCGAGGAGCAGACGCGCCCAGCCGTTGGCCAGGATCCCGGCGGGGGACCATCCGTTCGCCGGGGAGCCGCCTCCACCCTTCACGGGGGAGTTCGGCTGGGCGGCGTCTGCCGGAGTTGCGGGGACGGCTGCAGCGCGCCCGTCCGCAACACTGTTGCCGGTGAGGTAGGGATTTCCGAGCTGCGTCATCAGGAATCCTTGATGGCGGACGCATCCGCCTTCTTCACCAGCGAGTCATCAAGAAGGGAGGCGACGGCGTCGTCGATCTGCTTCTGGCTCTTGACGTCGCCGGTCTCCACAAACGTCGGCCCGATCTTTGCGAGGACCTTCCGCTGCGCGTCGCCCGGCGCCGGGTTCACGTTGAGGTTGCTGCGCTCCAGCACCACGGTCTTCGCGACGGCGAGGTCCAGTCCGGCGGCGTCGGCGAGGATCTGCGCGGTCTCGTCCGGGTTGGCCGCGGCCCAGGCGCGGGCCTTCTCATAGGCGTTGACGACGGCCTGCGCCTGCTGCGGCTTGTCCTTCAGGAAGGATTCTGTGGCGTTCAGGAAGCCGTAGGTGTTGAAGGAGAGGTTCCGGTAGAAGAGCTTTGCGCCCTTCTGCTCCGCGCCGGCCATGATCGGGTCCAGCCCCGACCAGGCGTCCACGGAGCCGTTTTCCAGCGCGGTGCGGCCGTCGGCGTGCTGCAGGTTCTGCACGGTCACGTCCTTGGCCGACAGCCCGGCCTCGGACAGCGACTGGAGCAGGAAGAAGTACGGATCGGTGCCCTTCGTGGCGGCCACGGACTTGCCCTTGAGGTCCGCCACGGTGTTGATGCCGGAACCGGGCTTGGTCACGAGGGCCGCCCACTCGGGCTGGGAGTAGATGTCGATGGCCTTGATCGGCGATCCGTTGGCCTTGGCCAGGAGGGCGGCCGAGCCGGCGGTGGAACCGACGTCGATCGCGCCGGACCGCAGGGCCTCGTTGGCCTTGTTGGAGCCGGCCGACTGGACCCACTTAACGGTCACACCCTGGTCCTTGAGGGAGGCCTCGAGCCAGCCCTTTTTCTTGATCACCAGGCTCAACGGGTTGTACGTGGCGAAGTCGATGTTCAGGGTGCCGCCCGCGGCGGCGCTGGCTGCCGGCTGGCCGCCAGGGCCCTCGCCGGCGGCGCAGCCGGTGAGGGCCAGCGCAGCAGAGACGGCCGCGGCGGTGAGGAACGACCGGCGGGTGGCGCGGCGGGTGATGTTGCGGGCGAAGGTCATGAAAGGTCCTTTGAGAACGGTGCGGAGGGTGAGGCAGGCGGACGCGGCGGATGCTTCCTGCGGCGCGTCCGGCCGGGCAGGAAAGGGGAGCGGGGCGCCTAGTGGCCGTCGACGCCGAGGCTCGCCAGGAGCGACGCCCGCATTCGGGCCAACTCGGCCGAAGCCCGGTCACGAGGCCGTTCGCCGGGTACGACGACGGTGCGGACAATCGTGGCTCCGGGCGCCGGCCGGTCCGTTTCCTTGCCGAGGACGATGATGCGGTCGGCCAATTGAAGGGCCTCATCGACGTCGTGGGTCACGAGCAGCACAGTGGTCGGCTCCGCACGGTGGACATCCAGCAGCAGGTCCTGCATCTTGATCCGGGTCAGGGCGTCGAGCGCGCCGAAAGGTTCGTCGAGCAGCAGGACGCCGGGGTTACGGGCCAGGGCGCGGGCCAGCGAGGCGCGCTGGGCCATGCCGCCCGAGACTTCCCGCGGCCGGTGCTTGGCGAAGTCCTGCAGGCCCACGAGTTCGAGGAGCCGGGCCACCTTGGCTTTGCCGTCCCTGGCGCTGACACCGGTGGGCAGGCCGATCGCGATGTTCGCCTGCAGGGTGTGCCACGGCAGCAGGCGCGGCTCCTGGAAGGCGAAGGCGCACCGGGCATCCACGCCCTGGACCGGGACGCCGTCGATCTCGACGCTGCCGGTGCTCGGGGCATCGAGGCCCGCGGCGGCGCGCAGCAGGGTGGACTTCCCGCAGCCGGACGCGCCGAGAATGGCCAGGACTTCGCCCGGCCGGACATCAAAGCTCACGTCGCGCAGCACGGTTTGCGTATCCGAGCCGGACTCGAAGGAACGGCCCAGTCCGCGGAAGGAAACCGGCAGGGCAGGCGTCCGGGTGGTGGCGCCGGCGGGGGTGCGTGCGGGCGCCTCAGTGGAGGAGGGGGACAGGACAGCAGTCATAGGGATACTCCATCGGTCCTGGCAGTAGCACCCTACGGAACGAGCCTCCGGTCCGGGTGGTCAGTCCGGCCGTTCCCGTGGCTCGCCGCCTTGTTATCGTCGGATTCCGGGGAGGATTTCCGACGACCAGGGTTGCTGCGGCTTCATCGATCCAGGTCTCTCGGCCGCTCGGGATGGTCAGTACCCACTAAAACGGAATCGCCCGTTTTGCTCAAGTTGGCCGCGTAATATTCGGACACCTGGCCCGAAGATGCCGACCACGCGTCAATTATTCGGAGTGCCGCCAGTCCCGGCAGGGCCGCCATGTCTTCGCAGCAAGCGGACGTAGGCTAGGCAGATGAACCACGTGAACGATCCCGCAGTCATCGAACGGCTCCTGCGCACCAAGGGCAGGTGGGCGATCGTGGGCCTCAGCACCAATGAGTGGCGCGCCGCCTATGACACGTCCCTGTTCATCCGGGACCACCTCGGCATGGTGATCGTCCCGGTCAATCTTCCGGGCGACCCCGTCCACGGCGAGACGGGCTACGCCCGGCTGGCTGACATCCCGGCGTCCGGGCAGCCGATCGACGTCGTGGATTGCTTCGTGAATTCCCGGAAGGTCGGGGACGTGGTGGACCAGGCGATTGCAGCCGGCGCGAAAGCCGTCTGGCTGCAGCTGGGCGTCATCGACGAGGCAGCCGCGGAGCGCGCCAAGGCCGCCGGGCTGGACGTCGTCATGAACGCGTGCCCGGCCCGGGAAGCGCCGCGCCTGGGCCTCTGACAGCGCCGACGCCGCCCGGACACTTTGCTCTGCTAATCTGCCGCTGACCTATTTCGCGACGCTGGGACCAGACATGTGTGAGCACCACCCGACCCCGCCGCCGGCGACCCTGGGGCGCCGGACCGCCCTGGGGCTCCTGGGTGCCTCGCTGGCGACGGTGTTGGGCGCCTGCGCGGAGCCGGCCAGCCAGTCATCGGCCGGCCAAGATCCGGCCGCCGTGCCCGCCGACGCTGCGCCTTCCGACACTGCGGTGCCGCTGGCGGCCGCGTCATCGGCGGGGTCGGTACGGTCCGGCGGCCAGCGCAAGCCGGTGCTCCCCGACGACGTCCCCGCCCGCCGCGGCCGAGCGCGCTACACCCCCGACTTCAAACTGCCGCCAATCCAGAACGGACTCGCGCCCGTCCTCACCAAGATCGACACCAAGCACCCGGTGGTGTTCCTGACCATCGACGACGGCGTCACAAAGACTCCCGAAATGGTTCGGCTGATGGCGGAGTACGACTATCCGGCGTCGATCTTCCTGACCCGGAACTTCGTCCAGGGCAATCCGGACTTCTTCAAACAGTTCGCCGCCCAGGGGAGCCTCGTGGAGAACCACACGGTCAGCCACAACATCAACATGGTCAGTCAAATGGGGTATCAACAGCAGCTCGCGGAAATCAACGGCATGCAGGACTACGCGCAGCAGCAGTTCGGACGCCGCCCCACGCTGTTCAGACCGCCCGGCGGCGCCTACTCCGTCGCCATGCGGCAGGCGGTAGCGGCGGCGGGAATGAAAGCGATCATCACCTGGGAGGCCAAGTCCAACGCCGGCCACATGGATTACCAGTACGGCAAAGGATTACGCCCCGGTGACATCGTGCTGATGCACTTCCGGCCCGAGTTCGCGGCCGACCTGGCCGCATTCCGGGCCGCCCAGCTCGCGGCCGGCCTTGAAGTGGTGCTGCTCGAGGACTTTCTTGGCGTTGCCTGAGCCGCGCAGCAGGCATGGAAGATAAGCCTCTGACAGGACCGTCGGTCAGAGTTGCGCCAGGTCGGGGTAGTGCCGTTCGGTCACGTCCGGGTGGGCGCGCATCCTGCCCTTGAGCATGTTCAGGCCAAAGGAGGCGAGCATCGGGTTGGTGGGATCATCCGAGAGTCCGCGGGCCTGGGCCTTCAGCTCCGGAGGCAGCGGCACGGGGTCGATCACGGCATCCAGCCGCGGGGACCAGAAGAACGGTACGGAGTAGCGGTCCACGCCCGGCGGTGGCGCCTTGACCCGGTGGATGGTGGCGGCGAGGTAGCCCTCGGTGGCGACCTCCAGCATCTCGCCGAGGTTCACCACGAGTGCTCCCGGAATCGGCTCAACGTGTGCCCACTCGGTCGTCCCGTGTGGCAGTACTTCCAGGCCGCCGATTTCGTCCTGGAGGAGGAGCGTGACAAAACCATAGTCGGCGTGCGAGCCGACGCCCTGATCCCCGGCGGCTTCCACTACGCCGCCGACGTAGTGCACAAGCTTGCCCATCCAGGCAGGTTCGCCGCTGAAGGGTGCGTCGAAGTGGTCCTCCGGCAGGCCGAGGGAGACCGCGATGCCGCGGAGCAACTCCATCCCGACGCCGGACATCAGCTCGGCCCAGGCCATGGCCGCCGGCTTGAGCTCCGGCATCGCCTCATCAGGCCAGAGATTGTGGCCCTGCAACAGCCAGTAAGGCTGGTCGGCCGGGTAATCGTGGACGGGCTCGCGTTCTGGCGAGTAGTCGATCTGCTCCCGCGCGTCGGCCTTGCCCTGGGTTACTTCGGTGCCCATCCGGGTGTAGCCGCGGAAGTGCGGTGAGATCCGGTTGTCCAGCTTCATCCGTTCCTCGAGGGGCAGATCAAAGAAGCGCCGGAGCAGGCCCAGCAGTTCCTCGGCCTGGCCTGGGGCGGCGCCGTAGCCGGTTATCTGGAAGAAACCCACGTTATGTGCGGCGTCCCGCAGCTGGTCGATAAATTCCGGGCTGAAGGAACCGTAGGGCTGGCGCGCGGTACTCAGGTCCAGAACTGGGATGGTGGCCCGTTCAGGTGACATATTCGGAGACTAGCACCGCGGGGTGGCTCCGCGGGAGGCAATATTGAGCCCGATTTCGTCGCTTTACGGCGTGTGACGTGCGGCTTCGCAAACCGCGGTGCGTATGCAAGATTCGTCGGGTAACCATCCCGAGCGGCTGAGAGATCTGGCTCTGTGACGCCGCAGCAACCCCCTCCTTTGAGGACGGTGCTACCGCCAGGACCGATGGAGAACCACTGTGTTCCACGGACCTTCAGGCCGCGCTTGACGCTGCCCGGGCGCCGGGGCACAGGGCCTTCCTTGGGTGAGCCCGGAGGAAATCATGAACACGCAGACCATGGCATTGCCGGCGCGAATAGCAGGTGATGACCGGTGATCCAGATCCAGAATGTCAGCACCTCGTTCGCCGCGGCCGGAGGCACTTTCACCGCTGTTGATGACGTCAGCTTGCACGTCAAGAGGGGCAGCATCCAGGGCATTATCGGATTCTCCGGAGCCGGGAAGTCCACGCTGCTTCGCAACATCAACCTCCTTGAGCGCCCGACGTCTGGACGCGTCCTTGTGGACGGCGTGGACCTGATGTCGCTGTCCGACGCCGAGCTGAGGACCAAGCGGCACGGCATCGGAATGATCTTCCAGCACTTCAACCTGCTCAACAACCTCACGGCCCAGGAAAACGTCGAATTGTCCCTCAAATTCGCCGGTGTGGGGAAGGCGGAACGCCGCCGCCGGGCAGCCGAGACCCTGGACATCGTGGACCTGGCCGACAAGGCGGCCAGTTATCCGGCAAAACTCTCCGGCGGCCAGAAGCAGCGGGTGGCCATCGCCCGCGCGCTCGCCACCGAGCCGAAGGTGCTGCTTTGCGATGAGCCGACGTCGGCCGTGGACCCCCGCACGACGTCCTCCGTGCTGCAGTACCTGGCAGATGTCAACGCCAAATTCGGCATCACGATCGTGGTGGTCACCCACGAAATGAACGTCATCAAGGCCATCGCGGACAACGTTGCGGTCATGGAAGACGGCCGCGTGGTGGAGCAGTTCGACCTCACCGAACTCGAACGGCCCGGCTTCCGCCCGGCGACGTCGATCGGGCGCTACCTGATCTCCGACAAAATCCAGCTGGAGCGCTCCGAACGGTCCGTCCCCGCCGCAGCCCCCTCGGAAGGCCTGATCAATGTTTGACCGCGTCCTTGAAGTCCTGCCCGAAATCGCCGCCGCCATGGGGCAGACCCTGACAATGCTGCTGGTGGCCATCCCGCTGGCCGTGCTGCTGGGCACACCCCTGGGCGTCCTGCTGTACACCATCGGTCCGAACGGGCTCAAGCACAAGCCAAAGCTGCACCGCATCCTGGACGGACTGGTCAACCTGGTCCGCTCGTTCCCGTTCCTGATCCTGCTCATTGCGATCATCCCCGTGACACGGTTCATCGTCGGGACCACCATCGGCACGGCGGCAGTGATCGTCCCGCTGACCATCAACGCCATTCCCTACTTCGCCCGGTTCGTGGAACAGAACCTCAGCCAGCTCGGCGGCGGCGTGGTGGAGGCCGCGCGGTCGATGGGCGCCAGCCGGTTCCAGATCGTCCGGGACGTGCTGATCGTGGAGGCCAAACCGGGACTCGTCAGCTCCATCACCATCATGACCGTCAGCTTCATCTCGTACTCGGCGATGGCGGGCCTGGTGGGCGGCGGCGGAATCGGCGACTTTGCCATCCGGTACGGCTACTACCGCTATGAAACGCCGCTGATGATCACGGCCATCGTCCTGATGATCCTGCTGGTCACCATCGTCCAGCTCAGTGGTTCCTATCTTGCCCGGCGCCTGGACAAGCGGCTCTGACCGCCAGCCGGGGCCACCCTCCTCAAGACCTCCCACTGCACATCCCACTGCGGAAAGTATCCCCATGACAACAACTGCCAGTCCCCGCTTCGACGGGCCCCGCCCCCGCCTGCTGATCAGCGCGTTCGTGATGAACACGTCCAGCCACATCATGGGCGGCCAGTGGCGGCGCCCTGAAGCCCAGCAGCACCGGTTCAACGAACTCCCGCTCTGGATCGACCTGGCCCGCCAGCTCGAAGACGCGAAGTTCGACGCCATCTTCTTCGCCGACGTCGTGGGCCTTTACGGTGACTACGACGGCGGCTGGGCGTCGCTGCTGAAAAAGGGCCTGCAGGTGCCCTCCAACGACCCGCTGATCCTGCTGTCCGCGCTCGCGACCGCAACCCGGGAGATCGGACTCGCCGCGACGTCGTCCGTCATCCAGAGCCATCCGTTCCAGTTTGCCCGGCAGATGTCCACCCTGGACCACATCAGCGACGGCCGGGTGGCCTGGAACATCGTCACCAGCGTGCTGGAAAACGCGCACCGGAACTTTAACGCCACCGAGCTGACCAGGCATGACGAACGGTACGACTGGGCGGACGAATACGTCGAGGCCGCCTACAAACTGTGGGAGGGCTCGTGGGAGGACGATGCCCTGCTCCTGGACAAGCAGAACGGGGTCCACGCGGACCCGGAGAAGGTCAGCAAGGTTTATCACCGCGGCCCCCGGTATTCCATCGACGGGCCGCACCTCTCAGCGCCGTCGCCGCAGCGCACCCCGGTGCTGTTCCAGGCCGGCAGCTCCGGCCGCGGCCAGCAGTTCTGCGCCGCCAACGCCGAGGCCACCTTCACCCTGGCCCCCAACACGGACGTGGCGGCGAAGTACACCGCCGCCGTCCGTGAACAGGCAGCCGCCGCAGGCCGCCACCCGGACGACGTGAAGTTCCTCCAGGGCATGCACTTTGTGGTGGGCGGCACTGAGGCGGAGGCGAACCGCAAGGCGGCCGAACTGGAGGGCAGCCTGGACATCGAAGCCCTGCTGGCCCACATCGGAGGGGGCTTCGGCGTGGACCTCGGCGGCCTGCCGCTGGACACCCCGCTGGGTGACATCCAGACCGAAGGAAGCCAGGGACACCTCGAGGCCATCCGCGCCTCGGTCCGGGGCGGTAACCCCACGCTCCGCGACATCGCGCTGTACCGCAGCCGCGCCAACCGCGTGGTGGGAACGCCGGAACAGATTGCCGACCGCCTCGAAGAATGGCAGGACGCCGGAATCGACGGCATCAACATCATCAACCAGACCCTCCCGGGCTCCTACACCGACTTCATCGCCGGGGTGCTGCCCGAACTCCGTGACCGCGGCCTCGCCCAGACCGAATACGGGCAGGGGACCCTGCGCGAGAAGCTCTTCGGGGCCGGCCCCCGCCTGAACGACCGGCATCCCGCCGCCGCGTTCCGGGGAGCCTTTACCGAATACTCCGCGGCCGCCGAAAATCAGCCCGCCACCATCAGCGTTCAGCCCACCCTCAAAAGGACCAAGAACAATGCAGCGTAGAAACTTCCTCAAATATGCCCTCGCCGGCGCCGGCGCCGTGTCCGTTTCGGCACTCACCGGCTGCGGCCTCGTCAACCCCGGCGGCGCCAGCGCGGCCGGGGGCGGCGGCAAGACCATCAAGATCATCGTCACCGAGTCCGCCCCGTACCAGGAGCCCACCAAGATTGCCCAGAAGCTGCTCGAAGCCAAGGGCTGGAAGCTGGAGCCCACCTACGTCACGGACATCATCCAGCCCAACCTGGCCGTGGCCAACGGCGAATTCGACGCGAACTTCTTCCAGCACAACGCCTACCTGCGGCAGTTCAACCAGGACAAGGGCCTGGAGAACGTGGGTCTCTTCTACGTCTACAGTGCCCCGGGTGGCATCTGGTCTGACAAGTACAAGTCCCTGGACGCACTCCCGGACGGGGCAAAGATCGGCATTCCCGTGGACCCTGCCAACAACGGCCGCGCCCTGTTCATGCTGCGCGATGCCGGCCTGCTGAAGTTGTCGGATGCGACGGTGATCCACACCTCGCAGAAGAACATCACCGCCAACCCCAAGAAGCTGCAGTTCGTTGAGGTGGACCAGCAGTCCCTCGCCAAGACTCTGCCCGATGTCGACGCCGGATTCCTCGTCGCCCGGATGGCGGCTGACGCAAAACACACGAAAGCGGATGCCCTCGCCTTCGAGAAGGATGCGGACCAGATTCCGTTCCGGATCGTAGTGGCGGCCCGGAAGGACTTCGCGGGCTCGGAGAAGGCGGCGGCCCTCAAGGCGGCCTATCAGTCTCCCGAGGTCAAGGCCTGGTATGCCAGCTACCAGAACGGGATCCTGCCCACCCCGTGGGACCAGGACCCCTCCGCTGACGTTGCCAAGCTCTAGCCCGGCTGCCAGGTTTAGGAGAATTGATGACCTACGCACCGGAGACCACCGCGGCGCCCGCAGCGCCCGCGCATGAAACATCCGCCGAAGCGCGGTACGAGACCCTCGCGACGCGGTTCAGGCCGGTCTTTGCCCGCATAGCTGACGGCGCGTTGGCCCGCGAGCAGGAGCGGGCCCTGCCGTTTGAGCAGGTCCGGTGGCTGAACGAGGCCGGCTTCGGACGGTTGCGTGTGCCGGCGGCGCACGGGGGAGACGGCCTCGGCTTCGAGCCGTTCTTCCGGCTGCTCATCGAACTCGCGGAAGCGGATTCGTCGGTGGCGCACCTGTACCGGTCGCACTTCGCGTTCGTGGAGACGGTCGGCCTGGAGGACCAGGACTTCCAAAGCCGCTGGTACCCCCGGGTGGTGGCCGGCGAGATCTTCGGGAACGCTGCCACGGAGCGGTCCGGGAACGTCCTGGGCGCCACCGGCACCACGCTGAGCCGCGACGGTGCGGGTGCGGTCTGGCTGCTGAACGGCCGGAAGTTCTACACCACCGGCACCATCTTCGCCGAATGGATCGCCGTCACGGCCAGCACCGAGGGCACCGAAGGCCGCCAGTACGCCGTCGTCAGCACCTCCCAGCCGGGCGTGGAAATCCTCGACGACTGGGACGGCTTCGGCCAGCAGCTGACGGGGACGGGCACCACTATCTTCCGCGACGCCGTCGTGCCCCAGGCGAACATCATCCAGCGTTCGGTGTCCACAACGCACGAGCCGGCCTTCTTCCAACTGGTGCTGCTCGCCGTCATGGCGGGCATCGGCCGGGCGGCGCTGGCAGATGCGCGGGTGCTGGTCCGGGACCGCAAGCGTACCTTCAACACCGGCTCCGGTGAGCTGTTCCGTCATGACCCGCTGATCCTTCAGCTGGTGGGGCACCTCTCCGCCAAGGCCTTCGCGGCGGAGACCGTGGTCCGCGCCGCCGCACGGGAGCTCGACGCCGCCGCCGATCCGGAACTGGACCTCACCCCGGTGCAGCGCTATGCCAGGGGCGAAGTCGCCGTGGAGAAGGCCCAGCTGCTGGTTCCCGAGCTGGTGCAGTCGGCTGCCCAGCAGCTCTTCGACGTCACCGGCGCCTCAGCCACCTCCACGTCAAAGTCCCTGGACCGGCACTGGCGCAACGCGCGGACGGTCGCCACGCACAACCCGGCAGTGTTCAAGGCCAGGATTGTTGGCGACTACGAAGTCAACGGCACCACCCCGGAGGGACTGCACAGCATCGGAGATGCACGCCCTGCCGGGTAGGCGGCTGCAGATAGGCTCGTGGCATGGACGCAGCAGCACTCCGCGGAATCTGCCTAGGTTTCCCCGGCGCCTTTGAGGACTACCCGTTCGGACCGGAAACCGCGGTCTTCAAGGTCCGCGCCGCGGTGCCCGGCGGGACCCGGCACGAAGCCAAGATGTTCGCCCTGTCCGCGCTGGATCCGGACGACTTCGCGGTGAGCCTGAAATGCGAACCCGCCCTCGCCGAGCAGCTGCGGGCGGCGCATCCGGAGATCACCGGCGCATGGCACCTGAACAAGAAGCACTGGAACGGGGTCCGGCTGGACGGGACCCTGCCCGATTCGATGGTCCGCGACATGGTGGAGGATTCGTATGACCTGGTGGTGGCCACGCTGAGCCGCCGGCAGCAGGAGCAGCTGGGCTGGGCCCGGCTCGCCCGCGGGGAGGCCCGGTCATGAGCGCGTCCCGGATTGCCGGCGGCGAATTGAACTATGCCGGTATCGGGGCCACGGAGAATGGCGTGCCGCCCGAAGGCAGCGACTGCCTCGTCACCCAGGCCTACGTGGGCGACGGCGAAGCGGCCTACCGCCGCGCGGTGCAGGGGTTGCTGACCTGGCAGCTGCACCGGGGCGCCGGACTGCGCGTCCGTGCGGAGTCCGACGTCGTCCGCCCCGGGGTGCGAGTGGTGAGCGGCTTCGGCGTCGGTCCCTTCCGGATCAACGCGCCCTGCGAGGTGGTGTGGGTACGCCGGCCCGTCCCCGGCGGCGGCCCGCAGTCAGCCGGATTCGGCTACGGGACGCTGCCCGGGCACCCGGTCCGGGGAGAGGAGTCGTTTGAGGTCTCTCTGGACGAACGCGGCCAGGTGCTGATCACGATCACTGCCTTCGGCGGCCCCGCCAACTGGTTCTACGCGGCCGGCGGCGCCGTGACGGACCAGGCGCGCCGGCTGGTCACTTCCCGATACCTTAGGAGTGCACAGGAACTGGCCGCAGGCGTGAACTGAGCAGGAGCAGGTAGATGCTGAACCAACAGACCTTGGACCGATTGTGGAACTTTGACGATCCCGCACTCTCCGAAGCCCGCTTCCGTGCGGCGCTCGCAGATCCAGGCTACGACGTCGACGAACAGGCCGAAATTGCCACCCAGCTGGGCCGCGCCATCGGGCTGCAGGGACGGTTTGAGGAAGCCGACGCGCTGCTGGACGCGGTCGACGGCGATGAGCCCACCGTCGCGGTGCGGGTGCTGCTGGAACGTGGGCGGGTGCTCAACTCCGGCGGCCACCCCGAAATGGCGGTGCCGTTGTTCGAGCAGGCCGCGGAACTCGCAGACCACCTCGGCGAGGATTTCCTGGCCGTGGACGCGCTGCACATGCTGGCGATCGCGGATAGCGCACACGCCCAGACGTGGACCCGCAGCGCGCTGGAGTATGCCTCCACCGTGGACGACGCCCGGACCAAACGCTGGATGGTGTCGCTGCACAACAACCTGGGCTGGTCCCTGCACGAGGCCGGCCGCTGTGCCGAGGCCATGGTCGAATTCCAGCTGGCCGAGCAGTGGGCGGAACGGGTCGGCACACCGCAGCAGCAGGAACTCGCCCGGGCGGCCATCGCCGCCTGTTGAGACAATGAAAGCGCCACAACAGACCGAAAGGCCCCATCAATGATCTTCATCGTCGTCAAATTCAAGGTCAAGCCCGACTGGTCCGAGCGCTGGCTTGGGCTGGTGGAGGACTTCACCCGGTCCACCCGGCAGGAACCGGGGAACCTCTGGTTCGACTGGTCCCGCAGCGTGGAGGACCCCAACGAATTCGTTCTCGTGGAGGCCTTCAAGGACGACGCGGCCGGGGACCACGTCAACAGCAGCCACTTCAAGCAGGCCATGACGGACATGCCGCAGGCGCTTGAGGAGACACCCCGGATCATCAGCCGCCAGATCGACGGCGACGGCTGGGACCGGATGGGTGAACTCACCATCTAGCGGCACACGGCGTTCCGTGCCGGCCCTGTGAAGTTCCGGCGGCCGGCGCGGGGCGCTCGCTACGCTTAGGCCATGTGGATCGGCTGGATCGAATTCGATGTGCTCCTCGGCGACGTGCACAGCCTGAAGGAAAAGCGGTCCGTCGTGCGGCCGGTGCTCGCCGAGCTGAAGCGGCGCTTTGAGGTCTCCGTTACCGAGGCCGGCTTCCAGGACCAGTACCGGCGGGCCATCATCGGCGCCGGACTCGTCGCCGCGGACCGCGCCCACCTCATCGACGTCCTCGCCGCCGTCGAACGCTTCGTGGCCGCCCGGCCGGAACTGGAACTCCTGAGTGCCCGTCAGCGCGAAATCCGCAGCGACGACTGAGCCTCCGGCGTCGCCAGCAGGCACCATCCGGGCCCGCCGACATGACGCCGCTACGGCGCAGTGCCGGGTGCCTCGCGGCCGTCCTGAGCCTGGTCGTCGGACTCCAGCAGGGCCGCCAACGCCGCTAGGGCGGGGAGCGCATTCTCGATAGCCTGCTGCGAGGATTCGGGCAGCCGCTGCAGGGCCTGGCCCAGGCGGCGGTCGTTCGCCGCCTGCCAGGCGGTGAGCACCTCCGCTCCGCGGCCGGTCAGGGTCAGGCTCACGGAGCGCCGGTCGCCCGGGCGGGTCAGCCGCTCCACCAACCCGGACAGCACCATCTGCTGGACCAGGTTGCTCACCGTATTCACGGCCAGCCGCTGCCGCGAGGCCAGGCCGCTCACGCCGATCCCCGGCTCCTCGGCCAGCCGCTGCAGCACCTCGACCTGCGCCATCGGCAGCGACTCCCAAGGGAACTCCTGCCGCACACTGGACCGCAGCACCCGGCGCAGGCGGTTTATCACCCCGGTCAGGGACCACGCTTCTGAACCCCGGCGGGCCGCGCCCTCCGGCGCGGAGTCAGCGGCCCTCATCATCCGTCCAGCTTAGCCCGATACAGTCGGACCTAGAATAGTTCTGTGGCAGAACCAATTGGAGTTCCAGTGCCGCGCCGCTTCTTAGACAGGACCGCCATGACCGCTGGAGATTCGTTTCTTCCGTCACCGACTGTCAGCGCCTTCCACGTGGGGCCGCTGACCATCCACTTCTATGCCCTCTGCATCCTGGCCGGCATCGCGGTGGCCATCTGGCTGGGGTCACGGCGCTGGATCGCACGCGGCGGCCTGCCCGGCCAGGTGGTGGACATCTGCGTCTGGGCCGTCCCGGCCGGGATCATCGGCGGCCGGATCTACCACGTGATCACGGACCCTGAACTGTACTTCGTCCCGGGCAGGAACCCCTGGAATGCGTTGGCCATCTGGGACGGCGGCCTAGGCATCTGGGGCGCGATCGCCCTCGGCTGTGTGGGCGCGTGGATCGGCTGCCGCAGGGCAGGCGTTTCCTTTGTCGGCTTCCTCGACGTGGTGGCGCCGGGCGTGCTGTTTGCGCAGGCCCTCGGCAGGTGGGGGAACTGGTTCAACAACGAGCTCTACGGCGACGCAACCGGCCTGCCCTGGAAACTGCAGATCCACCAGATGGACGGTTCCGGGGCTGCACTCACCGACGGCTCGGGCGCCCCGGTGGTCCTCGGCTACTTCCAGCCCACGTTCCTGTACGAATCGCTCTGGTGCCTGGCGGTCGGTCTGCTGATCCTGTACCTTGACCGGCGGTTCAGCCTCGGCGCGGGCAGCATCTTCGCCCTGTACGTGGCCGGTTACACGGCCGGGCGCTTCGCCTTTGAGCTGATGCGCTCTGACTACGCAAACCTGATTTTGGGGCTTCGAGTGAATACCTGGGTGGCGGCACTGATCTTCCTGGCCGGCGCGGCCGGCTTCGTCCTGACCTTCCGCCGCGGGCGATCGGTTGCGATTCCCGCAATCCCGGCAACCGCCTCCGCAACCGCCACGGCCGTCACTGCTGCAGAGGGCCGTCTCGATGCCGAGTAGGCGCTCGCTCTGGGCCCGAATCCTGTCCTTCGTCGCCGCCGGGTCCGTGTGCGGCGTCCTGGTGGCGGGGCTCTTCCTCCCCGCCACCGCGATGGCCGGAGCCGCTGTCAGCAACTCCATCGGCATGTTCGACCGGCTCCCGGACGACCTGAGCCTTAACGCCCCGCCGGCCGCCTCCAGGGTCCTGGCCAGCGACGGCTCCGTGATCGCCTCCTTCTACGCGGAAAACCGCGCGCCGGTAACCCTGGACAAGATGTCCCCGTTCATCCGGGACGGCATCGTGGCCATCGAGGACGCACGCTTTTACCAGCATGGGGGGATCGACGCCACCGGCATCCTGCGGGCCCTCGTGGCCACCGCGCAGGGCGGACGCCAGGGCGCCTCCACCATCACGCAGCAATACGTGAACAACATGATCATCGAGTCCCTGGTGGCGCAGGGCAAGGGCGACGACGTCAAGCTTGGTTCCGCCAAAACGGTCGGCGACAAACTGCGCGAAATGAAGCTCGCCATCGCACTGGAGAAGACCTACTCCAAGGACCAGATTTTGCAGGGCTACCTCAACGTCGTCTACTTCGGCAACGGCGCCTACGGGATCGACGCCGCCGCCCACGAATACTTCAACGTCCCGGCCGGTGGGCTCACGCTGCCCGAGGCAGCCGCGCTGGCCGGCGTCGTGAACAGCCCGGTGTACTACGATCCGCTCACCCAGCCGGACCACGTGGTGTCCCGCCGCAACGAAGTCCTGGACAAGATGCTGCAGCAGGGAAAGATCTCGGCGGCCGACCACGATGCGGCGGTCAAGGCGCCCA
Organism: Arthrobacter sp.; assembly: GCA_026393275.1. Taxonomy (GTDB): domain Bacteria; phylum Actinomycetota; class Actinomycetes; order Actinomycetales; family Micrococcaceae; genus Arthrobacter. The sequence goes on from JAPLAM010000043.1 coordinate 39,621, forward strand.
TCGGCCTCAACGTCCACCCGGTCAGCCAGGGCTGCGCCGGGGCAGCGTCGGCGCCGTACTTCTGCGACTACGTACAGCGGCTGATCCTCAACGATCCTGCGTTCGGCGCCGACGAGGCGGCCCGCAAGAAGCTGCTGGACCTGGGCGGGCTGACCATCAGGACCACGCTGGACCCGGCACTTCAAAAGGTCGCGCAGGAGCAGGTTGACGCCTCAATGTCCGCCACCGACCCGCTGCAACGCGGGGCCTCGCTGGTCAGCGTGCAGCCCGGAACCGGCAAGGTCCTGACCATGGCGCAGAACACGGTCTACAAGCCCGCGGCGGCGCCGGGGAACTATATGGGGAACTTCGCCCTTCCGGAGCGGGATGCCCAGGGGCAGCCGCTGGACGGTGCCGGCGGGTTCCAGATCGGTTCCACCATGAAGCCGTTCGTCTTTGCGGAGTGGCTCCGTTCCGGCAGGTCCATGGCCACGGTGCTGGACGGGGCGGTGCGGGTCTACAAGGCCGGCTACCCCTGGCAAAACTCGTGCGGGCACACCACCGGATCCTATGATCCCGCGGTCCCCGGCCAGACCCCGCTGCCCAACGACGACCCGAACCACTACGTCAAGATGAGCGTGCTGCAGGGCCTTTACCAGTCGATCAATACGATCACCTTCCAGTCCGCCGCCCGGCTGGATTTCTGCAACATCCAAAAAATGGCGACGGCGGCCGGCGTCGTCAATGGGCACACGAACCAGCCCTACGACCTCTCCAGCATCGCCAGCCTGATCGGCACCCAGGACGTCGCGCCGCTGACCATGGCGGACGCCTACGCCACGTTCGCCGCCCATGGTGTCCACTGCGACCCGGTCGCGCTGGAATCGGTCACCGGCCCGCACGGCAAGACCTATCCGGTGCCGGGCGCCAACTGCCAGCAGGCGATCGATCCCGATGTCGCGGCGGGGGTCACCTATGCGCTGAAGAACGTGCTGACCAAGGGCTCGGGCTACAACATTCCCGTCTCCAAGGACGCGGACATCTTCGCCAAAACCGGCACCACCGACGGGAACACCATGACCTGGACCATCGGGGCAACGTCCGGTATCGCGACGGCGTCGTGGTTCGGCAGCTACCAGGGCATCGGGCCGCGCTGGGTGAACCAGGACATCACCATCAACGGTAAGTACTACGTTGGCGTGGACGGCGCCGACATCGCCGGCGGCCAATGGGGCCGCCTGATGGACGCCGCGGCGAAACAGTACCCCGGCACTCGGTTTCCCGCGCCCCCAGCCTCGATGGTCGGATAAGGGCTGACGCCGGTTAAAGCACTGCGGCCGCCCCTCCGAGGAGGGGCGGCCGCAGCAGTTATTAAGGGGGAGGCGGGGCTCAGCCGAAGTACTTCGGCAGCGTCCCCTCGTGGGCCTCGCGGAGGGCGTCCAGGTTCATCGTGTCCACGCCGTTGATTTCCAGCGTGCCGCTCTCGGCATCCACGACGCCGATCCGTACGTGGTCGAAGCCGCGGGCGGTACACATGTCCTTGAACCGGATCTCCTCCGAGCGGGGGACCGCCACGATGGCGCGGGCCTGGGACTCGGAGAACAGCGCGGTGAACAGGTCCCCGCCGTCGCGGTCCAGCACGTCCTGGAGCGCAATCCGGGCGCCGACGCCGTAGCGCAGCGCGGACTCCACCAGGGCAGCCGCGAGGCCGCCTTCGGAGAGATCGTGTGCGGCGTCCACCATGCCGTCGCGCGAGGCGTTGATCAGGATTTCACCCAGCTCACGTTCGGCGGCGAGGTCCACCTTCGGCGGCAGGCCGCCCAGGTGCCCGCGCAGCTTGGACCATTCCGAACCGTCCAGTTCCGCCGCGGTCGTGCCGAGCAGGTAGATGGCCTGGCCGTCTTCGCGCCAGCCCGACGGGGTGCGGCGGGCGACGTCGTCCAGTTTGCCCAGCACGGCGACCACCGGGGAGGGGTGGATCGGAACGCTGCCGGTCTGGTTGTAGAGCGAGACGTTGCCGCCGGTGACCGGGATGCCCAGCACCATGCAGGCGTCGGACAGGCCGCGGATGGCTTCGGCGAGCTGCCACATGACGTCCGGGTCCTCGGGGGAGCCGAAGTTCAGGCAGTCGCTGACGGCCATCGGCACGGCGCCGGAAGTGGCCACATTGCGGTACGCCTCGGCCAGGGCCAGCTGCGCGCCGTGGTACGGATCGAGGTAGGTGTAGCGTCCGTTGGCGTCGGTGGCCAGGGCCACGCCGAGTCCGGTTTCCTCATCCACGCGGACCACGCCGGCGTCGTCCGGGAACGCCATGGCCGTGTTGCCGCCGACGTAGCGGTCGTACTGGTTGGTGATCCAGGCCTTGCTGCACATGTTCGGCGAGGCCACGAGCTCGGTGACCGCGGCAGCCAGTTCCGTCGGGGCGGACGGACGGCCTGCATCCTGGACCGACCCGGTGAAGGTGTCGGCCTGGAGGGAATCCTGCCATTCGGGGCGCGCGTACGGGCGGTCGTAGACCGGGCCGTCGTGGGCCACGGTACGGGGGTCGACGTCGACGATCACCTCGCCGTCCCAGGTGATGATCAGCCGGCCGGTGTCGGTCACCTCGCCCAGCCAGGAGTACTCCACGGCCCACTTGTCCATGACGGCCTCGAACGCGGCGACGTTCTCCGGGGTGACCACGGCCATCATGCGTTCCTGCGACTCGGACATCAGGATCTCGCCCGGCGTCAGCGTCGGGTCGCGCAGCAGGACGGAGGTCAGCTCAACTTCCATGCCGCCGTCGCCGTTGGAAGCCAGCTCGGACGTGGCGCAGGAAATGCCAGCGGCGCCGAGGTCCTGGATGCCCTCAACCAGGGAACCCTTGAACAGTTCCAGGCAGCACTCGATCAGGACCTTCTCGGCGAAGGGGTCGCCCACCTGGACGGCGGGGCGCTTGGACGGCTTGGTGCTGTCGAAGGACTCGGAGGCCAGCACGGAGGCGCCGCCGATCCCGTCGCCACCGGTGCGGGCGCCGAACAACACCACCTTGTTGCCCTTGCCGGAGGCGTTGGCGAGACGGATGTCCTCGTGCCGCATGACGCCGACGGCGAGGGCGTTGACCAGCGGGTTGCCCTGGTAGACGGAGTCGAAGACCATTTCGCCGCCGATGTTCGGCAGTCCCAGGGAGTTGCCGTAGCCGCCGATGCCGGCCACGGCGCCGTGCATGACGCGGGCGGTGTCCGGGTGGTCGATGGCGCCGAAACGCAGCGGGTCCATCACGGCCACCGGCCGGGCGCCCATCGAGATGATGTCGCGGACGATCCCGCCGATGCCGGTCGCGGCGCCCTGGTACGGCTCCACGTACGACGGCGAGTTGTGCGACTCGATCTTGAACGTCACGGCCCAGCCGTCGCCCAGGTTGGTGACGCCGGCGTTCTCGCCGATGCCCACGAGCATGTCCTTCTTCATCTCCTCGGTCACCTTTTCGCCGAACTGGCGCAGGTGGTTCTTGGAGGACTTGTAGGAGCAGTGCTCGCTCCACATCACCGAGTACATGGCGAGTTCGGCGCCGGTCGGGCGCCGGCCCAGGACCTTGATGACTTCGTCGAACTCGTTCTGCTTCAGGCCCAGCTCGGCCCAGGGGAGTTCGGTGTCCGGCGTCGCGGCCGCGTTCTCCACCGTGTCGATGTTGAACTTCTTGGCGGTCTCCGCGGGCGCCGCCACGGCGGGTGTCTCCGTCATTTGTTGTCTCCCACGATCTTGTTCAGGACAGAGGTGAAAAAGCCGAGGCCTTCGGTGCCGGAGCCCTCTTCCGGGCCGAACCCGGACTCGATGGCGTGCTCCGGGTGCGGCATGAGGCCCACGACGTTGCCGGCGGCGTTGGAGATGCCGGCGATGTCGCGGCGGGAGCCGTTCGGGTTCCAGCCGACGTAGCGGAACACCACGCGGCCCTCCGCCTCCAGGGCGTCGAGGGTTTTCTCGTCCGCGATGTACTGGCCGTCC
>JAPLAM010000055.1 GCA_026393275.1 Arthrobacter sp.
CAGGGGCCGAGGCGCAGGGAACATTACGTCCGGAAGCTGTGTCCGGAGGCCCGCGATTACGGGCTGGATGCGCGGGAATCTGCAAAATATGGTGAACTAGGCGGGTATGGGCGCATCTGCCCGAGAAACCTTTTTCTGTAGGAGCACCGTGCCAAGCAAGGCCAAAACCGGCAAGAAACTCGTGATCGTGGAGTCTCCGGCCAAGAGCAAGACCATCGCCAAGTACCTCGGCGAGGGCTTCATCGTTGAGGCCTCCATCGGTCACATCCGCGACCTGCCGCAGCCCTCGGAGCTCCCTGCAGATTTGAAGAAAACCTCGGTAGGCAAGTTCGCCGTCGACATCGACAACGATTTTAAGCCGTACTACGTGGTGTCGCCGGACAAGAAGAAAAAGGTGACCGAGCTCAAGGCAGCGCTCAAGGACGCCGACGCCCTCTATCTCGCAACCGATGGGGACCGCGAGGGCGAGGCCATCGCGTGGCACCTGCTGGAAGTCCTCAAGCCCAAGGTGCCGGTGTACCGGATGACCTTCGGCGAAATCACCAAGGAAGCCATCCACCGTGCCATGGACAACCTGCGCGATGTGGACCAGGACCTGGTGGACGCGCAGGAAACCCGCCGTGTGCTGGACCGCCTCTACGGCTACGAGATCTCCCCGGTGCTGTGGCGCAAGGTGGCCCGCGGCCTGTCCGCCGGCCGTGTGCAGTCTGTCGTGACACGCATGGTGGTGGACCGCGAACGCGAACGGATGGCCTTCAAGTCCGCGGCCTACTGGGACCTGACCGGCCAGTTCGGCGCGGATTCCGGCTCTTTCAAAGCGAAACTGGCCGCCGTCGACGGTGCCAAGGTCGCCAGCGGCCGGGACTTCAACGACGACGGCGTACTCACCTCGCGCAGCGTCGTGCACATCAATGAGGAACTCGCCACCGCCCTGGCCGCCGGCCTGCAGGACGCGGACTTCCGCGTCCGCTCGGTCGACACCAAGCCCTACACCCGCCGTCCCGCCGCGCCGTTCACCACGTCCACGCTGCAGCAGGAAGCCGGCCGCAAGCTGCGCTTCTCCTCGAAGAGCACCATGCAGGTTGCCCAGCGCCTCTACGAAAACGGCTACATCACCTATATGCGTACGGACTCGTCCGCCCTGAGCAACGAGGCCGTCACCGCCTCGCGGCGCCAGGCCTCGGAGCTGTACGGCCCCGAGTACGTCCCGCAGTCGCCCCGCGTCTACACCGGCAAGGCAGCCAACGCGCAGGAAGCCCACGAGGCCATCCGCCCTGCTGGCGACTCCTTCCGCACCCCGGCCCAGGTCGCGAAGCAGCTCTCCGGCGACGAATTCCGCCTGTATGAGCTGATCTGGAAGCGCACCGTCGCCTCCCAGATGGCCGACGCCAAGGGTTCCACCGCCACGATCCGGCTCGGCGCCGTCACCGTCGGCGGCGCGGCCTCAGGCCGGGACACCGAATTCTCCGCGTCCGGCACCGTCATCACCTTCCCCGGGTTCCTCGCGGCCTACGAAGAAGGCAAGGACGAGAGCCGCGGGGATGAGGACTCCGAGGAAGCACGCCGGCTGCCCAACGTGGCCAAGGACGATGCGCTGACCGCCTCGGACATCGTCGCCGTCGGGCACGAGACCTCGCCGCCGCCGCGCTACACCGAAGCCTCCCTGACCGCGGAGCTGGAAAAGAAGGGCATCGGCCGCCCGTCGACCTACGCCTCCACGATTTCCACCATCCAGGACCGCGGCTACGTCCGGAAGCAAGGCTCCGCGCTGGTCCCGAGCTGGATCGCGTTCTCCGTGATCCGCCTCCTCGAGCAGCATTTCCACGACTACGTGGACTACGAGTTCACGGCCGACATGGAAGCGGACCTGGACAAGATTGCCAACGGCCAGGCGGCCGGACCGGCATGGCTCAAGCACTTCTACTTCGGCGAGGACTCCGAGCCCGGGCTGCTGAGCATCGTGAACAACCTTGGCGAGATCGACGCTCGCGAGATCAACTCCATCCCCGTCACGGACGGGATCACCTTGCGGGTCGGCAAGTTCGGCCCGTACCTGGAAAGCTCGATCCCGACCGTGGACCCGAAAACCGGCGAGGTGATCGAATCTGCACGCGCCAACGTCCCCGAGGACCTGGCCCCGGATGAGCTCACCGCCGCCAAGGCAATCGAGCTGATGGAGACCGCCGCCCCCGAGGAGCGCGTGCTCGGCGCGGACCCGCACACCGGGCACACGGTCGTGGCCAAGAATGGCCGCTACGGCGCCTATGTCACCGAGATCATCCCGGAGATGACCGAGGAACAGCTCGCCAACCAGCCGGTGGAGTACTACAAGAACGGCAAGCCGAAGCCGCCGAAGAAGCCCGTCAAGGCCAAGCCGCGCACCGGCTCGCTGTTCGCCTCCATGAGCGTGGACAGCGTCACCCTGGACGAGGCCCTGCAGCTCATGAGCCTGCCGCGGGTGCTCGGCCAGGACGCCGACGGCAACCCGATCACGGTCCAGAACGGCCGCTTCGGCCCGTACCTGAAGAAGGGCACCGACTCCCGCTCGATCGGATCGGAGGAGGAAATCTTCACCATCACGCTGGAACAGGCACTGGAGATCTACTCGCAGCCCAAGCAGCGCGGCGCCCGCGCCGCCGTCGCGCCGCTGGCGGAGTTCGGCCCGGACCCGGTGTCGGAGAAGAACATCGTGGTGAAGGAGGGCCGCTTCGGCCCGTACATCACCGACGGCGTCACCAACATCACCGTGCCGCGCACCACCGCGGTCGAGGAGCTGACCCGGGAACGCGCCGTCGAACTTCTCGCCGAGAAGCGCGCCAAGGGCCCGGTCAAGCGCACGACGACGGCCCGCAAGGCCCCCGCCCGCAAGGCGGCCGCCAAGAAGTAGGGCGGGGACGGGCAGGGCACCGCGGAATTGCGGTGCCCTGCCCGAACGTGATCGAGTAGGTACATGACTGAACAGCCCGCACCCATGGATCTCCAGCCGCTCAACGACCTCGAGGAGAAGCTCGCCCGGGGGGAGCAGCCGGACGCCAACCCGGTGGACGTCATTCTGTCCTTCCTCAACAACGAGGTCTACATCGTCAGCTCGGACACGGTCGACGGCCCCGATTCGCAGGTCGAGCCGCTCGTCCTCGCCAACTCCGGGGGCCAGCCCGTCCTGGCCGTCTTCTCGCACCCGAGCCGCGTCAGTGAGCAGTACCTCGCGGCCGCCCCGAATGTGCTGGGCACGCAGGGCGCCGCGATCCTCGGCAACCTCGGGGACCAGCTCGGCATGGTCATCAACCCCGGGGCGGCCTTCGGCTTCGAAATCGATCCGGAGGGCGTGGCCAACATCCGGCGCGACTTCAAGCCCTCCGAGGAGGAGCCGGACGCTGCCCCCGACGACCACCAGGCCTAGCGCCGGCATGGCCCTGGCCGTGTGTCCGCTGAGGGCGCCCGGTTAGGGCGGAGCCCGTCCGGGGAGAATAATGGCAGGATGCGGCTAGGCGTCCTCGATATCGGGTCCAACACTGTCCACCTCCTCCTGGTGGACGCCCACCCCGGCGCGCGCCCGGTTGCCTTTGCCTCGCACAAGCGCCCGCTGTCTCTGGTGCAGTTCCTCGACGGGGACGGCAACATCAACGACGCCGGCCAGCATGAGCTGATCGAGTTTGTCCTGGAGGCGTGGGAGTTCGCGGCCAAGCACAAGGCCGAGGACCTGCTGGCGTTCTGTACCTCGGCGGTCCGCGAGGCCACCAACGGGCCCGCCGTGTTGGCCCGCGTCAAGCATGAGACTACCGTGACGCTCCGGGAACTGTCCGGCAGCGACGAGGCCTCCATGACGTTTTTCGCCGTCCGCCGCTGGTACGGGTGGGGCGCCGGGCCCATCCTGGACCTCGACATCGGCGGCGGCTCCTTCGAAATGGCGTTTGGCCAGGATGAACTGCCGGAGCTGGCGCTTTCCGTGCCGCTCGGGGCCAGCCGGCTGACCCGGGACTGGCTGCACGAGGATCCGCCGTCGGCCAAGAGCGTCAAGGAACTCCGCCGCTATATCCGCGCCACGCTCAAACCCGCGGTCCGCAGCTTCCAGAAGCTGGGCCGGGCCAACCTCGTGGCCGGCACGTCCAAGACGTTCCGTTCGCTGGCGCGCATCGCCGGGGCGGCCCCCAGCGCCGCGGGGCCCTACGTCAAACGGGAACTGTTCGCGGCGGACCTGGGCCTCTGGGCGCAGCGGATCTCCGCTATGGAGGTCGAGGACCGGCTGCACCTCCCCGGCGTCTCGGACGCCCGCGCCCCGCAACTGCTGGCCGGAGCCCTCGTGGCCGAGGCCGCCTTGGAGATGTTCGAATTTCCCAGCCTGGAAATCTGCCCGTGGGCGCTGCGCGAGGGGCTCATCCTGCGCCGGCTGGACCAGCTGGTCTCCGAGGGGCCGCTGCAGCCCGCGCCCCACGTCACCCAGACCCGCGTCCCCGCCGAGCCGCAGTCGCCCGCAGCAACGGTGCCGGTCCGGTGAACCAATTCCGCCGGCGCGCCGACTGCCGCCGACGGACGTGTCGATCCGGACGCGCGCCGTTCGTCTAGAAGGTGAGAGGCCGGCAAGGAGCCGGCCCCGTTGTCAAGGAGGACAGCACCATGGCACAGTACTTGCTCAGCGTGTACCAGCCCGTCGGCCCCGCCCCGGCCCCGGAAGTCCTGGAGCCCATCATGCAGGACCTTGAGGCCTTGAACCGTGACATGAAGGCGGCCGGCGTCTGGGTGTTCGCCGCGGGACTCCACCCCACCGACACCGCCACAGTCGTGCGGCAGCAGGGCACCGAAGTGCTCATCACGGACGGGCCATTCGCCGAAGCCAAGGAGCACCTCGGCGGATTCACCGTCATTGACGCGCCGGACCTCGACGCCGCTCTCGGCTGGGCCGGCCGGCTGGCCCGCGCCACTACCCTTCCGATCGAAGTGCGGCCGGTCCAGCACTAGGTGTCGTCGGGAATGGTCAGCGAATCCGCGCCCGCCGCACCGCCGCCGGAGCCTGCAGGGACACCGGCGGATCCCGGGGCACCGTCGTCGGAGGCGGACATCGCGGCTGTCTTCCGGCACGAATACGGGCGCGCAGTCGCCGTCCTGACCCGCGTGCTCGGCGACATCGACGCCGCCGAGGACGCCGTTCAGGACGCCTTCACCCTGGCGGTGCGGCGCTGGCCCTCCACCGGCCTGCCGCCGAGCCCCGCAGGCTGGATCATCACCACGGCAAGGAACCGGGCGATTGACCGGCTGCGCCGCGAGTCAGGCCGTGGCGAAAAACAGCTCAAGGCCGCACTGCTGCAGGAGGCACTTGCTCCGGCGGCACCGACGCCCGAGGAACATCTGGTCGCAGAACTCTCCAAGGAGGGCATGGTGGACGATGACCGGTTGCGGCTGATCTTCACCTGCTGCCACCCGGCCCTGGCCCTTAACGTCCAGGTGGCACTGACGCTGCGGCTGCTGGGCGGACTCACGACGGCGGAAATCTCCCGCGCGTTCCTGGTACCGGACGCCACCATGGCCCAGCGCCTCGTCCGGGCCAAAGCGAAGATCCGGGATGCCAGGATTCCGTACCGGGTGCCGCGGGGAGCGGAGCTCCCGGCTCGCCTCCCGCCGGTGCTCGCGGTGGTCTACCTCATCTTCAACGAGGGCTACAGTTCCAGCTCCGGCGGCCCCGGGCTCCGGGAGGACCTCTGCCGGGAAGCGATCAGGCTGGGCCGCGTACTGGCGGCCCTGATGCCGGACGAACCCGAGGTGAAAGGCTTGCTGGCACTGATGCTGCTCACCGAATCACGGCGCCCTGCGCGGCTGGCCGGCGGTGGGGCGGTGCTTCTGTCGGAACAGGACCGCAGCCTGTGGGATCGTGGCCTGGGCCGGGAGGGCCAGGAACTGGTGCGCCAATGCCTGCGACGGAACCGGCCCGGGCCATACCAGCTCCAAGCCGCGATCAACGCGGTCCACTTCGACGCGCCCGACGCCGCATCAACGGACTGGCGCCAGATCCTCCGGCTGTATGACCAGCTCCTCGCGGCCTCGCCCGGGCCGGTGGTAGCCCTTAACCGCGCCGTGGCACTCGCCGAGGTTGAGGGTCCGGAAGCTGCCCTGGGCCTCGTCGAAGGGCTTGGGCTGGGCAACTACTACTTGTTCCACGCCGTCCGGGCCGATTTCCTGCGACGGCTGGACCGCCCTGCCGAGGCAGCCGCCGCCTATGTGGAAGCGCTGGACCTGGCCGGAAACGCCGCAGACCGGAGATTCCTGGAAGCCCGCGTGCGGGAAACCGGAGCGAAGCGCGCCATGCCGGATTAGCCCCGGATGAAACAGCCTCATTAAATGAGAATGGCACCGGCCGACTGCCGCGGGAAAAATGGGGGAAACCCGCTGCAAACCACCGGTGCCGGCAGACATCCGCATGACTGCCATATCATCACTCGCACCCCTCAATGAGGTAGTAACTACGTTAATCACCGAGTTTGTGAGCAAGCTGCGCTGAAGATGTGAGCTGGCTGTGAATCGGGGCGGACTGCAATGATGGGGGCATGAGCAACCGAATCGCATTCCTGGGCTGTGGGTCAATGAACGAGGCAATCATGGGTGGCCTGATCGCCGGCGGGGCGGACCCCGCGGACATCGTCGCCACGGTCCGGCGGGCCGAACGGGCCGCCGAACTGGCCGAACGGCACCACGGGATTACGGCCATCGCCGGCGAAGAAGAACCGGAGAACAACGCGCAGGCCGCCACGGGTGCCGCCGTCGTGATCCTGGGAGTCAAACCTGTGGGCATCGCGGAGCTGGCCCGCGAGATCAGTGGGTCCCTCTCGCCGGACACCATTGTGATCAGCGTCGCCGCAGCGGTCTCGCTGGAGCAACTGGAAGCTGCACTTCCGGCCGGGCAGCCGGTGATCCGTTCGATGCCGAACACGCCCGCAAGGCTGGGCCGCGGCGTCGTATCCGTCTCCGCCGGGAAGCACTGTTCGGCGGAGCAGCTGCACCGGGCGAAGGACATCTTCGCCGCCGTCGGCACGGTGGTCGAGATCCCCGAGGAGCAGGTGGACGCGTTGTCCGCGATCAGCGGCTCGGGGCCCGCCTACGCCTTCTACCTGGCCGAGGCGATGGCGGCGGCCGGTGTCGAACTGGGGCTCGACGCCGAACTCGCGTTGCTGCTGGCGCGCGAAACAGTCGCCGGTGCCGGGCTCATGCTCGCCGAACCGGGCGCCGACCCCGCCGCGCTGCGCAAAGCAGTGACCAGCCCGAACGGCACCACCGAACGGGCCATCGCCACCTTTGACGAGCAGGGCCTCCCCGGGATCATCACCGCCGGCGCCCGGGCCGCAGCCGAGCGGGCCGCGGAGATCACGAAGCAGCTGGGCTAGCCGAAAGGCAGGAGCACCCATGACGCAAACCGGACCGGGTGGCAGGATAGGACCCATGGAACTGCACATCACCGGGGATCCCGCGGCGGACAAACTACTCAGCGACGACGCGTTCGCCCTGCTCACCGGCATGCTGCTGGACCAGCAGGTGACCATGGAATCGGCCTTTGCCGGTCCCGAAAAGATCCGGTCACGCATCGGGTCCATGAAACCTGCCGCGATCGCCGGTTACGATCCGCAGGGGTTCGTCGAGATGTTCAAGGAGCGCCCGGCCGTCCACCGGTTCCCCGGATCCATGGCCGGCCGCGTCCAAGCCCTCGCTGAGACGGTGCACAGTGACTGGAACGGCGATGCTACTGCCATCTGGACGCAGGGTGACCCCGACGGGCAGGAGGTGCTGCGGCGGCTCAAGGCACTGCCGGGATTCGGCGAGCAAAAGGCGAAGATCTTCCTGGCGCTGCTCGGAAAGCAATGCGGGCTCCATGCTGATGGCTGGCGCGAGGCCGCCGGCCACTACGGCCAGGAGCACGCCTTCCTGTCCGTCGCTGACATTACGGATCCGGAGTCGCTGGTCAAGGTGCGGGCCAGCAAGCAGGCAGCCAAGGCCGCCGCTAAGGCGGCGAAGACCGCCGGGCCCTGATCCCGCGGTAGTTGTGCCAGCGCCGCCGGGAAGGACGCGCCCGACGGCGGAGGAAACCTAATAGGTGGAGGTCGGGACCATGAATGAAGAGCCCGCAGGACGGCTTCTTTCCCTCTGGACCGCCACCGGCGGAACCGCCACCTACGCGTCCCTGGACGAGGACGCTGCCGCGTCCCTGGACGTGGACGTTGCCGTGATCGGCGGCGGCATCGCGGGACTCACCGCCGCACTGGCCCTGAAACGGGCGGGCCGGACGGTGGCCGTGCTGGAGGCGGCGCGGGTGGGCACCGGCGTCACCGGAAACACCACAGGCAAGGTCACCTCACTGCACCGGCTCGCCTACTCCGACCTTGCGTCCCGCCACGGCACCGGCGTCGCCGGCACCTACGGGCAGGCCAACCAGGCAGCCCTCGAACACATTGCGGCCGTCGTGGCGGCGGAGGGTATCGACTGCGGCTTCCGGCGGGTAGCCAACTACACCTACGCCGAATCATCGGCTGCGCTTGCGCTGGTCCGGGAGGAAGCGGCGCTGGCAGAACGCCTCGGCCTGCCGGCATCCTTCACCACCGATGTTCCGCTGCCGTTCGCTGTCAGGGGCGCCGTCCGTTTCGACGGCCAGGCTCAGATCCACGCGCTCAAGTACGTGCAGGGACTGGCCCGTGCCGTGGACGGGAATGGCAGCTTCGTCTTCGAGGAGTCGCCCGCCACGGGTTTCCGGGACGGCTCGCCGTCCGTGGTGGCTACGCAGGAGGGATCCGTCCGGGCCAAGGACATCATCGTGGCGACGAACCTGCCGTTCGGGGACAACGGGCGTTTCACCGAACGCTGCTACCCGCACCGCTCGTATATCGTCGCCGGGCGGAGCGCCGTTCCTCCGCTGGACGCAACCTTTATCAGCGTTGACGAGCCGATGCGCTCCATCCTGACCATCGACGTCGAGGGCACGAGTTACGTGCTGGCCGGCGGGGAAGGACACCGGGCCACCGAAAGCGTTGATTCCGCCGAACGGTACCGGAGGCTCGCGGCTTTCGCCCGCGACCGCCTGGGCGCCGGCGAGATCGCTTTCCGCTGGTCCACCCAGGACGCCGTGCCCGCCGACGGGCTGCCCTACGTAGGGCTGATGGCACCGGACTCCCGGCATGTCCACGTGATCACCGGCCTGCGAAAATGGGGCCTCACCAACGGCACCGCCGCTGCCTTGATGCTCCGGGACAGGCTGTGCGGGGAGGATAACCCCTGGGCCGCGGTGTTCGACAGCACCAGAAGCGCAGTCACACCGCAAGGGGCGCCGGCGCCCCCGGCGGAGGAGGTGCCGGTCGACGACGGCGGCGCACCGGCGGCCGCGGCTCCGCGGGAAGTGGACCTGGGCCATCTCGTTCCCGGCGAAGGGAGGGTGCTGGACGTCCAGGGGGCCAAAACGGCCGTGTACGTCAGCCCCGCGGGGGACGTCCACGCGGTCTCGGCCGTCTGCACGCACCTGGGCTGCACCGTGGAGTTCAATCCAGCGGACGTGACCTGGGACTGCCCCTGCCACGGCTCGCGGTTCGGCACCGACGGGACCGTCATCCAGGGCCCGGCCACGAGGAACCTGGCCGCCAGCCCGGCCTTAGGCGGCACGGCATCCAGCGGCGGAGCCGCCTAGCCTGAAGCTGAACGGCGGTGCTACGGCCGGGCGGCGAACCGTTCCAGCAGGTCCACGTGGCCGGAGACAATGAGCATGTCCCGTGAGGAAACCTTGGTTTCCGGCCGGGCGTAGGTAAAGTCCTCGCCCGGCGACTTCACGCCCACGATCGTGACGCCGTACTTCGAGCGCACCTTGGATTCGTCCAGGGTGAAGCCCACGGTTTCCCGCGGCGGGTACATCTTCACGATCGCGAAGTCGTCGTCGAACTCGATGAAGTCCAGCATCCGGCCGGAAACGAGGTGCGCGGCGCGGACCCCGGCGTCGGCCTCCGGGTAGATGACGTGGTTGGCGCCGATCCGGGTCAGGATCTTGCCGTGCGAGGGCGTGATCGCCTTGACCCAGAGGTGCTCAATGCCGAGGTCCACGAGGTTGACGGTGATCAGCACGGAGGACTCGATCGAGGTGCCCACGCCGACGACGGCGGAGCTGAACTCCTGGGCGCCGAGCTGGCGCAGGGCGTCGATGTTGGTCGCGTCGGCCTCCACCACGTGGGTCAGCACGCTCGCCCACTTCTGCACGAGGCTCCGGTCCCGTTCGATGGCCAGCACCTCGCGGCCCTGCTTCACCAGCTGCTCGGCGGTGGACGCGCCGAAGCGGCCCAGCCCGATCACCAGCACGGGCGCGTTGTGGGCGGGGCGGTTAACGGCGCCTGGGGAACTAGCCAATGATCGGTCTCTCTTCCGGGTAGTGGTACAACTGGCTGCGCTGGCGCAGGGCCAGTCCAGCGGCGAGGGTGACGGTGCCGACGCGGCCGGCGAACATCAGGGCGGTAAGGACATAGACGCCGGCGGGCGGCAGTTCGGCGCTGAGGTTGGTGCTCAGGCCCACGGTCGCGAAGGCGGAAATCGTTTCGAAGAGCACCCGGTCCAGCGAGGCGCCGCTGATCTGCAGCAGCAGCAGGGCGGAGACGGCCACCAGGGTGGCGCCGGCGACGATCACCGAGATGGCCACCCGCATGGCGCCCTCCGGGATGGTACGGCCGTAAATCTTGACGTCCGCGTCGCCGCGGGCCTCGGCGACGATGGCCAGGAACATTACCGCGATGGTGGTGACCTTGATGCCGCCGGCGGTCGACGCGGAGCCGCCGCCGGCGAACATGAGCGCGTCGGACAGCAGCATGGTGGTGGAATCCATATGGTTCTGGTCCACCAGGTTGAAGCCGCCCGAGCGGGTCATCACGGAGGCGAAAATCGAGTGCGTGACCTTGTCGCCCACGTCCATGCCCCCGATGGTGCGCACGTTGTCCCACTCCATCAGCCCCCAGAGCACGGCGCCGGCGGCGAGCAGGATCAGCGAGACCTGGATGGTCAGCTTGGTGTGCAGGTTCCACTTCTTCCAGTTCAGGCCGTTTTGCAGCAGAACCATCACCACCGGGAAGCCGAGGCTGCCCAGGAAGACGCCGACCATGAGAGGAATGAGGATCCACAGGTCGGTCTCGTACGGGACGATGCCGTCCGAGTGGGGCGTGAATCCGGCATTGTTGAAGGCGGAGATCGCGTAGAACACGCCGTGCCAGACGGCCTGGCCGACGCTTTCACCCAGCGCCAGGAACCGCGGAATCAGGGCCACGGCGAGGATGGCTTCAATCACCACCGAGGTGACGATGACGATCCGCAGCAGGGCGCCCACCTCGCCGAGGCGGCCGGCGTTGTTCATGGCCTCCTGGGCGATCAGCTTGCCGCGGACACCGAGTTTCTTGCTGACCATCAGGGCCAGCAGCGACGCCAGGGTCAGGGTGCCCAGGCCGCCGACGAAGATACCGATCAGGATGACCAGCTGGCCGAAGAAGGACCAGTGCGCTGCGGTGGACACCACGGTAAGTCCGGTCACGCACACGGCGGACACGGCGGTGAACAGGGCCTGGTGCAGCGGTGTCGCTTGCCCGGCGGCGGAGGACACCGGCAGCGAGAGCAGGGCGGTGAAGACCAGGATGACGACGGCGAAGACCGTCACGGCCAGCCGGGCCGGGGAAGTGTTGGCGATGTTGTCGACGAAATCGCGCAGCCGGGTGAAGATCCACAGGCCCTCGCGCTCCGGCTGGCCGGGGTGCCAGCTGGCCGGGTTCGCTGACCTCGACTGGCTTTGCGTCATGGGTGGATTGTCCTCGGTTGAAACGGCTTCCTTCAGTAGTAAACCACTATATTCCGCGCATCGACGGGGGACCGGGCGGTGCGCTCCGGTAGCCTGTGATTGATGACCTTCCTGCCCGGACTTGCTCAGACCGCACTGCCGACGACGGTGGTGTGGGATCCGGCCATGACTGCCTACAATTTCGGCCACAACCACCCCATGGCGCCGGAGCGGATGGAACTCACCGCGCGGCTGGCCCGCAGCCTGGGGCTGCTGGACCTGGAACACATTACGGTGGCGGCGCCTCTGGTTGCCAGCGATGAGGAACTGGCCACGGTACACAGCCCGGAATATGTTGCCGCCGTGCGCCGCGTCAGCGCGGACCCGGACACCCCTGAGCTGGACCGCGGCCTCGGCACCGAGGACGACCCGGCCTTCGAAGGCATGCACGAGGCCAGCGCCCGGCTGGCCGGCGGCTCGCTGCTCGCCGCCGCCGCCGTCCTGAACGGCAGCGCTGTCCGGGCCGTGAACTTTGGCGGCGGGATGCACCACGCCTCGCGCGAACGGGCCAGCGGTTTCTGCATCTACAACGACGCCGCCTTGGCGATCCAGCGCCTGCTCGATGGCGGCGTGCAGCGGGTGGTGTACGTGGACATCGACGCCCACCACGGCGACGGAACGCAGAGCATCTTCTGGGACGACCCGCGGGTGCTGACAATTTCGCTGCACGAGAGCGGCCTGACTCTGTTCCCGGGCACCGGCTTCGCCAACGAAATCGGCGGCCCGAAGGCCCAGGGCAGCGCGGTCAACGTGGCGCTGCCGGCCGGGACCGGGGATGCGGGCTGGCTGCGGGCTTTCCACGCGGTGGTACCCCAACTAGTGGGCGCGTTTGAGCCGGAAGTCATTGTCAGCCAGCACGGCTGCGACTCGCACCGCCTGGACCCGCTGACGCACCTGAACATCAGCGTGGACGGCCAGCGCGAGGCCGCCACCGCGATCAACAACCTCGCGGCCCGCTATTGCGAGGACCGGTGGATTGCCACCGGCGGCGGGGGCTACAACGTGATCACCGTGGTCCCGCGCTCGTGGAGCCACCTGATCGCGATTGCGGCCGGCCGGCCGGTCCCGCTCCGCACCGCCGTCCCGGAGGACTGGCGGCACTATGTGCGGGAGAAATACGGGGCCAAGTACGGGGTGGAGCCGCCTACGGTGATGGGCGACGACGTCGACATCTGGTGGCGCTCGTGGGAGGTCGGCTTCGACCCCAACGACGAGGTGGACCGCACCGTCATGGCCACCCGCAAGGAAGTTTTCCCGCTCTACGGACTGGATCCCTGGTTCGACTGAGACATCCGTTCGGGGCCTGCCCGGACGGACCCGGCGGCTTCGCCGGCGGACCCGCGCAATGTGTGGATGCCATCCGACGTATATGTCGCTAGTGTGGAGGGCATGGTGACAGACGACGTATTTGCCGTCATTGCTGAGGCAACCCGGCGCGACATTCTGGTGTCCCTCCGCAAGGGGGACAAAGCGGTGGGGGAGCTGGTCCTGGAGCTTGAGGCCAGCCAGCCCACCATTTCCAAGCACCTCAAAGTCCTGCGCGAAGCGGACCTGGTCAGCATGCGCGCCCAGGGCCAGAAGCGCTACTACGCCTTGAATCCCAAGCCGCTGGCCGGCGTCGCCAGCTGGCTGGAGACGTTCGACGTCGGCCGTCCCGCCGCAGTGGAACCGACGCCGCCGCCCGCTGCCGCCGCCCCATCGGAACCCAGCGCCCTCTCCGCCGCCGCGGCGCCGACGGCTCCGGCCGCCGGGGTCCCGCCGCGGAGCGCCGGCGGTGCGCTGAGCCCCGCCGTCGCCATCCCGGTCGGTACCGCGGGGGAGGACACGAGGCCCCAGCAAATCGGCCGCACGGTGGGCCGGGCCGCCACGCGGGCCGCGGATCTGCTGGCCAACCTGCCGAAATTCGGCCGCAAGAAATAGTCCTGGCCGCCCATCGCCGCCCGGCGTCACACCCGCCGGGCCGCGGTGCTCGAATGGAATTCCCGCCCGGCCCCGTGCAGTATGGAAGGGCTTTATTGTTGCGCCTAACCTCGGGCGCTGAGGTTAGGGAGTTACATGGACGCGCGGCTAGAAGCTGTCCGGGACACGGTACTGGCACGGAATCCGGGCGAAATCGAATTCCACCAGGCGGTCACCGAGGTCTTCGAAAGCCTCGGCCCCGTGCACGACCGGCACCCCGAATTCCTGGAGGCGGCCATCCTGGAACGACTCTGCGAGCCGGAGCGGCAGATCATCTTCCGGGTGCCGTGGGTGGACGACGCCGGACGCGTCCAGATCAACCGCGGCTTCCGGGTGGAGTTCAACTCGGCGCTCGGCCCGTACAAGGGCGGCCTGCGGTTCCACCCCTCCGTCTACCTGGGCATCGTCAAGTTCCTGGGCTTCGAGCAGATCTTCAAGAACGCGCTGACCGGCATGCCGATCGGCGGGGGCAAGGGCGGCTCCGATTTCGACCCCCGCGGCCGTTCCGACGCCGAGGTAATGCGTTTCTGCCAGTCGTTCATGACCGAGCTGTACCGCCACATCGGCGAATACACCGACGTCCCGGCCGGCGACATCGGGGTCGGCGGACGCGAAATCGGCTACCTCTTCGGCCAGTACAAGCGCATCACCAACCGCTATGAATCGGGTGTCCTCACCGGCAAGGGGATCTCCTGGGGCGGTTCGCTGGTGCGGCCCGAAGCGACCGGCTACGGCACCGTGATCTTTGCCGACGAAATGCTCAAGACACGCGGCCAGTCCTTTGACGGCCAGCGCGTCGTCGTCTCCGGCTCCGGAAACGTAGCCATCAACGCGATCGCCAAGGCCCAGGCCTTCGGCGCCACCGTGGTGGCCTGCTCCGATTCCTCCGGCTACATCGTGGACGAGGCCGGGATCGACGTCGACCTCCTCCGCCGGATTAAGGAAGTCGAACGCGGACGCCTCAAGGACTACGAGGCCCGCCGGTCCGCCGTTTCCTACGTCGAGGGCGGTTCCGTCTGGGATGTCGACGCCACCGTGGCACTGCCCTGTGCCACGCAGAACGAACTCGACGGGGACGCCGCCGCCCGGCTGGTCCGCAACGGGCTCGTGGCCGTGGCGGAGGGGGCCAACATGCCCTCCACGCGCGACGCCGTCGC
Organism: Arthrobacter sp.; assembly: GCA_026393275.1. Taxonomy (GTDB): domain Bacteria; phylum Actinomycetota; class Actinomycetes; order Actinomycetales; family Micrococcaceae; genus Arthrobacter. Next base: position 14,941 of record JAPLAM010000055.1, read on the forward strand.
GGTCTTCCAGGAGGCGGGGGTGCTGTTCGGCCCGGGCAAGGCCGCCAACGCCGGCGGCGTGGCCACGTCCGCCCTGGAAATGCAGCAGAACGCGAGCCGCGACTCCTGGTCCTTCGAACACACCGAACGCCGGCTCACCGAAATCATGGTCGGCATCCACGACCGGTGCGCCGCCACCGCCGACGAATACGGCGACCCCGGCAACTATGTGCTGGGCGCCAACATCGGCGGCTTCGTCAAGGTGGCCGACGCGATGCTGGCCCAGGGCCTCATCTAGGCGGGAGCCTGGCGCCGAGTCATCAGGCCGTGAAGGTAGGCGCGACCGATCAGGGTGAAGTCCGCGCCAGGCCAGCGCCGCAAAACTCGCGAAAGACGCAGCGGTTTTGGCGCCTTCTCTTTTCGAGGATATTTTCGGGGCCGCGCATGGCCCGTACCAGTTCCGGGTAGGGGTCACTTCAGAATGCAATGGCTCCATTCCGTTGTAGGGGTAAGTTCCGTGTTTATACTGTGCAGGTGACACGCGATGCGGATGGTACCGACGGGACTGACGCGGCAGTGGACTTCGGGAGGGTAGAAGTCCTGCTCGCGACGCGGGACAGCGGCCGTTTCCTAGGCGAGTTGCTCGATTCGCTAGCCACTCAGAGCTTCCGCGACTTTCATCTGGTCGTCAGTGACGACTGCTCTCAGGACGATACCTTGGCGATCCTCGAGGCTGCAGGGCCACGTTTCGCCCATCCGCCGGAAGTGATCGTCCGAACCACGCCGAGTGGCAGCGCCTGCGCGAACTTCGCCGGAATGCTGGCCCAGACCCGGGCGGACTACGTATTCCTGGCCGACCACGACGATGTCTGGCTGCCAGAGAAAATTTCCCGCGGCCTTGACCGTATGCGAACGCTCGAGTCTGAAATTGGTCGCGAGACCCCAATTCTTATTCATGGCGACCTCACCCCAGTTAACGCGGCGGGTGAGGTAATTTCGACGTCGTTCTGGGCCTTCAAGGCGATCACGCCGGCCTACGGCGCCAAGCTAAATACGGCTTTGATGCATCCAACCGTAACCGGGTGCGCCGCGGTGATGAATCGGGCCTTGGTTGCCCAGACGGGGGCCATTCCATCTGGCGCAGTCATGCATGACTGGTGGATTAACCTGGTCGCCGCATCTTTCGGCCACGTCGACTGGGACCCCGCCCCGCAAATTCTATACCGCATCCACGGCGACAACGCCTCCAACCCTAAAGTCACCTCAATAACCCGGGCCCTCTCACAGCGGCGGAGGATTGCTAGCGGCCGACATTGGATCCGATTGCGCCTTGCGCAGGGCCAAGTTTTTCTTGCCACCTACCATGATGAGCTGCCAGAGGAGAGCCGCGGGGTACTCGAGGCCTTTGCCGCGATCCCCTCTGCTGGACCCATTTCCCGACGCTGGCGGCTGATTGCTGGGGGTTTCCGCTCTCCAGACCTCTGGCGAAATGCAGCGACGGCACTGCTGGTGTAGCTTCCGGTTTCATTCGGTGGTGGCCCAACGGAACCCCTTGGGTGCCAACAATTGAGGCCTACGGGGACCCGTAGCGTTGACGCCGCGACCTGATCCTCCTGTCAATGTGTCATTAGCGCTACTGGTCAACCATCCGCGAACCACTTCGCCGGACGCCGGACTATTTGGACAGCAGCCGCACGTGGTCCGGAGTTAGCTCGGAGATCCGGCTCACGCCCAGGAGGGCCATGGTGCGGCGCATGTCCGTCGCCAGGATCTCGATGGCCCGGTCCACGCCCGCCCGGCCGCCCGCCATCAGGCCGTATAGGTAGGCGCGGCCGATCAAGGTGAAGTCCGCCCCCAGGGCCAGCGCCGCAATGATGTCCGCGCCGCTCATGATGCCCGTGTCCAGGATGACGGCCGCGTCGCTGTGGTCCGCCTTGAGTGCCGCGGTCACGTCCGGGAGCAGGTGGAACGGGATGGGGGCACGGTCTAATTGGCGGCCGCCGTGGTTGGAGAGGACGACGCCGTCCGCGCCGTGGTCCACCACCTTCCGGGCGTCCTCGACGGTCTGGATGCCCTTGACCACCAGCTTGCCCTTCCAGGTTTCGCGCAGCCAGTCGAGGTCCTCAAACGTCAGGGTGGGATCGAACATGGAGTTGATCAGGTCCGCCACGGTGCCGGTGTACCGTGAGAGCGAGGCGAAGGTCAGCGGTTCGTGGGTGAGGAAGTTGAACCACCATGCCGGCCGGTAGGAAGCATCCAGTACGGTCTTCAGGGTCAGTGCCGGCGGGATGGTCATGCCGTTGCGGACATCGCGGAGCCGGGCGCCGGCGACGGCGGTGTCCACCGTGACCATGAGCGTGTCGTTGCCGGCCCTGGCCGCGCGTTCGATCAGTTCCAGTGAGCGGTCCCGGTCCGTCCAGAGGTAGAGCTGGAACCAGTTCCGGCCGTCCGGGGCGGCGGCGGCCACGTCCTCGATCGACGCCGTGCCCATGGTGGAGAGCGTGTACGGGATGCCGGCGGCCGCCGCGGCCCGGGAGCCGGCGTACTCGCCCTCGGACTGCATCATCCGGGTGAAGCCGGTGGGCGCGATCCCGAAGGGCAGCCGGGCGGCCTTGCCGAGGATCTCGGTGCCGAGGTCCACGCTGGAGACGTCGCGCAGGATGCCGGGGCGGAACTCGATGTCCAGGAACGCCTCCCGCGCCCGGCGCAGGGTGATCTCCGCTTCGGCGGCGCCGTCCGTGTAGTCGAACGGTGCCTGGGGCGTGCGCCGTTTGGCCATGGCGCGCAGGTCCCAGATGGTGCTGGCGCGGCGCAGTTTCGCGGCGCGGCTGAATTCCGGCTTCTTGAACTGCATCAGGGGGGCGAGGTCGGCGTACTTCGGCACGCGGCGCTTCAAGGCGGCCGGAACGGCCCCTGGTCCGGGCTGCACGGATGCGCGGGCGCCGGGCGACTGGATGTCCGGCGCGGTCGCGCCCTGCGTTGGGGCCTCTGGGTTGTCGGGCGGGAAGGTCTGCGTCATGGCTTCCTCCATAGCAGTCGGATGCTCGTGCGGGGTCCTTTCACACTCTAGGGGGTGCGGCTGCGGGTGCCAGACGTCTCCGAACCCGGTGCCGGCGAAATGTTACGCCCGTTGTTTGCCGCTGCCTTGGTGCCGGGGCTATGGTCGACGCTATGACAAACCGTTGGTATGCGTATTTTTCGTTGGCTCTGGAGGGGCCCGCGTTTAACTGACACGCATCCAACCCACCTTCAGAGCCAACAGGGCAGAGATCACTCTCTGCCCTTCGCCATTTATCCGGCGGGTTCTGACCAGGGCCCGCTCCGCACCCCGGAACAGGACCCGAACAATGAGTATCCAAGCAGCCCGCGAAAGCCAGCCGTCCACCTCTAATCTGCGGATCAGCGAATTCACCGCGCTGCCCACCCCGCAGGAGTTGATCGCGGAGCTTCCGCTGGACGCCCGGGACTCCGACGTCGTCGGCCGCGGCCGGGACGAGGTCCGCGCCATCCTTGACGGCGTTGATGACCGGCTGCTCGTGATCGTCGGCCCGTGCTCCATCCACGATCCCAAAGCCGGGCTCGAATACGCCCGCCGCTTGGTCAGCCAGGCCGAGAAGCACCGCGAGGACTTGCTGATCGTCATGCGCACATACTTCGAGAAGCCGCGCACCACGGTGGGCTGGAAGGGCCTGATCAATGACCCGCGGCTCGACGGCAGCCACGACATTGCAGCCGGCCTGCGCGCCGCCCGCCAGTTCCTGCACCAGGTCACGGCGCTGGGGCTGCCCACTGCCACGGAATTTCTCGAGCCAATCAGCCCGCAGTACATGGCGGACCTCGTCGCCTGGGGCGCCATAGGCGCGCGCACCACGGAAAGCCAGATCCACCGCCAGCTCGCCTCCGGCCTCTCCATGCCGATCGGCTTCAAGAACGGGACCGACGGCGGCCTGCAAGTGGCGCTCGACGCGTGCAGCGCCGCGGGCGCCGCCCAGTCGTTCCTGGGGATCGACGGCGACGGTCGGGCCGCGCTGGTCAGCACCGCCGGCAACCCGGACACGCATATCATCCTGCGCGGCGGCAGCCAGGGCCCCAATTTCGCCGCCGACGACGTCGAGGCGGCGTCCGCCCAGCTCGCCGCCCAGCAGCTGAACCCGCGGCTGATCGTGGACGCGAGCCATGCCAACAGCGGCAAGAACCACCACCGGCAGGCCGAGGTTGCCCTGGAGATCGGCGCCCAGCTCGAGAACGGCGGAGCCTCGGCGGGTGCCATCGCCGGGATCATGCTGGAGAGCTTCCTGGTGGGCGGCGCACAGGCGCTGAACGTCGCCGAACATGCGGCGGGAACAGACCGGCTGGTGTACGGCCAGAGCGTCACGGATGCCTGCATGGACTGGGACGTCACCGCGTCGCTGCTCGGCCAGCTGGCGGCGTCGGCGCGGACCCGGCGGACCCGGGGCTGATACCGGGCACCGGGAAAGTTGCCGGTGCGGGATTCCTGCGGAAATCCTTCCTTGATTCCTGCGCAAGGCTTTCACATTGGCACCACGAACCCCTAGAGTATCTAGCACATGGTTGTTTGATGGCTCAGCATCGGCACACCGCCATGTCGTTCAGACGGGGCAGCCGTTCGCTTGAGCAAAAGGAATAAGGGAAATGTCTTCGGAGGCCAACTTCTCCAACGCGCGCTTTCTCACCGTGGCCGAAGTCGCGGAGGTCATGCGGGTATCAAAGATGACCGTGTATCGCCTGGTGCACTCCGGCGAAATGCCGGCGGTGCGCTTCGGCCGCTCATATCGCGTTCCGGAAACCGCCGTCGAACAGTACCTCAAGGGTGCTGTTGTCGACGGACGCACTGAGACGGGCTGAGACTTCTGCCGTCGCACGGGGCCGCAGCAGACCTCCCCGCGAGGCCTGCGGTCGTGGTGTGCCCCCGATAAGCGGTACCCTGTTAAGGAACGTTTTACGTCATTGTAAGAACCTGTCAGTTGTGCAGTCTGCTGCTTAGCCCGCGGACCCCATCCAACGGGCAGGTAATGCATCTAGCCGGTAAGGAACTTTCGTGGGTTCAGTTATTAAGAAGCGTCGCAAGCGTATGGCCAAGAAGAAGCACCGCAAGCTGCTTCGCAAGACGCGCCACCAGCGTCGCAATAAGAAGTAGACATACTTCACACAAACGTCAATGCCCGTTGCCTTCCCGGCGGCGGGCATTTTCTTTGCCCGGACCGGGGAGGGTGCGGAGGATTCGGGCAAGCGCCGCGAACTCGGACAAGGACGCACCGGATCCGGGGTGCGCCCGTCCGGAACCGTAGCGGGACCCTGGCGGGCCGGGGAAGTGTGCCTACGCCGAGGGGCCGCGGAAGCGGGAGAAGCCCCGCCAGAGACCGTAGATGGCCCCGCCCACGGTCGCGGCCTTGAGGCCCAGGGTCGCTGCCCGGCGTCCGGACCTGAAGTCGTAGACCGGCCAGTTGTGTTCGCGCGCATGGCGGCGCAACCGGGCGTCGGGGTTGATGGCCACCGGGTGCCCGACCAAGCTGAGCAGCGGGATGTCATTGTGCGAGTCGCTGTAGGCCCAGCAACGGTCCAGATCCAGGCCCTCCGCCTCGGCGACGCCGCGGACCGCCACGGCCTTGGCAGGCCCGTGCAGGATCTCGCCCACGAGTCGCCCGGTGTAGGATCCGTCGCGGATCTCGCCCACCGTGCCGAGGGCGCCGGTGAGGCCCAGCCGGCTGGAAATCACGGTTGCCACCTCGATCGGGGTCGCGGTGACGAGCCAGACCCGGCGGCCCATGCGCAGGTGCTGTTCCGCCAGCGCTTTGGTGCCCGGCCAGATCCGCGACTCGATCATCTCGTCGTAGACCTCCTCGCCGAGGGCTTCGATGTCCTTAACTGTGAGACCAATACCCAGGCTCAGGGCGCTGTCGCGGACAGCGTGGACGTCGTCGATGTTTTCGCCGCGAAGCACGAACATCAGCTGCTTCCAGGCGAAGCCGGCCGCCTGCGGGATGGTAAAGGCTCCACGCTGGTGCATTTTGCGGGCCACGTGGAAGAGGCTGGCGCCCCGCATGAGGGTGTTGTCGACGTCGAAGAAGGCGGCCTCGCAGTGCTGCGGCGACACCTCCGGCCGCGTGGCCACTGCGACGATCTTCTCCTCGGGCATGTCACGAGTCTAGTCAATGCCGGAGGTCCGCAGGCGCAGCAGGCCCACCGCCGCGCCCCATCACCCCGATGGAATACCGATGGAATCCGCATGGTCGCGGTACGTAACGCGGGAGGTGACGCGGTACGTAACGCGGGAGGTGACGCGGTACGTAACGCGGGAGGTGACGCGGGGCCGCGTCGACGCCAGGCGGAGCGCCGGGCTACCGTGGAACCATGGCCAATCCCGTGCTCCCCCCCGACGTAGTCCTGATCACCAAAGCTGACTGCCACCTGTGCGCCGACGCGCGCGACGCCGTCGGGCGCGTCACCGCAACGCTGGGACTCGAGTGGTCCGAGCGTTCCATCGACGACGACGCCGAGCTGCGCGAGCGTTACGCCGAGGAAATTCCCGTGCTGCTGGTGGACGGCGTCCAGCGGGATTTCTGGCGGATCGACGAGGCGCGGCTGGCCCGTACGCTTCGCCGTGCACTGGGCCAGCCGGCCTGAATACTCCCTGACGGGGGTGCCGGCGCGGCCGCGGCCTGCTTTGTTGCACGAACTGCCGGGGCTTTAGAGTGGAGAAACAACGCGACGCAATGGAGCAGATAGTGACTTCGCTGGATTCATCACCTGATGCCCTGCCCGGGGGAGCCGGTACTGCCGCCAAGCAGATCCCGCCCGCGGCCGTGGCCCGGCTGACGCTCTATCTGCGCGCCCTGACGGCAATGCTGGCCGAAGGAGTGGACCGTGTTTCCTCCGAGTCGCTGGCCGAGGCCTGCGGCGTCAGCTCCTCCACCCTGCGCAAAGACCTCTCCTACGTGGGCTCTTATGGGACCCGCGGCGTGGGCTACGAAGTGCAGTACCTGAACCGTCACATTGCGGCGGCGCTGGGCCTGACCCACGACTGGAAGGTCGCGATCGTCGGCGCAGGCAACCTTGGCAAGGCCCTCGCCCGCTACGGCGGCTTCGAATCGCGGGGCTTTGACGTCGTTGCGATTTTCGACGCCGACCAGATGGTGGTGGGCCGCGAGGTGGGCTGGCTACGGGTGAGCGACGCGGCGGACCTCGAATCGGTGCTGCGCCGCACCGGTGCCAACATGGTGGTTTTGGCGCTGCCGGCCGCAGTGGCGCAGGGCGTGTGCGACCGGGTGGTGGCCGCGGGCGTGCGCAGCATCCTAAGCTTCGCCCCGGTCATGCTGCAGGTGCCGCCCGGAGTCAATCTGCGCAAGGTGGACATGGCCACCGAACTGCAGATCCTCGCCTATCACGCGCAAAGGGCGCAGGACCCGGAAGACGCCGACTAGCAACAGCTGGCCGTTCCGGATCCCGCGCCCTGATACGCCGCGCTGATTCCCCGTGGGGGGCGGGTGCCTGGCTTAGCGGCCGTAAGGGTTCTGGGCGTACGGGTTGGCGAACGGCTGCTGCTTCCGGAAGTACGGGGAGGTCGCCGGTAGGTACAGCATCACGATGCCGGCAATGCCAGCCAGCACCGCGAGGGTGCCGATGCCCAACGGGAGCAGGCTGAAGATCGACAGCACGGCGAAGACCGTGCCGAGGATCCGTGCCCAGTTCCTGCCCTTGCGGACGTTGAGCGCCACAAGCGCGTATAGGCCCGCGCTGATCACGGCGAACACCACGATCGTCCCGACCAGGAAGGGCTTGACGTCGTTGAAATTGACGTCAGCGCCGCTTGCCGCCATCTGCTGCTGGAACGTGTCCCGCAAGGCCGGGGTGTCCAGGGTCCCGATGGACAGGAGGAGGGAGATTACCCAGATTGCGCCGGAGGCGACGATGAGCCAAAAGGCTGTATTGACGAGCTTCGGCATCGCGCCGGGACCCTGCTGCTGACCGTAGGGCGACTGGGCATAGGGCGACTGGCCGTAGGGTGTCTGGCCGTAGCCCGGCGCCTGCTGTCCGTACTGCGGTGCGTTCTGACCATATTGGGGAGTCTGCGGCGCGTTCTGCCCGTATTGTGGGGCCGGCGGCTGCTGGCCGTAGCCCGGCGCCTGTTGGCCGTACTGCGGTGCGTTCTGCCCGTACTGCGGTGCCTGCTCGCCATATTGCGGGGCTGGCGGCTGTTGGCCGTACTGGGGTGCGTTCTGGCCGTACTGCGGAGCCTGCTTGCCCGACTCGGGGCCGTCCGGGCTGGAAGGCTCGACTGGCGGGTTACTCATGGCGGTCCTTTGCATCGGTGGCGGGATGGGCTACCGGGACCGGTGTCAGAACCCTGCCCCAGCGTGGTTTAACTCCACCGTACCCCGGGGCTGCCGACGTTTGGGTCATTCCTCAGAGGTATTCTTGCCGGCCCAACCGCCGTCGCAAGGCGGTGTTGTCAGCAGCCCGCCGAAACGGCGAGAGCCGCCCCCACTGGGTGAGCGGCTCTCCCCGAGGCGGGGCTATGCCCAGATGTACTCTTCGGCGATTGCCCCGTCACGCCATCTTGCGACTGTCACCATCCGGCTCCCGTCCGCAAACTCGCCGATTACACAGGTCCACTCCCCAGATCCGAACTTGATGGGATGAGAAGTGATCTCGGGCGGCGTACCCCCGGCGGAATCGACATACGCCTTCATCGCATCAATGTGCTGCCCGACTCCGCGCGTAGTCTCCTGGCCCTTCCAGTCCACCAGGACATCGTCGGTGTGGTGATGGGCAAAGACGCCGTTCCAGTCGGCCTTGTTCCAGCCGTCGAAGTCGAGATCGTCCATTCCCTTGAGATTGCGGTCAACCTGTTCGTCCTGCATGGGATCCTCCAGTGTCCAAACGCCTGTCCCAGCGCGTGTCCAAGCGCGCCGGCGTCGGTGCCCTCGCGCTACTGCATCACCCCAGCTTGACTCGACCAGCGTAGGTCCGAGGGCCGCGGCGGGCAACGCTTGTGCTGCAGGGGCCGGGCGCTGCTTCGCCTGGATCCGCCCGCTCAGCCCAGGACTAGTACCGACCCTTGAAGGCGTCGAACCACGACTGCGAGTTGGGCAGCCACATCAGCACGGTCGCGGCCAGGCTGATGACAAAGCCGGGCCAGCTGCCGCCTCCCGCGATACCCATGCTGAAGGCTGCGAGGACCAGGCTGATGCCGGCGGCGATGGTCAAGGCGAAGCGGGCCCATTCCCAGCCCTCCTTCATCTTCATCGCGAGCGTGACCTGGGCCCCCGCCAAGGCGAGGGCAACCAGCACGAGCAACAGCAGCAGGATGCCTGCCGGCGGCGACACCACAAACAAGACCACGGCACCGAAGAGCCCGATTACTCCGGCGAGCAGTCCCAGCAGGCCGCCAACCACCCACACCCAGTAGGAGATCTTCAGTTCCGTGGGCATCGCCGGGACGGTGAAGATCCCGGAATAGCCGCCGACGGGCAGGACCTCAGGGAAGGTCCGCGGCCGGTCGGCGGGCCACTCAAAGCGAAACCCGCCAGGGCGGCCCGGACCGTCAGGCCGGCTCGTGCCCGGCGGGACGCTTTCCGGATCCGGGGGAGTGTCGCCTGGCTGGTCGGGCTCGGGGACGTCGCCGGTATTGCTCATGATTTTCACTCTAGACTGCGGGACGAGTGCTTTCTAGCAGCCTCCTTCAGCGGCGCCGAGTCCCGCCAAACACCCCGGCTGGAACGCCCCGGGTGCGGCCCGCTTAAGCCAAACACCCCGCTCCATCCGGGGATGGGGCGGGGTGTTTGAAGCGTCTCCGGCGGGTGCCGGAACAGCCTGACCGCCTCAGGGGCGGCGCGGACTACGCTGCGGGAGCGATGAAGGCCAGTTCGAGGTTGATCGCAACCTTGTCGCTGACCAGCACGCCACCGGCGTCGAGGATGGCGTTCCAGGTCAGGCCGAAATCCTTGCGGCTGATGGTGGTTTCGGCGGTCAGGCCGGCGCGGGTGTTGCCGAACGGGTCAACGGCCACGCCGTTGAGCTCGGTGTCCAGTGCCACGGCGCGGGTGACACCCTTGATCGTCAGGTCGCCCACAAGTTCGTAGGCGTCGCCCTTGGGGACGATGGCGCTCGAGACGAAGGAGATCTCCGGGAACTTCTCGACGTCGAAGAAGTCCTCGCCACGGACGTGTCCGTCGCGGTTGGCGTCGCCGGAATCGAAGCTCGCGGTCTTGATGGTGGCGTTCACCTTGGAGTCGGCGACGTTCTCGGCGAGGTCCAGGGTTGCGTCGGCCTCCTTGAACTGGCCGCGGACCTTGCTGATGCCTGCGTGGCGGACGCTGAAGCCGATTTCGCTGTGCGAGGGGTCGAGCGTCCACGTGCCGGTGGTGAGGTTAGCGGGAAGTGCCATGGGGTTCTCCTTGGGTCGGGTGGGGTCGTACACAAGTTCGTCTGAGCGTAGGTCGAAGCTCATTGATTGAAGCCTCAACTAACCGCTTCACCCAGTATAAACATGCATTTGCATCTTTTATTCCGACGTTGGGGAACATTTCTCCAAAAGTTTCAGTTCTACCCTTCGTAGAAGATTTCGCCATTGCGCCTGCCCTTTGAGAAACTGGTACACATGCCCCAAGCCACTGTTCATTTGCTCCGCCACGGCGAGGTCCACAACCCCGAGGGTGTCCTGTACGGCAGGCTGCCTGAGTTCCACCTCTCCGAACTGGGCCAGGAGATGGCCCGGACGCTAGCGGAGCACTTCAGTGCACGCGCCGCGCAGGGGGCCAAGATTGTGCATCTTGTGGCCTCCCCGCTGACCCGCGCGCAGGAGACCGCGGCGCCGATTTCGCAGGCCCTCAACCTTGACATCGTCACCGAAGAACGGATCATCGAGGCCGCCAACTACTTCGAGGGGCTCCACGTCTCCAAAGCCGAATTCTTCAAGCCAAAGCACTGGCCGATGCTGCGCAACCCGCTCCGTCCGTCCTGGGGTGAGCCGTACCGGGAGCAGGCTGCGCGGGTGACCGCCGCAGTGCAGGACGCGCGGCTGCGGGCCATTGAGCTCGGCGGCGACGGCGCGGAGGCAATCTTGGTCAGCCACCAGTTGCCCATCTGGGCCGCCCGGCTCAGCGCCGAGGGCAGGCCGTTGTGGCACGATCCGCGGAAACGCGAGTGCACACTGACCTCAGTGACCTCACTCGTGTTCGACGACGCCGGCAGGCTGCTGCGCGTCGACTACAACGAGCCTGCTTCCGCGCTCCTGCCCGGTGCGTCCAGCACCCCGGGGGCCTGAGCATGTTCGGGACCGACCCGCGGCTGACCCGCCGCAGCCTCCTCACCGCCGGCGGCGGGGCCCTTGCCGTCGTGCTGGGGCTCTCCGGCTGCGCCCAGGAGGACGCCCTCGCGAAGCAGGCCAAGGCGGGCGACAACAAGAACTACGTCGCCGGCGACGGCTCGGTGACCGAATTCGCCGCCGCCGACCGGAAAACGCCGGTGGACATCAAGGGGACGCTGTTCGACGGGACCGCCGTCACGGCGTCGGAGTTCCCGGGCAAGGTCACGGTGCTCAACTTCTGGTTCGCCGCCTGCGCGCCGTGCCGGGTGGAGGCGCCGTCGCTGGAGGCCCTGCATCAGGAGTTCAAAGGCCAGGGCGTGCAGTTCTTTGGCGTCAACCTGCGCGATGAGAAGGCGACGGCGGAAGCGTTCGACCAGACCTTCAACCTGACGTATCCGAGCTTCAACGACAAGGACGGGGCCGTCCTGCTGGCCGTTTCCGGGCTGGTTCCGCCGGGCGCTGTCCCCACCACGCTGGTGCTCGACAAGCAGGGCCGGGTCGCGTCCCGGGTGCTCGGCGAAATCCAGAAGGGCACCCTCAAGTCCCTCATCGCCGCCGCCGTGGCCGAGTAATCGAGTAGATGACCCCGTGAACAGCCCCTTCGCCGAAGCAATCCTGAGCGGTTCGCTGCTGCTCGCCATCCCGGTGGCGCTGCTGGCCGGACTCGTGTCCTTCCTCTCGCCCTGCGTGCTGCCGCTGGTGCCCGGCTACCTCGGCTACGTGACCGGGCTGACCGGCGTCGACCTGGAGAAGCAGAAGCGCGGCCGCATGCTCGCCGGCATCGGGCTGTTCGTGCTCGGCTTCTCGGTGATTTTCGTCCTTCTCGGCGGCGCCTTCGGCCAGCTGGGAACGCTGATCACCGGCTCGCAGAACGCGTGGATCACGCAGCTGCTGGGCGTCCTGGTGATCGTGATGGGCATCGTATTCATGGGCGGCTTCGGCTGGCTGCAGCGCGACGCCAAGATCCGCGCCAAGCCGCCGGCCGGGCTCTGGGGGGCGCCGCTGCTGGGCATTACCTTTGGCCTAGGCTGGGCGCCGTGTATCGGCCCGACCTATTCGGCCGTCCAGCTTCTGAGCCTCTCCGGCGGATCCTCCGCGGCGAAGGGCGCCCTCCTGGCCTTCGTGTATAGCCTTGGGCTGGGCATCCCGTTCCTGCTGATCGCGCTGGCCATGCGCCGCGGCGTCGGCGTGTTGTCCTTCTTCCGCAAGCACCGGCTCGCCATCCAGCGCACCGGCGGCGGCATCCTGATCGTGCTCGGCGTGCTGATGGCCAGCGGAGTGTGGGGGGCCTGGGTGTCCGGGCTGCAGTACTGGTTCCAAACCGATGTGACATTGCCGATCTGATGAGCGAGCGAGTGAACGTAAAGAAGAAATCCCCGGCCCCCGGCACGCCTGAACCCGGCGTCAAGCCGGACGCCATAGACCCCGTCGCGGCGGCTGTGTCCGCTGCCAAGGCGGAGGCCGTCCTGCCCTCGCTCGGCCCCGTGGCCATGCTCCGCTGGGCATGGACGCAGCTGACCAGCATGCGCACCGCGCTGTTCCTGCTGCTGCTGCTCGCCGTCGGCGCCGTTCCCGGATCGTTGTTCCCGCAGCGGCCAACCAACCCCTCGATCGTCACGCAGTACATCAAGGACCACCCGGACTACGGCAAGATCCTGGACTCGCTGCAGCTCTACGACGTCTACTCCTCGGCGTGGTTCTCGGCCATCTACATCCTGCTGTTCATCTCGCTGATCGGCTGCGTGGTGCCCCGCGCCATCGCGCACTACAAGGCCATGCGCTCCCAGCCCCCGCGCACCCCGGCCCGGCTGTCCCGGCTGCCCGAGTACGGCACCCTGGTCATCCCCGCCGACGCCGGGATCCCGGCGTCGGACGCCATTGACGACGCCGCCGCCCTGCTGAAGAAGCGCGGCTACCGGGTGGAGGTCCGGGACCGCGACGGCGCGAGGCCGTCGCTCGGCGCGGAACGCGGCTTCTTCAAGGAAGTCGGCAACCTCGTCTTCCACACCGCCCTGATCGGCGTGCTGGTGTCGGTCGCCGCCGGCGGCCTCTTCGGCTACAGCGGGCAGCGGATCCTGGTCGAGGGGGACACCTTCGTGAACACTCTGGTGGGCTATGACCAGTTCAGCCCGGGCACCAACTTCCAGAGCAGCCAGCTGGAGCCGTATTCCATCCAGCTGGACAAGTTCCAGATCACCTTTGACCGCGAATCCAAGGGCAAGTTCGGCCAGCCCATCGACTTCAAGGCCGATGTGACCACCAAGGAGAACCCGGGCGCGCCCGCCAAGCAGGAGGTGCTGAAGGTCAACGATCCGCTCAGCCTGGGCGGCACCAGCATCTACCTGACCGGCAACGGCTATGCGCCGATGGTGACGGTGCGCGACGGCGCCGGCAACGTCGCCATGCAGGGCCCGGTGGTGGCCAAGCTGCAGGGCGACAACTACTACTCGTCGGTTGTCATCAAGGTCCCCGATGCCAAGCCTGAGCAGCTCGCCTTCGCGGGCTTCTTCCTGCCCACCGCGTTCGTCACGCCGGAAGGCGTCTCCTTCAGCGGCGATCCCGACCTGTTCAACCCGCAGCTGACGCTGAACTCCTACTACGGCGACCTCGGGCTGGACAGCGGATCCCCGCAGAACGTGTTCGAGCTCGACGTGAAGAAGCTGACGCCGCTGAACGCCCGCAATCTGCCCACCAAGGGCATCGTGCTGACCCCCGGGGCCACGCAGACCCTCCCGGACGGGAAAGGCACCATCACGTTCGACGGTGTGAAGCGCTACGTCGGCGTCGACATCCACCACAACCCCGGCCAGGCCTACGCGCTGTTCTTCGCGCTGCTCGCCGTCGCCGGACTCGTCACCTCGCTCTATGTCAACCGGCGCCGCGTCTGGGTCCGCACCGGAACCCACGAGGACGGCAGGACAATGGTCGAGTACGGCCTCCTGGCCCGCGGCGAGGACCACCGGTTGGCCGGGGAAGCCGTCGCCGTCCGCGCCCTGCTGGCGGCCGCCTGGCCGCTGGACGACGCCGATTCCCAGCCTGTTCCCAGCGCGAAGGCGGATAATGGCCGGGCGAAGACCGGCGCAAGCGGTGCCGCCGGTCCGGCGACGCCCTTGGAACACCCCGCAGCAGACTTCATCCAGTCCACAGCAGGCTCTCCTGAGTCAAAGAAGGATCAGTAATGCCGATGATCAACGAAACCATGGGCCAGTACAGCGAGCTCTTCATGCTGCTCGCCGCCGGTACCTACACGGTGGCCTTCATCGCGTTCGCCTGGGACCTGGCCAAGAGCAGCAAGACCCTGCGCGCGGTGGACCTTAAGGCGGCGGAACTGTCCGGCGCTGAGGCCGCCCGCGTCCCGGTGGGCGCCGGCGTCGGGGCTTCCTCCGCTGCCCTTGACCGCGCCGACTCCGACGTCAGCGGCCCGGCGGGGCGCGCTGAGCGTCCCACGTCGTCCGCGGCGCGCGGTGGGGGTGCCGGTGCAGAGCAGACCGCCGACGGCGCCATGCTCTACTCCGCAGAACGGCGTGTTCCGGCCCGGGTGGCCGTAGCCCTGACGGTGCTGGGCGTCGCGATCCACGCCGCGGGCGTCATCACCAGGGCACTCGGCGCCGGCCGGGTGCCGTGGGGCAACATGTACGAGTTCCTGACCACCGGCGCGTTCGTGGCCGTGGCGGTCTTCCTGCTGGTCCTGATCCGACGTGACCTGCGCTTCCTGGGCACCTTCGTGGTGGGCCTCGCGATCATCATGCTCGTGGCGGCCTCAGTGGCCTACTGGACGCCGGTAGGGCACCTCGTTCCGGCGCTTCAGAGCTACTGGCTGGTCATCCACGTTTCCATCGCCGTGTTGTCCTCCGCACTGTTCACCCTGACGTTCGCGATGTCGGCGCTGCAGCTGGTCCAGTCGCACCGGCAAAAGACGATTGCCGCCGGCGGGGCCGACAAGCTTGGCTTCATGCGCCTCGTGCCCAACGCCCTGAGCCTGGAGAACCTGTCCTACCGGATCAACGCGATCGCATTCGTCGGCTGGACCTTCACGTTGATGTTCGGTGCCATCTGGGCCGAGAAAGCCTGGGGCCGGTTCTGGGGCTGGGACACCAAGGAAGTCTGGACCTTCGTCATCTGGGTGGTCTACGCCGGCTACCTGCACGCCCGCGCCACCCGCGGCTGGACCGGGACCCGCGCGGCCTGGCTCTCGATCGTCGGCTACCTGTGCGTGGTCTTCAACTTCACCATCGTGAACCAGTTCTTCAACGGACTGCACTCCTACTCGGGACTGTAGGGGGCAACCCGGGAGTCCCAACGTTGACGGACTCTCTTGGACCACCTGGGGGGCCGCCAAGCCACGTGCTTGGCGGCCCTTCCCGCGTCCCGGGCCCCTTCCCGTGTGCCGGGCGGCGGTGGGATCCGGGGTCAGCTCTGAGCTCCGGTCGGTTTGCCGATTTGCCCCAAATGGCCGCTAGATTCCCCGGATAGCGGCCATTACCGTCAGATGGGCGACGGTTGGGATCGACGTGGAATGACGCTATGCCTCGAACAAGGCCCGACGACCAGCTGCCCGCACTCCGCCAGGACTCCGCGCGCCGCCCCCGGTCCTGTGCGCGGCCCGCCCCATCGATTCGCCAAAGATGGCCGCTATGCTGGCGGCTTAGCGGCCATTCCTGTCAGATGGGCGCCTCAAACGGGCTCCGGCCAGAAGCCGACACGGCGCGTGGGCGCGGCTTGGGACCAGGGCGAGGTGCCCAGCCGCGTTCAATCAAGGCTGCCCGCACTCGGGTAACTGCAGCCGGCTCCATCCCGAGAGCGAGCGGGGTCAAATGCCACTGGGTCAAGACAACGACCCGCCACCCGGCATCCCTGGCGTTCTCATCCCGGAAGATGTCGCCGCGACGCTGGGCGGCACTGGCATGATGCCCGCCGTCGTACTGGATCGCGACCATTTCTTTCTCGTAGGAGAGATCCGGGTCCTGGATCCAGCCCCCGGTCGCGTCGAACATCGGGACGTTGATTCCGGGTTCGGGCAGGCCGTGCCGAACTAGGAGCAGCCGGAGTTCGGTCTCCTTCGGGGAGTCCGTGCCGGCGCGAAGCAGAGCGCGGGCAAGCATAGCTCGACGGTAGCCGGGTCTGCCTTGCTTTCCTTCGAGATACGCATCCAACCCGACGATCGTGGTCAGTGCGCTTCTCCGCCGCAGCAGGAAGTCGCCGGCGATGACCAAGTCGTCGAGACTGAGCGTACTGGCGAGGTCGAACCATGTCCGCAGCGGGGAGGTACAGCGCACTCTGGTGCCAGCCACGACCTCCTCAGGTTCAAGAGACTGCTGATGGCCCAGAACGTTTTTGCGGCGCACAGCGCGATGGCCAGGCAAAGTCGTCAGATGCACGACGGTCTCGTCCGCCAGGGAAGCCGGCAGCGGGAATCCCCACAACACAGCCGCGGACAAATGGCTCACGACTGCGCCGGTGGCAACAGCCAGGGACTCCGCGCGTTCAAGCAAACTGTCCGGGGTGGCGGCCATAGCGCGCACTCCGTAACAGAGGCTGACGAGATCACGGGCCCGGGTTCGACGTCTGCTCAGGCCGGCCGTGCGGGCCTCCGCCACGGTGAATGGCTTGTTTCGAAGCTGAGGGGGAAGCTCACTGGGTTGGCGCATGAATGAATTCTGCGCCCGGCTCGAGGGGCCAGAGGGTTATCCACAGGCCAGGCAGCATGTGGGGGAGTAGTTGCGGGCCCGAGAGCCCATTTTGTTGTGAGCTGCGGCTACGGAACATGGCCGACGCGGTCGATCACACAGCGGTGGCGATTTGCCAGAAATGGCCGCTTCGACGACTCACATTCCGGCCCTTCTTGGCAAACGGCCGATGGCTTCCAGGGGCCGGGAGCCAGGGGCCGCTTCAAGGTAGGAAGTCAGGGGCGGCTCAGGCGAGGCTGGCGCCAGCCCACTTCCTATGTCCGTTGCGGGGAGCCGTTGGCGCAGGGAGGCGTCGATTTGCCAGAGATGGCCGCTGTGAGGCTGTCATTCCGGCCATTTCTGGCAATCGGCCGTGGGTGGCTGACCGTGGGGAAACGCCGACCACGCGGGGAGTCCCCTGGCAATCGGCCGAGGGTGGCTGTCCGAATGGAACCGTCGCCCACCCGGGGACGTGATCCTGGCAAAACGGCCACAGGCAACGGGCAGGGAAGGTGCAGGAGGACAATTGCCTGGTCGTAAGGACGGGCCCCGGCAAGGATATCTTGCGGGTCTATTTGACCTCGTCGGTGCCCTGTGCCGAGTCGCCGCTGCCGTGGGTTTCTCCCGATTCCGGGCCCCGGGCGTCGCCCAGGCCGTTGCGTAGTCCGCGTTCCTTGGCGTCCAGTTCGTCCCGAAGCTTCTTGAGCCGGTCGGCCTCCGCCTGGTTGCGACGACGCAGCTCCAGGTTGCGGAGGAATTCAGGGTCGTCGTCCGGGGCTGTCGGGTGCCGGTAGGTGGCCGGGGCGGCTTCCGCTCCGCCGCCGCGCGGGCGCCCGATGAGGAACCACAGTACGGCGCCGATCACCGGGAGGACAATCTGCACCACGATCCAGGCCGCCTTGGAAATGCCCTTGGTCTGGCGTGCGTCAGTCCGGATCAGGTCGATCAATCCGTAGACAAAGACGACTAGCACGATGATTGGTACCACAACACGGAGCATAGCTTCAGTTTAGCCTCCGCGCGGGTTTCCGGCGCCTGGCCCCGGAGGCCGGCCAACGGCGCACGGCCCACAGACGCCGGCCCACAGACGCCGGCCAGCGGCCGCCGGTCCGGCTGGGCGGCCGCGCCCGCCGCGGGACGGCTAAACTGGAAGCGTGGCTTTCCTGAAATACTCCCTGATCCGTCTGGCGCTGTTCCTGCCGTTGTTCGCGCTCTTTGTCTATCTGCAGCTGGGCTGGCTGCTGGCTGCGCTCTGCGCCGGCATGATGGCGTTCGCGATCAGCTTCCTGTTCTTCCAGCGGCAGCGTAACGAGGCCACCGCCTCGATCCACAAACGCTTCTCCGGCCAGGCCAAGCCGCTTCGCAGCGCCGGGGAGGTCGACGACGCCGACGCAGAGGACCGCCTCGTCGACGAGCACCCGGACGTTACCGTGCGCACCGACAGCCGGCCGAAGGACCCGAAAGACTCCTAGGACCTCGGACAGGCCCGGCAAAACCCCGGCCCGCCCCGGCCAGGCGGAACCCGCACGGAACCCGGGCCCGCCCCGGCCAGGCCCGGCAAAACCCCGGCCCGGAAACCGCCCCTAGAACCCGCGGCTCAGCACCAGGCCGAGCGAGAACAGCACGGCGTAGCCGAGGTTGATCAGCCCGGTCTGCTTCAGCACCGGGATCAGGCTCTTGCGGCGTCGTCCCGCAATCATCAGCCAGGACGGCATCAGGCTGGCCGGAATGAGCAGTAGCACAATGAGCATCCACGGCCGGGCCGGTGCCAGCACGATTACCAGCAGGATCGCGACCGCGAGCATCAGCACGTAGCTTTCCCGGGCGTGCTTGTCGCCGAGCCGCACTGCCAGGGTCTTCTTGCCCGCGACCCGGTCGGTGGGGATGTCCCGGACGTTGTTGGCCATCAGCAGGGCGCACGCGATCAGGCCCGTGCCGATCGCACCGACGACGGACTCGGGGCTGATCCGCCCGGCTTGGGTGTAGGTAGTGCCCAGCGTCGCCACCAGCCCGAAGAACACAAACACGAACAAGTCACCCAGCCCGAGGTAGCCATAGGGGTTCTTGCCCCCGGTGTAGCCCCAGGCGGCGAAAACGCAGCCCACCCCCACGAGGATCAGCCACCACGCCTGCGTGATGATGACCAGGACCAGCCCGAACAGCATCGCCAGGCCGAACGCCGCGAATGCCGCCCGTTTGACGTGCTCCGGCTTCGCCACGCCGGAGCCGACCAGCCGGAGCGGGCCCACCCGGTCCTCGTCGGTGCCGCGGATGCCGTCGGAATAGTCGTTGGCGTAATTCACCCCGAGTTGGAGCAGGAGTGCCACCCCGGCGGCCAGCAGCGCGTTGACGGGACGGAACGCATCCATCGCATAGGCGGCTGCGGACCCGATCAGGACCGGCGCGATCGCGGCCGGCAGGGTGCGCAGACGGGCGCCTTGGATCCATTGTGCGGCTGTGGCCACGTTCAGTACCTCGTTGATTCGGTGAAGATCTGGTCGGTCAGACTTGCTTGGTGCTTTTCTATTTTCCCTGATGCAGGGCGTCCAACAGAACCGTCATGCCCAGCCGGTCCGGTTTGCCGTTGGGCAGCATCATCAGCTCGGCGGCCGCGAGGACGGTTTTTGGCGCCAGCGGTCCCAGGGCATCGTGCCGCCGGGCGGTGAAGCCCCGGATGCCGGCGGGCGTGCTGTCTTCCACCGCCACGTAGGCGGCGAGGGCCTGCCCCCACTCGGCCGACGGTACGCCGGCCACAAACGCGGCCCGTACGCCGTCGAGCTTCTCCAGCTCCGTCTGCACATGCGCGGCGGAGACCTTGACGCCGCCGGTGATGATGACGTCGTCGGCGCGGCCCAACACGGTGAGCCGTCTGTCCCGGTCCAGCTCGCCCAGATCATTGGTGCGGTACCAGCGGACGCCGTCTTCCTCGAGGAAGGTCTCGTCCGTGAGCGCGGGGGCGGCCAGGTAGCCGGCGGCAACGGTCGGCCCGCCCAG
Source organism: Arthrobacter sp. (assembly GCA_026393275.1). Lineage (GTDB taxonomy): Bacteria > Actinomycetota > Actinomycetes > Actinomycetales > Micrococcaceae > Arthrobacter. The sequence goes on from JAPLAM010000055.1 coordinate 34,909, forward strand.
CAGGATGCGCCCGTCCTCGCCCAGTTTGACCTCGACGCCGTCCAGCGGCACGCCGTCGTACACGCAGCCGCCGCAGGTTTCGGCGGATCCGTAGGTGGTCACCACCCGGACGCCGGCGTCCCCGGCCGCCGCGAGCAGCCCGGCCGGCGCGGGGGCGCCGCCGAGCAGGATCGCGTTGAAGCGCCGGAGCACGGCCAGGGTCTCCGCGGCCGGTTCCTCCAGCAGCCGCTGCAGCTGCGTGGGAACCAGCGAGGTGAGGCGGATTTTGTCAGTGAGTTCCGCGGCCGCGGCCGTGAACGCCTCCGGGGTGAACCCGCCGGAGAGGTCCATCGCCCAGGGCCGGGTGCCGGCGAAAAGTGAACGGACCAGTACCTGCACGCCGGCCACAAACTGCACTGGGAGCGCCAACAGCCACTGGCCCTCACCCTTGAGCGCCATTGCCGTCGCCATCGAGGAGGCTGCCAGGGCCTCGGTAGTGAGCACGGTGGCCTTGGGCGTTCCGGTGGAGCCGGACGTCCGCACCACCACGGCGGCGTCCTCGAAGCCTGGGGTTTCCACCAGTTGGACGACGGGGGAGCCGTCCGCGCCGGCAGACAGCTCGACGGCGGGCCCCTCGCCGCGGAGGGCGGCCGCGAGGGCCGCGAGGGCGGGTTCGATGTTTACGGCTCCGGAAGTCATGGCGGCAACCTCAGAAGTAGTACGGGAACTTGGACCAGTCCGGATCCCGCTTTTCCAGGAAGGCCTCCTTGCCCTCCACCGCCTCGTCCGTCATGTAGGCCAGCCGCGTCGCCTCGCCGGCGAACACCTGCTGGCCGGCCAGTCCGTCGTCGGCGAGGTTGAAGGCGAACTTGAGCATCCGGATGGCCTGCGGGGACTGCCGGGCGATGTCGGCGGCATATTCCAGCGCCACGTCTTCGAGCCGCTCGTGGTCCACGGCCTCGTTCACGGCGCCCAGCCGGACCATGTCCTCGGCGGAATATTCGCGGGCCAGGAAGAAGATCTCGCGGGCGGACTTCTGGCCGATCTGGCGGGCCAGCAGCGCCGAGCCGTAGCCGGCGTCGAAACTGCCCACGGTCGCATCGGTCTGCTTGAACTTGCCGTGCTGCCGCGACGCGATGGTGAGATCGGAGACGACGTGCAGCGAGTGCCCGCCGCCGGCCGCCCAGCCGTTCACGACCGCGATGACCACCTTGGGCATGGTGCGCATCAGCCGCTGGACCTCGAGGATGTGCAGCCGGCCGGCGCGGGCGGGATCGATGGTCTCCTTCGTCTCGCCCTCGGCATAGCGGTAGCCGTCCCGGCCGCGGATCCGCTGGTCGCCGCCGGAGCAGAACGAGTGGCCGCCGTCCTTGGGGGAGGGGCCGTTGCCGGTGAGCAGGACGGTGGCAACATCCGGGGTCATCCGGGCGTGATCCATGGCCCGGTAAAGCTCGTCCACGGTGCCGGGCCGGAAGGCGTTGCGGACCTCCGGCCGGTTGAAAGCGATCCGGACTGTGGGCAGGTCCCGCACCACCGAGCCGTCCGCGGACCGCTCCACCTGCCGGTGGTACGTCATGTCCTGGAAGTCGTCGAAGCCGGACACGGTGCGCCAGCGGGAGGGGTCAAAGACGTCGGATACCTTGGCGGGGATTTCGTTGCTCACAGTCCGAGTCTAGTAATCGGCTCAGCTGATGCAGAACTCGTTGCCTTCCGGGTCCGCCATGGTGTGCCAGGAATGCGGGCCCTCGTTCGCCGTCCAGAGGAACGTGGCGCCGCGGGCTTCCAGGGCGGCGCGGACCGCGTCCTTGTCCGCGCCGGCCAGGTTCACGTCCCAATGGACCCGGTTCTTGACGGTTTTCCCCTCCGGCGCCGTCTGGAACAGCAGCCGCCGGGCGGGCGGCGTCGCACCCAGGTCCTCAGGCGGCCGAATCGCGGCGCCGGTCCGCCAGACCAGCTTCCCCCGGTGCTGCTTCGTTTCGGCGTCCGTCGCAAAACCCTGCTCGATCATGGAACGGATAAAGTCCTCGTCCTGCGGTTCCACGGCCCAGTCGAGGGTTTCCGCCCACCAGTCCGCAAGACCGTGGGGATCGACGCAGTCGACAGCAATCTGGATGTTCAATGCCATGGGAAGAACTTACGACGGCGGTGCCCGCGGCGCTAGGGGCCGGGCGAGCGAAATGTGCAGCGGTGCTTGGGCGAGCCCGGACCCTACTGCAGCTGCTCGAGGATCTCCGGCGGGATGGCATAGATGAAGATGACGGCCAGCAGGTTCTTCGCCGCGTGGACGAAGTAGGAGAACATCACGTTCTGGCCGGTCCAGACGTACACGAACACCAGGGTGGCGCCCATGGCGAGGTACGGCATCAAGACCGGCAGCGTCAGCGACTCCTGGCCCACGATGTGGATGGCCGCGAACAGCACGACCGAGAGGGCACAGCAGAGCCAGATGTTCAGCTTCCGGCTCAGCTTGCCGATCAGCAGGTGCCGGAAGATGTATTCCTCCACGAAGGGGCCAACCACCACCAGCAGCGGCACCATCAGCCACGCCGGAACCTGCTGCATCAGGGCCTGTAGCCCGGCCTGGTTGGCGGAGGTCTGCGGGGGCCCGGCGAGGGCCGCCAACACAGCGGTCAGGACCATCGCGACCACCACCGCCAGCGGCACCATCAGCAGCGTGAACCAGGGCCGCGTGGCCAGGACGCGGAGATCGCGGCCCGCCACGCGGCGGGCCGCGGCCAGGGCGAGCAGGCCGATGCCGCCGTAAAAGACCAGGTTGACGGCGTAGGACGCGACGGCAGGGTTCGGCGAGAGCTGCAGCAGCAGCGGGCCCAGCAGCCCGGAAGCGGTGGCGAAGAACGCGGCCACTGCCGCGTACACCCCCGCCGTGATCAGGTCCAGCCGGGAAAAAACATAGAGTTCCGGACGCGGCGCAGGCAGTTGACGGAGAGCTGTGTCCATGCCCTCAGCCTAGCGCTGCGCGGGCGGGCCACCGGCCGCCGCGGAAGGCATGTGGAGGGTCTCGGAGGACCGCGGCTGTTGCCCGCGTCACGTTCCGGGCGGAACGGATTGTATGATTGATGAGCCGCGCGAACCTTCGACGTCCTGAGAGTTCCTGTACAGATAATTTCCCCATACGCGGGATAAATTCGAATTATGTGTACATAAACTCCGCGTTCCGGTCCCGGCCATTCCCCGACCCGCAAGGAACTGTTGTGCCGAAAAGTACTGCCACCGAACCTCAGAACGCCCCGGCGCAGACCGCCGTCGTCGACCCGACCCTCAGCGCAGAGGGCTACAAGAAGTCCCTGACCGGCCGCCAGGTCACCATGATCGCCATGGGCGGCGCCATCGGCGTCGGCCTCTTCATGGGGGCCGGCGGCCGCCTGGCCTCCACCGGCCCCGCACTGATCTTTTCCTACGCCATCGCGGGCGTCCTCGCGTACCTGCTGATGCGCGCCCTGGGCGAACTCATCATGTACCGCCAGACCTCCGGCTCGTTTGTCAGCTATGCCGGCGAGATGTTCGGCAAGAAGGGCGCGTACCTGTCCGGCTGGATGTACTTCATCAACTGGGCCATGACTGGCATCGCCGAGCTGATCGCGGTCGGCCTGTACTTCCAGTTCTTCTTCCCCAACGTGCCGGTCGAACTGAGCGCCATCGCAGCACTGCTCCTCCTCGTGGCGGTGAATCTGCTGAGCGTCAAGGCCTTCGGGGAATTCGAGTTCTGGGCCTCGGTCCTGAAGGTCGCGGCCATCCTGATCTTCCTGGCCGTCGGCACCTTCATGGTGGTCACCAACGCCAAGGTCGGCGCCGGCCACGCCTCCGTGAACAACCTCTTCGCGGCCGACGGCGGGATGTTCCCCAAGGGCGCCCTCGTCATGATCCTGGTGCTCAACGCGGTGATCTTCGCCTACAACGCGATCGAACTGGTCGGCATCACCGCCGGTGAGATGGAGGACCCGGCCAAGGAAGTCCCGAAGGCGATCCGCGCGGTCGTGATCCGCATCGTCGTGTTCTACATCGGTTCCGTGACCCTGCTTGCCATGCTGCTGCCGTCGGACCAGTACAAGGCCGGCACATCACCGTTCGTTACTGTTTTCGGCCAGATGGGCCTGGAGTGGATGGGCGACGTCATGAACCTGGTCGTCATCACCGCGGCGCTGTCTTCCTGCAACTCCGGGCTGTATTCGATCGGCCGGATCTTCCGCACCATGGCCAACAATGGGCATGCCCCGCAGTGGCTGACCCGGATGTCCAAGAACCACGTGCCCTACGCCGCGATCCTGGCGATCGGCTCGGTTTATCTGATCGGCATCCTGCTCAACATCTGGCTCGGCGGCTCGCATGCCTTCGACCTCGCGCTGAACACCGCCTCGATTGGCGTCATTTTCACCTGGGGGTCCATCTTCGCCAGCCAGATCGCGCTGCGGAAGATCAAGGGCAAAGCCTCGTCCCTGCCCATGCCGGGTTCCCCGTGGACCAGCTGGGCCGGGCTGGTCGCGTTGCTCGCCGTCACGGTGCTGATCGGTTTCGACACCATGACCAGCAAGTCCGGCGAGGTCTTCCAGCTGGGACTGTGGACCCTGGCGACCATCCCGTTCTTCGCGGTGGTGCTCTGGCTGGGCTGGCAAAAGGTCAAGAACAACGAGCCCAAGAGCGAGCTGTTCAGCTAACACCGCCGTCGTCTCTCCCGTCGGGACGAGACCTACTCCTTCAGATGCCGGGCGAAATGGTCTTCGATCCGGCGCCAGGCCTCGGGTGCGGACTGCGGGTCCGGCCCGATGCCGAGCACACGGAACAGCGGCCGCAGGGGCCGGGGACCGACCTCCGCGTCGTTGAGGAACCCGTGTCCGGCCGTTTGGAATTCCCTGATGTCGTGTTCGACGCCGAGCGTCCCGAGGACCGATGAAAGTTGTGCCGCGGCTCCTCTGAGGGTCCGGTCCTTGGCGCCGAAGTTGGCCACGATGGGGCAGGCGCCGACGAGTGCCGTTTCGGGGTCCTTGGGCAGTCTGCCGTAGTTGACGGCCGCGGCGTCGAAGCCGTCGTTGGCCAGCAACAGCGCGAAGCCGCCGCCCATGCAGAAACCGATCACGCCGATCTTTCCGGTGGTGCGGCCGGAATCCAACAGCCATTCCCGGGCGGCCGCCAGGTCCCTAAACGCCTGCCCCTCCCCGGCCGCGAGGGAGCGCATGGTCGAAACCAGGCAGCGGCGGGCCCCGCCGTCACTGAAGAGGTCTACGGCCAGAGTCAGGTAGCCGGCGGCCGCCATCCGCTGCGCCTGCCGGATCGTGATGTCGTCCAGGCCGAAGGCCTCGTGGATCATCAGCACGGCGGGGAACGGCCCGTCCCCTGACGGTTCCGCGAGGTAGCCGCGGAGCCGCCGCGATCCGCCGGCCACGCCGTCCGCGCCGACGAGACCAACGAAGTGCGGGTCCAGGTCGGTGCCGTCGGAACGATGCGGGGTGTTCCGGGTCATGGGTGCTCCTCTAGCCTTGCGGGGCGGGTGCTCGTGCCGTGTTTCAACAGTCTTGCATCCGGGCATAAGAAACGGCGCCGGACATCCCCCAAAGGAATGTCCGACGCCGTCGATCTTGCGGACTAGTCGCGCTTGAGCGCGTCCTTGACGTTCTCGCCGACCTTCTTCGCGTCGGCGACGACCTGGTCCTTCTGGCCTTCGGCCTTCAGGCGGTCATTGTCCGTGGCGTTTCCGGTAGCTTCCTTGGCCTTGCCGCCCAGGTGCTCCGCTTCGTTATGAATCTTGTCTCCGATACCCATGGTGTGTTGCACCTCTCGTTTCCGGTTGAAATTCTACGTACTTTCACCCTAACACGAAGCATGCTTACTAATTCAAGAGGTCCTCCAAGATTATGTAGCCAGTCCCGGAACCGTGGTTTCCGCCGGGCCGGGCTAGGCTCGGATACATGGAGCTCAAGACGACCATCACCCGGAGGAGCCTCGCGCGGGATCTAGCGGAGATCCCAGCCAAGGCCGAGGCGCTGTGACGGCGGCCGCTGCCGGCGGGCCCAAGGTTGCCGCCCCACGCCTCACAACGGTCCGGCTGGCGGACCTCGTGCAGGATGCATCCCCGGATTTCCGGCGCGGGGAACGCTACGACGGCGTCGCCTATAACCGTGCGGCAGCGGACGGGCTGGAGCTCAGTGGTACCGATTTCGCCGAATGCGAGTTCAGCGGCGTCTCCTTCAACGAGACCCAGTTGCGCGGCGCGAGCTTCCGAGACTGCATCCTGGCCGAGGCTTACGCCCCCGTGTTTATGGCGGCCCGCTCAAGCCTGCGCGACGTCGAAATCCGCAATCCCCGCTGGGGCTCGGCAGAACTGTACGAAAGCGGCTGGCAGTCCGTGCGTATCGACGGCGGCAAGCTGGACTACGTCAACCTCCGCGGCTCCAAACTCGTGGACGTCCAAATCAGCGATTGCATCATCAACGAACTGGACCTCGGTTCGTGCACTGCTATCCGGGTGGCGCTGAAGAATTGCACCATCGGCAGCCTGGAATTCAGCGGTGCCCGGCTCAAGGACTTCGACCTTCGGGGCACGGAGTTCCGGTCCGTCAGCGGTCTCGGCAGCCTCGCCGGGCTGGTAGTCGACGAGTACCAGCTCACCCTGCTGGCGCCGCTGCTGGCCGGCCACCTCGGCCTCATCGTCGCCTGAGCCGCAGCCTGCGTTGTCGCTGGGTCGCCGTCGCGTCATCCGGGGCCGTCCGGTTGACCGTCATGACCCGCCGTGTAATCGTTATAGAACGAACGGTCGGTAATTTATCCTGCCGGCCCTGCTCCCTTGGTGAAGGATGTTCTCATGGTCGAGGCTTTTCTTGTTGGCGGTGCCCGCACTCCCGTGGGTCGGTATGGCGGCGCGCTTTCCGCGGTACGTCCCGATGACCTGGCGGCGCTGGTGGTCCGTGAAGCCGTGGCCCGCGCCGGCGTTGACCCGGACGCCATCGACGAGGTCATCCTGGGCAACGCCAACGGCGCCGGCGAGGAAAACCGTAACGTCGCCCGGATGGCCACCATCCTGGCCGGCCTTCCCCTGCACATTCCCGGGATCACGGTGAACAGGCTTTGCGCCTCCGGTCTGAGCGCCATCATCATGGCCAGCCAGATGATCAAGTCCGGCGCCGCGGACATCGTGATTGCCGGCGGCGTCGAATCCATGAGCCGCGCCCCCTGGGTGCAGGAAAAGCCGCAGACCGCGTTCGCCAAGCCGGGCCAGATCTTCGACACCTCGATCGGCTGGCGCTTCGCCAACCCGCTATTCCAAAAAGGCGAACTTTCCCGCGGCGGCAAGATGACCTACTCCATGCCGGAAACCGCCGAGGAAGTCGCCCGGGTGGACGGCATTTCCCGCGAAGATGCCGACGCCTTCGCCGTCCGTTCGCACGAGCTTTCCCTCGCAGCGATCGCCGCCGGCCGCTTCGCTGACGAAATCGTGCCCGTGACGGTCAAGACCCGCAAAGCGGAGACGCTGGTGGACACGGACGAAGGGCCCCGCGCCGGCACCACCATGGACGTGCTCGCCGGGCTGCGCCCCGTCGTCGCTGGCGGTTCCGTGGTCACTGCCGGGAACTCCTCCACGCTGAACGACGGCGCCTCCGCGATCATCGTCGCGTCCGAAGCCGCGATCCGGAAGCTCGGCCTGACCCCGCGGGCCCGCATCATCGACGGCGCCTCCGCCGGCTGCGAGCCCGAAATCATGGGCATCGGCCCCGTCCCGGCCACGCAGAAAGTGCTCGCCCGGAGCGGACTGGGAGTGGCCGACCTCGGCGCCGTCGAACTCAACGAGGCGTTTGCCACCCAGTCCCTGGCCAGCATGCGCCGGCTCGGCCTGGATCCGGAGATCGTGAACCGCGACGGCGGCGCGATCTCGCTCGGGCACCCGCTCGGTTCGTCCGGTTCGCGGATCGCCATCACCCTGCTGGGCAGGATGGAACGCGAGGACGCCAAGATCGGTCTCGCCACCATGTGCATTGGCGTCGGCCAGGGCACCGCCATGCTGCTGGAGCGCGTCTAATGGCGGCCCAGCCCGGCGGCCTGGACACCGCAGGCTTCGGCACGCTCCTGGTCGAGGAACGCGAGGACCGGCTGGTGGTGCTCCTCAACCGCCCGGAGGTCCGCAACGCGATCGACCAGCAGATGGTCGACGAACTCCACCGCGTCTGCGCGTACCTGGAACAGACGCCCAAGGTGCTCATCATCGCGGGCACGGAAGGCGTATTCGCGTCCGGCGCGGACATTGCGCAACTGCGGGAACGCCGCCGCGACGACGCCCTGCAGGGGATCAACTCGACAATCTTCGTCCGCATCGCGAAACTTCCGATGCCGGTCATCGCTGCCCTCGACGGCTTCTGCCTCGGCGGCGGCGCCGAACTGGCCTACGCCGCCGACTTCCGGATCGGCACCCCCGGGATCCGGATCGGCAACCCGGAGACCGGCCTCGGCATCCTGGCCGCCGCCGGGGCCAGCTGGCGCCTCAAGGAGCTCGTGGGGGAGCCCGTAGCCAAGGAGATCCTGCTGGCCGGGGCGGTGCTGCGCGCCGACCGGGCGCTCGCCGTCGGGCTCATCACCGAAATCCACGAGCCCGCGCAACTGATGGACGCCGCCCACGAGCTGGCGGACCGGATCGGCCGGCAGGACCCGCTCGCGGTGCGGATCACCAAGTCCGTGTTCCACGCCCCCGCGGAGGCGCACCCGCTGATCGACCAGCTAGCGCAGGGCATCCTCTTCGAATCGCAGGCGAAGTTCGACCGCATGCAAGCGTTCCTGGACAAGAAATCCGCCAAGAAGTCCGACAAGAACTCAGACCGGAAGAAGTAGACATGAGCAACTCCGTACTCCCCTCGAACCTTCCCGCCACCGTCGGGGTGCTCGGCGGCGGCCGGATGGGCGCTGGCATCGCCCACGCCTTCCTGATCAACGGCGCCAACGTCCTCGTCGTCGAACGCGATGACGAGGCCGCCGAAGCGGCCCGCGAGCGGGTGGAATCCGCGGCGGCCAAGAGCATCGAGCGCGGTGCAGTCGACGGCAACCTCGACGAGATGGTCTCCCGGCTCGCCGTGACCGTGGATTACGACGATTTCAAGGACCGCGAGCTGGTGATCGAGGCCGTACCCGAGAACTGGGACCTGAAAGTGTCCTCGCTGCGCGGGATCGAGGAACGGCTCGCCGCGGACGCGTACCTCGCCTCCAACACCTCGTCGCTTTCCGTCAACGGTTTGGCCCGCGAGCTGAAGCGGCCGCAGAACTTCCTGGGCCTGCACTTCTTCAACCCGGTCCCCGCGTCAACCCTGATCGAAGTGGTCCTCGGCGAGCAGACCGCGGAGACCCTCGCGCAGGCTGCCCGGGGCTGGGTGGAGGCGCTCGGGAAGACCGCCGTCGTCGTCAACGACGCCCCCGGCTTCGCATCCTCCCGCCTGGGCGTGGCCATTGCCCTTGAGGCGATGCGCATGGTGGAGGAAGGCGTCGCGTCGGCCGAGGACATCGACAACGCCATGGTGCTGGGCTACAAGCACCCCACCGGCCCGCTGCGGACCACCGACATCGTCGGCTTGGACGTCCGGCTCGGCATCGCCGAATACCTGGCCTCCACGCTGGGCGAGCGCTTCGCGCCGCCGCAGATCCTCCGGGACAAGGTGGCCCGCGGCGAACTCGGGCGGAAGTCCGGCAAGGGCTTCTTCGACTGGGCCGACTGAGACGCCTGGGCCGACCGAGCAGCCGGCGGAGGCTACTGAGACAACCGCGCGGGACCACGCACGCATGCTTAGGATGGTGCCGTGACTACCCCTGCCCCGCCCCGCATTGAACCGATCACCCTCACCGGGAAGTACGTGGTCCTGGAACCGCTGAGCCCAGCCCACCATGACGGGCTGGTGGAGGCGGTCCGGGACGGCGAACTCTGGAGGCTCTGGTACACGTCGGTCCCCAAACCGGAGGCGGTGGCCGCCGAAATCGACCGGCGCCTGGAACTCCAGGACCAAGGCTTGATGCTGCCGTTCACCACCCGGCTGCTCGATCCGGCCACCGGCGCCCTCGGACGAGTCATCGGCATGACCACGTACATGAACATCGACGCCGCGACGCCGCGGGTGGAGATCGGTTCCACCTGGAACGCCGCGTCCGCGCACGGCAGCGGCAGCAACCCGGATTCCAAGCTGTTGCTGTTGCGGCACGCCTTCGAAACGCTCGGCTGCCCCGCCGTCGAATTCCGCACGCACTGGCTCAACCAGCAGTCCCGCGACGCGATCGCGCGGCTGGGCGCCAAACAGGACGGCGTGCTGCGCAGCCACACCCGCACCGCCGACGGAGCGCTGCGGGACACCGTGGTGTTTTCAATCCTGGAACACGAGTGGCCGATGGTCCGCAGCGGCCTCGAGGCCCGGCTGGCCAGGCGGCGCTAGGACGCCGGGTAGGCTCCGGCCGAGTCGATGCGCGGCTGAGACCCGCGGGAATACGATGCTCCACCGCCATGTTGCTTCCTCACGTGAAGAACATCGGATTTCTGTCCTTCGGCCACTGGACCGACCACCCCGAGTCCGGCGTGCGGAACGCCTCGGACGCGCTCTTGCAGGCGATCGATCTCGCGGTCGCTGCCGAGGAGTTGGGGGCGGACGGCGCCTACTTCCGCGTACACCACTTCGCCCAGCAATACGCTTCCCCTTTCCCGCTGCTCGCTGCGATCGGGGCGCGGACAAGTCGCATAGAGATCGGTACCGGCGTGATCGATATGCGCTACGAGAACCCGCTCTACATGGCGGAAGACGCCGGCGCGGCCGACCTGATCTCGGGCGGCCGACTGCAGTTGGGCATCAGCAGGGGTTCACCCGAGCAGGTAATCGATGGGTGGCGCCACTTCGGCTTTGCCCCCGCCGAGGGCGAATCGGACGCTGACATGGGCCGCAGGCACACCGAGCGCCTGCTCGAGGTGCTCGGCGGCGAGGGCTTCGCGGCGCCGAACCCCCGTCCGATGTTCCCGAACCCTCCGGGCCTGCTGCGCGTGGAGCCGTACTCGGAGGGCCTGCGCGAGCGCATCTGGTGGGGTTCCGGCTCCAACGCCACGGCCGTCTGGGCGGCGAAGCTCGGCATGAACCTGCAGAGTTCCACGCTCAAGGATGATGAGAGCGGCAAGCCCTTCCACGTCCAGCAGGCCGAGCAGATCGAGCTCTACCGGCAGGCCTGGAAGGAGGCGGGGCACGAACGGGAACCGCGTGTCTCGGTCAGCCGCAGCATCTTTGCGCTGACGGACGAGCGCGACTGGCAGTACTTCGGCCGTGACCGCCACAGCTCCGACCAAGTCGGCAACATCGACGAGAAAACCCGCGCGGTTTTCGGCCGGTCATACGCGGGTGCCCCGGACGAGCTGGCCGCGAAACTGGCCGAGGACGAGGCGATCGCCACGGCTGACACGCTGCTGCTCACGGTCCCGAACCAGCTCGGTGTCGCCTACAACGCCCACGTCATCGAGTCGATCCTGAAGTATGTGGCGCCGCAGCTCGGCTGGCGCTGAGCCCTCTGTTGGCCGGCGCCACCCCTAGGAGCCGGGGTAGGCTCCGGCCAACTTCAGCGCGTTGTAGTAGGCCAGGTAGCCCTTGGCATTCGGGTGGAAGTTGTCGGCACTGCCCGGGTTTGCAAGGTTGAGATTGATCCATGGGTCTGCCGAGTTGATGCCGTGTCCGAGGAAGGCTCCCCGGACCTCGACGTACTGAGCCCCGGCGGCCAGGGCGATGGATCCGTTCAGGCCGTCTGCCAGTGCTGTGGCCTGGTAGATGAATTGCGACAGCGGATCGGTCCGGCCGGCGGGGATCGGGTCGTAAAGATAGGGGTAGCCGGTGACCAGAATCTTGGCGTTGGGGGCGGCTGCATGCACGCTCTGAATCATCGTGGCCACGTTGCCGGCGAGTTTTCCGCTGGCGATCAGGGCAGTCGCCGTGGCGCTGGCATCGGCGCAGGCCCCGGCCGCGGCGGGATTGAATACGGCGGTGATGCAGTTCGTGACGATCGTTCCGAAACCGAGGTCGTTGCCGCCGGCGGTGATCGTCACGAGTTCCGTGCTGGGGTTCAGCTTCTTTAGCTGGTTGCTGATGACGTCCTGGGTCGTTTTGCCGCTGCAGGCCGCGTTCGTGACGAGCTTGACGGCCTTCACGTCAGCTGCGAGTTCGGCGTAGCTGCTGTCGCTGCGGTAGCAGGCGTCCAGGTACGGCCCGGCTCCCTGGCCGGCTGCGTACGAGTCTCCCAGCGCGATGTACTTGGTTTTGTCTATAGCCTGCGCCGGGGCCGCCGCCAGACCGGCCGCCATGGCGATGGTGGCGAGACCGGCAGCCAGAGCCGTTCGGCGGCGTCGAAGTTTCAGAGTTCCCATGGTGTTCCCCTCAATAGCACGCGGGTTCAGCGCCCCGTGCCGCAAAGAGATGTCAGTCCCGGTGGCAGGCGAGCTGAATAGGAGCCCGGCGGCTGCCGGGCTCAGCGTCACCCTACGCCGGAGCGCTCGGGCCTGAACCGGGCCGTTGGTCCCGTCGCGAAGATGTCGCTGAGATCCGGGGCGAATCCTGGCCGTGGCTTGGCCGAGGCAAACCTCAAGACTGCCGCATTTTTGGGCCACAATGGGGTAACGGTCCCGGCGTTGGCCGCCAATCGCGGGCGATGGCGGCGCTAAGGTTACCGGGTGAAGACTCCCAAATACGCGCTGGTGTTGCGCGCGGTGGCGGCCGCCGCCGTCGTGATCGCTGGATCGTCGCTGGCTGTCCCGGCCCTTGCGGAGGTCGGTCCGGCCGGGACGGCTACCGCGTCGCCCTCGCCATCCGTCGGCACCGGGCCAACTGGAGCGGCAACGGCCCAGGCGTCGCCGCCGACGCCGGCTTCGACGCCGGCCGCTGCGCCGTCACCCCAGGCCGGCATCAGCGACGCCGGGCTCGCCGAGGCGACTCGGCGGGACCTGGGCATGACGCTGGACGAATTCAACGCCGCGGGGGAGTTGGGAAGGCGCGCCGCTGACGCCGTACCGTCCCTGAGCGGACTGCCCGGCTATGTCGGGATCAGCCTGAAGGGCGGCAAAGTTGTCGTCGACGGCAGCGGCACCGAACTCCAGGCCCGGATCGACCAGCTGAACGCGACCGGCTCGCCCGTTTTTGAGCTCCACGCCCCCGCCGCTGCTGCGCCGAGTGCGCCGACCTCGCCGGCGGCTCCCGCCGCGGCTGAGCTCGTGGCCTCCAGCACCGAACAGCTCTTCCAGGACTATCTGAGGGAAGTCGGGGCCACGGGGCTGCAGGCCGTTGCCTACGCCGATGGTCACTTCGTCATCCGCACCGGGGGGATCAACACGCCCGAAGCCGGAGTGCCGGCTGTTGTGGACCCCGTTCTCCCGGTGATGCCGCCAACCGCCGCGGCTACGAACACCCTGGTTGCTCCCGTGCAGCCCGGCAAGATCTCTCCCGCTGAATTTGTTGCCCGGTACGCCAACGTCCAGCTCGAGAAGGCCGCGCCGGTCAAGACCGAGGCGGACGTCTACGGCGGGGAGGGATACGTCATGGATTCGGGATACGGGCGGACGATTTGCTCCACCGGCTTTGGCGCCTTCAGTCCGGCGGGACTGCCGGTGCTACTGACGGCAGGGCACTGCGCCGAAGGCGGCAAGGCCGCCGTCGTCGGGCTGGAGCCACCCACGTCCTCGATTGCCGGCGGTTCGCTGCCACTGCCCCGCGACCTCCCCAAGCTCGGCAGTTTCGGGTTCAGCCAGTTTGGCGGAGTCAATAATTCACCTGTGCTCAACCCAAACTGGACAACGGGCGATGCGGGAGAGCCCGGCAACGTCGGCACCGATATCGCCGTAATCGAAAAGCTCGACGGCGGGGTCAACGCCCAGCCTGCCGTGACGAAGTGGGACAACGTGGCGAACCCGGCGCCGACGTCCGTGAAGATCATCGGCACGCTCGCCCCCGTGGCCGGCCAGGACGTCTGCCGCTCCGGGCGAACCACGGGGTGGTCCTGCGGGACGGTGAGTGAGCTGGGAATCTACGTGGCCGGCGGCACCAGCCCCGGCGCTGCCGATGGCCGAGCATTCCGGGGTTTCCTTTCCAAGGACGTCAAGTCCGGCGGCGGCGACTCCGGCGGTCCGTGGATCAGCGGCAACTATGCCGTCGGCACCCACACGGGGGCCGAAAGTGCCGCCGGCAAGCAGGTCAGTGCCATTGCCACGACCCTGGAGGATGCCCTCACGCACATCCCCGACGTCCAACTGCAGCTCTTCCTCAACAAGCCCGAGCTCGCAGGGACCCCGAGCGGGGGCACCGTGTTGCCGAATGTCCTCATTCATGGGCGCGTGGCGGCCGCCCCCGCCTCGGCGGTAGCCCTCAACTCCAAGGTCCACATGGTTGGCTCGAACCATGAGACTGCCGATATCCCGGTCGATACCGCGGGAAACTGGTCATTCAACGCGCCGGCGGTCGAAGGAGCGTTCCAGTTCACCGCCGAGACCGTAAACGGCTACAGCCGTTCGGGGCCCACGACGTTCAGCCTGAACGTCTCGGAGTTGGTTGCACCCACGATCACCAGCCCCGCTCAGGGATCCAGCATTGCTGCCCCGGACCGCATCGAGGGAACCGGCACCCCGGGCAGCGTCGTGACCCTTTCGGGCGACTTGACCGGTTCCACGACCGTTGCGCCCGACGGGCAGTGGAGCGTTCCTTTGGACAGCCGGCCGACGACGTACGGCAAGATTTCTGTCTCGGTGGTCCAGGCGGCCACCGGACACGTGGACGGCCCAGCGACCACCTTAGAGTTCACCGTGCCGCCTCCGCGGCCGGCAGCAACAAGGACTTGGGACGGGCTCTCGTTCGCTCAGGACGCGCTACCGGCTGCCATCGCCGGGACCGGCGTCGACGGCGCAGAGGTCAGCGTGCAGATCGATGGGGTACAAATCGGTGCGGCGCGCACGGCCGGCGGATCCGGGGTTGGGGCGAAAGCCGTGGTCCCGTCCCTGGTACCGCAAGTGCTGGTGGCGGGCGGCAGCTGGAGCGTCCCCTTCCCGGCCGGTCTGGCCGTCGGCCCGCACGCCCTGGCTGTCTCGCAGTCGGTTGACGGCGTCGCGTCGTCGCCGGTCGAGTACAAATTCACGATCACCCCGGCTGCCACCCCGGCAACGGGCGCGGGCGCGGCCGCGGAGAGCGCAACACCGGCGGCAGCGCCGGACGCGGCCCCGGCGGCTCTGAACACACAAGGCAACCCGGCGGTGTTGGCCTACACCGGAGCCGGCGGGGTGCTTCCCACCGCCGGCGTGGCGGCAGGGGCCCTGCTGCTCGGCGGTGTCCTCATTGCCTTCAGCCGCCGCCGGAGGGTGCGCTAGCTCCCGCAGTTACTGGAAGTCTGCCAGCCAGAGGTCCGGGCCGAAGACCTCGTATTGGATGTCTTTGGCAGGTACCCCGCCGGCAATCAAGGCGCTCCGGACCGATTTCAGGAACGGCAAAGGGCCGCAGAGGTAGTACTCCGCGTCCTCGGGGAGTTCCACGGCGCTGACGTCCATGAACCCCGAAAACCGGGATTCAGGAGAATCGCTGACTTCGTCCGGATTGAGGAACCACGTTGTCAACGTCCCGTCCGACAGTGCGGCCAGGTCTTCCCGGACCTGCGCCCGGAGCGGGAACGATTCCTCGCTGTCGTCGGCATGCAGGAGCATCACGCGGCGTTGGGACCCGGACTTGACCAAGTGGGAGAGCATTCCGGCCATCGGTGTGATCCCGATTCCTGCGCTGGCCAGAACCAGGGGCCGGTCCGTGTACTCCATCACCACGTCGCCGAACGGGGCCGAGAGCACCACCTCGTCGCCCACCTGGACGCCGCTGTTGAGCAGCGTGGACATCTCGCCGTCGGGAGTCGCGAGCCCGTGGACCCGCTTCACGGCGAACTGCCGGTGCTGGCCGTCGTCGGCCCTGGTCAGGCTGTACTGCCGGGGCTGCTGCACGCCGTCGGGCATGGTCATCTTTACGGTCACGTACTGGCCCGGCAGGGATGGCTTGACGTCACGCTCGTCGGTGCGTTCGACGACGAAGGAGACGACGTCGGCCGTTTCCTGGATCCGCCGGGCCACTCGCCAGGTCCGCCAAATGGTCTCGGGCGCGAGGTGCACGGCACTGTACAGCCCGCGCTCCTTGTTGATGAGCAGGTTCGCCATCAGCCAGTAGACCTCGTCCCAGGCGGCGGCGACCTCCGGCGTGACCGCATCCCCCAGAACATCCACGATCGCCCACATCAGGTGGTCGTGGACAATCTGGTACTGGTCCGGACTCAGCCCCAGCGACACGTGCTTGTGGGACACCCGCGAGAGCAGGTGGTCCGGCACCTCGTCCGGCTTGTCCAAGAGCATGCCGGCGAACGCGGCAATGGAGCCGGCGAGTGCCTGCTGCTGACGGCCGTCCGCCTGGTTTCCGCGGTTGAAGAGGCCGTCCAGAAGGTCCGGCCGCGCCTCGAACATATGGTTGTAGAAGCGCTTCGCGATCTCCTCGATGTGTTCTCCGACCACAGGCAGCGTTGCCTTGATGACGGGAACTGAGGCGTCTGAGAGCATGGTGGATCCTTCCGGTGCGACCGGTGTACCCGGCGGTGCGGGGGTGAATCAGCCCTTCCACGCTAACAGCCGGGGCGCGGCGCACTCCGGGCCGATCGGCCCTACGACGGGGGCAGAGGACGGTGTAGCCACGCGGTCCGGAGCCTGCCCGTAGCCCCGCCCGGACTGGCCCGGCACCGGCGCGGCACCCGGCGGTGCTCAGCCCTTGCGGTCCAGCAGCAGGTTGGTGATCCGGAGCGTGCACAGCCGTTCGCCGGCCTCATTGGTGATCAGCACCTCGTGGGTGGTCACCGTTCCGCCGAGGTGGATCGGGGTGGCGGTGATGGTCACGAGCCCCTCGCGGGCGGACTTGTGGTGCGTCGCCGAGACGTCCACCCCCACCGCGGTCTTGCCGAGCGTGCTGGCATGGATCACCGAAGCCCAGGAACCGACGGCCTCTCCCACCGCCAGCGAGGCGCCGCCGTGCAGCAGGCCGAACGACTGCCGGTTGCCTTCCACAGGCATCGTGGCCACGACGCGCTCCACCGATTCCTCCACGATCTTGACGCCCATCTTCTCGTCAAGCTCGCCGAGGGTGATCTTCCACAGCTCGGTACCGCGGGGCTCGGGCGTCATAACGTTCTCCTCTGTGGCCGGAAATCCAAGGGCTCAGGCCGGATCGGGCGTGCGCAGCTAGTGTGCGTCAAGCCTCATTCATGTACTGTAGACATATTACCGAACGGACGGTCAGTAATGCTGGCCGTGTTGATCTTGCCCCCGTTGGAAGGACCCGTCAACGATGACCACCACTGCAACTGCTCCGGAACCCACAGTAGACACTGTCGAGATCGTTCCCAGCTACATCAAGGATTCCTGGTGGACGCCCGACGCCGCCTCCGCCACCGGCGCTGTCCCCGTCCTGGACGCCAGCACCGGTGAACTCCTCGCCAAGGTGAGCACCGAGGGACTAGACCTCGCCGCCGTCGTGGATTACGGACGCACCACCGGCCAGGCGGAACTCGGCAAGCTGACCTTCCACCAGCGCGCGCTGAAGCTTAAGGAGCTCGCCCAGTACCTCAACGGCCGTCGCGAGGAATTCTACGCGTTCTCGGCCCAGACCGGCGCGACCAAGATCGACTCGATGGTCGACATCGACGGCGGCATCGGCGTCCTCTTCACGTTCGGCTCCAAGGGCCGGCGCGAACTCCCGAACTCGCAGGTGATCGTGGACGGCCCCATGGAGGTGCTGTCCAAGGACGGTTCCTTCGCCGGCGAACACATCTACACCCGCGTCCCCGGCGTCGCCGTTCAAATCAACGCCTTCAACTTCCCGGTCTGGGGCATGCTCGAGAAGTTCGCCCCGGCCTTCATCGCCGGCGTGCCCACGATCGTCAAGCCCGCCACCCCCACCGGCTACGTCACCGCCGCCGTGGTCAAGGCGATCATCGAATCCGGCATCCTGCCCAAGGGTTCGCTGCAGCTGATTTCCGGCTCGGTCCGCACAATGCTGGACCACCTGGACTACCGCGATATCGTGGCCTTCACCGGCTCCGCGTCCACCGCCAACACGCTCAAGTCGCACGCCAATGTGGTCAAGGGCGGGGTCCGCTTCACCTCGGAAACCGACTCCCTGAACGCGTCGATCCTGGGCACCGACGCCGTCAAGGGCACCCCGGAATTCGACGCCTACGTCAAGTCCCTCGTCACGGAGATGACCTCCAAGGCCGGCCAGAAGTGCACCTCGATCCGCCGCGCCATCGTGCCGCAGGATCTGGTGCAGGACGTCGTTACCGCCGTAGGGGAGCGGATCAACGAGCGCATCGTTCTCGGTGACCCCCGCGCCGCAGGCGTCAACATGGGCGCCCTGGCTTCCCTGGAGCAGCTCGCCGATGTGCGCGCGGCCGTCCAGTCCATGCTCGACGCCGGCGGCGAACTCGCATACGGCACGCTCGATTCCCCTAAGGTCACCAGCGCGGACGGGAGCGTCGGCGTCGTCGAAAATGGCGCGTTTATGTCCCCCGTGCTGCTGAGCTGGGCCGATCCGGAAGCCGAAGAGGTCCACTCGCTGGAGGCCTTCGGCCCGGTCTCCTCGGTGATCGGCTACACGGACTTGGCCGACGCCGTCCGTCTCGCCGCACGCGGCAGTGGATCCCTCGTCGCCACGGTCTGCACCAACGATCCTGAGGTTGCCCGCGAACTCGTCACCGGCATCGCAGCCCACCACGGCCGCGTGCACATGCTCAACCGTGAGGACGCCCGCAGCTCCACCGGCCACGGTTCACCGGTCCCGCACCTGGTCCACGGCGGTCCGGGCCGCGCCGGCGGCGGCGAGGAGCTCGGCGGCATCCGCTCCGTCCTGCACCACATGCAGCGCACCGCGATCCAGGGCTCACCGAACATGCTGACCGCCGTCACCGGTGTCTGGCACACCGGGGCCGACCGTAACTTCACGCTCGAGACCGAGGGCCAGCACCCGTTCCGGAAGCACCTGAGCACCCTGCACATCGGTGACGCAATGCGCTCCGAGCTGCGCGAAGTGACCCTGGACGAGATCACGAAGTTCGCCAACTCCACCGGCGACACCTTCTACGCCCACACCAACCAGGCGGCCGCCGAAGCCAACCCGTTCTTCCCGGGCATCGTGGCACACGGCTACCTGCTGCTGGCCTGGGGCGCCGGACTGTTCGTGGAGCCCGCACCGGGCCCGGTCCTGGCGAACTACGGCCTGGAGAGCCTGCGGTTCATCACCCCCGTGGCGGCCGGCGACTCGATCCGGGTCACCCTGACGGCCAAGAAGATCACCCCGCGCGAGACCGACGAGTACGGCGAGGTGGCCTGGGACGCCGTCCTGACCAACCAGAACGACGAGATCGTGGCCACCTACGACGTCCTCACGCTCGTGGAGAAGTAGCCCCTTCCCGACGGTCCCGCAGGTCCGGCGGGTTTCTTCCAGACGCTCCTTCACGCAGTGAGGGAGCGTCTGCGTTGGGGCTGCAATACGGGAGGGAGCGTCGCGTGTCCGAGGGCGCAATCGGCAGGCTCTTTCCACCCGCTACCGGCGTAAAATTCACCCTGTAGGAGGTGGCGAAATGACACTTGTCCTTAGTAAAGCCACAACAGTCCTACCAGTCGATGATGCGGCGCGTGCCCGGCATTTCTACGCGGACACGCTGGGGCTCCCGCACCGTGGCGTGGCAGAGGACGGAAGCGAAATGTTCGGCTCAGACGGCGGCCCTATGCTGCAGCTGATGCCAGTCAAGGATGGAATGCATTCAGAGCACACCACCCTGAGTTTCGAAGTCAGCGAGATTGAACGCACGGTCAAGGAGATGGAAGCCAGGGGCGTGACGTTCCAGGACTACGATCTCCCCGATCTCAAGACCGAGTACCACATTTGTGCAACTGATTCTGAGAAGTGCGCCTGGTTCATGGACACCGAGCACAACATTCTCTGTGTGCACGAGAACATCACCACGGCAGCCGACTACCAGCTCTAGGGCAGTCCCCGGCATCATGCCAAACAGCACCCCGGACACCCGGGGTGCTGTTCTTCGTTCGGCTGCCCAACCGCGCATCACGGCGCAGCTGGCACGTGCTACCCGTCTCCGGGTCTTCTGCCCGTGACAGGCATCCCTGGTGTAGTTTGGTTTCGATTTCCCGGCCGGCGGAGGCGAGGTGTGTCATGACCAATTTGCCGTTCGGGCCGTCGCCCACAGCCCGGTGTGGGCACTCACTTCCGGGCGCGAGGCCAATTGTGCCCTTGTCGGCCTCCCCGTTGTCTTTGGGCCGGCGGCTGTTGACGGGCCCGGGCCGCGAAGTCTGATGGCGGCCTCTGAGCGGCGCAGTCCTCACGTTGTCTTGCTGCCCCGAACCAGGAACGGCAAGGTGGCCCTTGCCCTGGACCTCGTCGTGGCCGCTTTCCCGATCTGGGTCCTGCCCACCTGGTACCTCATAGCGTTCCTGGTGGGTGCCGGTGGGATGTTCGAGTCGCCCCGGGCGATAGCCGCGAACAGCATCTTCCAGACCCTCGTGGTCGCCGTCACCCTGGCCGTCAATCTGGCTGCACTGCTCCGCGCCAAGGATTACTCGATCCTGCTCGCGCTGGCCCTACTCCCGCTGTCCGCGGTGTTGGCGTACATGGGCTGGTTCGCAGCCGTGAACGGTTTCCCGGGCGGTGCGGGGGCACTTTGACATGGACTCGCCGGTGGTCAGCAGTGAAAAGCGTTGCTTGGCCGTCAAAGTGCCCCCGGGGCGCTCGGCCCCGGACGGGACCAGGGCGTGACGGGGCGTTCCTGGAGAGTGCCGTTGACGGTCAGGTCGACCCGTTCGTTGAAGAAGCTGATCAGGCCGTGGATTTGGGCAGCATCCCGGAACCGCCGGTCATAGCTCCAGGCGATGTTCTGGCCGCTCTTCGCGCCCGGGTACGTCAAGTAACTCGCTTTGCCCTTGTACGGGCACACGGTCCACTTGGCGCTGTGCTCCATCAGGTCCAGCCGCACGTCGCCCGGCGGCAGGTAGTAGCGGACCGGGAGCATCGTCTCGTAAAGCAGTTGCGCGCCGTTGCTGCGGGCCAGCGTGACGCCGTCGAGCGCCACCTCCACCTCCGCGGACGACGCGCGGATGTCTACCCGGTGGAACGGATCCCGCGGATGGCCGACAATCTCCTCGTCGTCCTCGAGCCAGTCGAAGGCGGCGAAATCCAGCACGACGTAGCCGTCCAGGTCCGGGTCCTCCGGCCGGAACGCGGCCCGGGAGGCAGCTGCCGACTGCGTCACGACGTCGAGTTCCTCACCAACGGCGGTGTGCTTGCCAAAGCCGGTCCGGGGATCCAGCACCGGAAGTGCGTCCCGCAACATTTTGAACCCGAGCTCGGGGACGTCGGCGCCGAGCGCAGCCGGTGCGCGGACCTCCGCCAGCAGTTCCGCTTCCGGCACGGCATAGATCGGGGTGACCCGGCGCGGCTCCCAGACCAGGTAGGCCTGCTGCGTGTCGACGACGGCGTCCCCGCCAAGGCTTGCCCGGATCCTTTTAGCGGTGGGCTCGTAGCGCAGCTGGGGGAAGGTTCCGAACATCATTTTGGAGAGTTTGGTGGCCATGTCCCAAGGGTGGGCGTGTGTCCCCGCGGCGTCAATATCCTCCGCCGGAGCCCTGGGTCTATCACGCCCGCGGGACATGCCCATTGCTGGCTGCGGCGCGACTCGTCACGCCCGCGGGACATGCTCACTGCCGGCCGCGACGAGTGGACGTAGCACCATCATGCCCAGCGGTCGGCGGCACCGGAGAGCATGTCCGTTGGGGCGCGGGGCGTCGGGGGAACATGCTCAATGTAGCCGCCGGGAACGGGGCATGCTCACGGGGCGTGGAAGTTCCGCGAGGAAGCCCTCCGCCCGGAGCTTGGCGCGGGCCGGCCTCGAACTAACTGGGGACGTGCAGGCCGTTAAACGCCATGGTGATGACGTCGTCGGCGAGTTTTTCGGGGGAGAGTGAGCCGCCGGGCCTGTACCACTCAACGATCGAGTTGATCGTGCCGAAGAGCAACCGGGTGACGGTGCGGGGATCGATGTCCTGGCGGAGCGAACCTTCATCGCGAGCCGCGGAAATCAGAGCCGCCACCTTGTGATCAAAGGTGCGCCGGCGCTCCAGGGCGTTCCGTTCTACCTCGGTGTTGCCGCGCAGCCGGAGCAGCAGCGTGACGAACGGCAGCCGTTCCACCAGCACCGAAATGGTCTCGCGGAGGACAAACGCCAGCCGGGCGTCCGCCGAGCCGGTCGTGGCTTGCGGCTGCTCGAGGATGGCCTCCAGGCCGCCGAGTGCGTGGTCGAGGGCGAGCTTCAGCAGGTCACCCTTGGACGGCACGTGGTGGTAGATCGCGGACTTGGAGATGCCCAGGTTTTCAGCGAGGATGCCCATCGAGGTGGCGTCGTAGCCGTGGCGGTTGAAGACGTCGACGGCGATCAGCAGAACCGACTGCTGATCATAACCGGGGCGGCCGCGCTTGGCGGTGGTTCCTGTGCTGGGCATAGTCGCTAGTTTCTCATGTACGGAGGCCCGGCCAGCGAAGCCCTGGGGCTACGCTGGCCGGGCACCCCGGTCGGTTGAATATGCAGGGGCAGATCAGGCCTTGGGACGCATGTCGTAGATCCGGCGCAGCTTGCCGTTGGAGCGCTCCAGCGAACCGGGCTCGACGACGTTGACCGTGCAGGAGGAACCGACGTGGATCTTGATCTGCTGTTGCAGCACCTTCGCGGCCGACGCCACGCCCTCGACCGTGACCGACTCGCGGCGCTCGATCTTCACGGTCAGCTGGTCCATCCGCTGGCCCTCGGGGCGGGTGAGCTCCAGCTGGAAGTGCGGGCTCAGTTCCGGGATCCGCAGCGCGATTTCCTCGATCTGCGAGGGGAACAGGTTCACACCGCGGAGGATGATCATGTCGTCGCTGCGGCCGGTGATGCGGCCCATGCGGCGGTGCGCGGGGCGGGCGGTGCCGGGCAGCAGGCGCGTGAGGTCCTTGGTGCGGTACCGGATGATCGGCAGGGCTTCCTTGGTGAGCGAGGTGAACACCAGCTCACCGGGCTCGCCGTCGCCCAGGACCACGGACGGGTCGAAGGCGTCGATGATCTCGGGGCGGAAGTGGTCCTCCCAAATGTGGCTGCCGTCCTGGGTTTCCACGGCCTCGCCGGCGACGCCCGGCCCCATGACCTCGGAGAGCCCGTAAATATCGCAGGCCTTGATGTTCATCATCACTTCGAGCTCGTGGCGCATTTCCTCGGTCCACGGCTCGGCGCCCAGCACGGCGAACTTGAGCGAGGTGGAGGCCGGGTCGATGCCCTGCTTCATCATCGCGTCGGCAATGGTCAGCAGGTAGGTCGGGGTGGCCAGAATGGCGTCCGGCTTGAAGTCCTGGATCAGCGTGATCTGGCGTTCGGTCTGGCCGCCCGAGATCGGGATGACCGTGCAGCCGAGGGCCTCGGCGCCCGCGTGGGCGCCCATGCCGCCGGTGAACAGGCCGTAGCCGTAAGCGTTGTGGACCTTCATCCCGGGCCGGACGCCGGAGGCGCGCAGTGAACGTGCCACGAGCTTGGCCCAGTCGGCGAGGTCCTTCTTGGTGTAGCCGACGACCGTGGCGCGGCCGGTGGTGCCGGAGCTGGCGTGGATGCGGGCCACCTCGTGCTGCGGGACGGCGAACATGCCGAAGGGGTACTCCAGCCGGAGGTCTTCCTTGGTGGTGAACGGGAACTTGCCCAGGTCCGAGAGCTCGCGGAGGTCGGTGGGGTGGACGCCGGCCTCGTCGAACTTGCGCTTGTACAGCGGGACGCGGTCGTAGGCGTACGCCACGGTGTGCTGCAGGCGGCTGAGCTGCAAGGCCTCGAGCTCGTCGCGGGAGATGGTTTCTTCGCGGTCCAGGACGGCGTCACTGGTGGCGAGGGCAGATGCAGCGGTGGGGGTGGTCATCAGGGTCCTAAGTTTCTATTTCTTGGAGATGGTGCGGCTGCGGCCGCGGAACTCGGCGACGAGTTCGCCCGGCAGGACGTCGGCGGGGAGGCCGCCCGGGAGCGTGGCGGGCTGCGCGTCGGCGGTGGAGGCCGCCGTGGCGGTCGTGTCGGGGTCGGCGGCGTAGATCTGGATGTCGTAGAGGCCGCTGCGGCCGGTGCTGGCGCGGCGGTTGGCAACGGCGGTCAGGATGTGGCCGCGGAAGGCCGGCTTGATGAAGTTGATGTCGACGCCGGAGGCAACGGTGATGTTGCCTTCCTCGCCGGGCCCGGGGTTGGCCGGGTTGCACGCCAACGCAAAGGCGGTGTCGCCGAAGGCAAAGATCATTCCGCCGTGCGCCATCCCGAAACCGTTGAGCATTTCCTGGCGGAGCGTCATCCGGATCGTGGCGTGGCCGTCGTCGAGCGCCAGGACCTCGATGCCCATCCACTCGGAGGCGTAATCGTCTTTCAGGACCGGGTGGGTGTCACCGGAAATTGTCACTTCAGCCATGCGTCGTTGCCTCCAGCTTTATTTACCGAATGTTCATTAGGTAATCCCATTTGGGCGCCTTCTGTCAAGGGCTGTAAGTATGCTGGGACACATGGCCAAAGGAATTTTTGTCAGTGCGACGACGCCCGGGTCGGGAAAGTCGCTCATTGCGCTGGGTCTGGCGGACACGCTGCACCGGCACGCGGACCGGATCGGTTTCTTCAAGCCGGTGGTCCACGGCCGTGCCGACGCGGACCCGATGGTCGCACTGATGAAGTCCCGCTTCGACCTCGACGACGAACGCTGCCGCAGCGGGCTGACCTTCGCCGAGGTCCGGGGCCTGCTCGCCGAGGGAAAGCGCGAGGAGATCGACTCCCGCTGCGTCGAGATCTTCGCGGAGATGGCCCGGCACTGCGACGTGATCATCATCGAAGGAACCGACCTGACCGGCCAGGACGCCGCCGTCGAATTCGACCTCAATGCCCGGCTCGCCAACAACCTCGCGGCGCCGATGGTCGCCGTCGTCGGGGCGAAGGGCCGGACCGTAGCCGAAACCACGGACGCCGTCGAGGTGGCCCGCAAGGAACTCCTCGCCGAGCGCTGCAGCCTGCTGGCGATCATGGTCAACCGCGCCGCTCCGGAGGACCTGGAGGCGATCGCCGCGGCGGTCCGCCCGGGCGCCTCGGGCCGGCCCGTGTACGTGTTCCCGGAACTGGAGGACATCGCTCGGCCCACCACCGGCGAGGTTGCCGCCGCCCTGGGCCTCGGCCAGGTGGCGGGCCTGCCGGACCTGGAACGCGATGTGCACTCGGTCAAGGTGGCGGCCATGAACGTCGCCAACTTCCTGCACGTGCTCGACGACGGCGCGCTGGTGATCGTGCCCGGCGACCGGGCGGACGTGCTGGTGGCCTGCCTGGCCTCGTCGTTTTCGCCGGAGTTCCCGGTGCCGTCGGCGCTTATCCTGACCGGCGGGCTCGCCCCGGACCCCACCATATACTCGCTGCTCGCACAGGCCCCGTTCCCGATCTTCGCCGCCGCGGACGACACCTATGTGACCGCCAAACGGGTCTCCGAGGTGCGCAGCGAAATCTGGTCCGGCCACCGCCGCAAGGTGGCGTCCGCGCTGGGCCTGTGGGCCAAACGCGTGGACGAAGCCGAGCTGCTGGAACGGCTGCACCTGCCGCGGCCGGAACGGATGACGCCGCTGCGCTTCCTGCACGACTTGATCGAACGGGCCCGAGCGCAGCGCCGCCACATTGTCCTGCCCGAAGGCACCGATGTCCGGATCGTGCGGGCCGCCGAGATCCTGCACCGCCGCGACGTCTGCGAGCTCACCGTGTTGGGCCGCGAAGCCGATGTCCGCGAGCTCGCCGCCACCCAGGGGATCGACCTCAGCGGCATCCACATCGTGGACCCGGCCACCTCCGAGCTGCGCAAGGGCTTCGCGCAGAAGTACGCCGAGCTGCGCGCGCACAAGGGCGTGGACCTGGCGAAGGCGCTCGAAGTGATGCAGGACGAAAGCTACTTCGGCACCATGATGGTCCAGCTCGGCGTGGTGGACGGCATGGTCTCCGGCGCCGCGCACACCACGGCACACACAATCCGGCCCGCGCTGGAATTTGTGAAGACCCGCGAGGGCGTCAAGATCGTCTCCTCGGTATTCCTCATGCTGATGCCGGACCGGGTGCTGGTCTACGGCGACTGCGCCGTCAACCCGGAACCCAACGTGGAGCAGCTCGCGGACATCGCCTTGGCCTCGGCCGAAACGGCCGCCCAGTTCGGCGTCGAGCCTCGCGTGGCGATGCTGTCCTACTCCACCGGCGGCTCCGGTGCCGGCGAAGCAGTGGACGCGGTTCGGCAGGCCACCGAGTTGGTGCGCCAGCGGCGCCCGGACCTCGCGGTGGAGGGACCCATCCAGTACGACGCCGCCGTCGACGCCGCCATCGCCGAGTCCAAGATGCCCGGCTCGTCCGTGGCCGGTCAGGCGACGGTGTTCATCTTCCCGGACCTGAACACCGGCAACAACACCTACAAGGCCGTCCAGCAGTCCTCCGGCGCGGTCGCCGTTGGGCCGGTGCTGCAGGGGCTCCGCAAACCGGTCAATGACCTGTCCCGGGGCTGCACGGTGGACGACATCCTGAACACGGTGGCCATCACCGCGATCCAGGCCCAGTCGGTTCAGGCCGGACCGGCCCGCAGCGGGCCGCCCACCGAAGATCCCGCCGACCAGCCCGGGGTACAGCCCGTCGACGCCAAGGCTTAGGAGGCCGCCATGCTCGTGCTCGTCATCAACTCAGGCTCGTCCTCGCTCAAGTACCAGGTCCGCGACGTCGAAGCGGGCAGCGTCCTTGCGGAGGGTCTGGTGGAGAAGATCGGGATGGGCAACGGCGGGGACGGAGACGGCCAGGTCGAGGGTCCCCGCGACCACGCGGAGGCCCTGGAGCAGGTGGACGGCGCGATCCACGAGGCGCTGGGCGGCCGGACCCTGGACGCCGTGGGCCACCGCGTGGTGCACGGCGGGGAGCGCTTCGCCGAGCCGGTGCTGGTCAACAACGAGATCACCCGCGCCATCGAGCGGCTGAACCCGCTGGCGCCGCTGCACAATCCCGCGAACGTGCTCGGGATCCGCGCGATCGCAAAAAAGTGGCCGGACCTGCCGCAGGTGGCCGTCTTCGACACCGCCTTCCACCGCACCCTGCCCGAGTACGCCTGGCGTTACGCCGTGCCGGATGAGCTCTACACGAACCACGGGATCCGGCGCTACGGGTTCCACGGCACCTCGCACGAGTACGTCGCGCACCGGGCCGCGGCCCTGCTGGACGTTCCGGTCGAGGAGTTCGACGCCGTGATCGCCCACCTGGGGAACGGCGCCTCCGTCACGGCGATCCGCGGCGGCCAGTCGATCGACACGTCCATGGGCTTCACCCCGCTTGAAGGCCTCGTGATGGGCACCCGCTCCGGCGACCTGGACCCGTCCATCCTGGTCTTCCTCGGCCGGGCCGGCTGGTCCGCCGAGGACCTCGATTCCATGCTCAACCGCCGGTCCGGGCTCAAGGGCCTCGCCGGCAACAATGACATGCGGTCCGTCGTCGAAGCGGCCGAGGCCGGGGACGCGCGGTCCGCCATGGCGCTCGCCGTGGCCTCCTACCGGCTGGCGAAGTACATCGGGGGCTACCACGTGGCCGTGGGCGGCGCGAAGGCCCTGGTGTTCACGGCCGGGATCGGCGAAAACTCGCACCAGTTCCGAAGCCTCGTCGCGGCGCGGCTGGGGGCGCTCGGCGTGGAGCTCGACGCCGGGTTGAACCGTGAGTGGTCCAAGGAACCACGGGTGATTTCGACGCCGGGGTCTGTCCTGCCGGTGCTGGTGGTCCCCACGGATGAGGAGCGCGCGATCGCGGAGGCGACGGCCGCCGTCGTCGCCCGGTCATCGGTTGCTCCGTAGCGGTCCGTTTGGCGGCCCAAAACGGCACTGCTGGGCCCACGCCGGCAGGCTTCCCTGCCCGAGCTTGCGAGGGGAGGGGGCCGGTGCGGAGCAATCGATGGGTAGCGTGGGGTCTATGACCGAACTGAATTTGCCCCTCCGTACCAGGAGATTGGTGCTGCGCCGCTTCGAGGCCGAGGACCTGGACGCCTTCCACGCCTACCACTCGCTGCCGGAAACCGCCCGGTTCCTGCCCCGGGAGGCCAAGAGCTACACCCAGTCCATGGAGTACGTCGGTAAGTACGCCAACTTTGAGTTCGAGAAGGAGGGCGACTGGGTGGCCCTCGCCATAGAGGCAGCGGACTCGCCCGGGCTGCTCGGCGAAGTGGTGCTCAAGTGGCTGCCCGGCCGCGGCCAGGCCGAGATCGGCTGGAGCCTGGCGCCGTCCGCCCGCGGCAAGGGATACGCGGCGGAGGCTGCCACGGCGCTGCTGCGGCTTGGCTTCGAGGACCTGGGATTCCACCGGATCGACGCCAAACTGGACACCCTCAACACCGCATCCGCAGCGCTGTGCGAGCGCCTCGGCATGCGGCTGGAATCCACCCAGGTGGACAAATGGCACTACAAGGGCCAGTGGGCCACCGAAGTGGTCTACGCGATCCTCGCAGAGGAATGGACGGCGCGGGCGCCAGCCAAGGACTCAGCGGAATGACGAAGATGGCCGCTAGGGGGACTCCCATAGCGGCCATCTTCGGCGAACGGTCGTGCGCACGTCGTCTAGCCCAGCGGGGCGCACCCACCCGACGTCGGCTTACGGCGCCGGCGGGGCCGTGGCCGTAGGAGCAGCCGACGTGGGTCCGGGGGCCGGCGCGGTGGCTGGGCCCGGTGTTACCGTAGGCTGCGGTTCGGGCGGTGCGGTGCCCGGGGACGTGGCAGGCGGGGCGGACGGGGTGCCCGGGGCAGGACCCGCGGGAACGGTCGCAGCGGTCCCGCCCTCAGTGGGCTCCGGCGCAGAGCCAGTCGCACCTTGGGTAGGAGTCGGACTGGCTCCCGTCGAGCTGCCCGAGGTGGCGGGAGCCACGCCGGCCCCGCCCGGGGTGGCGCTGGGATCTGTTCGGACGATCTGCATGATCTGGTCCCTGAATCCGTTCAGTTTGCCCTCGATCTCCGAGAGCGGGACGTTCTGCAGGTTCCGGCCGTAGTCCGCGATCTGCTGCCACAGTGCGTTGAGCCTGGACATGCCCTCCGGGCTCAGCGGCCCGTCAAGCGTGAGGACCAACTGGCGGGCCAAGGCGTAGGTAAGGCACCGGACGCAGTTGTAGTTGGCTGCGGCCGAGAGATTCTCGGGAACCACCACATCCGCCTGGCCCACAATCAGCACCACCTGGAACCCGACCGCGACGGCGGCGCAGTCCTTGCAGCTGGCGAAGGCATAGGCCTCGTTGGTGTTGCGCACGTCCTCGCCGTCGTCGGCCCAGACCAGGGCGAAGGCGACGTCGTACACCACAGAGCCGTCCTTGGTATTCACGGCGAGGGCCTGGTTGCCGCCGTCCTGGGGCGCCGCCGGTTTGTCGAAGGGGAACACCCACGACGGCGCCGGCGTCGTGATACCGGACGCCGCGGGCGTCGCCGAGGATGCCCGGGGGACCAGGACCATGCTCAGCTGCGGCTCTTCCCGGGTGGGCTTGCGGGCCCCCTGCGGCCACAGCGCCACGGTCCGCCCGGCCTGGCCCTGCTTCAGGTCGTGCCCTGCTGCCGTGGGGAAAATCGTGGTGGTGGCGTCGGCCAGCGTCCCGCGTTCGTAAGGCTGGACCGGGCGGTAGGTCTCGGCTCCGGGCCACCAGGCCCACGCGAGGCCTGCCGTGACAGCCAGGATGGCGGCCATGGCCACGCCGCGCTGCAGCGCCTTGCCCCGGGTCCGTTGCCAGAGCCCGGTGATCAGCTGGCGCCCCAGGCGTAGCAGGATGTAGAAGATGCCCAGAAGCGGCAGTGCGATGCAAATGATCGCCAGCGCCCGCACCGCAGCGTCGGTAAAATCGCCTGTGGCCACGCTGTGGGAGAGCATGGCCTGCTGCTTCTGGCCGTTGTCCCAGGCGGTGCCGAGGACCCGCGGCAGGGTAATGACCATGGTGACCATGCTGAAGACCAGCAGGGGAACGGTGACCAGAACCCAAGCGGTGACGACGGCGCGGGCCCAGGGCTTGAGCAGCTGCGCCGCGGGATCAGCTTTGCGCCAGGGGATCAGGGTAAGCAGGGTCGGTTTGATGCGCTGGAAGAGGTCGGGGACGCCGGTGGCGTCCGCGAGGATGTGGTACCCATCGAAGCGAATCATGGGCATCAGCTGCCGGACCATCTGCAGGATCTGGGTGACCACGACCAGCACCAGCGCGTCGAACCCGGTGGCCCACCAGATGCCCATGATGGCCACGGCCACGATCGCATTGAAGTAGAGGCCGCCCAGGTCGGTGCGGATCCTGCCGGCCCGGCCCAGCCGGTACGAATCGGTGACGTCGGTGTAGAACGCCGGCCACATCAGGTACAGGCCGGTGCCCATGGCGCCCGGCGTGGCGCCCCCGCGGCGGGCGGCGGCGGCATGGCCGAACTCGTGGAAGCCGGCCGACAGGACAGTGACCAGGAAGATCAGCAGCACCAGACCCGGGTTGGCGAACGCCTCATGCGTCGCCGAGGCGAGGCCCTTGACCATCAGCACCCACCAGCAGGTGGCGAGGAACGCGGCCGTGACCAAGACGACGATCAGCGGGTTGAACAGCGTGGCGAACGGCGCGGTAATTTTCCGGGTGCGTTCCGGGTCCGTGACGGAGTAGCGGAACCGCATGCCAAGGAGCGGATTGGCCTTGCGGACCTCGGGCTGAGAGCCGTCGGCCAGCCGCAGCAGGCCCAGCGGGAGGAGTTGGGTGTCGATCAACGTCCGGACGTTCTCCGCACTGACCCGCTTGCCGAAGGCGCTGCCGGCGTGGTCCGCGATTTCCTCCAAACCGCGGCGGCCGTCCACGGCTTCAAGCACCAGGTACAGCAGCCGGGTCAGCTGTATCGTCTGCCCATCGGCGCGCCGGACCAAGGAAGGGGCCTGCTTGTAGCCTGACCCCTTGGTCTCGCCGATCAGCTGGACGCCATCGGCCAGCGCGGGAACCGGCGGCGCGCCCACTGCCACGGACGACGCCGGGCCGTCGGGTTCCGCGACGGCTTCGCCGCCGGCGGGGGACAGGACCGGAGGGCCGCCCTGCTGGGACGGCCCTCCGTGCACAGTACTCATCTGGGTGCTACTGCTTCAGCGTTGACTGCTGGTCCGCCGACGAA
The DNA here is from genome assembly GCA_026393275.1 of Arthrobacter sp. Classification (GTDB taxonomy): domain Bacteria; phylum Actinomycetota; class Actinomycetes; order Actinomycetales; family Micrococcaceae; genus Arthrobacter. The sequence goes on from JAPLAM010000055.1 coordinate 66,132, forward strand.
GTGGCATTGCCGTGGATGTCCTGGTTGATGATGGCGTCCTGGTGTGCGACGGCGTACGCGTTGCTGTCAATGGAGCCGATGTTGGCGCCGACGGCAGCGTCGATCGGCGCGGCAACGTTGGCGTTGGCGGCTACCGCACCATTGATGGGTGCCGCGATGCCGGCATTGGCGTCCAGGTTCACGTTGACGTTGAGCAGGTTGCCGTTGAGGGCGCCGGCTGCACCGGCCCCCGCAGCACCAAGATCCGGCGTGGTTCCGGACGGGATCACGCCGCCGGGGAGGGCCGAGCCGCCGGCGGTGCCGGCCGGGATGGTCGCCGCAGCGCCTGCGGTGGCCGGGTCCGTCGTCGCGGGAGCGGCGGCGGCCGGGGTGGTGGTGTCCGTGGCGGGGGCCGCCGTCCCCTGGTCGATGCCGCTAGCCTGCACGGAATGTGCCGTGGCATCGCCGGTGATGCCCTGGTTGATGAGGGTGCCCTGGTCGGCGAGCGCCTGGGATTCGGATCCGACGGAGAGGACGTTGGCCGACGCGCCCGCGTCAATCGGGGCGGCGACGTTGGCGTTGGCTGCGACGCCGAGGTCGATCGGTGCCGCGGCGCTGATGCCGAGGTTCAGGTCCGCGTTCAGGTCCAGGACCGAGGCGACTTCTTTGTCGGGAAGGGCCGTGGCGCCCTCGGCCATCAGTTCGGCGTCGCTGAGCGGGGTCATTTCCTGTTCGGTGCTCACAATTAGCTCCAGTTCCGGCACGGTTTCTGCTGCCCCCAGTGAGCAGTCTCTACCCGGATGTGCCTAGTAACGGTCAATAGTAAGCATGATGATCATTAATTGGCACCACCCACTTGCCGTTTGCTCCGTAGCGGCCCTTATTCAGCGCCAGGACGGCCCGTCAGGGAGCAGTGGATCACCGAGCTATTTCAGCCCGGCGCCCGGCAGCAGCTCCGTGGCGCCGAGGGAGTCGGCAACGAAGGCGTAGTCCCAGGCGCGTTCCTTCCACTGCACGTAGCGGCCGGAGGCGCCGCCGTGGCCGCCCTCCATTTCGATCTTCATCACGATCGGCTCGCTGCCGGTGTTCAGCTCGCGCAGCCGCTGCACCCACTTGGCAGGCTCCACGTAGAGCACGCGGGTGTCGTTGAAGCTGGTGACCGCGGCGATCTTGGGATAGGCCGCCGCCCGGACGTTTTCATACGGGGTGTACGACTTCATGTAGGCGTACACCTCCGGGTCGGTGATCGGGTTGCCCCACTCCTCCCACTCCAGCGCCGAGAGCGGCAGTTCAGGATCCAGGATCGTGGTCAGCGCGTCCACGAACGGGACGGCCGCAACGATCGCGGCGTACTTTTCCGGCGCCAGGTTGGCCACGGCGCCCATCAGCAGGCCGCCGGCGGAGCCGCCCATGGCCGCGATCCGGGCCGGGTCCACCCAGCCGGATCCGGCAAGCCAGTCGGTGGCCGCGATGAAGTCCGTGAAGGTGTTCTTCTTGTGTAGTTTCTTGCCGTCGTCGTACCAGTGCCGGCCCAGCTCGCCGCCGCCGCGGATGTGGGCGATCACGAACACGATGCCACGGTCAAGCAGCGAGAGCCGTGGAATGCCGAAGCCCGGGTCCATGCTCAATTCGTAGGAGCCGTAGCCGTAGACCAGGCCCGCCGCCGTCGAATCCTGCCGCACCGAGGCGTGCCGGAGCACCGACAGCGGGACGCGGGTTCCGTCGTCGGCCACGGCCCATTCTCGGGTGGCGACGTAGTCGGACGGTGAGTAGCCGCCCAGCACGGGGCTTTCTTTTCGCAGCAGCAGCTCGCCGACGGGCAGCTCCGCCGTCGGCAGCACAAAATCGTAGACCCGTGACGGCGTGAAGTAGGAGGTGTAACCCATCCGGATCACGGGCGCCTCGTAGTCAGAACCGGCAACGCCGGACGTGTACAGCTCCTCGTCGAACGCGGGCTCCAGGGCGGCGCCCTGCTCGGGCGTGCCCAGGCCAGCCAGCGGCAGGACCTGCACGCGTTCGATTGTGTCCTTGCGGATGGACAGCACCAGGTGCGTGGCCGTGACGCCGGCGCCGTTCATGCGGACCTGCTCGGAATGCTCGACGACGGTCCGCCAGTGCTGCTCGGCGACGGGTTTAGCCAGCTCGGCCGGGTCCACGAGCGAGACCATCGAGTTGATGGCGTCCTTGTTGTGGGTCAGCAGGATGGTTTCGGTCTTGTCGCCCTCCGGGCCGGCCAGCAGGAACGGTTCGGCCTCGTAGAGGAGGCGCTCGGAGCGGGGTATGACAGTCGTCAGCCGGGCATCGGGAGCGTCGAAGCGCAGCAGTCGGGTTTCGCTGAACTCGGAGCAGCCAATGCCCAGCACCAGGTGGCGGCGGTCCGCGGAGAGCTCGAAGCCGAGCCACATGGCGACGTCGTCCTCCTGGTAAATCACCTCATCCTCGGTGACCGGCGTGCCCAGCACATGGGTCTTCACCTGGTACGGGCGCCAGGACGCATCCACCACGGTGTAGAAGATTCTGTTGCCGTCGGGGGAGAAGGAGATGCCGTAGAAGACGTTCTCGATCACGTCCGGCAGCAGTTCGCCGGTGCGGAGGTCCTTGATCCGCAGCGTGAACCGTTCGTCGCCGGCGTTGTCGACGGCGGAGGCGTAGAGGTTGCCGTCGATGGTCACCGCGGAGCCGCCGACGGCGAAGAAAGGTTTGCCTTCGGCTTCCACGTTGCCGTCCAGGAGTACTTCCTCGCCGGGGATTTCGACGCCGACCTCGACGGCGGGGGGTGTCCAGTCGGCCACGCGGTCCTGGGTGTCCTGGGCGCGGACCCGGCACTGGATGCCGTACTCCTTGCCCTCGACCGAGCGGGTGTAGTACCACCAGCCGTCCTTGCGGTGTGGCACAGAGAGGTCTGTTTCCTGGGTGCGGCCCTTGATTTCCTGGAAGATGGCCTCACGCAGCGGTTCCTGGTGGGCCGTGACGGCCTCCTGGTAGGCGTTCTCAGCCTTCAGCAGGTCCACGACCTCGGCGGATTCCTTGTCCCGCAGCCACTCGTAGTTGTCCTCGAAGACGTCGCCGTGGTGGGTCCGGAGGGCGGCAACCTTTTTGGCGACGGGGGGCTGCGGGGAGGGCTGCACGGGAGTCTGCGTCATGGACCCAATCTACCGGGGAGCACGGTCACCGGAGGGCGGGATGACCAAGGGCGCGCCTCAGTTCCCGTTCTGCAGGTTGTGGGCGGTGATGTAGTCGGCCAGGGTGCCGGCGGACAACGCGGCGGCCACCTCGGCGGTGGCGGCCTGGTCCTGCAGGACAATCGACTGCCCGTCCGTGCTGGTGCCGGTTCCCGCCGTCGGAAGGGTGAAGAATGTGCCGTTCCCGGCCGGCACGGCGCGCAGGCTGAAGGCAAGCCGCTCCAGGGTCTCCAAGGTCAGGCCCGGGGTGACCGACACGTGGGGAAGCACCCCGGTGACGAAGGAGTGGGCCGCGACTCGGTCGGCCAGGACACCGCCGCCCACGGCTTTGGCCAGCACGGCCTTGAGGAAGGTCTGCTGGTCCCGGACCCGCTGGTAGTCACCGTCTGCGAAGGCCTTGCGCTCGCGGACGAAATCCAGCGCCAGAGCGCCGTTGAGCCGGTTCACGCCCGGCGGAAAGTAGTGTCCGGACTCGAGCGTGGAAGTGAACGGCAGTTGCACGTCCACGTCGATCCCGCCAACGGCGTCCGTCAGGGCGGCAAAGCCCTCGAAATCGACCGTGACCGTGTGGTCGATGTGGGTGCCGAGGAGGGATTCCACGGTCCGGGTTTCCAGCGGGACCCCGCCGATTTCCAGACCGGCGTTGACCTTCGCTCCGCCATAGCCGGGAATCTCCACCCAGAGGTCGCGCATGATGGAGATGCCGTAGACCCTCTGCCGGTCGGCCGGCAGGTGGATGAAGACCAGGGTGTCCCCGCGCTGGTCGGAGGCGTTGCCGGCGGCGGCCTCGGCCCGTGCGTTGACGCGGCTGTCGCTGCCAATCAGCAGGATGTTCAGGTCCGCCGGCGGCGGTTCCGGCGTGGTGGTGGGTGTCGGGGTGGGCGTTGCGCTGGGTGTCGGCGCCGGGCTGGGAGCGGCAGGCGGAGCGGCCGGGGCCGTGGTTTCGCTGCGCGGCCGGTTCGCGAGATACGCCGCAGCCGCGACGACGAGGACCAGCAGGGCGGCAACGGCGGCGATGACAATCGTCCGACGGCGGTTCATCCCGCCCGCAGCCTTTGGCGCCCCAGGCGTCCCGGCAGCCCCGGCAGGGCCTGAGGCTGGTTCTGCTGGTGGTGGTTCCGGCGCCGTTCCCATGGCCGGACATTACCACCGCTGCCGAGCTAAGACGCGGAGCAACGGACGGCACGACGTGCTGGGTTCCAAGGTCCGTGGGACATGCTCATCCTTCGTGGCCGCGGGTAGGCATGTGCCACGGCCGGTGGGACATGCTCATTCTTTGCGGCGTGGGGTGGGCATAGGGGCATTGTGTCCAGTGGCGGGCCTGAGCGGAGGGCATGTCAGCTTCGCGTGGCGACGCCCCGGGGGTTCCAAGGTCCGTGGGAAATGCTCGTTTTTCGTGGCCACGGGTGGGTATGTGCCACGGGCCCGTGGAACATGCTCATTCTTTGCGGCTAGGGCCGGGCATAGGGGCATTGTGTCCAGTGGCGGGCCTGGGCGGAGGGCATGTCCACTTCGAGTGGCGACCGCCTGGGTTTCCAAGGTCTGTGCGACATGCTCATTTTTTACGGCCACGGGTGGGCATGTGCCGTGGGCCGGTGGGACATGCTCAGTCTTTGCGGCGAGGGGTGGGCATAGGGGCATTGTGTCCGGTGGCTGGCCTCAGCGGAGGGCATGTCCACCGTGGGCGGCGGCATTACGGGCCCAGAGTCCGCACACACCGGTCGTCGCCGCGGGTGCTTGTGCCGCCAGCGGACGAGTACCGGGCAGCGGAGGGCATGTCCACAGACTTCGGGAATCCGAGCCGCGTAGGCGCCGTGGGTGCTTGACTCCTTTCCGGCCTTCCGCATATCCTGAACGAACGGTCGGTAATTATTTATCGGAAATGCATAGGAGCAACCATGGCATCGCAGACCCTGCAGTCAGTGCCCGCCGAGCCATCGCCGGCCCGGCACGAAACTCGGCACGAAATGAGCCCCGAGGACGCGGCCCGCCGTGACGCCGAGGGACAGGCCTACTTCGACAAGGTCATGGCGGAGGATTCCCGGATCGAGCCCCGTGACTGGATGCCTCCGGCCTATCGCAAGACCCTGGTGCGTCAGGTCTCACAGCACGCGCACTCGGAGATCATCGGCATGCAGCCCGAAGCCAACTGGATCTCCCGCGCCCCGAGCCTCAAGCGCAAGGCCATCCTGATGGCCAAGGTCCAGGACGAGGCCGGCCACGGCCTCTACCTCTACTCCGCCGCCGAGACCCTGGGCCAGCCGCGCGATCAGATGATGCAGGACCTGATGGACGGCAAGGCAAAGTACTCCTCCATCTTCAACTACCCGGCCCGGACCTGGGCGGACATGGGCGCCATCGGCTGGATGGTCGACGGCGCCGCGATCGCCAACCAGGTGCCGCTCTGCCGCGCCTCCTTCGGCCCCTACGGCCGTGCCATGGTCCGCGTCTGCAAGGAAGAGTCCTTCCACCAGCGCCAGGGCTTCGAAATCCTGCTGGAACTCTCGCACGGCACGCCTGCGCAGAAGCAGATGGCCCAGGACGCGGTGAACCGCTGGTACGCCCCGGCCCTGATGATGTTCGGCCCGCCGGATGACGATTCGCCCAACTCCAAGCAGTCCATGGCCTGGAACATCAAGCGTTTCAGCAATGACGAGCTCCGGAACCGCTTCGTCGGCATGATGATGGAACAGGTCAAGGTCCTGGAACTCACCCTGCCGGACAAGGACATCCGCTTCAACGAAGAGACGAAGAAGTGGGAGCACGGCCCGCTGGACTGGGACGAGTTCCACGAAGTCCTGGCCGGCCGCGGCCCCTGCAACGCGCAGCGCCTGGAGCGCCGCCGCGAAGCCCACCAGAACGGCGCCTGGGTGCGCGAGGCCGCAGCGGCCTACGCGGAAAAGCAGGCCAAAAAGCAAGCAGACAAGGAAGTTGCAGCATGACCACCCCCGAACCGCACGCAGGTAACGTCTGGCCCATCTGGGAAGTCTTCGTCCGCTCGAGCCGCGGCCTTTCCCACGTCCACGCCGGGTCCCTGCACGCTCCGGATGCCGCCATGGCCCTGCGCAACGCCCGTGACCTTTACACCCGCCGCAACGAGGGCGTCTCCATCTGGGTGGTCCCGGCGGACGCGATCGCCTCCAGCGACCCGGATTCCAAGGGCGCCTTCTTCGAATCGCCGCAGGGCAAGGATTACCGGCACGCGACGTACTACACCAAGAGCGAGGGCGTGAAGCACCTGTGAGCACCACACCTGAGACTGCTGTGACAGAAGAATCCGGCGGCCACGGGGACATCTCCGTCGGCGTCCAGGGAGCCACCGGCAGTGGCGAGGCCACGGCCAGCGCCACCCGCATCACTCCCGGCAACGCCCTCCGCCCCGAGGACATCGCACTGGCCGTCAGCCGCGGCACCGCGAAACCCGGCGAGGACGTCGCCGAGTTCGCCCTGCGCCTGGGCGATGACGCCCTGATCCTCGCGCAGCGCCTGGGCCACTGGATCTCCCGCGCGCCCGAGCTCGAAGAGGACATCGCCCTCGGCAACATTGCCCTGGACCAGCTGGGCCACGCCCGGTCGTTCCTCAGCTACGCCGGCGGCGTTGACGGCAGGAGCGAAGATGACCTCGCGTACTTCCGCCGCGAACCGGAGTTCCGCTCCGTCCAGATCTTCGAGCAGCCCAATGGTGACTTTGCGTTCACCATCGCTCGCCAGTTTGTCGTGAGCTACTACCAGTTCGAGCTGTACCGCCGGCTGACCGAGTCCACCGACGCCACCCTTGCCGGCATCGCCGCCAAGGCCGTCAAGGAAGTCGACTACCACCGCGACCACAGCGCCCAGTGGGTGCTGCGCCTGGCGCTCGGCACGGACGAGTCCCGCGAGAAAATGATCCACGGCCTCAAGGTCGTCTGGCCTTACGTCGACGAGCTGTTCCGCGACGACGAGCTCACCGGCCGCCTCAGCGAGTCCGGTGCCGCCGTCGAACCGTCCAGCCTGCGCGCCGACTTTGACCGGCTGACCGGCGAGATCCTGGCCGAAGCGGAGCTTGAGGTCCCGAAGGTGCAACCCGCCCCCGGCGGCGGCCGCCGCGGACTCCACTCCGAGCACCTCGGCTATATCCTCGCCGAGATGCAGGTCCTGGCCCGCGAATTCCCCGGCGCGAGCTGGTAACCATGCCGGAGATGTATGTCAGCCACCCCACCGCCACGGCGGCCGGGGAGCAGAAGACTGCGGAACAGAAAGCCTGGGAACTCGCCGCCACGGTCTGCGACCCGGAGATCCCGGTCCTCACCATCGAGGACCTCGGAATCCTGCGCGGCGTCCGGGTGACCAGGGAACCGGGCGCCGACGACGGCGGCATGGTTCCCGCCGTGCAGATCACCATCACGCCGACCTACTCGGGCTGCCCGGCCATGGACGCCATCCGCGACGACCTGACGACGGCGTTCGCCCGTGAAGGCTACCCCCGCGTCGACGTCGACATGGTCCTCTCCCCGGCGTGGACCACGGACTGGATGAGCGAGGCCGGCAAGGCCAAGCTGCAGGAGTACGGGATCGCGCCGCCCTCGGGCAGGTCCGCGGCCGGCGGCCACTCCGGTCCGGTCCGGCTCTCCCTCGCCGTCAAATGCCCGCAGTGTTCCTCGCTGAACACCAAGGAACTCACCCGCTTCGGCTCCACCTCCTGCAAGGCGCTCTACGTCTGCCAGGACTGCAAGGAACCGTTCGACTACTTCAAAGTTTTGTAAGGAACAGGTGCTCCCATGACTGTTGTCCGCCAGACCGCCGCCGAAGCGGCCACCGCGACCGGCCGCCGTCGTGCGTCCTTCCACCCCCTCGCGGTGGACGAGGTCCGCCGCCTCACCGACGACGCGATCGAGGTCACCTTCGGCGTTCCCACCGCGCTGGCGGGGCAGTTCGACTACCTCCCCGGACAGTACGTCGCGCTCCGCACCACGCTGCCGGACGAGAACGGCGAGCCGAAGGAAATCCGGCGCAGCTACTCAATTTGCGCCGAACCGCGCAGCTTTGCCGACGGCAGCAGCGAAATCCGCGTCGCGATCAAGAAGGACCTGGGCGGTCTGTTCTCCACCTGGGCCAACGCCGAGCTCAAAGCCGGCGACGTGCTGGACGTCATGAGCCCGATGGGTGCGTTCGTGTCCAAGCACGGCCGGGACGGCAAAGACGTCGAGCAGAACGTGATGACGTCCATGAACGACCCGGAAGCCCTGGCCGGCACAGCAGGCAACTTCGTCGCCATCGCGGCCGGATCCGGCATCACCCCCGTGATCGCCATTGCCCGCACGCTGCTCGCCGCGCACCCGGAAACCCGCTTCGACCTGGTCTACGCCAACAAGGCCGCGATGGACGTGATGTTCCTCGAGGAACTTGCGGACCTCAAGGACAAGTACCCGGCACGGCTGGCACTGCACCATGTCCTCTCGCGCGAGCAGCGGATCGCGCCGCTGCTCAGCGGCCGGATCGACGCCGAAAAACTGCAGGCCCTGCTCGGCACCGCCATCCACGCCGACGACGTCGACGAGTGGTTCCTGTGCGGCCCGTTCGAGCTCGTGCAGTTGTGCCGCGACACCCTTGCAGCGCGCGGCGTCAAGCCGGAGCACGTCCGCTTCGAGCTGTTCACCTCGGGCAAACCGGACCGCCCGGAGGGCAACATCGGCCGGCCCGTGATCGCCGACGAGTCGAAGGAAATGTACAAGATCACCTTCAAGCTCGACGGCCTGCAGGGTGAAGTTGCCAGCCCCACCCACGCCCGCGAATCGATCCTCAACGCCGCCCTGCGGGTCCGCCCGGACGTTCCGTTCGCGTGCGCCGGCGGCGTCTGCGGGACCTGCCGCGCCAAGGTGGTCACCGGCTCGGTCACCATGGACGAGAACTACGCGCTGGAACAGGACGAACTGGACAAGGGCTACGTGCTGACCTGCCAGTCCCATCCGACCACCCCCGAAGTCACCGTCGACTTCGACGTCTAAGACTTTTCGACGCCCGCCCGCACCAACCCAAGGAGCCGCATGATTTCCCTGACCATCGCCGACGGCGTCGCCGAGATCGTCCTGGACGCACCGCAGAAGCTGAACTCGCTCGACGAGCAGGCGCTGCAGGATCTGGCACAGGCGTACGACGACGCCGCCGACGCCGCCTCGCGCGGCGAGGTGCGGGCGCTGCTGCTCCGCGGCGAGGGCCGCGCCTTCTGCGCGGGCCGGGACATCGCCGGGGTCACCCCGGAGAGCGACGACGCCCAGGCCTACCTTGGCGGCCTGGTCCAGCCGCTGCTGCAGAAGATGAGCGCCTTTCCGGCACCCACCTTCGCCGCGGCGCAGGGTGCCTGCCTGGGGGTGGGGCTGGGGCTGCTGCTGGCCACGGACGTGGTGTACGTCGCGGACACCGCCAAGTTCGGTTCGCCCTTTGCCAAGCTGGGCGCCACGCTGGATTCCGGCGGCCACTGGTACTTCACCGAACGGCTCGGAATGCACCGCACCCTCGACCTCATTTACACGGCCGAGCTCATGAGCGGCACCGAAGCCGTGGCGCAGGGGCTGTTCAGCCGGGCCATGCCCGCGGAGGAACTGCTGGCGACCACCCGCGGCATCGTCGCCAAGGTAGCCACCGGCGCCACCGGCGCGTTCAACGCGAGCAAGGAGCTGGTGGCGCACATCCGCGACCAGCGGCTTGGCCTCTGGGAGTCCATGGAGCAGGAAAACACCGAACAGGCCCGACTCTGCAAGAGCGAGGACTACGCCGAGGGATTCCTGGCCTTCCAGGAAAAGCGCACCCCAGTCTTCAAGGGATAACGCCTTCAAGGTCCGGCTGGGGTTGTTCGTCTCCTGGCCGGTCCTGCTAGCGCGTATCTAGGTCTTCGAAGACCAGAAATGTCTGGGTGTCCAGGACACCCGGCATCGACTGCAGCTGGTCGAAGATCACCCGGCGCAGGTCAATATTGTCCACCGCACGGACCAGCAGAATGACATCAAAGTCCCCGCCCACCAGAGCGATGTGGTGCACCTCGGGAATCGCGCGGAGCAGCTCCCGCAGCTCCCGCCAGGACTGCTGGCGCACCTTGAGGGTGACGTAGGCGGACGACTTCAGCCCGGCCTTGAGCGGATCCACGAGCGCCGTGAATTTCGTCAGGACGCCCTCGCCGGTCAGCCGGGCAATCCGGGTGTAGGCATGCGCGCGGGAAATGTGCACGTTCTCGGCCACCTGGGTCACCGACATGCGCCCGTCCCTCGTCAACTCCGCGATGATATTCCGGTCCACGCCGTCCAGTGGTACCGCCTGCTCCGCCTCGGCCTCTGCCATTCGTCTACAACCCCCGCCGGTAATCCAGCTCACATTTTCATTTCGTCTTCCAGATTAGGGCAATATTCGGGACTTCTCCACGATTACGCGAGGAGGTGGATACGAAACAACGCCCGGGACCATACTGGGAACGAATAGTGGCTAAAGAAGGACGGACCAATGACGATCTCCGCAGACCACACTGCGCAGCAACCCGCGACCGTGGAGGCTCCACGCATCCCGGCGGAAGACACTCCCCCCGCGGAAAACGCCGCCGGCGAGGCCGTGCGCAAGTTCGGCATCACGGTCGAGGACTACATGCTGCCGGCCCGGCACCCCATCCAGATTGTCGGCCCGGACGGGGCGCTGAACGCGCACACCGAGCAAGGCGCCCAGCCCGGCCATGAATACAGCCTCCCCGGCGACGCCGAACTGATGGCCGCCTACGAGCAGCTCGTCGTCGGGCGCCGTGTCAATGACCAGAACTCCGCGCTGGTCCGGCAGGGCCGGATGGCTGTCTACCCCTCCAGCCACGGCCAGGAGGCCTGCCAGGTCGCGGCGGCGCTCTGCCTGTCCGACGGCGACTGGATGTTCCCCACCTACCGCGATTCGGTGGCCGTGATGGCCCGCGGCGTGGATCCGGTCCAAACCATGACCCTGTTCCGCGGCGACTGGCACGGCGGCTACGACCCGGCCAAGCACAAGGTCGGCATCCAGTGCACCCCGCTGACCACCCAGCTGCTCCACGCCGTCGGCGTCGCCCACGCGGCCAAACTGCGCGGCGAGGACACCGTCGTCCTGGCCATGTGTGGCGACGGCGCCACCAGCGAAGGCGACTTCCACGAGGCGCTCAACTTCGCCGCCGTATTCCACCTCCCCGTGGTCTTCTTCGTCCAGAACAACCAGTACGCCATTTCCGTGCCGCTCGCGCACAAGGCCGTCGGCTACGGCATGGCCGGTGAACGCGTTGACGGCAACGACATCGTGGCGCTGCTCGCCGTGCTCGGCCGGGCGGTCAAGCTCGCCCGCGAGGGCTCCGGCCCGCTGCTGGTGGAGGCACACACCTACCGGATGCAGGCTCACACCAACGCCGACGACGCCACCCGCTACCGCCAGGACAGCGAAGTCGCCGAATGGGTGGCCAAGGACCCGCTGACCCGGATGAACACCTACCTGACGGACCGCGGACTGCTCGACGACGACGGCGCCGCCCGGATCGCCGAAAAGGCGGAAACCGTGGCCACCCAGCTGCGCGAGGGCCTGGGCGAGGAGGTCCCTGTGGACCCCCAGGAGCTTTTCCAGTACGTCTTCGCCACACCGACCCCGCAGTTGAAGGAACAGTCCGCCCTGCTCGCCGACGAACTCGCCCGCGACACCGCCTCCGCCACCACCTCCGAGGAGGCCTCACGATGAGCCCCACCATCACCACCTCCTCCGAAGCGAACGGCAACGTCAGCGCCGCCACCGCCCGCGCGGCCGCCAGGGCCGCCGGTGCGACAGCACAAAATACTGCGAAGACCGGCCCGCAGTCCATCACCCTGGCCAAGGCACTCAACACCGCCCTGGCCGACGCCATGCACGCCGATGAGTCGGTCCTGGTCTTCGGCGAGGACGTCGGCATGCTCGGCGGCGTCTTCCGGATCACCGACGGGCTGACCAGAACCTTCGGGACAACCCGCTGCTTCGACACGCCGCTGGCCGAGTCCGGCATTGTGGGCATGGCCGTGGGCATGGCCATGAACGGCATGCGCCCGGTCATCGAGATGCAGTTCGACGCCTTCGCCTACCCGGCGTTCGAACAGATCGTCAGCCACGTCGCCAAGATGCACAACCGCACCAAGGGCACCGTGAAGCTGCCCATCGTCATCCGCGTCCCCTACGCCGGCGACATCGGGGGAGTGGAGCACCACTGTGATTCCTCCGAGGCCTACTACGCCCACACCGCGGGTCTCAAGGTCTTCACCCCGGCCACCGTGGCCGACGGCTACCGCATGCTCCGCGAGGCAATCGACTCCGATGACCCGGTGATGTTCATGGAGCCCAAGAAGCTCTACTGGTCCAAGGACCAGGTGGACCTGGACGCGCTCCGCGCCGAGCACGCGGCGAACACCGAGAACGGCACCTCCTCCGAAGGCCGGGCCGCCGTCGCCCGGCCCGGCACCGATGCCACCCTGATCGCCTACGGCCCGTCCGTCCCCACGGCGCTCGCCGCTGCGGCTGCCGCAGCCGAGGAAGGCCGCTCGCTTGAGGTGATCGACGTCCGCTCAATCGTGCCGTTCGACGACGAGACGGTCTGCGCCTCGGTCCGCAAGACTGGCCGCGCCGTGGTGATCGCCGAGGCCCATGGCTTCGCCTCCGTGGCCTCGGAAATCGTGGCCCGGGTCCAGGAACGCTGCTTCCACCACCTCGCCGCCCCGATCCGCCGCGTCACCGGCTTCGACGTGCCGTACCCCGCCCCGAAACTCGAGCACTACTACCTGCCCGGCGTGGACCGCATCCTCGACGCCGTTGACGACCTCCAGTGGGAAGACTGACCATGAGCGAACCGCAAGTATTCCGTCTGCCGGACCTTGGCGAAGGCCTCACCGAGGCCGAACTGGTCAGCTGGCTCGTGGCCGTGGGTGATGAGATCCGCGTGGACCAGCCGATTGCCGAGGTGGAGACCGCCAAGTCCATGGTCGAAGTCCCCTCCCCATACGCCGGCACGGTTGCCGTGCTGCACGGCGAGCCCGGACAGACCCTCGACGTCGGGAAGCCGCTGATCTCCGTGATGCCGGTTGGTGCTGCTGTTGCTTCCGGCGCTGGTGGCGCCGCCACAGGCAATGCCGCCCCCGCCCCTTCGCCGGACAGCATTCGTCCTTCGGACGATGCTGCCGGCTCAGGCAGGCCCGATGCCACTCCCGGGGCGGCATTGCCTGCGCCAGCGGCGTCCGCGGGTACTTCGCCTGCCGCCGTTGCGGACTCTACTGTTGCTGTCGACTCACCTCTTAGCGCTTCTTCCTCGACTGCCGCGGTTGCGGCCGAAACCTACCGCGAGGAGGAGAAGGCCGGGTCCGGGAATGTGTTGATTGGGTATGGGACTCCGGGTGGGCATGGGGTTGCTCGGCGGACGCGGGCACCTAAGCGGGCTGCATTGGCCGAGCCTGTGGCTCAGGTGCCTGCGGCGGAGAAGGCTGCCGATGATCTCCTGCTGATGCGGACCCGGGTTCCGGGGAAGCTGGGGGCTGTGATTTCTCCGCTGGTCCGGCGGATGGCGCGGGACCATGGGGTTGATTTGGGGGAGCTGCAGGGCTCGGGCACCAGCGGGCTGATCATGCGCCGCGACGTCGAGGCCCTAATCAAACCGGTGCCGGCAGCTGAGCGACCCGCAACGCAGCCCGTCGGCACGCCGGTCCAGGCAAGGCCCGCCGACGGCGGCACCGATGCGCGGACCGGGCTCGGAATTTCCGCGCGGACCCCGGTCCGGGGCGTGCGCAAGGCCGTTGCCGCGAACATGAGCCGGAGCCGGTCCGAGATTCCCGAGGCCACCGTGTGGGTGGACGTGGACGCCACGGCGCTCGTGGAACTGCGCTCCGCGCTGAAGAAAACCGATCCGCACCACACCCCGGGTCTGCTGGCGTTCATCGCCCGGTTTGTCACCGCGGGGCTCAAGAAATTCCCCGAACTGAACTCCCGGATCGTCACCACCGAGGACACCACCGGCGGGGCCAGCCAGGAGATCGTGGCCTTCGACGGAGTCAACCTCGGCTTCGCGGCCCAAACGGACCGTGGACTGATGGTCCCCTCGGTGCGCAACGCGGATAAACTCAGCGCCCGGGAACTGGACGCCGAGATCCGGCGGCTCACCGCCGTCGCCCGCGAGGGCAAGGCGACGCCAGCGGAACTGGGCAGCGGCACCTTTACGCTGAACAACTACGGCGTCTTCGGAGTGGACGGCTCCGCGGCCATCATCAACCACCCCGAGGTGGGCATCCTCGGCGTCGGCCGCATCATCGACAAGCCGTGGGTGGTCGGCGGGGAGCTCGCCGTCCGCAAGGTCACGGAGCTGACGCTCACCTTCGACCACCGCGTCTGCGACGGCGGCACCGCCGGCGGATTCCTGCGGTTCGTGGCCGACTCGATCGAAAACCCGGGGTCGGTGCTGGCCGATATTTAGGCCCTGGTGGGTAGAATCGAGCCCTGAACATCGCACCAACCATGCCGGCGCCGCGCCGGACTACGGAGATTTCATGTCACGATGGCTCGAGGTCGGCCAGGACAATTATGTGCTGACCACGCAAGGATCCCTGCTCAATACGGGGCTGGTTGTCGGCACCGAACGGGCCATGGTGATCGACACCGGCGGCGGGCCCCGGCAGGGCCGCGAAATCCTGGACGCCGTCCGGGAAAAGACGCAGCTGCCGCTGGTGGTCGTCAACACGCACGCCCACTACGACCACTTCTTCGGCAACGCCGTTTTCGCCGACGACGGCGTGACCGAGTTCTGGGGGCACGAAAACTGCGCCGCGGAAATCGAGGGCAACGGGGACGCCCAAAGGCATCACGTGGCGGCCGCCGAACCGGAAATGGCTGCCGGCGCGGGCGACGACGTGGAACTCGTGGTGCCGAACGCGATCGTCAGGGACCAGCCGGTCCTGGTGGACCTGGGCGGCCAGACCGCAACCCTGTTCTACCTGGGACGCGGGCACACCGACGGCGACCTGCTGGTGGGCACGGTAACCACGCTGTATGCCGGCGACCTGGTGGAGCAGGGAAGTCACCCGTCGTTCGAGGACTCTTTCCCGGAGGAATGGGCCGACGCCCTGCGGCACGTGTCCGCCTTGCGCCACCGCTACGAATTCCTGATCCCCGGCCACGGGGAACCCTGCAGCGACGAGTTCGTCAAGACCATGGCCAACACCATGAGCACGGCGGTGCGGCAGGCAACGCAGGCCACCCGGGAGACGCCGAACGACGCCACCAAGGCCATTCCGATCCTGCCGTACGGCCCGGAGCAGTCCCGGTGGTTCATCAAGCGCCTCAAGGAGACGAGCGCCCACCACTGAAACGGGCGCCCGACACACCGGAAGATAAGGGTGCTCACCGACTGCGCCTAGACTTGCCCTTTGAAAGAAGTCACAACAAGCGCCGCAGCGTGCTCCGCTGTGAGTCCTGGGGAGAAACCAAACGATGCCCGAACCGGTGGAAGACAACTCAGCTGCCACTGCTGACAACTCAGGACAGCCTGAACTTCGCCGCCGCCGCGATCTCCGTCGCGCCGATGGCGAAACTGAAGCTGCCCGGACAGGAACCATGCCGGTCGTCAACCCCCGCAGCGTGTCCGCGGAAACCACCGAACCCCCTGCCCGCCCGGCACCACCGCGCAGCAGCTCCTGGGCCCAGGCCGCGGAGGCCGCCGACGAGCGCTTTGGAAACCCGGTCACCGGAACCACCCCGGTGATCATCCAGGCCCCGCCCGCGCCGCAACAGTCCGCACCGCAACAGCCGGCCGCCCCGCCGACGTCGGCCCCCGCCGCTCCGGCAACAATCGAGGAAGAGCACCTCCCCGACTCCGCCGCCGCCGTCGTGCCCCCGCTGCCCACCCGCGCCACCCGGTCCGCGAGCCGATCCGCCGCGCTGGCCAATTCCCCGGTGACGGACTTCATCAGCTCGCCCGGACTCTTTGTCCGGGAACAGAAGCCGCGGCCGGTCGGCGGGTTCCGTGGGGCCCTCTACAAGATGACGGGCGGCGGCCTGAACCTGGGCCCGAGCGCCCGGCAGCGCGAAGAGGACGAACTGGCGCGCAGGATCTCCCGCCAGCTTCAGGGCAGCTACAACACGGCCGTGTTGAGCCTCAAGGGCGGCATCGGCAAGACGTCCACCACCGTCGGCGTCGGACTGACCCTGGCCGAATACCGTGGCGACCCGCCGTGCGCCATCGACGCCAACCCCGACTCGGGCGACCTTGTGGAGCGCGCCCTCGGCGAGGGAATCTACCAGCAGCAGGCCCCGCGGACCATCAGCGACCTGCTCCGCAACGTCGAGTCCATCGATTCCCTGACCGCGTTGGCCCGGTACATGCACCACGCCGGCCGCCTGCACCTGATCGCCGGGGAACAGGATCCGGAGGTGTCCGACTCGCTCACCGCGGAGGAGTACCTGCGCATCCGCAAGCTCATCTCCGGGTACTACTCCGTGGCCCTGACCGACTGCGGCACCGGCGTCACGCACAACGCCATGAGCGGGATCCTGCAGTCCGCCGACAACCTCATCATCGCGGCTGGCTACGCCGTCAGCGGCGCCAAGCGGGCCCGGAGCACCCTGCACTGGCTCGCCGGCCACGGCTACGAGGAGCTGGCGCGCAACGCCGTCGTGGTCATCACGGACAAGGACGAAGTCTCCTCCCGGGTGGACAAGGATGCCATCGAGGACCACCTCTCGGGCATCTGCCGCCAGCTGATCGCCGTCCCGCATGACCGGGGAGTGGCCGACGGCGACCTGGTCACCCTTGACTCACTCCGGCCCGAGACCCGTCGGGCGTACCGGGAAATCGCCGCCGCCATCGTCGACGGATATGTGTAGGGACTACATTTAGGCCATGAGCAAGTACGCCGGGGACGACGCCGCTGTCCAGCTGCAGGACCTAATTGCTGACACCGAAAACGTCGAAGACTTCCTCCAACGCCTCTCGGAGTTCTCCGCTGCGACGCTAAGCCATTCCGTCGGCGCGGACATCGAATGCGGCGTGACGCTGCAGCGCCGGAAGAAGACCATGACCGTCGCCGGCAGCAGCAACAACGCGGTGGTGCTGGACCGGATCGAGCAAAGCCTGGGCGAGGGCCCCTGCATCGAGGCGTTGCGGACCCGCGGGATCGTGCTCCTCGCCAACGTCGACACCGATCCGCGCTGGCCCGAGTACCAGCAACAGCTCGCCGCCCACGGCTGCCGCAGCACCCTCGGAGTCCCGCTGGAAATCGGTGAGGACTCGGCCGCCGCGTTGAACTTTTTCGCCTCCTCGACCGGCGTCTACACGGCGCCCATCGTGGCCGAGGCGGCCGGATTCGCCGACCTGGCCGGGCGCGCGCTGCGCCTCGCCGTGCGGATCGGGGCCGCGCAGTCCCGCGCCGAGGACCTGCAGGCAGCGATGGAACGCCGCACCACCATTGACCTGGCCTGCGGCGTCGTGATGGCGCAGAACCGGTGCTCGCAGGACGAAGCGATGAGCATCCTCACCCGGGTTTCCAGCAACCGGAACCAGAAGCTCCGTGACGTCGCAGCGGACGTGCTGAAGAACCTCACGGGTGAGGAAGTCCGCACCCACTTCGACGCCTGACGCTCCGGCGGGTTGGCAAAGGCAATGTGACGAGCCGGCGCGGGAACGAATGGTGGTTTCGTTGGCACGGGTCGCGTACGGCAGAATTGGGGCATGCGAATCGCTTTACTAGGGGACGTCGGCCAGCCCGTTTATCACGTGGGAGACGAGGGCATGGCCCATGCCTGTGTGGATGAGTTGGCGGCCCGCGGGCACCAGGACGTGCTGCTGCTGACTCGAAACGTGCAGGAGACTCAGCGCCGATTCGGTAAGGCCGCAGTGCCCACTCTGCAGTTCCCCTGGCCGCCTGAGGAGCGTGCCGAGTACCTGGACCGAGTCATCCGGGCAGCGCACGGGGACCGGAACGCCTTGCCAGCAAACGACCCGGCTTGGGCGCTCGTAGCGGCCATGCGGAGCTGTGATGCGTTGCTGATCGCCGGCGGCGGGAACATGAATTCGCTCTACGGCTGGCTGCTCTATGAACGAGCCGCCGTCGCCGGGATCGCCCGGGCACTGGAACTGCCCGTCGTCATTGCCGGCCAGACTTTAGGTCCCGTTCTGTATGGCCGCGACCGCGAAGTCGCATCTGAACTGCTGGCGCGGGCGTCCCTGGTCGGCGCCCGCGAGTCGTCCTCTCTAACGTTGGGACGACAACTGGCAGGTGGCGACCAGAACAAGGTGGCATCCTGTTTGGACGATGCGTCGTTCTATGCAAGCAAGTCCGCCGCGAAGGCGGAGCCGGTCAGCGTCAGCGACTCCGCGGTCCCCAGCGGAGGGTATATCGCGGCCACCTTCTCGGGCGGCCACGGTCCAATAGACCGGGAGACCTACGTCAAGACCGTTGCCGCGGCGTTGGACCAGGCGGCGCTGGCTACCGGATGCACCGTCGTACTGCTGGCTCACATGAGCACCCCGGGCATGGGCGACGGCGACGAAGCGATGCATGCCGAAATCGCAGCCGCCATGAAGACCCCAGTCGGGCTGCCGCCGATTCTGTCAGCCGAAGACACGGCTGCCCTGACCGCAGGCGCCTCCTTGGTCATTACCTCGCGCTACCACCCGGTGATCTTCGCCCTGGACGCGGAACTCCCGGTGGTGGCGCTGGCGTGCGAGGACTACAGCTACACCCGCCTGAACGGGGCTCTCCGGAACTGGGGTTTGGGCCCGCTGGCCCTCACCCTTCCATCACTATTCGATGGCACTTTCGGCTCGGCGGTTGAGGAAGCCTGGAAGCGGCGCGATGACATCTCGGCCCACTTGTCAGAGGTCCGGCCAGCCAAAACGGCAGATTTCGCCCGTTGGTGGGACCGGGTCAGCGCAGCGTTGGCAGGAGCCGACCATAGCGCGTTCGCCAGCGCCGACCACGCGCCCGCCGTTCCCCGGGAGGCCTTGTCCTTCTACGGTGCCTGGGTCAAGGATGCCGACCTCAGTAAGGCTCTCTTCCTGTCTCAGTCAGCCGAAACGGCGGAGCTCAGGGTGGAACGGGACCACCTCACGGGCCGTCTCGAGGCCGCGATGAGGGACCGTGACGTGGCTAGGGAGCGATTAGAGAACTGGCTAGACTCGCGGAGCTACGCTCTCATCCGCAAATTGGCACCAATCCGGACTCTCGTTGGGAAATTAGTGAAATGACAATTGGATCATCCCCCTCTGTTGCGATCATCATGCGGACGAAGAATCGGCCGGTGCTCTTTGAGCGCGCCGTTCGCGACGTATTGGGGCAGACCTTCAAGGACTGGATTCTGGTCGTTGTTAATGACGGAGGTAACGTCGCGGAGGTAAACTCCGTGATCGATCGCTACCGGCAGGAGCTTGATGGCCGGGTGAGGATCCATAGTCATCAAGTAAGCCTGGGAATGGAGGCCGCGTCGAACGTAGGCATCCTTGGGAGCGAATCGGAATTCATCGCCATCCACGACGACGACGATACCTGGCATACCGACTTCCTGACGCGAACCGTCAACCACCTGCGCACGTCGAATGATGCTGGCGTGGGGGTGCGGACCGAAATCGTTTTCGAGAAGCTCGGGGGCGACCGAATTACCGAGGTCAGCCGGGAAGTCTTCGAACCCGCTATCCGTGCCATCACTCTATTCGATACGTTGCGCTCGAACCGGTGTGTCCCGATTTCGCTACTGTACCGTCGTTCGGTCCACGACCACGTCGGTTACTACGACGAGGCTTTGGACGTCGTCGGTGACTGGGAGTTCCAGCTCCGGATGCTACAGAACCACCAGATTGGGTTCCTCGATGGGGTGCCCCTGGCATTTTGGCACCAGCGGAGGGATGCTACCGGGGATCTCGGCAACAGTGTCATCGTCGCCGACACTGCGCATCGAACCTTCGACCGCGCTGTGCGGGAAAAATACTTGCAGGAGTATGTCTCGGAGGTCGGCCTCGGCGGCCTGCTGTACCTTACGAGGCACCATGACGCGGACATAGACCACTTCCACCACCGGCAGAACTATTCTGAGGATCTGCTGCGGGAGCTCGTCGAGAGGTCCGCGCGGACCGAAGAGCGGCTCAGGTCCCTTGAGGCGGCCATAAGCGACGCAAGCCTGGTCAGCCTTCTGCGCCGTCGCTACCGCAGGGTGAAGGACCGGCTTCGAGGGGCATAGCGCGGCCTCCCGGCCCTAGGATGAAGGGGATGACCACCACGCGCCCCGCCGCTTTCAGCCTCCGCAGCATCGCCGTCCCCGCCTTCGGCCCGGCACTGCTGTTCAGCATTGGCGAAGGCGCGATCCTGCCGGTTGTTGCGCTGTCCGCCCGTCAGCTCGGCGCGTCGGTGGCCGTCGCGGCGCTGATCGTGACACTGATCGGGCTCGGGTCATGGTTCTTCAATCTCCCGGCGTCGCTCATCACGTTGAAATTCGGTGAGCGCTGGGCGATCGTCGGCGCCGCCGCCGCGAGCGCCGCCGCCCTCGCCGCCGCCGCACTGGCTCCGCTGGAACAAGACGGAATCTGGCTGCTGGCCGCGTCGATGGTGGTCGTCGGCATGGCCGCCAGCGTGTTCAGCCTGGCCCGGCAAAAGTACCTGACCGAGGCCGTACCCGTCATGCTCCGAGCCCGGGCGCTGTCCACCCTGGGCGGGGTCAACCGGATCGGCATCTTCATCGGCCCCTTCATCGGCGCTGCGGTCATGCAGTTCGGCGGCATCACTGCCGCCTACTGGGCCGGCGTGGTGGCAATGGCGGCGGCCGCGGCGCTGTCCGTGACCATCCCTGACCTCGTCGCGGCGCCCGGCCCGGCGGACGGCACCACCGCGGGGCAGCCCACGCTGCGCAGCGTCGCGGCCTCGCACGCCGGCGTGTTCCTCAGCGTTGGCCTGGGCGTGCTGCTGCTCAGCGCACTGCGTGCGTCCCGGCAGGTGGTGATTCCGCTCTGGGCCGATCACCTCGGCCTGGACGCCACCCACGCGTCGCTGATCTACGGCATTTCCGGGGCCATTGACATGCTGGTGTTCTATCCGGCCGGCAAGCTGATGGACCGCAAGGGCCGACAGTGGGTGGCAGTGCCGTCCACGCTCATCATGGGCACGGCGATGCTGCTGATCCCACTCAGCACCGGGTTCGTGGGCCTGATGCTGGCCGCTCTCCTGATCGGGTTCGGCAACGGCATCAGCTCCGGGCTGAATATGACCCTCGGCGCCGACTTCTCGCCGGACAACGGCCGCGGCCAGTTCCTCGGGATCTGGAGGTTCATGGCCGACGCCGGCGCCACCGGCGGCCCGGTACTGCTCTCCGGCGTCACTGCCGCGGTTTCGTTGGGGGCCGGGGTGGCTGCCACCGGCGTGCTCGGGTTCGCCGCTGCGGCCGTCTTTGCCATCACCATCCCCCGGCTCAGGCACCGGCGCAACTACTAAGGCTTCGGCACACGCTCCGAGCGGGGCCTGCGTCAGGCGCCGGCGACACGCCGGCGTCCGGCGGCATGGCCAAACAACCACACGCCGGCGACGGTGGCGAGGTAGCCGGCAATGACGATCAGCGAGGTGCCGGCCCAGAAGTAGTTTGTGGTGCTGCCTTCCTGGCCCGGTCCCGGGGCGATCTTCAGCAGCGAATAGGCGGCCACCGCGGCGGAGGCGAGGCCCCCGAGTACCGGCAGGACGACCCACAGCCGGGCGGAAGCCCAGTGGCCGTTGTAGCCGTCCCAGACATTCCACCGGCGCCCGGTGCCCATGACCAACCAGCCCGCCGGCAGGGTGAATGCACCCACCACCAGGAATGCTGCCACCACGTCGGCGGGGCGGTGCCACTGGTTGATGAGCGTGGATACTCCGGTGGCGACGGCGAAGCTGCCGCCCAGGAAGCCGGCCAGCGGCCGCCAGCGCGGCGAGACCATCAGGAACACCACGGCCGCAGCCGAGGCCGCCAGGGTGGTGTGGCCCGACGGGAGGGAGTTGAGCTCCAGGGTTTCGATTCCGCGGAACGGCCGGTCCGGAACCAGGTCTTTGAGGATCTGCGTGGCGATGTTGGCCGCTGCCGCGGCCGTGACGGCGATGCCGGCGGCTGCCCACCGGCGGCGCGTCACGATGACAAAAAGGACCACCACCGACGCGATCACGACCGAGAGGGCGGGCAGCCAGTCCAGGAGTTGGGTGCTGGCCTTGCCGGCGGCGCCGTGGATCCCGACGGCCTCGACCAGCGCGGATTCGTCAATGAACTGTCCGGTGGTGGTACGCACGAAGAAGTAATAGGTGGCGGCGAGGGCCGCCGCACAGACAAGGGTGCCCAGCAGGAAGAACAACCCGGCGGCCCGCCCCGGGCCGCGCGGTTCCGGGGCCGGACGCCTTCCGGTGCCGTCCGAGGAGCGGACCCCCGAGGGCAGGTCCGCCGCTGTTTGCCTGTTGCTGCCTGGCTGCCGAAAACTCATCATTACAGGGTCCCACAGAACGCTGCGGACCGTCCGCTGCCGGCACCGGCACCGGCGCTGCCCGTGGCCACGTAGCGACCGGCCCAAGACAGGTAGCGGCTACTCGTGTCCGGACCGGAGCCGCGTCCATAGACTTCCAGAACCCGCGCGGCTAGCCCCCGGGGGCGCTCCTTGGGCGGGCCGATGCAGACGAGTGTCCTAAAACAGGCGCTCACCCCCAGTCGATGCCGGCCCGCCCAAGGACCCAGCGCCGGCTTCGACGTCACCCGTGCCGCCGCCACATCCGGGCCCGCCGGCCCCTCCGTTGGGCGGACCTCCCTGGCTGGCACGCCGGTAGAGTAAATACATGCCCAGCCCTGCCAAGACCGCACCACCTTCCGGCCTGAATCCCGGCGGCGTGGAAGAACTCCTGGACGCCGCCCGGGTGGTCAGCCTGCCGATGCGCGTGAAGTTCCGCGGCATCACCCAGCGCGAGGCCCTGCTGCTCCCCGGCCCGCTGGGCTGGGGGGAGTTCAGCCCCTTTCCCGAGTACGGCGACGCGGAGGCGTCCCGCTGGCTTGCCGCCGCCGTCGAAGCCGGCTGGCAGGGCTTCCCGGAGCGCCTGCGGGACAACATTCCGGTCAACGCCACCGTTCCCGCGGTCGATGCCGTGCGGGTGCCGGACATCCTGGCCCGCTTCGGCCGGGTGGACGCCGTCAAGGTCAAGGTTGCCGAGCCCGGCCAGACGCTCGACGACGACGCCGCCCGGGTAGCCGCCGTCCGCGCAGCGCTGCCGGATGCCGCGATCAGGGTCGATGCCAACGGCGGCTGGGACGTCCCCGAGGCCGTCGAGGCACTCGCCCGGCTGGCCGCCGTCGGGCTGGAGTACGCCGAACAGCCGGTCCCGGATATCGCCGGCCTCGCCGAGGTGCGCCGCAGGCTCCGGTCCGCGGGGGTTCCGGTGCTGATTGCCGCGGACGAGAGCGTCCGCAAGGAAGAGGACCCGCTCAAGGTGGCGCGCGCCGGCGCCGCGGACCTGATCGTGGTCAAGGTCGCACCCCTGGGCGGAGTGCGGCGCGCCCTCCGCATCGTGGCGCAGGCCGGCCTGCCCGCCGTGGTCAGTTCCGCCCTGGACACCTCGGTGGGGATCCGCGCCGGGCTGGCGCTTGCCGCGGCCCTGCCCGAACTGCCCTACGCCTGCGGGCTCGGGACCGTGTCGCTGCTCGCCGCCGACGTCACCCGGGACTCCCTGGTCCCCGATGACGGTTCCATCCGGCTCCGCCATGTCGCCGCCGACCCCGCGTTGCTGGCCGAATACGCCGCGCCGCCGGAGCGCAGGGACTGGTGGCTGGACCGACTGCGGCGCACCTACGCCGTGCTCGCAGCAGCCACACCTGCAACATCCGTCCCCTGAGTTAACCGGCAATTCACCGACGGGACCTCTCCGCGTAGTCCGGCGCTGGAAGGGTGGCGGGGCATCATCCCCCGCTTTGGAAGGTCCCTATCCATGTCTGAATCCGCCGGACGCAAATTCTCCCTCCTGCCCATGCTGGGCCATACCAAGGGCAAGCGCAGCCCCGTAACGTGTGCGCTGAAGTGCGACAACGCCTGCTCGGGCGAGGTCTGCAACAGCAGTTCGAACAGCTACTTCCGCGACATTGCCTCCGCCACCCTGTCCCGCCGCTCCGCCCTCGGCTTCGGCGCCGCCGGCGCGCTGGCCGTCGTGTTTGGCAGCCCCGTGACTTCCGCGGAACCGGCAGCAGCCGGCGGCCCCGGCCTGTCCGCCGCCGCCAAGAACGGCTTCGACAAGTCCAAGCTGAAATTCGACGCCATCGCGCCGGTGGATGCCGCCGTCGACGCGTTCACCGTCCCGGAGGGCTTCACCTGGCAGCCGATCATCCGCTGGGGCGACCCGCTCTTCAACGACGCGCCGGACTTCGACCCCGACCACCAGAGCGCCGCCGCCCAGGCCCGCCAGTTCGGCTACAACAACGACTACACGGACATCCTGCCGATCGATGGGTCCAAGGACCGCCGTGCCGTGCTCTTCACCAACCACGAATACACCAACGAGAACATCATGGTTCCGGCCGGCTACGACGCCGCGGAGACCCGGGGGATCGGCCGCGCCGCGCACGGACTGACAGTGGTCGAGCTGGAGCGCAAGAACAAGAACAAGCCGTGGGGCTACGTCAAGGGCGCCCCGCTGAACCGCCGCTTCCTCACCGACACCACCTACGAACTCACCGGGCCGGCTGCCGGTTCCGCGCTCGTCACCACCGTTGCCGACCCCAGCGGCCGCGCCATCAAGGGCACGCTGGGCAACTGCGCCGGCGGCACCACCCCGTGGGGCACCATCCTCTCCGGCGAAGAGAACTTCAACGGCTACTTTGCCTCCGCCGGAACGTCCGCCGCGGACAAGCGCTACGGCCTCACGAGCAAGCCCACCGCCCGGCAGTGGGAGCTCGACGACCCGCGCTTCGACACGCGCAACCCCGGTTACACGAACGAGAGCAACCGGTTCGGCTGGATTGTGGAGGTCGATCCCTTCGACCCGACGTCGACGCCCCGGAAGCACTCAGCGATGGGCCGCTTCAAGCACGAGGGCGCCAACGTCATCGTTGCCAGGTCCGGCCACGTGGTTGCCTACATGGGCGACGACGAGCGGTTCGACTACCTCTACAAGTTCGTCTCCAAGGGCAAGTACCAGGCCGGCGACTCCACGGCCGCCCGGCGCAACAACATGAACCTGCTCGCCGAGGGCGACCTCTTCGTCGCAAAGTTCAGCGGGGACTCCCCGGCCGCCGAGATCGACGGCTCGGGCAAGCTGCCCGCCGACGGCGCTTTCGACGGTTCCGGTGAATGGCTGCCGCTCGTCGTGGGCGGCAAGTCCATGGTGGCCGGCATGTCCCTTGACGAAGTCCTGGTCTACACGCGCCTCGCCGCGGACAAGGTGGGCCCAACCAAGATGGACCGCTGCGAGGACGTCCAGCCGAGCCTGCACACCGGCAAGGTCTACGTGGTCTGCACCAACAACTCGGACCGCGGCAAGACGGGCAAGGAGGGCGCTACCGAGGTCAACCCCCGCGCCCTGAACCGTGACGGGCACATCGTGGAGATCACCGAGACCGGGGACCAGACCGCCGCGAAGTTCAACTGGAACCTGCTCATGGTCTGCGGTGATCCGGCGAAGAACAACTCCACCTACTTCGCCGGCTTCCCCCAGGACAAGGTTTCCCCAATCTCCTGCCCGGACAACGTGGCCTTCGACTCGGTCGGCAACCTGTGGATCTCCACCGACGGAGCCCCGTCCTCGATCGGCTACGCCGACGGCCTGTTCAAGGTCACCCTGGACGGCGCCGAGCGCGGCAGGGTGGAGCAGTTCCTCGCCGTACCGCGGGACGCCGAGACCTGCGGGCCGATCATCCACGACGAGGAACGGACCTTGTTCGTCGCCGTGCAGCACCCGGGCGAGGAAGGCTCGTTCGAAGCCCAGCACTCGGCCTTCCCGGACTATGTTGGCGCCGGTGCGAAGCCGAAGCCCGGCCAGGCCCGGATTCCGCGGCCGTCCGTGGTGCAGGTCTTCCGCGGCGACGCCTAGCCCTTCCCGACGCTCCCTCACGTCTGGCGCCTTTCCACTGAACGCTCCCGCACGTCTGGCGGATTTCCTGCCAGACGTGCGGGAGCGTCCGCGGATTTCCCGCCGGACGTGCGGGAGCGTCCGCGGCGGGCGGAACTGATAATTTGAACAGTGTGAATAATCCGGCCGAAATGGTGGTCCCCAGAGTCCAGGCAGCTATTGCCCACGCGTTCGGCGACGAGTTCCGCGACACGGATCCGGTGATCAGGCCCTCGCAGTTCGCCGACATCCAGGTCAACGCGGCCATGGCACTGGCCAGGAACGTCGGCCTGCCGCCGCGCGAGGCAGCCGCCCGGATCGTGGAAGCCCTGGACGTCGACGGCCTCTGCAGCCTCGTCGAGGTCTCCGGGCCGGGCTTCATCAACCTCACCCTCGACGGCAGCTGGATCCAGGAACTGCTGAACGCGTCGGAACCCGCCGGCGACGCAGCACGGCCCGCGCCGCTGCACCGCGTCGTCGTCGACTACTCCTCCCCGAACGTGGCCAAGGAAATGCACGTCGGGCACCTGCGCACCACCGTCGTCGGGGACAGCATCGTGCGGGTCCTCGAGGCGCTGGGCCACACGGTGATCCGGCAGAACCACATCGGCGACTGGGGCACCCCGTTCGGCATGCTGATCGAACACTGGCTCGAAGTGGGGGAGGACTCGCCCGACGCCGCCCTGCTCATCGATGACCCGAGCGCGTTCTACCAGGCCGCGCGGGCGAAGTTCGATGCGTCCACCCCGGAGACGGACGGGTTCGCCACCCGGGCCCGGCTTCGCGTCGTGTCGCTGCAGGCCGGGGACCCGGAAACCTTCGCCGTCTGGCAACGGCTCGTGGCGCAGTCGAAGCGCTACTTCAACGCGATCTACACCGTGCTCGGGATCAGCCTCACCGACGACCACATCGCCGGCGAAAGCTCCTACGACGCGCACCTGGCACAGCTGTGCCAGGAACTCGAAGAGCGCGGCATCGCCCGGATCAGCGAAGGTGCGCTCTGCACCTTCCCGGCCGGCTTCACCGGGCGGGACGGCGACCCCCTGCCGCTCATCATCCGCAAGTCAGACGGCGGCTACGGCTACGGCACCACCGACCTCGCCACCATCCGGTACCGCGTCCGCGACCTGTCAGCGGACCGTGTGCTGTACGTGGTGGGAGCGCCGCAGAACGTGCACCTGCGGATGGTGATGGCCACGGCCCGCGACGCCGGCTGGCTGCCGGACGCCGTGGAGGCCACCCACGTCCAGATCGGCAACGTGCTCGGCGAGGACGGCAAGATCCTGAAGTCCCGCGCCGGCAATCCGGTCAAGCTGATGGCGCTGCTGCAGGAGGCCGTGGACCGGGCCCGGGCCGTCATCGACGCCAGCCGGCCCGAGCTCAGCGACGCCGAGCGGGCGGTCACCGCCCGGCAGGTCGGGATCGGCGCCGTCAAGTACGCCGACCTCTCCACCGGGCACGACACCGAATACGTCTTCGACTTCGACCGGATGCTCGCATTGACCGGCAACACCGGCCCGTATGTCCAGTACGCGGCCGCCCGGATCCGCTCCATCCTGCGCAAGGCCGGGGAACTGGACCGGCACGTCGGCGCCGCCGCCGGTGCGGCACCCGCGGCGACCATCGCCGTCGTCGAACCCGCCGAACGCGCGCTGGCTCTGCATCTGCTCGAATACGATGCCACCCTGCAGAAAGTCGGCGAACTGCTCGAACCGCACCGGCTGTGCGCCTATCTGTTCGAACTCGCGCAGCTGTTCACCGCCTTCTACGAGCAATGCCCCGTGCTCAAGGCAGAGGACACGGTCCGGGAATCGCGGCTGGCCCTGTGCGGGGTTGTGCTGCGGCGGCTCTCCGGTGGCCTGGACCTGCTGGGCATCGAGACGCCGGAGAACATGTGAGCGCCGACAGCCGGCCAGCCCTCCCGACTTCAAGCGGCGACGGACTGGGCGCGGTCGAGGCCGCGCGAATGGCCGTCGCGGCCCTGATCGGCGCCGGGGTGCGCTACGTCGTCGTGGCCCCCGGGTCCCGTTCGGCGCCGATGGCCTACGCCCTGGCCGAGGCCGACGCCGCCGGCCGGGTGGAGCTGCTGGTCAGGATTGACGAACGCGACGCCGGCTTCACCGCGCTGGGCCTGGCGCTTGCCACGGGTGCCCCCGCAGCCGTGCTCACAACCTCGGGGACCGCCGTCGGGAACCTGCTGCCGGCCGTGATGGAGGCCAACCACGCCGCCGTCCCCCTGGTGGTCCTCTCCGCCGACCGGCCCGAGGAACTCCGCGGCACGGGCGCCAACCAGACCACCGTGCAGCCGGACCTCTTCGGCGAGCACGTCCGTTTCGCCGCCGACGTCCCCGCCGGCGAGAACCCGCTCCGGGCCGTCGAGACGGCGCTGAGCGCCGCCACCGGGGCCTTCGAGGACATCCCGCCCGGGCCGGTGCAGCTAAACCTCGCCTTCCGTGACCCGCTGGTCCCGGCCGCCGGCGACCGCCTCGGCGAAGCCTCCGGCCGCCGTGTCCACCATGCCCCGCGGCATCCGCTGGCGCTGGACTTCCCGGCCGCCCCCGCAGCGCTCCCCGAGCGGCGCACCGTGGTCCTGGCCGGGCACGACGCCGGCCCCGTCGCCGAGGCGTTCGCCCGCGCCCACGGCCTGCCGCTGCTCGCCGAACCCTCCTCTAATGCCCGCTTCGGCCCGAACGCGGTGGGTCCCTACCGGCTCCTGCTGGAACATTTCGGCCCGGAATCCGGACAGCCGATCGACCGCGTCGTGCTGTTTGGCCGGCCGACCCTTTCCCGCCCGGTGTCTGCGCTGCTCGCCCGCGCCGACGTCCCGTCCGCCCTCTACCAGCCCGTCCCGGTGGCCTGGTACGAGCCGGGGCGCCGGACCGAACTGCCGCTCCAGACCCTGGCGGACCTCGCCGACTTCGCCGGCCGGGGCACAGCGGCGTGGCTCGATGCGTGGCTGCTGGCCGGGGCCGCCGCCCAGCACGCCGTCGACTCGGTCCTCTCCGATGGCTCGCAGACGGCCGATCCCGGCCCCGCGGTCCCCGGCCCCGCGGTTTCAGGCCCGGCGGTGGGGGCCTCGGTCTGGGCGCACACCCGGGGACAGCTCGTCCTGGGCTCCTCCAACGGGATCCGCGACGTCGACCTCGCGGGCGCCCCGCCCCAGGAACCGCAGGCCACCGTCTTCGCCAACCGTGGCCTCGCCGGGATCGACGGCACGCTCGCCACGGCCACCGGGATCGCCGTCGGCGGCCGGCAGGAAACCACCGTGCTGCTGGGCGACGTGACGTTCCTGCACGACGCCGGCGGCCTCCTGCTGGGCGCGGGGGAGGCCGTGCCGGCACTGCGGATCGTGGTCCTCAACGACGCCGGCGGGGCCATTTTTGGGCTCCTCGAGCACGGCGCCGTCGAGCGGTCCGGCCGTTACGGAACCGCCGTCGAACGCCTCTTCGGTACCCCTCACACCGTGGACCTCTCCGCCCTCGCCGCCGCGTACGGGGTGGCGCACCGGGCGGTCAGCACGACGGCGGAGCTGGCCGCGGCCCTTGCCGGGCCCGTCGAGGGCCGCAGCATCATTGAAGTGCGGGCGGACCGCCACGGCCTGCGCGAGTTGCACGGACGGATCCGGGCCGCCGTGACCGCCGCCGTGACCGGGGTCGCCGGGGGATAGCCCGGCACCAACCACCGGAGACTCCGGGAAAGAGAACACCGATGCCGCCTGAAACTTCAAAGCACCCTGATGAGGCACGTTTGAGACGCCGAGGGTTCCTTCTCGAGGGGATCACCCTGGGCTGGAACGTCGTCGGCGTGGCCGTCCTCGCCGTTGCCTCCATCACGGCCGGTTCGGTGGCGCTAACGGGATTCGCCCTGGACAGCCTGATCGAAATCGGCGCCAGCGCCGTGGTGATCTGGGAACTCTCCGGTGCAGGACAGCGGCGCCAGCACTTCGCGTTGACGCTGATCGCTGGGGCGTTCGTGGCCCTGGCCCTCTACCTGACCATCCAGTCCGCGCTTGCGCTGGCCGCCGGACACCATGCGCAGCCAAGCCCGGCCGGGATGATCTGGACGTCAGTCACCGCCGTGGTCATGTTCGTCCTCGCTGCCGGGAAGACGCGCACGGGCAAGGCCCTGGGCAATCCCGTGCTGACGGCCGAGGGCAGGGTTACGTTCATCGACGGGCTTCTGGCGTGCGCCGTGCTGGCCGGGATCCTGCTGGACACCGTTGCCGGGTGGTGGTGGGCCGACCCGGTTGCCGGCCTGGTCATCGTCTACTATGCGGTCCGCGAAGCCGTTGCCATCTTCCGCCGGCCCCGCTGACCATCCGGCACGTTTCCGCCGGGCAAAAAGACAGCCGCCACGTGGTTCCACGTAGCGGCTGTCCGAAATCAGTGCGAAAATCCCGCCTACAGCACGCGGCTCAGGAATTCCTTGGTGCGGGCGTGCTGCGGGTTGGCGAGCACCTCGCGCGGGTCGCCGGATTCCACGACGACGCCGCCGTCCATGAAGGTCAGCCGGTCGCCGACCTCGCGGGCGAAGCCAATCTCATGGGTCACCACGATCATGGTCATGCCGGACTTCGCGAGGTCCTTCATGACGTTCAGAACATCGCCCACGAGCTCCGGGTCCAGCGCGGACGTGGGCTCGTCGAAGAGCATCAGTTCCGGATCCATGGCCAGGGCCCGGGCGATGGCCACACGCTGTTGCTGTCCGCCGGACAGCTGCGAGGGGTAGTGTCCGGCCCGGTCCGCCAGGCCCACCCGGTCCAGCAGCTCCAGCGCGCGCTTCCGGGCCGCGTCACGCGACTGGCCCTTGACCTGGACGGGCGCTTCCATGATGTTCTGCAGCGCCGTCTTGTGCGGGAACAGGTTGAAGCGCTGGAAGACCATGCCGATCTCGCGGCGTTGGGCGGCGATTTCCTTGGTCTTCAGATCGTGCAACCGGCCCTTGACTTCGCGGTAGCCGATCAGTTGGTCGCCCACGGAAATCCGCCCGGCGCTGATCGATTCCAGCAGGTTCACGCAGCGGAGCATGGTGGACTTTCCGGAACCAGACGGCCCGATCACCACCGACACTTCACCTTGGTTGACGGTCAAGTCGATGCCGCGCAGCACGTGGTGCTGGCCGTAGAACTTGTGGAGGCCCTCGATTCGTACCAGCGGCTTTTCTGCGGTGATCGTCATCGTGCACTCTCCTCGGGGAAGTCCGTCTGCATTGAGCGCTTGACGTCGGCGCCGCCACCGGCGGCCTTGGCGGCGCCCGGGGCCACCGCCGCAGGAGCCAAGTTGTCCACGCCTTTGCCGTAGTACGCCTCGATGAAGTGCTGGCCGACCATCAAGATGCTGGTGATGAGCAGGTACCAGATGGCCGCCACGATGAGCAGGGGAACTGGCAGATACGTCCGGTTGGCCAGGGTGTTTGTAGCGAAGGTCAAGTCCAGGGTGAACGGCACGGCCAGCACCAGCGACGTGGTCTTCAGCATGCCGATGGTTTCGTTGCCGGTAGGCGGGACGATGACGCGCATGGCCTGCGGCAGAATGATCCGCCACATGATCTTGGTTTTGCCCATGCCCAGCGCTTCGGCCGCTTCCATCTGCCCCCGGTCCACGGACTTGAGGCCGGCGCGGAAGATCTCCGCAAGGTAGGCGGATTCATTAAGGCCCAGGCCCAGGATTGCCGCTACCGTGGCGGTGACCAGAGCGCTGGTGTCCACGCTGAACAGCTCTGGTCCGAAGGGGACACCGGCGCTGATCTTTGGGTAGAGCACCGAGATCAGGCCCCAGAACACCAACTGCGTGTACACCGGAGTGCCGCGGAAGAACCAGACCCACACCCAGCTGGACCAGCGGAAGACCGGGTTGTCCGACTGCCGCATGAACGCCAGGAGGATGGCCAGGACAATGGCAAGAAGCATGGAAGCCACGGTCAGCAGCAGGGTCCAGCCCACGCCCTGAACGACCTTGACGTCCAGAATGTAGGTGCCGACGATGTCCCAGCGGAAGTTCCTATTGGTGACGAGCGACTGCAGGAACACCGCGAGGAAGCCAAGGATGATCACCGCACTAAGCCATCGGCCGGGGTGCCGCACCGGCACAGCCTTGTTCAGTACCGGCGCGGCGTTATCCTGCTGGCTTTTCATCGCTTCACCTGATGAGTGCTCGGTGGCGGGAAGGCTCAAGAGCCGGCCGCCGGGTTGACCTCGGACTTGGTGATCGCACCTTCAGCGTTGCCCCAGCCCTGCAGGATCTTCTTGTAGGAGCCGTTTTCGATCAGCTTCGTCATGGTCTTCTGGATGAGGTCGGCCAGGGCGGTGTCCGACTTGGCGACGGCGATGCCCTGCGGGGCGGCATCGTAGACGTCGCCAAGCTTCTCCAGCTGCCCGTTGGTCTGGGTCAGGGCGTAGCCGATGATGGGGGAGTCCGCCGCCATGGCATCGATGCTGCCGTTGACCAGCCGGGTGGTCACGTCCGTCTGGTTCTTGAGCGTGACAATGTCGATGGGCTTCTTGCCGTCGGCGGCGCACTTTTTATTGCGGTCGGACAGGTCCGGGTCTTCCTGGACGGTGCCGGTCTGGACGCCGATCGACTTGCCGCAGACGTCGTCGAGGGAGAACTTCTTCGGGTTGCCCTTCTGCACGGCCCAGGCGGTGCCCGCATTGAAGTAGCTGACCATGTTTACCGCACCGAGGCGTTCCTTGTTAATGGTGAAGGAGGAGATGCCAAGGTCGTACTTCGGGCCCAACGCCGGAAGGATGCCGGTGAATTCGGCCGTCTGCACCTGGACCTTGAGTCCGAGGGTCGCGCCGATCGCCTTGGCGATGTCGACGTCGTAGCCCACCGGGGTCTGGCCGTCGGTGCCGAGGAATTCCGCCGGGGCGTAGCTGGTGTCCGCGCCCACGGTCAGGGTCCCCTTGGACTTGATCGCCGCCGGCACCATGGCCGCCAGCGAATCGTCTTTCTGGACCGTGGTCGGGTCAAAGCTGGCGGCGCTAGCGCTGCCGGACGGAGCGGCCGCGCCGCCGGTGCCCGACTCGGAGGCGTTGGTGCAGGCAGAGAGGGCCAAGGCGCCGACCGCGAGCACGGCAGCGGCCTTGAACTTGGAGTTGCCCAAGAACGAACGGGAGATCTGCATTTTTCTTACCTTTTGTTGCAGGGAAGTGCGAAAACTAAGTCGGGCATAGTATATCGCCGAACAAGAGATGTACGTCACAGAAAACTTAGTTTCACTATTGGATAACTATTGGTGGGCAGATTTCAAGTGCCGCCCGCCGCGAGCTGTCTGGAATTACGGATCCCCCGGCAGTCGGCAGCCGGCCGTGGCCCCCGCAACCGGCATCAATAGCCGGCCGGGGTCAGCTGCTGATGCCGAGGGATTCCAGCATCGGCCGGAACTTCGCCCAGGTTTCCGCCAACTCGGCCTCGGGCACGGAGCCTTCCACGACGCCGCAGCCGGCGTAGAGCCGGACCGTATCTGGCCCCTCGATTACCGCGCCGCGCAGCGCGATGCCCCACTCGCCGTTGCCGGCAGCGTCGAGCCAGCCGACCGGTCCGGCATACGGGCCGCGGTCCAGGTGCTCCAGTTTGCGGATCAGCGCGCCGGCCACGCTGGTGGGGGTGCCGCAGACCGCGGCGGTGGGGTGCAGCGCGTTGATGAGGGCGAGGCAGGTCGGCACATGGCCTTCCACCTCGGCAAGTTCGGCCTTTACATCCGAGGCCAGGTGCCAGACGTTCGGCAGCTCCAGGATGAAGGGCTCGCTGTGCGCGTTCATGGCCTCGGAGAACGGCGCCAGCTGCGTGGTGAGCGACTGGATGGCGATGTCGTGCTCGTGCCGCTGCTTCTCGGACCCGGCAAGCACGCGCTCGGCAAATTCCAGCGGCGTACCGGCCTTGCCCTCGGCGTCGCGGCGGTCCAGGGTGCCGGCCAGGACCCGTGCCTGCGCCGTGCGGCCTTCCACCTGGATCAGCATCTCGGGGGTGGAGCCCACCAGCCCGTCGACGCCGTAGGTCCAGCATTCGCGGTACCGCACCGCGAGCTGGCGCAGGATCTCGGCGGCGTTCACGCCGTCGGGCACGGTGGCGACAATGTCCCTCGCCAGCACCAGCTTCTCCAGCGCCCCGGTCCGGATTTCGGCGACGCCCTCGGCGACGGCGGCCATCCAGTCCGCCTCGCTGAGCGAGCCGGTGCTCAGTTTGGCTTCCCGCCCGGCGGCCGGCTGCTCCAGAGAGGTCGTCCCCCGGGCAGCGGAAGGTGCAGCGGCCGGCGCCTCGAACGGGGCGTCCGACGCCGGAAGGTGTTGTGCGGTGTGGGGGGTATCCAGCCAGCGGCGCAGGGCGGCGCGGGCGCCCGCCTCCGTGAGCTCGCCGTCGTCGAACGTGAGCTGGGTGAGCCAGGCGGTGCCGTCACGCAGGCCCACCACGATTTCGGGGACGATCAGCCGGGAGGAGTGCGCGGAGACCTTGGAGAAGGCGAAGGAGCCGAAGGCCACCGGGCCGGTGCCGGGGCAGCCGACGGCGTCGGTGACGTCCGCTTCGATGACCAGGTGTCGCCACCAGATGTCCGCCTCAAGGAACCGCTCGGGGCCGGTGGCGGTGAACCGGGCCACCTCCCCGAATCCGACTAAGCCGGCCTCGCGACGCGTCCAGCAGAGCAAGTCGTCGCGGACCAAAAACGACGGCAGCCCCCCGGGGAACGAATCTGCATCGAGGGGGACTGTCAGTGTCCTGATAATTCTGGTACGGAACGCGCTCGTCATGATGAGACAACACTACTCCCGACGTACGGCGCGCCCCGGACGCGCCCGCGGTTAGGGGGTGCGTCGAAGATTTGAGACAATAACGGGGTGAACCGAGCATCCTTGGACAAGCGTCCGGACGAAGTAGCCACGATGTTTGACGACGTCGCCCCCAAATACGACGTCGTCAATGACGTCCTGTCCATGGGACAGACGAGGCGCTGGCGCCGGATCGTCGTCGAAGCCATGGACGTGAAGGCGGGCCAGCGCGTGCTCGACCTCGCCGCGGGAACCGGCACCTCCAGCGAGCCGTATGCCGACGCCGGGATCGACGTGATTGCCTGCGACTTCTCCCTCGGCATGCTCAAGGTGGGCAAGCGCCGCCGCCCGGATATCGACTTCATCGCCGGAGACGCCACCCGGCTGCCGTTCGCGGACAACACCTTCGATGCCAGCACGATCTCCTTCGGCCTGCGCAACGTCAACGAGCCTAAGAAGGCCCTTGCCGAGATGCTCCGCGTCACCAAGCCCGGCGGCCGGCTGGTCATCGCGGAGTTCTCCCAGCCCGTGGTGCCGCTCTGGCGCACCATGTACACCGAATACCTGATGCGCGCGCTGCCCGCGATCGCCGTCAAGGTCTCCTCCAACCCGGACGCCTACGTCTACCTCGCCGAATCCATCCGTGCCTGGCCGGACCAGGACCACCTGGCCGCGTGGCTGCAGGAAGCCGGCTGGGAATCCGTCAGCTACCGCAACCTCAGCGGCGGCATCGTCGCAGTCCACCGCGCCCAGAAACCCACCGCCCCGGCTGCCGGTCCCGCCGCGGGCGCGGCAGCGCTGGCCAACCACACCGGTCCCGTGGCCAAGCTGCGCCGCAACATCACCCGGCCCGAGCGCTAGCTGACAGCTGCCGTGAAAGTACTGATCGTCGGGGCGGGGCCGGCCGGATCCACCGCCGCGTTCTACCTTGGCCAGGCCGGCATCGATGTCACGGTGCTGGAAAAGACGAGTTTTCCGCGCGAGAAGGTCTGCGGCGACGGGCTCACCCCGCGCGCGGTCCGGGAAATCCAGAAGCTCGGCCTGCCGCACCCCGAATCCGAGGGCTGGCGACGGAACAAGGGCCTGCGGCTCATTGCCGGTGGCCGCACCATCGAACTTCCCTGGCCCGAGGTCTCCGACTTTCCGCAGTACGGGTTGATCAGGACCCGGCTGGGCTTCGACGAGGAACTGGCCCGGCACGCCCAGTCCGCCGGCGCCGTCGTACTCGAGCGCCACAGCGTCACCGGCGCGCTCCGCTCCGAGGACGGCCGCGTCACCGGCGTCAGCGCCGCGCTGCTGGATGGCGCCGGGCGCAAGACCGGCGAAACGCGGGACTTCACCGCCGACGTCGTCCTCGCCGCCGACGGCAACTCCAGCCGTACCGCCGTCTCGCTGGGCATCCAAAAGCGCGATGACCGGCCGCTGGGCGTTGCCGTGCGCACCTACTTCACCAGCCCGCGGCACGACGACGACTGGATGGAAGGCTGGCTGGAGCTTCCCGGCCGGGACGGCAAGCTGCTGCCCGGCTACGGCTGGGTCTTCGGCGTCGGCGACGGCACCTCCAACGTGGGCCTGGGCATCCTGAACTCCTCCAAGGAATTCGGCAAGCTGGACTACAAGCAGGTCCTGCGCGAATGGACCGCCGCGATGCCCGCCGAATGGGGCTTCACCCCGGCCAACCAGGTCGGCGAAATCCGCGGTGCCGCGCTGCCCATGGGCTTCAACCGCACCCCGCACTATTCGCCGGGGCTGCTGCTGCTCGGCGACGCCGGCGGCATGGTGTCACCGTTCAACGGCGAGGGCATCTCCTACGCCATGGAGTCCGCCCGCTTCGCGGCCGAGTTCATCATCGACACGGCGGCGCGTTCCGCCTCCGCCGGCTGGAACGGGGCCGACGCCGACGCGCACCTCGCCGGCTACGCGGACTTTGTCCGCGGGCAGTGGGGCTCGCACTTCACCCTGGGCCGCGCCTTTGCCGCCGTGATCGGCAGGCCCGCCGTGATGAAACTGTCGCTCCGGACGGGCATGCCCCTTCCGGTGCTGATGAAGTTCGTCGTCCGGCTGCTGGCCAACCTGACCGATCCCTCGGCCGGGGGGATCGAGGACCGGATGATCCGGGTCCTGGAAGCCCTCGTCCCGGCCACCTCCAATACCCGGCCCGCTCCAGCCTCAAATCCGCGGACTCCGCGACAAGTTAGGGTTAACCCGTGACCAACTCTGCAGACCAAAGCTGGACGCACGCCGGGCACGGCCTGCCGAGCGCTGAACCCAGCCTCAACACCACCGCCATCGCCACCGGCCTCCAACTGCCGGCCGGCTTCGCAGCGATCGCCGGGGACCCGGAACTCGGCCCGGCGATCACCCGGAACCTGGCGCGCGTGGAGAAGAAGCTGCGCGAGGCCATCGCCAACTCGGATCCGCTGGCCGACGCCACCTCGCGGCACCTCGTCGAAGCCGGCGGCAAGCGCGTCCGGCCGCTGCTGGCCTTGCTTTGCGCCCACCTCGGCGACGCCTCGCTGCCGGCGGTAGTCCAGGCCGCCGTCGTCGTCGAGCTGACCCACCTGGCCACGCTCTACCATCCGCCGCGGCGCCCCCACCGCGCATGAGGTCTGGGGCAACTCGGTGGCCGTTTTGACCGGTGACCTCATTTTCGCCCGGGCCTCGATCCTGGTCTCCGAGCTCGGGGGCCGCGCGCTTGGCATCCAGGCCCGCACCTTCGAGCGGCTCTGCCTGGGCCAGCTGCACGAGACCGTGGGGCCCCGCCCGGACGAGGATCCGGTGGAGCACTACCTCTCCGTGATCGCGGACAAGACCGGCTCGCTCGTGGCGGCCTCCGGCCAGCTCGGCGCGATCTTCTCCAAC
>JAPLAM010000052.1 GCA_026393275.1 Arthrobacter sp.
AAAAACACCAGACCACACCACGGGGTGGCGCAACCTGGCAAATTCAACCAATTCAATACAATAAATTGGTATCAACAAACTTGGCACACTATTGAGTTCTCAAACAACAGACACACCCGACACCACCACAACCTCAGCCGTGGATCGCTCCGGAGCAACTTTTCAAACTTACCCGAACCCGGCCACCGAAGCAAATCAACGTTTCCGCGATTCCCGGTCCCACAAGACGGATCCCCACCCCGTAATCGGCGCGCATCAAGCACACCGTTTTCCAGGCTGTTTATCAGGGGGTCGGTCGCTATCTTTCCGCTTCAGCGGCGGCGACTCGAACTACTTTACACACCAAACCCGGCCCCCACAAATCGGCCCCTGACACCACCCCCCACCACCAAAAACCCCGGAAACACACGGAAACCAGCCCTCAAAACGTGCTTGAGAGGGCAGATTTCGGGCATCCGAGCCGCAAATGGACAGTGTGCGCTCCGTCACCGCCGTCGTCCGCGTAGGCAAGCGGTGGCCGGCGGGGCCGCAGGCGGCCCCAACCGAGCCAGGCTAGAGCGAAAACCGGGTTAAACGCGAGAAGGGCCGGCAACCATATGGTTGCCGGCCCTTCATCAAGCCACTGGCTTCAGGGGTGCTGAATTACCAGGAAGACTTCGTGATGCCCGGGAGCTCACCGCGGTGAGCCATGTCGCGGAAGCGAACACGGGAGATACCGAACTTCTGGAACGTGCCGCGGGGGCGGCCGTCGATGATGTCGCGGTTACGCAGGCGGACCGGCGAGGCGTTGCGGGGCAGCTTCTGCAGGCCGAGGCGTGCGGCTTCGCGTGCTTCGTCGGTTGAAGCGGGGTCAACCAGGGCCTTCTTCAGTTCGAGGCGCTTTGCAGCGTAACGCTCGACGATGACTTTACGCTGTTCGTTCTTAGCGATCATTGACTTCTTAGCCATGTGTTTAGCGCTCCTCTCGGAATTCGACGTGCTGGCGGATTTTGGGATCGTACTTCTTCAGGACCATGCGGTCCGGATCGTTACGACGGTTCTTGCGCGTCA
Organism: Arthrobacter sp.; assembly: GCA_026393275.1. Lineage (GTDB taxonomy): Bacteria > Actinomycetota > Actinomycetes > Actinomycetales > Micrococcaceae > Arthrobacter. Next base: position 1,051 of record JAPLAM010000052.1, read on the forward strand.
CGTAGGTGTAACCCGTGCCCGCGGTCGACTTGAGCTTGATGATCGGACGTACGTCCTTGTCCTTTGCCACTAGAGCTTCACTCCTCGTGCCAGGATGGCGGCGACGACTACGTCGATGCCACGTACGTCGATGGTCTTGATGCCACGTGCAGAGACCTGCAGGGTGACGTTACGGCGCAGGGACGGAACCCAGTAGCGCTTCTTCTGGATGTTCGGGTCGAACCGGCGCTTGTTGCGACGGTGCGAGTGCGAAATGCTGTGTCCAAAGCCCGGCTCGGCTCCGGTCACCTGGCAGTGTGCTGCCATGACGACTCTCCTCATGAAAATAAAATGAAACGGCTGCAGAGTTCCCACATAACCGTGCGACAGGCGGCGTCCGCATCCAGCTCCCACCTGCGATCCGCAGTCTTCCGACAACCGGCTTAGCCAGTTGCAGTTCTCACTGCGGCGAAGATTGTGGGTCACGGGCACCGGGCCGAGATTTCCGGGGGAAATCACCGCGGCGTGCCGGGATGCTGGGCGAATACAGGAGCGCACGCAACTTGAGCCCCTAACTACCGGCCACCGGGACTATCCGATTTCTCAGACATTTCCGCCAACCGGAGCAATTGCACACGCTCCGCGCCATCTAGCGCCCACCAAGTCTACGGGCTCGACGAATTAAAGACCAATTCGGGGTCCGGACGTGTATAAGCCGAGTGAGTCTGCCCCCGCAGGCAAGTCTTAACTGGAACGCAGTTCTTTCACAGCAAAATGATAGGCAATGGGCAGATTCTGGATACATGAACACATCAACCCAGACTGCCTTGCAGCCGGCGGCCCGTCGGGTGCCGGTCGCCCGGAACCCCTTCGAGGGACAGCACCGCCGGCGGATGCTCAAAGCAGACCTTCTCACCGTGATCGCGTGGGCGTCGCTGGCGGGGGCCGTGGCGTTGTGGTTGGCCGACGGCGGCGCGGCCGGTTTCTCGAGCGTGGCCGGAGCCTTCACTGCGGTGGGGATTGTGGCCGGGCTGGCGGGCATGGACCTGGTGTTGCTCATGCTGCTTCTCGCGGCACGTCTTCCGATCATTGACGGGACAGTCGGGCATGACCGCGCCCTCGAGTTTCACCGCAAACTCGGCAAGCCTTCCCTGTACCTCCTACTTGCCCACGGCGTCCTGCTCGCGGTCGGCTACGGGATGGCGGAGGGACTGGACCCGGTCAGCGAGGCCGTGGCCTTGTGGGTCCAGGTTCCCGACATGTGGCTCGCGTATGTTTCGACGGCCTTGTTTATCACCGTTGTCGTTACCTCCCTGGTGGCCGTCCGCCGTCGTTTTCCCTACGAGTTTTGGTACGTCGTTCACCTGCTCACCTATGCCGCGGTGCTGACCTCCCTGCCCCACCAGTTCAGCGTCGGCGGACTCTTCGCCGAGGGCACCTGGCAGCGCTGGTACTGGCTCGCGGTGTGCATCGGCACCGGTGCCGCTCTCCTGCACTACCGGGTTCTCGAACCGATCGTTGCCACATTCCGGCACCAGCTGCGGGTCAGCCGCGTGGTGGCCGTGGGCCACGGCGTGGTCAGCATCGAAATGGCCGGGCGGCACCTTGACGAACTTGCCGGCAGCGGCGGCCGCTTCTTCATCTGGCGTTTCCTCGCCCCCGGGCAGTGGTGGCACCCGCATCCGTTCAGCCTCTCCGCCGAGCCCCTACAGTTCGACGACGACGGCGGCGGACGGCTGCGGATCACGGTCCGCGACCTCGGCCGGGGCTCGGCACGCCTGGCCCGGCTTAAGCCCGGCACCCGGGTGGCGGTCGAAGGACCATACGGGCTGTTCAGCACCGCATCCCGCAGCCGCAAGCACGTGGTGATGATTGGTGCGGGCATCGGCATCACCCCGATCCGCGCCCTGCTAGAGAGCACTCCGTTCGCACCGGGCGATGCCACCGTAATCCTGCGGGGCCACAGCCCGTCCGTGTTGTACCTCGGCCAGGAAGTCCTCGATCTGTGCCAACGCCGAGGTGCCACGCTGTTCCACCTGACCGGCCGCCGTCCCCGGGGCGCGCAGACCTGGCTTCCGGAAAAGGAGGCGCGATCCGGCTACCGGCTGGCAAGCTACGCGCCGGACCTGGCCGACTCCGACGTTTACGTCTGCGGGCCCGCCGGCTGGGCACAAAACGTCCTCGATGACGCGCGCCGGGCCGGCGTGCGGGAAGAGCAAATTCACTACGAAAGGTTCGACTGGTGAGAATTCGCGCAGTAGTTTCAGCAACCCTGGCCTCGGTCGGTATCCTCGTGGCCGGCTGGCAGTCGGGAACCCACGTCACCACAACTTCCAGCGCCGTCGGCACCGCGGCAGGCACCAACGGGACCGGGTCCACCGGGACCGGTGGCGGCACCGCGGGCTCGAGCGGTTCGACCGGGAGTTCGGCCTCAGGGTCGACCGGAACTTCAGGATCAACCGGGTCAACCGGGTCCACCGGGTCCACAGGCGCGGCGGCCACGGCCGGCGGCACCTTCGCCGGTTCCGTCGTCCAGACCCGCTTCGGCCCGGTCCAGGTGCAGATCAGCGTCGGCAGCGGCAAGATCTCGGAAGTCACTGCCCTGCAGCTGACAAATGAAGATCGCAGGTCGGTGCAGATCAGCAACTACGCCGCCCCGGTGCTGCGCTCTGAGGTCCTCCAGGCCCAGTCGGCCAACGTGCAGACCGTCAGCGGTGCCACCGTCACCAGTTCCGCCTACCTGACCTCACTCCAGTCGGCTCTCGATGCAGCCCACCTCTGAGCTCGACCGGCCTGAGCTCAAGGCCAGAACCTTCCACTGCATGGGTACAGTGGTCAGTCTCACCGTTCCCGCCCGAACCGAGGACTGGACCCCGGCGGCCGATGCCGCGCTGGCGGCCGCGACCGGCGTCGTCGAACAGCTCTTCCGGGAACTGGATGACCGCTTCAGCCTCTACCGGCACGGGTCGGAGGCGAGTCGGCTGGCGCGCGGGGAGCTTTCGCTGCGCGAGGCCTCGCAGGACTTCCGGAACCGCTACGCCGAAGCCGCTGAATGGCGGCTCCTGACCGAGGGCGCGTTCACTCCGGAGCGGCCCGACGGCGTACCGGACCTATCCGGGCTGGTGAAGGGCTTCGCGATCAAGGAAGCCGGGGCCGCACTGCAGTCACTGGGACTCGGCGACTGGTGCCTGAACGCCGGCGGCGATGTGCTGGTCGCCGGGTCGCCCATCATGGGCAGCCGGGCCTCGTGGCAGGCCGGGATCGTTGATCCGCAGGACCGCAAGACCCTGATTGCCGCTTACCCGCTGGGCGGCGGCACCGGCCCCGGGGCGCTGGCCACCTCCGGCTCCGCCGAACGCGGCGACCACATCTGGACCAGCGGCGCGGGGATCAGTGAATTCCACCAGGTCTCGGTGGCCGCGGCCGACATTGTCATCGCGGATGTGCTCGCGACGGCGATCGTGGCCGGCGGGATTCCGATGCTCAACCGGGCGACCAGCGGCTGGGACGTTGAGGTGCTCGCCATCCGGAACGACGGCGGCATCCTCGCCACCGCCGGGTTCCGCGGCTAGGCAGGTTGCGGCTCCTTGCGGCGAGCTAGAGGCGGGTGAGCTGGGGATACCGCGGCGAGAGTCCGTCTCCGGAGGACTTGCCCGTGACACGGCGGACCACCCAGGGGCCAGCGAATTCGCGCACCCAGCGGGCGTTCGCACGGATCGCCTCGGAGCGGCTGAGTTCCGGAACCGGCGTCATCGGCGGCACCTCGATTGAGTGTTCGTGCTCCAGCACGTCAAGGACGCGTTGGGCCATGTTGGCGTGCCCGGCCGCGGACATGTGCATGCGGTCGGTCGCCCACATGCCCCAGTCGTAGTACTCGGTGAACCGCCAATAGTCCACTAGCAGGGCCTGGTGGTCTCCCGCGATGCCGCGGACCAGCTCGTTGTAAATGGCGGTGCGGCCGCGCATGGTCCCGAAGATCTTGGAGCCGCGGGCGTCGAAGCCGGTGAACATCACCACGGTCGCGCCGGTGGCTTTCAGCTTGCGGATCCCGGCGTCGTATTCCGCCAGCAGATCATCGATGTCGACCTTGGGACGGAGGATGTCATTCGCGCCGGCGTAGATGGTCACCAGGGTGGGATTGAGCGCGACGGCGGCGTCCACCTGCTCGGCCATGATCTGGCGGAGCTTCCGCCCGCGGATGGCGAGGTTGGCGTAGCCGAATCCTGGATCGGCCGCGCCCAGCTGCTCGGCGACGCGGTCCGCCCAGCCCCGGACGCCGTTGGGGCGGGTCTGGTCGTCGTCGCCGACTCCCTCCGTGAAGGAATCTCCGAGGGCAACATAGCGGGCTGTGAAATCCATGGAGACAGTCTGCCACCTGTTGCTGAGAGCAACCAAGAGGCCCAAGTAGCTCGCACTTGTTGCCGTTATGACCCCTCAATACGGCAACTACTGCGAGGCAGTTGGGCGGCGTCAGGCGGGGGGAGGCGTGACGTCGCGCAGGATCCAGTGGCCGGCGTCGAGCCTGGACACGATCTTCTCGCCGATCCGGGCCATCATCGCGACGTCGTCCGGATCCAGTGCGTCAAGGAACAGCGTGCGGACAGCCTCCACATGCCCCGGAGCGAGCCCCACGATGGTGGTCATGCCGGCGTCCGTGAGGTGGGCGGTGGTGACGCGGGCGTCTCCGGGGTGCGGCCGCCGCTCCAGCCAACCGCGGTTCTGGAGCTTGGTGACAACGTGCGAGAGCCGGGACAGCGAGGCGCTGGTGCGAGCGGCCAGTTCGCTCATGGGCAGGTACCGGCCGTCCGCCTCGGAGAGCATGGCCAGGACGTTGTAGTCGAAAAGCGAGAGTTTTCCGGCTGCATGCAGCTGCGTGTCCAGCGCGGCGGGCAGCAAAGTGTTGATGCTCAGCTGGGCCAGCCAGGCACGGCGTTCGTCGTCGGTGAGCCAGCGCGGTTCGGTCATGACTCTATTCTAGGAGCTTCGATGCTTGACGGTTCAACGTCGGCGCGGGCCGGGCGTCAGACTGCCCGCCTGCAAGCCCGGCGCAAGCGGTAGGCTGGCGCTATGTACGTAGTCTCCCTGACCTACAAGGTGCCCGAAGAGATCGTCGATTTCCACCTGCCGGCGCACGTCGCCTGGCTGCAGGATGCCTTCGACCGGGGGGTATTCATGGTCGCAGGGCGCAAGATCCCGCGCACCGGCGCGCTCCTGCTGTCCAACGTGGACCGCGCCGATTTGGACGCCACGCTGGTCAAGGACCCCTTCTACGTCAACGGCGTGGCCGACTTCGACGTCGAGGAGTTCCACGCCAGCCGCGTCGCCCCAGGGTACGAGAACCTGCAGGACAGCTAGCTCAGCCGGGCAGCAGCTTTTTCAACCCGCCCTTGCGGGGGACCTTCACGGGTTCGGGCCAGCGCGGGCTGAGTTCGTCCCCCAGCGTGATACCGCGCAACTTGCGGCCAAAGAGGGGAAGCACCCAGTCGTGCAGCCAGCGGCGCTGCCGTCGTTCCCACTCCCGGAGGCCCAGCCTGACGGGCGGATCCCATTCCCGGGGGCTGATGTTGTGCGGCACGCCGAGGTGGTCCAGGACCTGCGCGGCAAGGTATTTGTGGCCCGCTTTGGACATGTGCAGCCGGTCGGAGCCCCACATCCGGGGGTCGTGGAAGGCGTCGAAGCACCAGTAGTCCACGAGGACCGCGCCATACCAGTCAGCCAGCTCCCGGACCCGCCGGTTGTAGAGGTTGTTGCGCCTCTTGAGCGGCTCGAGCAATACCGAAACCTTGACGTCGAAGCCCGTGAAAAGCACCACGGTGGCGCCGGTGGCGGCAAGTTTTGCCACCAGGTATTCGTAGTCGTCCATCAGGTCTTCGATGTCCGTGCCGAAGTCCAGGATGTCGTTGCCGCCGGCATACAGGGTGACCAGGCTCGGTTCCATGGCGAGCGCCGGCTCCAGCTGCTCGGCGATGATGTGCCGTAACCGTTTGCTGCGGATGGCCAGATTGGCGTACTCCCACCCGGGCTCGGCCTTCGCCAGCTTCTCGGCCACGCGGTCGGCCCAGCCCCGGACTCCGTTGGGAAGCCGCGTGCTGCGGTCCCCCACGCCCTCGGTGAACGAGTCCCCCAGGGCAACGTAAACCCGCCGCCCGTCTCGATTCGGGGAAAGAAGGTTCTCGGCCATGGCGTCACGGTAGCTAACCCGGACAACGACGGGGTTAACAGGCGGGGTACAGCAGGTGAGCTAAAGAAGCAACGCGGCTCAGCGCAGGACGATGTCCACCGGGTTGGCTTCGGACCGCCACCGTCCCTCCGAGCCGGGTCCCGGGGCGATCACCGGGGCCGTGAGGACCCCGGAGCGGTTGGTGCGCTTGTCCCGGAGGATCTCGGTAACCGAGCCGAGGTGCCGGGACAGGTCGATCACGTTTTCCGGCGCGGCCAGGAGCAGCTGGAAGCCGAACTCATGCAGCGCCTTGATGCCCGCGCCGGCGAATTCCTCCGAGGCCAGCACGAAGGCCTCGTCCATCATCACGGTGCCGTAAGTGGTGAAGCCTTGCTCGGCGATGCCCAGCTGGTAGCTCAGCGCAGCGGCCATGATGAAGGCGGTAAAACGCTGCCGTTCACCGCCGGACATCGAGCCGGTGTCCGCGTGCATGAACACCTCGGTCTTCCCTGCCCGGCCCTTGCCGCCGTCCTTCGCCGCCGCTTTGGAACCGGGACCCCGCACCTCGCGGTGCTCCTTGCACTGGATGAACAAGTGCCCGCGGACATCCAGCACCTCGGCACGCCAGCGCCGGTCCTCAGGGGTCTGCGACCCGAGCCGCTTCACGAGCGTTTCGAGCGACTTGTACCGGTTGGTGAGCTCGGCGTCGTCTTCCGTTTCCGTACCGGCGGCGACGGCGGCCGTCGCTGCAGCCCTCCCCGGCCGGGCGTGCCGGACCTTCAGCGCGTTCTGGATGGCATCCTTGAACTGCTTCGCGGTAGCCGGCAGGGTCTGCTTAATATGGAGCTCCAGGAAGCTGCCTTCGTGGAAGTTGACCTCGGAGAGGATGCCGTTCAGCGGCAGGATGCGGCTCGTGATGGAGCGGCGCTCCTCGTCCAGCAGGTGCAGCAGCGTACTGAAGGACTCATGCGTGCGCTGGTTGAAGAACTGCCGGAACTCGGCTTCCTGCGCCGGAAGCCCGTCGCTGACAATCGCGTGGTAGCGGGATTCGAACTCGCCGGCGGCCCCGATCGAGGTGCCGTGGTCCGCGGAAATCGCCGTTCCCCATTCGCGGACGAAGCCCTCGAAGATGCGGGTGAGCCGCTCGGAGGTGCCCTGTCCGCGGGACTCGGCCGCGTGGAGCTCGGCCAGCAGCCGGGTCCGGACCTGGTTGGCGAGGTTGTCCAGCTCGTGCATTTCGACCAGCTCGCCGAAGCCCGTGAAGTAGGGTTCCAGCGCCGTGACAGTGGCGTCCGACGGCGGCTGCTGCGCCAGGCGCTGCCGCGCCGCGTCCAGCAGAGAGTCCGCCGCAGTGAGCTGCGCGTCGAGGGCCTTGTACTCGCTTTGGAGCACGGCCGCGGCCTCGGTGCTGGACTGGTGCTTGTGCCGGGCGGCTTCGATGTTGGCGCGCAGCGGCTCGAGGTCCGCCTGCGCGGCGAGGGCATCCTTGAGCCGCTGCTCAATCCTGGCGAGCTCCTCGGCGGCAACCACTGCGGACACCTGCTCCCATGGCCGGTGGTCATCGGCCACGCGGCGCAGCGCATCGAGTTGGCGGGTCATGCCCTGGTGCGACTCTTCCCGGCTTTGCGCCAGTTCGGCGGCCTTCGCGAGCTCCTGCCGGAGCTCCTCAACCTGCGCGGCCACCACCTCAAGCTTGGCGGCGTTGTCGAAGCCGAGCACGTAGTCCTGCCGCGAGGTGAAGCGGTCGTCCTTTTCCACCGTGTGGCGGTTGCGCTTGACCACCCCGCCCAGGCTCAGGCCCTTGTCCAGCCGGGCCAGCTCGCCCGGATCCTCCACGCAGGGGTAGGCAAAGTCGAGGGCGATCCGCTCCCGGATCCACTCGCCGGCCGCTGCGAAGGAGGTGCCGGCCGGTCCTGCGGTGAGGATGTCCAGCTTGGTCAGCAGATCGCCGTCGGCCGCGTCCTCCACGGCCAGCGCGCCGCCGGCGAGCGGCTTCGAAATGTCCACCGCGCGCAGCGCCCCGCGGACCGGGTGGTCGTTGAGGTAACGGGTGACGGTGGCAAAGTGCTCGCCGGGCACCAACAAGGTGGTGGCCAGGCTGCGCAGGGCGCGCTCGGCGGCCGGCCGCCACTGTTCGTGGCCCTCCGCGAGGTCGATCAGTTCACCGCCGAAGGGCATTTGCTCCTCGGGAATGCCGGTGGCCGCCGCGATGGCGCTGCGGTTTTCAATGCTCGACGGCGGCAGCAGGGACTTGCGGGTCTTGAGCGAGAGGAGTTCCTGCTGGGCCGCGGCGAGCTCCCGCTTCCGGGTCGCGTGGCCGTCGAAGGCTTCGAAGCGAAGCTCCTTGAGCGCCTCCGAGTCGTCCCGCAGCTCGGCCGAACGTGCGGCCGCGTGCTCGTGCGCCTGCTCCCAGCCCGCGGGCGTCCACTCAAGCTCCAGGCCGGCGTCGGTCAGCGCCTTGCGCGCCGCTTCCTCGACCTGTTCACGGAGCTTCAGTCCCACCCGGGCGTTCTCCAGCGACTGTTCGATCGCGGAGATCGCGTTGCCGCCCTGGTTGTTGTAGTCCGCCTCCAGCTCGCGCAGTTCCTTGGCCAGACCGTCGCGGACGCCGCGTTCGGCGCCGAGCTGCCGGGCCTTGTCCTGCGCAAGCGCCTTGAAGCGTTCCAGGGTCGTGCCGTGCACGCTGACGGCCAGTTGCTGCTTATAGGCCTCGAATTCCTCGCCCGCGAGGTCCCGCAACCGGTTCGCGTCCAGCAGGGACTGGGCATACTCCTTGTTCAATCCGGGGACGGGCGCCAGCTGGTCGCGCTGCTGCCGGACGTCCTCGAGCCGCTGCCGGATGGACATGAGGTTGCTGAATTCCTCGACGACGTCGTCCGCGGCGGCCAGCGTGGCGGGCGCATCCAGGACCTGGTCGCGGAAGAAGGTATTGACGCTGCCGCCCAGGCCCTTACCGGCCTGGATCACGCGGAGCAGCGGCAGGGCCTGGTCCGAGTTGATGCCCAGCAGGCGCCGGAAACGCTCGGCGAAGGCCTTGTGGACGTCAAAGATTTGGGCATCCGGGAATATCCCGTCCAGCGCCGACTTGGTGAACCGCTTCTCCGCGATGCCCTCCAGCGCGGCCAGGTCCAGCGGCTTGTTGTCGATCAGGTAGAACCGGCCAACACTGGACTCGGTCCCGTTCTTGGGCACGTCGAACAACGCCGAGATGGTCACCCGGGTGCCCGCGGCGTTGTCGAAGGTCAGCCCGACGGCGGACCAGGTCGCCCCGGGGCGCTGGAATGCACTGGCCGAGCCCTCCCCAACAGCCTTATCGCCTACCTTGCCGCGCATGTACGTGAAAGTGGTCCGTTTGTCCTCGACCGCGCCGCCGGCACGCTGGGCGGCAGCCTCGTTGGAGCGCGGCCGGGCGTCGAACACCCGCAGCATCGCATCGAACAGCGTGGACTTGCCGACGCCGGAATTGCCGGTCAGCAAGGTGCCGTTGCGGTCCACGAGCATTGTGTGGGCGCCATGGAACGTGCCCCAGTTGACCACTTGGACCAGGGCTAGGCGCATCTGGCCGGGGTTGGTGAGTTCGCCTAGCGGCAGCATGGTCGCGATGCTCACTCGGCTGCCTCCGCTTGCTGGGTGTGGTCGGCTATCGCGGCATCACCGGACACATGCTCTGCATGCTCGCTCGTTCCGCCCCTCGGACTCCCTTGCCTCGCAAGCTCGGCCAGGGGACCCTGTCCGAGTGGGCCCAGCTTAAACGCATGCTGCCGCATGTCCCCGGCGCTGCCGCTGTCGTTCGGGTTCAGGAGCGACGGCGGCGATGCCGCCCAGGGAGTGGCATCGGGCCTGTCGGAGCCGGGCGGCTCGCTGCTTGCAGCGGAGCCGCCCGGCGAAGGGGCGGGGGCGGCATCGCCGTCGTCGTCCGAGTCGTCCTCTGCTGGGCTGTCGCTGTCGAGTTCGAGGAGGGGTTCTGTTCCGGTGGGGTCGGTGCTGGCGGCGATTAGGGCTTCGATTTGGGACGGGATGTCGCCGATGTTTTCGAAGGGGAGGGCCAGCGGGAGGGCGTTGGAGATGGTGTAGACCTCGTCCAGGCCCGTGGTGAGGAGCAGTTGGCGGGCCAGGAGCTTGGTGATGGCGCGGTTGACGACGTCGGAATCGCGCAGGGCATCCTGCTGGCCGGCGGGCTGGTAGTGGGCGACAAGGTCGGCCAATTCCTCGCGCGTGATCGTGGGGTCGGTCTGGGCGGTAACGTGGCGGTCCAGGAGCAGGCGCAGGCGCAGCAGCACGATGGTTTCGACCCGGCTCAGGGCACGCTGCTGGCGCAGGATGCTGGAGCGGGTACTGCCGCCGATCGCTTCGGGGTCCACCGGGCGCAGCACGGCCACCTTGCGTTCATGATCCAGCTGAAGCGTCAGGAACAGCTCGGAGAGGCGGCTGCGCAGGATCAACTGGTTGTCCAGCAGGGTGGTCCAGAGCTTTTCGTCCCGGCCGCCGTCGATGTAGGGGCCCTTGAGGAGTTTCACGAGCGCCTGGCGCACCTTCATCGGGAGCACGCCGGTGTCCCCCGGGAAAAGCGCGGCGCCGTCGACGAAGGTGTCCCGGGGGGTCACGGTGAAGGGATCGGTGTGAACGTGCTCCGGTTCGGGCGCGGGCTCGTGCTCCCGTTCCGTGCCGGGCGCTTCCTGGGCAAGTTCGGTCATCTTCAATCCTTTTTGAGCGTGACGACGGGCAAGTACGCGGTGCGGGCGGAACCGTCGATCTGGTCGAAGTCCAGTGCCGCCCAGGACCCGCGGTCGAACCCGGCGCCCTGGTGCAGCGCGTGCGAGAGCAGGGCACGGATGGAGTTGATGTGGCGTTCCGTCTCCGGCAGCTGCTCCCACGCCTCCGCCAGGGTGGACACCCCGGCGAAGGCGGTACGGATCGCCTCGGGGCTGGCCTTGCCGGTACGCGGCGAGCGCACCCGGTCGGAGTCGCTGAACGCGATCGGGTCCGCCAGTTTCGGCGGCGCGGCAAACTCGTCCGGGTCGAAAAGCTTGACCATGGCCAGGGATTCGAAACCGGCGTTGAAGAGCACGGGGCCGCGGACCAGGCCTGGGCGTTCGCGCTCGTAGGGCAGCGAGCGGATCGCCTGCTCGGCCTCGCGCAGGACCTTGCGGAGCCTGACGGACTGGCGGTAGTCGTCGCTCTGGACGTAAGTGTTCAGGCTTTCGCTGAGCTTCCCGTAGATCCGCTGGATCTGGCTGTGCTGGCTGCGCAGTTCCGCCACCAGGTTCTTCAGCGTCTCGCGCTCATCCTGGCTGAGCTCGTCGGCGAACTGCCGGCTGAGCACCTCCCCGATCGCGGAACGGAAGCGCAGTTGCTGCTGCGGATCCTCCAGGAACGCGGTGAAGGACCGGAATGTCCTGCCTTCCGGGCTCTGCCGGAGCCGTTTGTCCGCCTCCAGCACCTGCGCCATGGTGGCGCCCTTGCTGAGGGATTCCTCGATGATCTGGTTCCGGAGCTCGCCGACGAGTTCCTCGATCCGGTCCCGCATCTTCTTGTAGTCCGCAGGCAGGCTCGCGGCGAGGTCCAGGATGTTGCCGGCCGCTTCGACGGCTTCCTCGTCGTCGAGCAGCCCGTCGAACTCGCCCGAGCTGATCTCCTCGATCAGCTGCCGGCGTTCGCCGATCTCCTCTTCCAGGGAGACCAGCCGGGCGCTCTGGTCCGGGTTGGTCTCGTTGGCGAGCTTCTCGACGTCGCCCAGCAGCGTGCCGAGCCGTGAACCGTTCAGCGTGGAACGGTCGCTCGAGAGGCTGTCCAGGAAGGCCAGGACACGGGCCGCGGGCTCGGTGACCTCGTAGACGATCTGGCCGGACTGATTGCGCCGGGTCAGGAAGTTCTTGCGGGTCCACTCGTCGCCGAAGCCCTTGCCGTTGGCGGAGCCGCCCAGTCCCGGATCCTGGCGGCGGAGTTGCTCCAGGAAGGCGTCGACGTCGGCGTGGAACTGTTCCAGCGGCAGTTGCGGCCGGGTGCGGGTGAAGGAGGCCTGCAGCACGGCGATCACCCACGGCGCCGAGCGGGTCAGGGCCCAGGCCGGGCCCTTTGTGAGGAGTTCGAGGTCCCGGAGCCGGGCGCTGATGGCGTCGGCGGAGGACAGGGCGGAACGGGACACGCAGTTCTCCTATCGCTGCCGAGGTGGGGTCGGGCAGCGGACTAAAGAAAACTGCCAACTACAAGGTTAACGCAGCGCTTCCGAAATCACCGTTGTACCTGTCGCTCCGCGGGAGCACACTGGAAGGACCACGTGGGAGGAGAGTGACATGCGGACCAAGACTGCATGGATCATAGGTGCGGCGTCGACGGCGGTGGTCCTCAGTAGCGCCTCGGTGGCCGTCGCGGCAGACGGCCTGCTGGGTCCGAACGTTCCGGTGCCCGGCGTGAGTATCGCGCCGCACCCGACCGACACGCCTGAACCGGACGACGCCGGTCTGCTCCCCTGAGCGGCGCGGTCGGGTGACGGCCCCGCCATCGCGATGCCCGTGTGGCACCTGTTGCTGGTGAGGTTTTCGCGACCTCACCGTGACCTACGCCCGGGTAGCATTTCGATCCCGTATCAAGCGCCCCCGATGCGCCCCGCGACTCTGGCTGGGCTCCCCTCCTGCACCCTACGCTCGGGCTACTGATTCAGCCGAAGCGACGGTGCAGGAGGAAGAATGCAGTTCGATCCAAGCGCGGTGGAAACGGGCACCATGGTGTTCCTCGGAACGCTGCTTTTCGCCCTATTGATAGGTCTCTTCATCCTGACCGCGGCCTTCGCGGCGTTGGCACTGCTGGGGGCGAGCCGGCTGGCTTGGTTTGTTGCGGCCAATGCCCTGCTCGGCCTGGTCCACGGCATCAACGGCGCCTGGGACCGGGTGCTTCACCATGCCGCTGCGGTGGAGCTCCCCGGCGATTTTCCTGGCGACTTAATCGGGCAGCCCTCCCCTAGCACCGGCACCTACCCGCGAGTAGTATTGCGGGACAGCTGAAGGGTCCTCCACCCGCGGCGGATCCAGGGCTCGAGCCGGCCAACCCGGCTAGAGGAGATGCCCCGTGAGCTCCGCCGTCGATAACCCAGCCACCCAGGATCCAGCCGCCGAAACCCCCGCCGCCGAAGTTCCGGTGGCCACCCAAAAGATCGGCTCCGAGGCCACCGCCGCCGATGCCCGGGCCGTCGCGGAAGCCGCGCGGGAGACCAGCTGGGACCGACCCAGCTTCGCCAAGGGCCTCTACCTTGGCAGCTTCGACCTTAGCCTCGTCCACCCGTGGCCGCAGGCGCCGGCGGACGACGTCGAACGCGGCGAAGCGTTCATGGAGCGGCTTACCGAGTACTGCCGGACGATGTCCGGCCGCACCATCGAGCGCGACGCCAGGATCCCCGACGAGTACCTGTCCGGACTGGCAGCCCTCGGCGTCTTTGGCATGAAAATCCCCCGCGAATACGGCGGCCTGGGCCTATCACTGGTGTACTACGGCCGGGCGCTGGCGTTGCTGGGCTCGGTGCACCCCAGCCTCGGCGCCCTTCTTTCCGCGCACCAGTCGATCGGCGTTCCGGAGCCGGTCAAGGTCTTTGGCACGCCGGAGCAAAAGCGGGAGTACCTGCCCCGGTGCGCTTCCGGCGCCGTCACTGCGTTCCTGCTCACCGAGCCCGACGTCGGCAGCGACCCGGCCCGGATGGGCAGCACTGCCGTCCTTTCCGAGGACGGCGGAAGTTACCTGCTGGACGGCGTGAAGCTGTGGACCACCAACGGCGTCATCGCGGAACTCGTGGTGGTGATGGCGCTGGTCCCCGCGCACACCGACGCGGACGGAACCGAACGCCAGGGCGGCATAAGCGCCTTCATCGTGGAAATGGACTCTCCCGGCATCACCGTCGAGAACCGCAACGCCTTCATGGGACTGCGTGGCATCGAGAACGGCGTCACCCGCTTCCACCAGGTGCGGGTGCCTGCCGCGAACCGGCTGGGCCGCGAAGGCCAAGGCCTGAAAATCGCGCTCACCACGCTCAACACCGGACGGCTGTCCATTCCCGCGCTCTGCGTGGCCTCCGGCCGCTGGAGCCTGAAGATCGCCCGCGAGTGGTCCAACGCCCGCACCCAGTGGGGCCGTCCGGTGGGCCAGCACGAGGCGGTGGGCAAGAAGATCGCCTTCATCGCCGCCAGCGCGTTCGCCCTGGACGCCGTGTTCGAACTGTCTGCCGAGCTGGCCGACGCCGGGCAGAAGGACGTCCGGATCGAGGCCGCCCTCGCCAAGCTCTGGTCTACCGAAATCAGCTGCCGGATCGCCGACGAACTGGTGCAGATCCGCGGCGGCCGGGGCTTTGAAACGGCCGACTCGCTGGAGGCCCGCGGCGAGCGCGCCGTCCAGGCCGAACAGCAGTTGCGGGATATGCGGATCAACCGCATCTTCGAGGGCTCATCGGAAATCATGCGGCTCCTGATCGCGCGCGAGGCCGTGGACGCCCACCTGGCCGCCGCGGGCGCCCTCGCGTCCGCTGACGCCAGCCTCTCCGACAAGGCAAAGGCCGCCGTCGGCGCTTCCGGTTTCTACGCAAGGTGGCTGCCGAAGCTGGTGGCAGGCACGGGCATGGATCCGCGCGCCTACGGGGATTTCGGCCGGCTCGGCAGGCACCTGCGGTTCGTGGAACGGGCCTCGCGGCGGCTGGCCCGGCAGACGTTCTACGGCATGGGCCGCTGGCAGGCCAAACTCGAGCACAAGCAGGCCTTCCTGGGGCGGATAGTGGACATCGGCGCCGAACTGTTCGCGATGGCGGCGTGCTGCTCGCGGGCGGAGATGCTGCTGCGGACCTCCCCCGAACGCGGCGCCTCGGCCTATGAGCTCGCGGATGCCTTCTGCGAGCAGGCGCGGGTGCGGGTCGAGGAGTATTTCGACCAGCTCTGGCGCAACACCGACGACGGCGACCGCGCCCTGACCCGCAGGGTGCTTGCCGGGGACTACGAGTGGCTCGAGGCCGGCGTGCTCGACCAGTCCGAAGGGACCGGGCCGTGGATTGCGGACGCCAGTCCGCGCGCCTCGGTGAAGGAGAACCTGCACCGAAAGTACCGCTGACCAGCCAATATGCCTGGGCTGTGAGGACACAACAGAATAGTAAGCATCCTTGCTATCGACGCCTCCGCCGTGGTTAGGTGGAGGCAAGACCTGATGACGGTCGAAGCATTGCAGTGCCCGGCTCAAACTAGTGAGCCTGGGTCAATCAATGAAAGCGAGCAGCCATCATGAGCAGCACAGCAGGCCCCGAAGACCGCATCCCCCGCCGCGCACGCGAGGAAGACGGAACCCTTGGCCCGGACGCCCGGATCCACGACGCCCGCCAGGACGGCGCGACCGCGGCCCAGCCCGTCACCGCCGCCGAAGATGCGGAACGCCGCGGGGAGCCACGCCCAGAAAGCCGTGCTGAGCTCCGCGCCGAGGACCGCGCGGAGCATCGTGCAGATCGTGCGGAGAGCAGCGCGGAGCGCGCAAACGACACCCGCGCCTTCCCCGCCGCGCCGCTCGCCGGCGCCGCTGCCGCGGGCACCGCAGGCCGCGACACCAGGGTGATCCACGGGACCCGCGACGACCGCCACGTTCACGATGCCGTCGTGGAAGAGGTCCCCACCCGCCAGACGGTGGTGGCCCGCGAGAAGGAGCAGTTCGGCGGGATCAAGATCGGCTCCGCCTTCTTCGGCTGGCTCGCCGCCACCGGCATGGCCGTGTTGCTGACCGCCCTGGTCGCCGCCGCGGGCACCGCCGTCGGCCTCGCCACCAATACCAACGTCAACGACGCCGTCAACCAGGCTTCGAAGAATCAAAGCGTCGGGATTGCGGGCATCATCACCCTGCTGGTGATCCTCTTCGTGTCCTATTACTGCGGCGGCTATGTCGCCGGCCGGATGGCCCGCTTCAACGGCGTCCGTCAGGGACTGATGGTGTGGATCTGGGCATTGATCGCGGCAGTCGTCGTCGCCGTCCTGGCCCTGACCGCCGGCCAGCGGTACAACGTCCTGGCGAATCTGAATAGCTTCCCGCGCATCCCCGTCAACGAGGGCGACCTCACCACCGCGGGCATTGTCGCGGCGATCGTCGTGGTGGTCGTGGCCCTCATCGGCGCCATGCTCGGCGGCCTCGCCGGCATGCGCTTCCACCGCAAGGTGGACCGCGCCGGCTTCACGCCGGTGGAAACCGTCGAGGAGCGCTAGGCGGGCGTGAGGCCGTCGACGTAGTACCAGCGGCGGTCCTCGCGCCGGAAACGGCTCGTTTCGTGCTGGACTCCGCGTTCGCCGTCGTGCCGGAAGTAGGCCTTGAATTCGACGGTGCCCTCGGTGTCCAGCGGACCGCCGCGTCCCGTCGAGACGATGTCCAGGCGGCGCCACTGCACGGCCGGATCCAGCTCCAGCCCGGCGGGCCGGGTGCCCGGATACCAGGTGCGCAGCAGGTAGCCGGCGTCGAGCACCACGAACGCGCTGTAGCGGGCGCGCATGAGCTGCTCCGCGGTGGGCGCCTCCGCCTCGCCGCGATGGAACCGGCCGCAGCAATCGGCGTACTGCTCGCCGGACAGGCACGGACAATTGCCCACGTAAGGGGCGCCGTGGGGCGCTGAACCGGCCGCCTGCTGATGCGTCATATTGTCCTTCCAAGGGGCCCTTTCAGGGGGTCCATCCATCAGGTCCTTCCGGAGGGTCCGTCCGGGCCCGCCGGCGAGTCGGGTTTGGGCTGCCTCCGACTATAGACGCCGGCCGGGCACCCGGTCTGCGGGCCTTTCGCGCCTGCCCGCGCCGCGAAGGTATCAGCTTGGACACATCCGGCCGCCGCGGCCCGTTTCCGCGCGTGTCCGTCTGCAATTGTCCGTATGGTTAAGCGGGGCTGGTGCCCGGCGAGATGATTGCGGCACGGACCTCATCTGCAGGCTGGATTGGAGAGGCGAAGTGGAAGACCCGACAACGATCGCCATGAACCTGACCTTTTTCGGTACCCTCGCAATCGGCCTGGTGTTGTTCCTCGGGGTCTTCCTCGCCTTAGTCATCACCTTGCTGCTTGCCGGCGTCGGTCGGCTGCTGGCCACCGCCGCCACTGCCCTGTTCAGGGGCCGGACGTCCGATCGCGGGACCTCCCGCCAAGAGGCCGCGCAACCCGCGAAATCCGCCAAGGCCGGACCGGCGCAGCCCGCCAAGCCGGGCCGCAAGGAACCCCAGCTCTCCCCCGAATGGGCCGCCGCCGTCGCACGCGCCGATGAACGCGCCAGCGCCCGGGCCAAGGCAGATGCCGCGCCCGAAGTCAGGGTGTCCGTCCGGGAGCTGCCCAGCCCGAAGGCTCCGGTGCGCGAGCTCAAGGAAGTCGGGCCCCTAGTCGAGTCCGCGACCGACCGCAACGGCAGCCTCGCGTCCGCGCCGCGCGCCTTCGTCAAGCCGCCACTTCCTACCCAGAGCCCGATTCTGGACACGGGATCGCTCACCATGCGCAAGCATCAGCCTGCGCCGCCTGCCCAGCGGCAAGACCAGCGGCCCGGCCAGCGGCAAGACCAGCGGCCCGGCCAGCGGCAAGACCAGCGGCAGGACCAGCACCGGAAGGCCAGCTAAGGCCTTACCCCGGAAGGTCATCTGGGCTACGTTGGAACCCATGGAATTCAGATACCTCGGGCACAGCGGCTTCAAGATTTCGGAAATCACGTTCGGCAACTGGCTCACGCACGGCTCGCAGGTGGAGAATGACGTCGCCGCCCAGTGCGTGCGGGCCGCGCTCGACGCAGGGATCAGCACCTTCGACACCGCGGACGTCTATGCCAACACCGCCGCGGAAACGGTCCTGGGCGGGGCCCTGAAGGACGAGCGGCGCGAGTCGGTGGAGATCTTCACCAAGGTCTTCGGGCCCACCGGCCCCAAGGGCCACAACGACCTCGGGCTTTCCCGCAAGCACATCATGGAATCCATCAACGGCTCCCTGTCCCGGTTGCAGACGGACTACGTTGACCTCTACCAGGCGCACCGCTACGACTACGAGACGCCGCTGGAAGAGACCATGCAGGCGTTCGCGGACATCGTGCGGCAGGGCAAGGCGCTCTACATCGGGGTCAGCGAGTGGACGGCGAACCAGATTCGCGACGGCCACGCCCTCGCCAAGGACCTCGGCTTCCAGCTGATCTCCAACCAGCCGCAGTACTCCATGCTGTGGCGGGTCATCGAGGCCGAGGTAGTGCCCACGTCGGAGGAGCTTGGACTCTCCCAGATCGTCTGGTCCCCTATGGCCCAGGGCGTGCTCAGCGGCAAGTACCACCCCGGCAAACCTGCGCCCGAGGGCAGCCGCGCCACGGATGCCAAGGGCGGCGCCCGGATGATCGAGCGCTGGATGTCCGACGAGGTCCTCACCGGAGTGCAGCAGCTCAAGCCGATCGCGGCGGAGGCCGGACTGACCATGGCCCAGCTGAGCCTCGCCTGGGTGCTGCAAAACAAGAACGTGGCCTCGGCGATCATGGGCGCCTCCCGCCCGGAGCAGATTGCCGGCAACGTGGCCGCGGCCGGCGTGAAGCTGGACCCGGCCATCATGGACAGGATCGACGCCGCGATCGGGTCACTCGCCGAGCGCGACCCGGCCCAGACCAAGTCCCCCGCCTCCCGCGAAGCCTAGCCATGACGAAACTGCCGGAACTCGCCGTCACCGGATCCACCGGCCAGCTCGGCGGTCAGCTGGCCCGCCTGTTGGAGGCAGCGGGCACCGCCCAGCGGCTGCTGGTGCGCGACGCCGGCCGCGCACCGGACCTCGACGGCGCCGTCCCCACCGTTGCCAGTTACGCCGACGCGGCACAGGCCCGGGAGGCTCTGGCCGGGGTGAAGACCTTGTTCATGGTCTCCGCCGCCGAGGCTGAGGACCGCTTGCAGCAGCATTACACCTTCGTCGACGCGGCAGCCGAGGCCGGCGTGCAGCACATCGTCTACACCTCGTTCTTCGGCGCGGCCCCTGATTGCACCTTCACCCTGGGCCGGGACCACTACGCCACCGAGGAGCGGATCAAGGCCTCCGGCATGGACTACACCATCCTGCGGGACAATTTCTATCTGGACTTCCTGCCGTTGCTGGCCGGCGAGGACGGCGTGATTCGCGGCCCCGCCGGGAACGGCGTCATGGCGGCCGTGGCCCGTGCCGACATTGCCCGTTGCGCCCTGGCGGTGCTGGGCGATCCTGCACTCCACGTGGGCCGAAGCTACGACCTGACCGGCCCGGAAGACATTTCGCTGGCCGCCGCCGCGGAGCTGCTGACCGCCGGGACTGGCCGCACCGTCACCTACAGGAACGAGACCCTCGAAGAGGCCTACGCCTCCCGGAAGCCCTACGGCGCGCCGCCGTGGCAGGTGGATGCCTGGGTCAGCACTTACACGGCCATCGCCGTCGGCGAGCTGGCAGGGCCGACGTCGGCCGTGCACGAACTGACCGGCCGGGAACCGCTGGGCCTGGCCGAGTTCCTGGCAGAGGCGCACACCATCTAGCCGCGCGGCTGCGGGTACTTGCCAGCGAATCCTCAGCCGGGCCGATAGGCTCTGCGTGACACGTATGGCTCCGTCTTTCGTTGACGGCCGACTCTGGGGGAATTCTTGAAAAACCTATTTGACCTGTCGTTCACGCGATTCGTCTCTCCGTCCATCGCCAAGATCGTCTATGTCCTGATCATGGTGGCACTGGGAATCATGTACTTGGTCTTCGTCATCGCAGCTTTCTCCAGCCGCAACTTCGTGTTGGGCGTCCTCGTCCTGCTGGTTCTCGGGCCCCTCTTCGCGTTGATTTACCTGGCGCTGGCACGGATTGGACTGGAATCGCTGGTGGCGGGCATCCGCACGGCGGAGAATACCGCTGAGCTCATCCGGCTCCAGGGCGGGACTCCTCCCGGCGCGGCTTCGGCGTGGACCGAGGCCGGCCCCTCCGGGCCGTCTTCCTGGGACGCGTCGACCAATCGGCCGGCCGTGCCGCCGCAGGGTTACCAGTACCCCGCCGGCTACCAGAACCCGGAACAGCCGCCGGCGCCTCCGACGTCTAAGGGCTAATCCGCGCTCGGATGCGGCTTGGTGTTGACGCGTTCCGGTCGGCGGCGTAGAGCTAAAGGCAGGCGCCACACAGAATCGCAGTCCCATGACCGAACAACTGCCCAAGCAACTGTCCCCGCACACGCCGCCCGGCCTGGCCGGGAGCCGGCCCACGCACAAGCTGGCGCCGCACCCCGGTGAGCCCAGCCACGGCCCGCTCACGGCCGAAGAGTTGCAGCTGGCGGTGCGGAATCATTCGATGCCACTCGAGGCGCTGCGAAACGATGTGACACCGCCGGGACTGCACTACCTGCTGGACCACTTCGACATCCCGGCCATCGACGGGGAGAGCTGGCACCTGAGGTTGGGCGGGGCTGTGCGCCAGTCGCTGGAACTGAACCTGCGGGCGCTCCGCCGGGCACCGAGCATCAGTGTTCCGGTCACCTTGGAGTGCGCCGGCAACGGCCGCTCGCTGCTGAAGCCACGGCCGCTGAGCATGCCCTGGATGCTGGAGGGTGTCGGCACCGCCGTCTGGAGCGGGGTGCCCCTGGCGTATCTGCTGGCCCGGGCCGGCGTGGACGAGGACGCCGTCGAGGTCGCATTCACCGGGGCCGACGCCGGGATCCAAGGCGGGGTGCACCAGCAGTATGCCCGCAGCCTGCCCATCGACCAGGCGCTCCGCCCCGACGTCGTGCTGGCGTACCGGATGAACGGCACTGAGCTGCCGCCGCAGCACGGCTACCCGCTGCGGCTCGTGGTGCCTGGCTGGTACGGGATGGCGAGCGTTAAGTGGCTCTCCTCGATCAAGGTACTGACCAAGCCCTTCGACGGTTTCCAGCAGTCCGTCGCGTACCGCTACCAGCAGGACGCGGACGACGCCGGCACCCCGGTCACCTGGATGAAGGTCCGTTCGCTGATGGTCCCGCCGGGCGTCCCGGACTTCTTCAGCCGCAGCCGGTTCCTGCCCGCGGGCCCCGTGATGCTGACGGGTCGGGCCTGGTCCGGCGAGGGCGCTGTCCAGCGGGTCGAGGTAGGGATTGACGGCAAATGGCTGGCCGCGCAGCTGGACCATCCGGCGGCACCGTTCGCCTGGTCCGCCTGGTCGATGCAGTGGGTGGCGGATCCGGGGCACCACGAGCTGTCCTGCCGGGCCACGGAGGCCAGCGGCGCCACCCAGCCGCTTGAGCCGGTCTGGAATTACCAGGGCATGGGCAACAACGTGGTGCAGCGGATCAAGGTCACCGTGGAAAAGGCCGCATAGGAACCGGGCGGGTCAGCGGCGCGGGCCAGCGGGGGGCCAGCGGCGGGGTTTAGCGGCCGCGCCGCAGGTGCTCGGCATTGAGTGCGTCGAGTTGTTCGTCGGTCAGCTCATCGAAGCCCCGGGCCTCGCGTTTGTCGCTCCGGGAAAACCGCATGAACATCAGGATGATCAGGGGCAGGTCGACGATTTCACAGATGAACCACAGGAGGTCTCCGGCAAGCTGCTGGTCGCGCAGCGGATCCGGGAACCAGCCCGGGCCCGCCGCCCGCGTGGTGATGTGGTCGAGGACCTGGCCGTTCAGGCGCAAGAGGATGCCGGGCACCGCGTCGATCAGCAGCTCGATGAAGACGAACAGGATCTCCAGGGTGATAAACGTGCTGGATCGGTGAAAGTCTGATTCCTCGATGATCGGGAGCGCCATCAGCAGGCCCAGCAAGGGTATTCCGAGGGTCAGGAGCGCCTCGGCCAAGGAATTCGTGCGCAGGGTGTAGAACGCCGGGGTGAGGAAAGTGGAAAAGAGCGCCAACCCCAGCAGGGGCGCCACCATGGAGTTGCTCACCAGCCGGACCAGGCGGTTGGCGAGGACGCCGTCAAGCCGCGCGATTCCAGTCGGCGAAAGCGCGGCACGGGCCAGGGTGAGGGGTTTCCCCAGTCCGATCAGGAGGGGCACCACGAAGAGCATCAGGGTTATCTTCAGGGTGAATGCCCACCGGAGCTGGGCGCTGTAGACGCCCGTGAAGCCGCAGGTGAGGACCGTCAGGGAGCCGAGGCCGAGGACGTAGAAGGCCACGGTCCGCCATAGTGGCCAGCGGCGTCCCTTGGCGGCCGCAGCCTTGAGCGCGAGTCCGTACAGCACGCCGGAGGCCACGATGGCTGCCAGGGCGGTCCAGTCGACCTGCCAAGCAGTAAGAACGACGTCGAGGGGCGGCATGGGCTCAGGATAGCGGCTCTTGCTTGGAGCACGCCCGGCACGTCATTGCACCGCACGTCATTCCGCGGGACGTCCCGGTGCGACGGGGGGCTCAGTCGACGCCTCTTCGATGACAGCGGCGATGTGCTCGAGAAGGTAGTGCTGCCCGGCCACGGTCGGGTGGTCGCCGTCGGGGCCGATCAGGTCTTCGACGTCGTCGCTGATCCAGCCCTCCGCGATCGGGTCGATAAATTCGGCGCCGGCCCCCTGCGCCGCGGACCTGAGTTGCCCGCGGATGTCCAGCAGCCCCGGATCGGGGTCGCCGGAATACGACGGCGGGCCCACCACGATGATCTTCGCAGCCGGGGCCAGGGCCTCAGCATGCGTAATCGCGGCCGAGGCGGCGTCGCCGAGGGCGCTCGTGGAGTAGCCAAGATCGTTCTCCGAACCGAAGAAGACTACGACGCCGGTTTCCGGGGTGACGAACTGGTCCACCTGGGTCCCGAACGTGCCGTCAGAATCGCCGGGCCTGAGATAGCCGCTGCCGTTCTCTGCCGCGTTGACCACCTGCACTCCGGCGAGGCCCGGGTCGGTCCGGAGCAGGGCCGGCCATGCCTCCTCCGGCGAGGTGCCGTGTCCGGTACTCAGCGAGTCCCCGACAACCACAACCCGAGCCGAGGGAGCCGCCGTGATGGCCGGCTGCCGCCCGCTGGCCGCCGCCACCGGCACCAGGCAGAGCAACACTCCCGCCGCCGCAAGCCGGCGGTGGCGCAGTCGGGGCGATGCGCTGGTCCGCATGGTTCCGCCTCCTGCCGCGGATGGGCGGGCGCCGGGTCCGGCACCCCTATCCAGCCATTGTCCCCCATTGGATGTTTCATCGGTATTGCCCGGGGCTGGACGGGCAGGTGAAACATCTCAGTAATCCACGATCGCGCCGCTGGAGATGTTGATGGTGGCATCGGTGATGGCGCCGGCTTTGTCCGAGGCGATGAAGCTCGCCACGTTACCGACGTCCGCTAAGGTGGCGGTGCGGTTCAAGTGGGCGGCCTGTGCGATCTCAGCCACGATTTCCTCCCGGCCCTCAACTTGCCAGGGAATGGTCTCGATGATTCCGCCGGAGACCATGGTGACGACGCGCACCCCGAATTTCCCCAGCTCCAGTGCCCACTGCCGCCGCTGCCCTTCCATTGCATCCAGGGCCACCTTGAAGCCGCCGAGCCCGGGCAGCGTCTGCGGACCGGAGCCGCCGAACATCAACACAACGCCGGACTTTTGCCTGATCATGTAGCCTGCCGCGGCCCGGGTGGTCAGAAAGTGGGTTCGGGCGGCCAGGGTGATCGGCTGGGTGAAGTCGTTCGCATCGATTTCCATCAGGGGCTGCTGGATGTCGCCGAAGGAGATGACGTTGACGGAAATGTCGATCCGCTTTGCCTTCTTGGCCACGGCGTTGACAAAGGAGTCCACCTGTTCCTCGTCCAGGGCGTCGACGACGGCAATTTCCGCCCGCCCGCCGTCGCCCTCGATGTCCCGGGCGACTTTCTCCAGCCGTGATTCGGTGCGGCCGGCGAGATGAACTGTGGCGCCTTCGGCCGCAAAGGCCCGTGACACCGCTCCGCCGATCGCGCCGCCGGCTCCGTAGACCAGCGCAGTCTTGCCCTGCAGCAGGCCGCCAGTCGGCACCTGGTTAGTAAGCATCGGTCCCTGCCTCCCGCCGCGGGTGGTGAATTCCCTCAACTATGTTCTCGCGGCGGTCCGGTGGCAAGGGGGACGGGACGTGGGCGCCGGTCAGGGTTGGGGCGGCGCTTGCTCCGGTGGAACTGACGCGGACGGACCGCCGATGCCGTAGAAGTCCGGCGGAGGGCCCGGCTGGACGTAGCCGGGCTGGCCCGGCGGCTGGCCAGCCTGGCCGTAGGCGGGGGGCACAGGCGGCACCGCCGTCGGGACCGGCTGGAGGTCGCCCGGGTCCGTTGGTCCCATGTCCAGGTGGAACGGCGGGTATTCGTCCCGCATCAGGGCCACGTAGGTGATGACGCGGTAGATCCAGCGGTTCAGGCCCAGCAGCAGGTCAAACAGGCCGCGCCAGTACTGGCCGGTGAAGAGCAGGATGACACCGGCAATGAGCACCAGCAGCCCGATCAAGGAGATGCCGGCGTTCTGCTGGACCCACTGCCCGTCGGCCCGGTAACCATCGCCGCTCCAGCCGCGCATGGTCCCGGTGAGGATGCCGACAATGAGCAGGTGTGGGATGGCCAGCAGCCAGGACTTCACCAGCACCAGCCCGTGGGAGAGCTTCTCCGGGTAGTCGACGTCGAAATCCGCCGGGTAGCCGGTGCGGGCCAGCGTGAACGGCGGGTACTGATCCGTCCCGAGCGCCGAGTAGGAGTAGAAGGCCACCCGCCAGCTCCAGCGGATCACCCCCACATTGAAGTTGAACAGCGAACGCGGATAGCGCCCGGTGAAGAGAATCGCGAACCCGGCCACGATGGTAGTGACCACGAAAGCGAACCACAGGAAGAACAGCACGATGAAGTGCGGGATGGCCAGGAACCATTTGACCAGCCAGAGCCAGCGGGACAGGTGCGGGTCCAGATAGCCGCTGAGCCGCGCCGGATAGACGTAGCCGCCCGGCGGTGCGGCGGCGGCCACGGAACCCGCGGCGTACGGAGCCTTTGCGACCGGTTGCCCCGGAGCCGGTACGCCGCCGTACGGTGTCGCGCCGGGCGCCCCCGCGTAGGCTTGCCCGGGTTGCGGTTGCTGGCCGGGCCCCTGCGGCGGCCCGCCGCGGCCCAGCCCGGCCGCCCCGGCCACGATCAGCGGCACGCCGACGGCCAGCAGCACAATGCCGCCGATCAGCAGCCCGAGGAATACCGGCCACAGCAACTCAGAGCGCGCGCCGCCGCGAAGGTCCACGGAGACCGGGCTGCTGGCATCGGCGTTCATGATCACCACGGCCCAGTTACCGGAGCGAAGGTCCCATTTGAGTTCCTGGGTGCCTGCGCCGGTGGCGGACGCCGCCCAGAAGCTCTGGTCGGCGGGCCGGGCCGGCGGCTTCGTGCCGGCAACGTCACGGTATTGAACCCGGAAGGGTGAAAAGCGGACCTCGGTGAGCTCGGAGTGTTTGACGCCGCTGAGGTACGTCGCCGCGTCCGCCTGCGGCGCGATGCCGATGAAGATCTGCTGCGCGGAATCGGCAGCCGAGCCCCGCAGCAACACGCTGCCGGCCAACGCGGCAGGGTCGACGCCGGAGGGACCGGCCTCGATCATGACGTTCAGCCGCGGCGACGTCAGCGCGTAGGAGTCCACCGTGTAGCGCTCAGACGGCGTGGTGAAGAAGCCGCCGTCGCGCTGCTGATAGTTGGCCCAGCCGGTGAAGCCGGCCCCCGCCAGAAGTCCGAGTCCCAGCAACCCGGCAAGCGTGCCGAGTACCAGCATGACCATCCGGCCCGGTCTCATGGCCGTCCCAACGCCCCCCGCAGCGGGGTGTCCCACGATGCCGCCTGGTAGGTCCTCATGCGCTGATGACCACTTTCAGGGCCTTCGTTTCCGCGGCGCGCGCAAAGGTGTCGTAGGCGTCCAGAAACTGGTCGAAAGTGAAGTGGTGGGTCGCGAACTTCTCCGCCGGAACCTTGTTCTGGGCCACCAGCTTGAGCAGCATGGGGGTGGTGTTGGCGTTGACCAGTCCCATGCTGATATTGACGTTCTTGATCCATAGGTCTTCCACGTGCAGTTCCACCGGTTTGCCGTGCACCCCCACGTTGGCCACGTTGCCGCCGGGCCGGACGATCTCGGTACACATGCTGAAGGTGGCCGGGATGCCGACAGCCTCGATGGCCACGTCTACCCCCTGCCCATCGGTAAGGGCAAGAACCTGGTCCTTCCAGTCGGCGTCGCCGGAGAGCACGACGTCGGTAGCGCCGAACTCGCGGGATTTTTCCAGCCGGTTCGCA
The DNA here is from genome assembly GCA_026393275.1 of Arthrobacter sp. Lineage (GTDB taxonomy): Bacteria > Actinomycetota > Actinomycetes > Actinomycetales > Micrococcaceae > Arthrobacter. The sequence continues at coordinate 27,329 of JAPLAM010000052.1, forward strand.
TCAAGATCGACGGCGATGATGGTGGCGGCGCCGTAGAGGCCCGCCGTGGTGATCGCGGCGAGGCCGACCGGGCCTGCGCCGATCACGGCCACGGTGTCGCCGGGCTTCACGCGGCCGTACTGCACGCCGATCTCAAAGCCCGTGGGGAGGATGTCGGACAGCATCACGGCCCGCTCGTCGCTGACGCCCTCCGGCAGCAAATGCAGCGAGTTTTCGGCGTAGGGAACGCGGACATATTCGGCCTGCGTGCCATCAATCAGGTGGCCGAAGACCCAACCGATCCCCGATTGCCCCTCCTCGCCCATGCAGTGCGAGTAGAGGCCCGTTTTGCAGTTGGCGCAGTGGCCGCAGGATTTGATGCAGGAAATGATGACGCGGTCCCCGACTTTGAGGCTGGTCACGGAAGACCCGGTCTCGGTGATGGTTCCTACGCCCTCGTGGCCGAGAATCCGGCCCTTGGTTACGGCGGGCACGTCGCCCTTGAGGATGTGAAGGTCCGTGCCGCAGATGGTGGTGGTGTCCACCTTGACGATCACGTCGCTGGGATTCTGGATCTTCGGATCAGGGACGTCTGTCCAGGACTTCTGACCGGGTCCGCCGTACACGAGGGCTTTCATGCAAGTTCCTTTGTTCGAAGGATGACCGGCGGATCGACGATCCGCAGGCGGCACGGGGTGACCGATGAGTCGATGCCGGACGACACGATGGCCCGGCGGGCGTGCTCGCGGAGTTCCTCGAAGGCCGCCGCCGTGACCCGGGCGTGGGCGAGATCCACGACGAGCTCGTAGCCGGCGAGCTTGGTGGCGACGCGGCGGCAGACGACGTATACGGCGCGGATGTTGTCGGTGGTGACGACGCCGCGCACCTCCACGTGGGCGCATTCCTCGGTGGGGTCAATCCGGACGACGACTTTGAGGCGCGGATCGCCGTGGGAGGGGTGTGCGCGGAACGATCGGGCACGGCTGGCGTGGTTCAGATGCCGCAAATTACTCTCTGGCATCAGAGCCCACTTGCGGTGGTGCGCACGTGCGCTGCGCGTGTGAAAGAAAGCGGGTTTACCGGACGGTGTTTTTGTAGGCGACGTGTTAGCGGACGGCGTGCTGCGATCGAGAATCGAATGCTCATAGTGGCCTGTATCCTGCCTTTCCTACCCAAGCTGGAAAGTGCAACCGCCATTTCCCCACTCCAGGTCCTAGCGAGACCGATACTTCGTACAGAGCGGTTCATCCCCCAAATGCCGTGCAGGAACCGCCCCAACTCCAGAATGGCTTCGCCGTCGCAAGTGGGCAAGGGGGCTTAAGTCCCTTGCCCCGGGCCGGCGGGGCGCGGGCAAGGAAGCCTTGGGGGCGCAGTGGCCAGTGTGGTGTGAGTTGCTGGCGCCGAAACGCGGCCCTAGCCTGTCCCTATGCCGAAAAACGCCCCTGACCCCGCCGGGACGGGCGTCGTCCTTGCCTCGGTCCGGCAGCCTGGCCAATCCACACTTTGTGACATTTTCATTACGGGTGGCGTTGTTGCACAGATTGTGCCGGCGGGCTCAGCGGCCGGCCCGGCATGGCCAGGTTCGCAGGTGGTGGACTTCGACGGCCGCTTCGTCATTCCGGGGTTGTGGGATGAGCATGTCCACATGACGCAGTGGGCCCTGGCCGCCGGGCGGGTCGACCTGTCCGGCGCCGCGTCCGCGCGGGAGGCGGCCGCCGTCGTGGGCTCCCACCTGGACCAACAGCGTTCCGCCCGCACTGAACAGGGTGACGACGGCGGCCCGACGCTCGTGGGAGTGGGATTCCGGGACGCCGGCTGGGGGGACATGCCCAGTCTTGAACTGCTCGACGGCGCCACCGGCGGCGTCCCGACGGCGCTGATCAGCCACGATCTGCACTGCGTGTGGCTCAATAGCGCGGCTGCCGCGCGCTACGGCGTCACGGTGGGCCCGGACGGGCTGCTCCGCGAGGATCCGGCCTTTGAACTGACCCGGGAACTGGGACGCTTCCCCGACGAGGCGGTCGACGCGATGGTCAGCGACGCCGGACGGGCCGCCGCCGCACGCGGCGTCGTGGGAATCGTGGACTTCGAAATGGTCTGGAACCGGGACCCCTGGCTACGGCGGATCGCGGCGGGCTTCGACTCCCTCCGGGTGGACGCCGGGGTCTACCCGCAGGACCTGGACCGTGCCGTCGGTGAGGGCATGCGGACCGGCCAGTTGATCCCCGGGGGCGGCGGACTCCTGCGGGTGGGCCCGCTGAAGGTGCTGATCGACGGATCCCTGAACACGCGCACGGCGTTCTGCGTCGACCCCTACCCGAACGGCGGACACGGACTGCTGACCGTGAGCGAGGGGGAGCTGCTCGAGTTACTGCTGAAGGCCCGCGCTGCGGGGTTTGTCCCGGCGGTGCACGCGATCGGCGACGGCGCCAACGAGGTGGCGCTGAACGCGTTCGCGGCGGCAGGGATCGGCGGCAGGATCGAGCATGCCCAGTTTGTCCGGCAGCAGGATTTCGTGCGGTTCGGCGGACTGGGCCTCACCGCCAGCGTGCAACCCGCCCACGCACTGGATGACCGCGACGCCGCCGACTCGAATTGGAGTGGCCGGACGGAGCGGGCTTTCCCGCTGCGCTCCCTGCTCGACGCCGGGGCAACGCTGGCGCTCGGCTCCGACGCCCCGGTTGCGCCGCTGGAACCCTGGACGGCGATGTCCGCCGCCACCACCCGGGCACGCGGGGACGGCCGGGGTCCCTGGCATCCGGAACAGGCCCTCACCCGGCAGGAAGCGCTGGCGGCATCGTCGCGCGGCCGGCGCCGGATCAGCGTCGGAGACCCGGCCGACGTCGTAGTGCTCGACGCCGACCCGCTGGTGGTTTCGGACGAAGGGTTTGCCGCCATGCCGGTGGCTGCGACGATGCTGGCGGGGCGGTTCACGCACGGCGGCCGGATCTAGCGGTTGCGGGTTCAGCGGTCCGCGCCGGTCAGGTGCCTTTGACCCGGGCCTGGACCAGGTTGGCGTACGGCAGCCGGCCGTGCTCCTCCACAAATGCGGCGTGGTATCCGGCTTCGGCCGCCGTGAGCTGGTCGACGGGTAGCTCTTTCCACGCGATGACCAGCGTCTTCGCGGCCGCCAATTGCCAGATCAGCCGCCCGTCCCAGTGGCCCGGCGGCTTGCCCCGGCCGAAGTCGACGAACTCCTGGATCTGCCGGCGCAGCCCGCGGTTGCCCTTGCTTCCCGGTCCGGCCTTGCCCAGGTACAGGACGTCGGCGCCGTCGACCCATTCGGCCTCGAGCGCTTCCGCCTTCAGGGTGGGGTCCTTCTTTTTGAAGACACCCGCGGTGCTCTTGGTGAGGAACTGTGGCCTGTTGTTGAGGGGCCCAGGGCCCTCGGGCCGCAGCACCGCGAAGATCCCGGGCTTCTGCGGGATCCGGTTGATCTCCAGCTCCGCGAGCGGCCGGAACCCGGTGAACCCGTCCTGTTTCAGTGACTGTCGGTTGATCGGCATGGGTTCCTTGGCTCTGGAGTCGTTCCTGCGAAGCCGACGGATTTGCGGCTTCCTTAATTGTCGGGGGTCACGAGGACACTTTAAGTGTGGACGACAAGCAGGGGTCCGAAGTGGCTCCGAAGCCAGCGCTTCTGGTCGCGATCAGGGAAATGATTCGCGATCTGGCTGACGCACGGCCGCCGGCGGACGGCGCCGCGATGATCGACCTGCTCCGGAATCTGGAGGACCTGAAGTCCGCCGGGGCCGCGCTGCAGGCGAGGACCGCCGCGACCTTCGATCTGCGGCAGCGCCGCGAACAGGCCGACGCCGGGATCCCCGCGGACGAGTTGGGCGCGGGAATCGGGGCGCAACTCGCTTTGGCCCGGCGGGAATCCCCTGCCCGGGGCGGACGGCTCCTGGGCCTGGCGAAAGCCCTCGTCACCGAAATGCCCCACACCCTCGCCGCCCTCGAGACCGGGCTACTTAACGAATGGCGGGCGACGCTCCTGGTCCGGGAGACGGCATGCCTGTCCGCCGCCGACCGGACCGCCGTCGACGACGAACTGGCCCCCGACACCGGCACGTTCACCGGGGCCGGCGACCGTGCCATCGTTGCCGCGGCCCGGGCCGCCGCCTACCGGCGTGATCCGCGCTCCGTCACCCAGCGGGCCGCCCACGCCGAAGCCGAACGCCACGTCAGCCTCCGTCCGGCCCCGGACACCATGTGCTACCTCACCGCCCTGCTCCAGGTCGCGGCCGGCGTCGCCGTGCACGCCGCCCTCACCCGGCACGCCGACACTTTTCGGTCCGCCGGCGACGAGCGGTCCCGGGGCCAGCTGATGGCCGACGCCCTGGTCGAACGCACCACCGGGACGCCCGGCGGGATCCGCGGCATCGAAATACAACTCGTCATGACCGACCGCACCCTGTTCCAGTCCGACAGCGAACCCGCCCGGCTCCCCGGGTACGGCATCGTCCCCGCCGGCTGGGCCCGGACACTGCTCCGCGACGCGGGCATCGGCGGCACTAGTGACGAACCGGCCGTCAGGATCTGGCTCCGCCGGCTCTACACCGCTCCGGGCACCGGCGACCTGGTCGGCATGGACTCCCGCGCCCGGATCTTCCCAACCGGGCTGCACCGGTTCATCCAGGCCCGGGACGACACCTGCCGGACCCCGTACTGTGATGCCCCGATCCGGCATCTGGACCACATCGTGGCCTGGCACAACGGCGGCACCACCAGCAGCAGCAACGGCGCCGGACTCTGCGAAGCCTGCAACCACACCAAAGAAGCCCCCGGCTGGACCGCCCAACCCCGTCCAGGACCCAGACACACGCTCCAACTCACCACCCCCACCGGCCACACCTACTCCTCCACCACACCGCCGCTACCCGGAACGGCGGATCCGGAGACGGAAGCACTCCGCCGCCGGCGCGAGCTCCGGCACCTCGCCAAGGCACTGAAGCGTGGCAGACCTAGGGCCGCCGCCGCGGCTGCCGCGGCCTGAGACGTGGTTGCCGTCGGGTTTTCATCCGAGCGGCACCTGCACGGGCTTGAACCTAAAGGGACCTCCACAAGCGGGCCCGTAGGGGTGCTCCCCCGTCGATTCCGATTCGATCGGCAGGACGTGGGAGATGCGAGCGCCTGAATTGTTCGTTGCTTCCACGGAGATGGATGTGACGCTAGCGGGGGGTGTCAGGTACGGCTCGGACTGCGGCACCAGCCATTTTCCGTCCGATCCCGCCGACACGGGTTGGGGGGTGCAGCCGTCCCCGAAGCAGGCAGCCACGGACGACGGCTGCGTGGGAAAGACAAGCTCGACGGGGCCCACGTACGCGTAGCCGACGGCCGGGCACGCCACCGGCACTCCAGGCACGCCCCCGAACAGGAGCGGCACTGCCAACAGGGCGGCGAGCGCAGCTAGGGCAAGCAGGATGATCCCCCGAGGCTTCATGATGCGAGCCTAACCGGAGAGTCCGCAGGAGTCTCGCCCCGCACCACAGCAACTGACCCGCAGTACCAGGGCAACCAGACACCCCTTGCACGCAAAACCTGCAGGTACCTTCGCGATCTCGCTACGAGACGGCTCGGACATTCGCACGTCCAGAACGACCCGGCTTCATCAGTGGTTACCTGCAGGCGCGTTTTAAGCGTACGCCGGGCCGCAGGCTCTGCCTAGAGGTCCGGGGCTCCCGCGGCTCCCCGGAAAACGTCCTCCGGCCCGAAAGCGTAGAGTGGAACGAGACGCCTGATTCTGGACGCCGAGTGCTGAGGGAGAAATCGTGACGATTGACTGGGACGAAAAAAAGGCTCTGTTGCAGGAACCTAATATCGCGGCCGTGACGCAACTTTGCGACGAGCTGATGGAGAAGAAGCCAGGGTCGGTGGTCCCCTACATCGACCCCGTCCATGACGAGGACGAATGCCGGATCGTCAGCCTCCACATCGCCCCGGGCAAGGGCACCGAATCGGGGTTCGTGTCCCATTTCAACGACGACGAGGCAGCCCGCCGCGCCACCTCCATCTACGAGGCCGTCGAACTCGACCCGCGCTACGTGATGCCGTGGAACGCCTACCCCTGGGTCCGCGACCCAGAATTGCCCTCCGCCCTTAACGTCCAGGAAAAGACCGACGGACTGCGGCCCTTCCGCCAGTTCATGAAAATTAACAAGCGCACCTCCGCGGTCATCGCCCACGGGGCTGACGCCCACGCCTTTCTGACGCTCTTCGAAAAGACCTACCACTCCTCGCTGAAGAACCGCGGCGTGAAGATCTATAAGGCCACCGCTCTCGGCGGCCGCGCCTTCGCCGTCTCGCCGGCCAAGCAGGAGGAACTCCTGGCCAAGAACGTTGCGGTCTACAAGGATGCCATGCAGCGGGCCGGCATCCAGCACCTCTAGGGGACCCACGACGTCGCAGACGTCGCCGCCTGCGGTCGCCTGCCGCCGTCGTCCTTGGGCACAACGGCCCTGCCCAACCCCGTCTTCCGTCGCCATGCTGGGAGGGCGGGCCGGATGACGGGCGGCCCGTCGCGCACTCCCGCAGCGCTGACTGTTGAGGCTCGGAAGGGACCAGCATGGGACGGTTGGACGGCAAAGTCGCCCTGATCAGCGGCGGCGCCCGCGGCATCGGCGCGGCCATCGCGCGGCGCTTCCTCGACGAAGGGGCGAGTGCCGTCGTCGGCGACGTCCTGGACGACGACGGCGCCCGGCTGCGGGCGGAACTCGGCGGCGGCGTCCGTTACGTCCACCTGGACGTAACGAAGCCGGCGGACTGGGACGCAGCGGTCAGCGAGGCGGTCACCGCGTTCGGCGGCCTCAGCGTCCTGGTCAACAACGCCGGCATCGTGAATTTCGGCCGGATCGACGAGTACCCGCACGAACACTGGGCGCGGATCATCGACGTGAACCTCACCGGCGTCTTCAACGGCATCAAGGCCGCCGCCCTCGCGCTGGCCAGGGCGGGGTCCGCCTCCATCATCAACGTCTCCTCGATCGCGGGCCTTCGCGGTTATGAGAGCCTCGCCGGGTACACCGCCTCGAAGTTCGGTGTACGGGGCCTGACGAAGAGCGCCGCGCTGGACCTGGGACGGGACGGGATCCGGGTCAATTCCGTGCACCCCGGCGTCATCCAGACCCCCATGACCGACGGCATGACCTTCGACACCGGCCACGTCCCGCTGCACCGGATCGGCCAGCCCGTGGAGATCGCGGACCTGGCCGTGTACCTGGCCGGCGACGAATCCTCCTTTGTCCCCGGCGCCGAATTCGTCATCGACGGCGGCGAAACGGCCGGCACCGTCGCAACCCCGGCCGGCTGAACGCCCACGATGGAGATGCGCATGTCCGCACAGTCCGGTTCCAAACTCGCCGTCGTCGGCGCCGGGAGCGTCGGCACCTCGCTCGCCTACGCCGCGCTGATCCGCGGATCGGCCAGCCACGTCGCGCTCTTCGACGTCAACGCGACCAAGGCCGAGGCCGAAGTCCTGGACCTGGCCCACGGCACCCAGTTCACCGCCGCGGCGGCGACCGTCAACGGCGGCGGGGACATCAGCGTCACCGAAGGCGCCGACGTCGTCGTTATTACCGCCGGGGCGAAACAGGCCCCGGGCCAGACCCGACTGGACCTGGCCGGCACCAACGTCCGGATCCTCGAACAGCTCCTGCCGCAACTGCTGGCGCACGCCCCGGACGCCGTCTACGTCCTGGTGACCAATCCGTGCGACGTGCTGACTGTCGCCGCGCAGAAGATCACCGGGCTGCCGACGTCGCGGATTTTCTCCTCCGGCACCGTGCTGGACACCTCGCGGCTGCGCTGGCTGCTGGCCCACGCCGCGGGAGTGTCGGTGAGCAGCGTCCATGCCAGCATGGTCGGCGAACACGGCGACACCGAATTCCCGGTCTGGTCCGGCGCCACCATCGGTCCGGTGCCCATCCGCGACTGGACGGTCGGCGGCGAGCGCATCTTCACGCCCGGCTATCTCGCCGAGACGGCCCGCGAAGTCACCCAGGCCGCGTACAAGGTGATCGCCGGCAAGGGCGCCACGAACTATGCGATCGGGCTCTCCGGGGCCCGGATCGTGGAGGCGCTGCTGCGCTCCGAAAACGCGGTGCTGCCGGTATCCACCGTGATGAGCGGGCAGTACGGGATCGACGGCATCGCCCTGTCGCTGCCCAGCATCGTGGGGCACGGCGGCGTGCACGCGGTCCTGGAGACGCCCATGGACGAGGGCGAACGCGCGTCGCTGCACCACTCGGCCGAGACGCTCCGGCAGAGCCTCGCCACCCTCGGGATCTGACCCGGGCCGCGTAACGCAACGCCCCACCGGCACCCCGGGGACCGCAGTGCGCCTAAGCTCGGAGGAACAGTTCCACCTGGCTCAACGACGAACCACCCGGGAGACACCACATGACCAACTGGCGGATCAGGGATTTCCACTCGGCCGACCTGGACGGGATCCTGCACCTCTGGGAATCCCTCAAGGCCACGAACGTCGAACCGGTCTACGCCCTCTCCGAGGTCCTCGCTTCCTGCGAAAAGGACCACGCCGTAGTTGCCGTGCTGGGCGACCAGGTGGTGGGCGCCGCTGTCGGCCGCGCCGCGCACGATCAGGGCTGGATCGTCTTCCTGGCCACGCTTCCCGAATTCCGCGGCCGCGGCATCGGCACCTCGCTGCTGGCCGCGGTCGAAAACCGGATGGCACCCCACGGACTGAACAAGCTCTCCGCGCTCATGCCGGAGTCCGAAACCCGCGTCGAGGCCTTCCTGGGCCGCGGCTTCATGCTGAAGAAAAACCTGCGCTACTTCGAACGCAAAATCCCCGTCCAGCGCCAGGAACTCGAACCGCTCGGCCAGCTGGGCGGCCGGATCCTGGCCCGCGACCTCTGGGAAAACGTGGCCGGCATGCACAACGAGAAGGAGCTCCTCGAGCGCCGCCTCGTGCTGCCCCTGGCCGAAGCCGACCTCGCCGACGAGTACGGCGTCGTCCCGCCGCGCGCCGTCGTCCTGTTCGGCCCGCCCGGCACCGGCAAGACGACCTTCGCCAAGGCGATCGCCTCCCGGCTGGAGTGGCCCTTTGTGGAGGTGTTCCCGTCCCGGCTCGCCTCCGACCCGCTGGGACTGGCCGGCGCCCTTCGCGAGACGTTCCTGGAAATCGCCGAACTGGAACACGCCGTCGTGTTCATCGACGAGGTGGAGGAGATCGCCTCGCAGCGCGCCGGGGACCCGCCGTCGCCGCTGCAGGGCGTCACCAACGAACTGCTCAAGATCATCCCGGCGTTCCGCGAACAGCCCGGTCGGCTGCTGGTCTGCGCCACCAACTTCATCCGCGCACTGGACTCCGCGTTCCTGCGCCACGGCCGCTTCGACTACGTCATCCCGATCGGCCTGCCGGACCGCCTGGCCCGTGAGGCCATGTGGCAGCGCTTCATCCCCGCCACCGTGGTGGACGACGTGGACGTGGAGCTGCTGGTGGACCGCACCGAGGGCTTCTCCCCCGCGGACATCGAATACGCGGCCCGGAGCGCCTCCCAGCGCGCGCTGGAAAAGGCTGTGTACGACGACGGCGGCGCCGCCTCCGGGGGCGCCGCGTCCGTCCGTGAGGCGGTCCGGAAAGGCCCCGCGACGCAGGACTACCTCGATGCGATCGCGGACACCCGGACCACCGTCAGCGAAGAAGTCCACCAGCAATTCCTCGAGGACATCGACCTCCTGGGCCGCGTCTAGCTAGTCCTCTGGCACGCCTTCGTAGGAGAGGTTTTCGTAGTCGGTGTCGTCGGCTTCGTCGAGCCGGGCGTCCAGCTCCGCCAGCAGCCACGGGTTGATCCGGGCCAGGATCTTGCGGGTTTCCTCCACCGGGACCGCCGCGTAGAGAACCGGCCGGGCGTCGTCGTAGCGGGTGACCGGCGGTTTGTCCGGCCACTTCTCGGCCAGCGCCTTGACCCTCTCGGGCAATGAGTTGTGCGCGTTGTCCGCGATCTTGACCAAGGTGGCGTCGTGGTCCTCGGCGATGTACCGGATGCCGGCGGCGTAGTCGTCCGGGTTTTCGTGGAAGCGCTTCGTGACCCGCTCGATGATATCCACGGCCCGCTCGGAAATGCCCATGTCCAGCAGCGCCTGCCGCGTCATCGGGGTGTCCTCCGCGACGTCGTGCAGGTACCCGGCGATCCGGATGTCGTCATCGAAGTCTGCCAGCGCATCGCCGACGGCGATCACATGCTCGCGGTAAGGCCGCTTGAGCTTGTCCTTCTGCCGGTTGTGGGCCACCTCGGCGAGGACCTTCGCCGTCTCGACAGTGAAGCGGGGCTCCGGGCCGCGCGCTTCCATGAACTCTGGTTCTGACATGATTCCAGCCTACGCGTCGCGCCGGACCATCCCGGGCCAAACCCACGGCTCCCGCGGCAGGGCGGCCGGATCGAAGACCGTGAGCGCCTGCTCGAGGGGCCCAGCGGGCAAGTCCAGCGAGGCGAGCAACGCGTCTCGTACCCGGTCCACGGTGACGCCGGTGGCGGCGAGGTCCGCGAGCGTGACGGCGCCGTCCCGCTTGGCCAGCCGCGCGCCGTCGGCGTTCAGGACCAGCGGCACATGCGCATATTCCGGAACAGGAATATCTAGGAGCGAGGCCAGGTAGGCCTGCCGCGGGGTGGACGGCAGCAGGTCGTCGCCGCGGACCACCTGGTCGATGCCTTGCGCGGCGTCGTCCACCACCACGGCCAGGTTGTAGGCCGTGACGCCGTCGTTGCGGCGGAGCACAAAGTCATCCACCACCCCGGTGAAGCTGCCGTGCAGGACGTCCTGCACTGTTGCCTCCGTTACGTCGGCGCGGAGCCGGAGCGCCGCCGGCCGGACGGCACGCTTGGCGGCACGCTCGGCGTCGCTCAGGTTCCGGCAGGTGCCCGGATACGCGCCCTGGGGGGCGTGTGGGGCCGACGGCGCCTCCTGGATTTCGCGGCGGGTACAGAAGCATTCGTAGCTCAGCCCGGCGCCGGCGAGCCGCTGGATGGCCGCCGCGTAGAGGGGTTCACGGTCCGTTTGGCGGACGACGCCGCCGTCCCAGCTCACGCCGATCGCCGCCAGATCGCGGAGCTGCTCCGCCTCGGCCCCCGCACGGGCCCGGTCAAGGTCCTCGACCCGCAGCAGGAAACGCCGGCCCGTGGACCGGGCGAAAAGCCAGGCGAGCACGGCGGTTCGGAGGTTGCCCACGTGCAGCTCGCCGGAGGGGCTGGGGGCAAAGCGTCCGGCGGTTGTCATGGCACCAGCCTATGCCGGGCAACACAAGAGCCCCTCAGCCACCGATGACTTCGGAAGATCCGACGTCGGGGGCTCAGGGGCTCTTGCCGTAATGGGTGTGCGGAAAGACGATGCGTGAACAAGAGTCAATCAGCGGCGGGCTCCTTGCGGGGGCCTCATCCAGAGTCCGGGAGGTGTGCCGGGGAATCTGTAGCCTTCGGGTGCCGGTGGTAGCCCGCATCCCTTGTTGCCACTATTTGAGCAGTAGTCATACAGTTGGTGCAACGGACGTTGTCCCGGCTGGTCATACTGACCAACTCTGGACCCAATGATGAGCAGGAAGTGGTCAGATTGCAGCTGGACGCGACGGATCGGCGGATCCTCCTGGCCCTCGACGCGGATTCGAGGATGCCGATCATGGTGCTGGCCCAGAAACTCGGCCTTGCCCGTGGCACCGTCCAGTCGCGGCTGGAGCGGATGACGGCGTCGGGCGCGCTCCGGCCCAACAGCAGCCGTGTGCTGCCGTCCGCGCTGGGCCGTGGCGTGGCAGCGGCCGTGAGCGCCGAACTGGACCAGAGCCACCTGAATGAGGCAATTGCCGCGCTGCGCAAGATCCCGGAGGTCCTGGAGTGCCATGCGCCCGCCGGCGACACCGACCTGCTGATCCGGGTGGTGGCCACCAGCCCGGATGATCTCTACCGGGTTTCCGAAGAAATCCGCCTGTGCCCCGGGATTGTGCGGACCTCCACCAGCATGTTCCTCCGCGAAGTCATCCCCTACCGGACCACGGGGCTGCTCGGCGGCTGAGCGCCCGGCTCAGGCCGACAGATCAGACCGGGGGTCCGGCGTTGGCCTTCAGGTTCTTCATGACCAGCGTCGAGATCAGCCGTTCGACGCCGGGCAGCGAGGTCAGTTCGGCGTCGTAGAAGCGCTGGTAGGCCGGCAGGTCCTCGGCGATGACCTTGAGCAGGTAGTCGGGTTCGCCGAACAGCCGCTGGGCCTCGACGATATTGGGGTTCGCCGCCACCCGGTTCTCGAAGATCTCCATGGTGCCGCGGTCCACCTGCCGCAGCGTGACAAAGACGATCGCCTCGAAGCCCAGGCCGACGGCGGCCGGGTCGATGTCAGCGCGGTAGCCGCGGATGACGCCGGAGGCCTCCAGTTCGCGGAGGCGGCGGTGGCAGGGCGCCACGGTCAGCCCGACCTTCGCCGCGAGGGCCGTGGCGGTGATCCGTCCGTCCTCGCGGAGGTAGCGCAAAATACTTCTGTCGATGTGGTCAATCACGCAATAATCTTACCGCCGGCCCGCGGATGGGAGCGAAATCGGTAAGCACTTATGGGCCGGAAATTCCTAAGCTTGTACCTGTAGCCGCACCACCCAGGAGACCCGCCGTGAACCCCCAACTCTTTCTCGCTTTCGTCGGCGTCGCCGTAGCCCTCGCCTGCACCCCGGGCGTCGACTGGGCCTATTCCATCTCGGCGGGACTCAAGGAACGCAGCTTCGTGCCGGCGGTGGCCGGCCTGTGCGGCGGCTATGTCGTGCATACCGCGCTGCTGGCCGCCGGACTGGCCGCGGTGATCACCGGTCTTCCCGGGCTCCTCGGCTGGCTCACGGTGGCGGGCGCGGCCTACCTCCTCTGGCTTGGCGTCAGCACAGCGCGGTCCTGGCGGGGCGCAAGCTTCGGCGCCCAGGGCGCCGGCGCACCGCAGGTGCAGGCCAACCAGTTCCGTGTCTTCCTACTGGGCATGGGCACCAGCGGCATCAACCCGAAGGGGCTGCTGTTCTTCGTCGCCTTGGTCCCGCAGTTCGTCAGCCCGGACGCCGCCCTTTCCGTGCCGATGCAGTCCGGCCTGCTGGGCCTCACCTTTGTCCTGCTGGTGGCCGTGATTTACAGCTGCGTGGCACTGCTGGCGCGCAAGCTACTGCACTCCCGTCCCGGCGCCGCCCGGCGGGTTACGCTGGCCAGCGGGGTCATCATGATTGCCCTGGGCGTGGTGCTGCTGGCCGAGCAGTTGGTGCCGGTGGTCGCGGGGATCGCCTGACAGCAGCCTTGCGACCTCCGCCCGCGGGGATCATTCCCGGTTCAGCTGCTTCCATTCCTGTTCCCAGAGCCGGCGTTCTTCCACGTCCTTGCGGATGACGTCGAAGGTTTCGAGCTCGGCGGGCCTGCCGCGCAGCCAGTCGCGGGGATTCAGTGATTTGCGGCCGTTGTCCAGGAGCAGCAGGGCGCGGTCGGTGAGGGCATCATTACGGAGCGCCAGATGGGTCTTCCGCCGGCGAAGAACCTCCTTCAATGCCGCCTGTGCGGCGGCGGAGGCACCGAGGCGGCGCAGTGACCGGGCGCGGATCAACAGCAGTGCGGCGGAGAGGTCATCGGCGTTGAGCAGCCCTTCCGTCCAGACCGTCACTTCCTTGTCCCGGCCCAATGAGAAGGCCGCAGAGCACCGGGCAAGGGCCGCGGGCAGCGACGGCGGAAGCGAAGCCACGGTCTGCAGCGCTGCCTCGAGGTTTCCCGTCTCCCGCAGGGAGTGCGCCAGCGCCAGGAACACCGCTTCCTCACTGAACAGAACCGGAACCTCGATGCGCTCGGCCACTTCGACCCGGGTGACCAAACGGGTCAGGTAGCCGGACGCGAACTGGTTGGCGTCGTCGTCGTTCCTGGTGGTGAGGCCCCGCTGGAGGAGTTCCGAGGCGCGAAGGTAGCCACCCTGCTTGTACGCCAGGAGCCCGGCCATCACATAGCAGAGCCCGGCCCAGCCGGGGTAGGCGCGGCCCGTGGAAATCAGCTGGTTGGGGTCGGTGTTGTGGAAGATCGCCTCGTACACCGCCTTGGCCGCTTTCCCGGGGATCAGCCTTAGCCGGGGGACGGCCCCATCCACGCCGAGCAGCGCCCCGTTCCGGCCACCCAGGGCAGTGTGCAGGATGCCGCCGACGCCGCCTGCGATGTCCCGCACCGGCGTGCGGACCTGCGGACTGCCGAACGGGGTGAGGTCGCGGGTATCGCGATAGATGGGTCCTGCGGACTGACCGGCGCTCATTGTTCCATGCTAGTGGGGCACGCTTGGCGGTCGCTGGAAGGGCTAACTGGCCGCAGCCACCCAGACGCCGACCACCCACGTGCTCGCGGCAAGGCAGGCCAGGCCGAACTCCGCCAGCATGCCCACGCCCGTGGCTTTCAAGGCCGCCCAGCTGGTGGTCAGGGCGGTCCGGAAATCGCGGGTGCGGTGGGATTCGCTGACCAAGAGGCCTGCCGCGAAGCCAAGGAACAGACCGAGCACCGGGATGAGGAACATGCCCACCCCGCCGAAGACGAGCCCCGTCACCACGCTGCGGCTTGGAATGCGGTGTTCCCGGAGTTTGCGTCCGGTGAGCACGGCACTGGCCGCCATGCCCGCCAGCACAAAGGCCAGGCCCACACCAAAGACCACCCAGCCGGTTGTTCCGGCGCCGCCCCAGAGCGCCCACGCCAGGAGGCTAAGTCCGATCAGGATGCTGCCGGGCAGCACGGGGATGATGATGCCCGCCACGCCCACCATGATGGCCAGGCCGCAGAGGACGGACACGACGGTTCCGGAGTTCATGCCCCCAGTCTAGGGTTGGCCGCCACGCCCGCTGTGTGCGTCGACGGCCCCCTCTTTCGACGACTCCGGAAGACGACGACGGCGGTGCCTCCCGCGCTGGGGAGGCACCGCCGTCGAACTTCCTGGTGCAGCCTACTTCGCGGTTATTCCGCTTCGACGGCGGCGGCGACGGCGGCGGCGACGGCGGCCGAAACGGCGGGGGCGACGCGCGGGTCAAGCGGGCTCGGCACGATGTAGTCGGCGGAGAGTTCGCTCTCGGCCAGTTCGGCGATGGCGCGGGCGGCGGCAAGCTTCATCGCCGGGGTGATCCGGCGGGCCCCGGCGTCGAGCGCGCCGCGGAAGATGCCGGGGAAGGCCAGCACGTTGTTGATCTGGTTCGGGAAGTCGCTGCGGCCGGTGGCCACCACGGCGGCGTACTTTACGGCGACCTCCGGCAGGACTTCCGGGTCCGGGTTGGAAAGCGCGAACACGATGGCGTCCTGGTTCATCAGCTTGAGGTGTTCTTCGTCCAGCTTTGAGGAGGAGACCCCGATGAAAACGTCGGCGCCGGCCAGTGCCTCGCCGGGGCCGCCGCTGATGCCGCGGGGGTTGCTGCGGCCGGCGATATCAGCCTTCTTGCTACCGGTGTCGGCAGCAAGGTCCGCGCGGTCCCGGTTGATCACGCCGCGGGAGTCCAGCAGCACGACGTCGTTGACGCCGGCCGCCAGCAGGATTTCGGCGACGGCGATTCCGGCGGCACCGGCGCCGGACACGACGACCTTGAGCCCCTCCAGGGCGCGGTTGGTCACCTTGGCGGCATTAGTGAGCGCTGCCAGGACGACGACGGCGGTGCCGTGCTGGTCATCGTGCATGACCGGGCAGTCGAGGGCTTCGATCAGCTTTTCCTCGAGTTCAAAGCAGCGGGGGGCGGAGATGTCTTCGAGGTTGACCGCGCCGAAGCTGGGGCGGAGCCGGACCAGCGTCTCGATGATCTCGTCGACGTCGGTGGTGTTGAGCACCAGCGGGATGGAGTCGAGATCGCCGAACGTCTTGAAGAGGGCGGACTTCCCTTCCATGACCGGCAGCGAGGCGCTGGCGCCGATGTTGCCGAGGCCCAGCACGGCGGTGCCGTCGCTGACAACGACCACGAGGCGCTGGGCCCAGGTGAGGGTCTTGGCCAACTCGGGGTTGGCCGCGATGGCGCGGCTGACCTGCGCTACGCCGGGCGTGTAGGCAATCGACAGGTCGCGCTTGCTGGCGAGCGGAACGGTGCTGGAAATCGAGAGCTTGCCGCCCTGGTGGGATGCGAAGATCTCTTCGTCGCTAAGCGTTGCTACCGCCCCGTTGCTGGAAGTGGGGTGTGCGGGATTGATCATTTCGATGGACACGTCGCTGTCTCCTGGGGCTTACCGTGGGCACACGGCACTTGGCTGCTTGGGCACTGACGTGTCCAAGATGGTCTTGAGGGAACTTCGGGGCGGGCCCGGGGGTGGCGGGCCGGCTGCCGCGAAGCTTCCGGAAGTGCTGGCGCTGGCGCCGGTTCCTGTTCCGCCATGATAGACAACGGCGATCCCGCGCGATGATTCGGCCGGACACATTCCGGTAACTGGTCTAGACCGGCTAGGAGGCCTGGCGGCCCTCGGCGAGGAGCGAGCAGGCCTTTTTCAAGTCTTCCTCAGCCTCAAACAGCGACAGCCTGCGACAGCGGACGGATTGCACCAGGCCGGTGACGGTGAGCAGCAGGACCCGCGAGACGGCGGCGTCATCGCTGAGTGTGGTCACTGCCTTCTCCGCCGTGGCGTCAATGTCCCGGAGCAGGCGCGTGGTGTCCGTGTCCTTCGCGTAAACCACGCGGTTCAGGCACTGCTCCACAGCTGGCTGCATGAGGCGCATGTGGAAGATTTCCATCACCACACCCACAAGCGCGTGCGCGGGGACCCTGGCCCCCTCCGGCCGCTCGCCCAGGTGCAGCTCGCCGAGTTGCTTGCGGTAAAGGGCCAGCATGAGTTGGGTCGGGGAAGGGAAATAGCGGTAGAGCGTACCCAGCGGCACATCCGCCTTGGCCGCCACCTCGGAGAGCACCACGGAGTCCAGGCCCTTGCGGGCAAAGCCGGCCGCGGCGTCGAGTATCCGGGCGTAGCGCCGCCGCTGCCGGGGCAGGGTGGGCGGCGGGGCCATGGGTGGAAGGTCCGAAGGGAATTCAGGCATCAGCAGCGTTCCGGGGTTGATTTTCTCGGCAGCCGGGAGGGTTGGTCCACCGCGCTGCCGCGGCAATGCCGTCCACTATACGGCACCTACTGGGGCTGCTTGCCAGTCAACCCGTCGCCTCGAATGGCTAGTCCACGCCCTTGATCTTCACCACGAAGACGGCCCCGAGCAGACCGATCACCGCGGCGGCGAGGTACAGCGAAACGTACCCGCCCCACAGCGCCACGAAGGGGTACGCGATGAGCGGCGCGATCACCTGGGGCAGCGAATTGGCGATGTTGATGACGCCCAGATCCTTGCCCCGATTCAGCGCCGTGGGCAGGACCTCGGTGATCAGGGCGAAGTCCACGGCAAGGTAGGAACCGAAGCCGACGCCCAGCACCGCGGCCCCGATCAGGGCCCCAGGCCAGGTCGGGGCGAAGGCCAGGATCAGCGCGGCAACGGCGATGATGGCGGAGGAGAGGATGACGAGCGGTTTTCGGCGGCCCATCCGGTCGCTAAGCCGGCCGCCGATCACGCTGGTGACGATCACCATGACCGCGTACAGGCCGGTGAGAATCAGTACGCCCAACTCCGCCGCGATGCCCTGCGTCTCAGGCAGGTGCACGGAGTCGGTGAGGAAGAAGAGCAGGTAGAGCGTCACCATGTGGTTGCCGATGTTCACGAGCAGCCGGGTCAGCCATGCCCAGGCGAAATCGGGGTACCGGGCCGGGGAGATCCAGAAGCCGCGGACAAAGTCGGCTAGTTCGAACCGCGGCCGGTCGTGCGGCGGCAGCGCGACGTCGTCGTTCTGGAAGAAATACAGCACGACGCCGGCCAGCAGCGCCGCTGCACAAACCACGTAGCCGAGCGCGAAATTGCCGGAGACGACGGCGGCGATCACGGCGCCGGCTAGAATGCCGACGGTCTGGCCCATCGCGGCGAGGCCGCCCACGGTGCCCCGCTGCGGGACCGGCACCCGGTCCGGGATGGCGGCGGTGATAGCGGCGTAGGCCCCGTTGCAGCCCGCCTGCACGAGGCACCAGAGGAGGGTCATCACGGCGACGTTCGGGGCGCCCGCGAGCGCCACCAGCGCGGCGGCGCCGAGGACGGCGCCGAAGAGCACCCACGGTACCCGGCGGCCCCGGCGCGAAACGGTGCGGTCGCTGAAGGCGCCGAACAGGGGGTTGGCCACAAGCGACACCGCGGCTCCGGCCCCGGTCACGAGGGCCAGGATGGCCTCCTTTTCGCCCTCGTTGAACGCCGCCGCCTGCTGGCTGAGCAACACCTGGAGCGGGCCGAAGAAGGCCGCATTGATGCCCACGTTAACCAGGACGACGCCCGCGGTCCAGACCGGCCGGACCCTTCGCTCCGGCTCGGCAAGTGCCGGGGCGGTGCCGGCGTCGTTTCTGCCGCTCGCAGGGGCCGGGACGTTTCCGGGCAGATCGGACAGACTCATCGTGTTCCCCCCGGAACTGTTGTCTGAAGCTGATAATCCGTGTGGGCCCAGACTATCGTGGGCAGCAACGCCGACCACCCGCTGCGCAGCCCAGGAGACACCATGCCCGACGCCCCCATTACCCCCATCAATCCCGTTGCGCCCGTCAACCCGGTCAACACCGCCGACCTTTACGACGAGCGCGGCGGGGAGCTCGACTCCATCTCCCTGCAGTTCCAGTCCCTGGGCGGTCGCACGCACTTCAGCGGCCCGGTCCGGACCATCCGCTGCCTGGAGGACAACGCCCTGGTGAAGTCCGTCCTGGGCACGCCG
>JAPLAM010000022.1 GCA_026393275.1 Arthrobacter sp.
GCCTGCCGTTCCCGGGCTGGCAGACGGTCTGGCTGCGGCCGGCGTCGCGGGCTCTGCGGCGGCACCACAAACGACCGCGCCGGCCCAGACCGCGGCGGCCCCTCAGGCCCAGGCCCCGGCTCCGGCCGCGCAGCCGGCTCTCCAACCGCAGTTGGCCAAACCGCTCTTTACCCTCGCCGGGGCGCCCCACGGCGAGCACATCATGACCCTTAAAGTCACTCCGGAGGACCTCGGCCCGCTCACGGTGCGCGCGCACATCGATGGCACCGGCGTTCGGATCGAGCTCTTCGCCCCGGGGGACACCGGCCGGGAGGCCCTGCGGGGGATCCTGCCGGAGCTGCGCAAGGAACTCGCGGGCTCCGGCTTCGGCGCCAGCCTCGACGTCTCGGACCACAATGGCCCGCCCGGCGGGCAGGATGCAGGACGGGACGCCGGCCGCGACGGCTTCCAGGCTGGCGGCGGTGCCGGATCCGGCTCCGACGGCCGGAATGCCCCCGGTCCATCGCGGCCAGGACACCGCTGGGACGCCTTGGCGGACGAAGCGTCGCTGCGCACCGCCAGGATCTTGAACGGCCCCCAAACCACCCTCGACATTCTCGTCTGACACGAAGGAACGCGACATATGACGATTCAACCGATCGCATCACAGCCGATCGCTCCCCAGCCGGTCACGCCGCAGACCGTCGGCGGCGCGGCGGCTGCGCCGGCCTCCGCCGTGCGTACACCGGTCCAGTCAATGGACGCAAACGTGTTCATGACCCTGCTGGTGGCCCAGATGAAAAACCAGAACCCGAGTGCTCCCATGGATACCAACCAGATGATGAGCCAGACCATCCAGCTCTCCATGATGGAAAAGACCACCGAGATGACCACCAACAGCAAGGAGGCGTTCTCCCTCCAGATGCGGTCCGCCGCTGCGCAGCTGGTGGGCCACAACGTCGACTACACGCTCAGCGACGGCACCACCGGCAGCGGACTCGCCTCTTCGGTGACCTTTGCCGGCGCAGTTCCGGCCGTCAAGGTCGGCACTCTTTCCATCCCGCTCGATTCGATTTCCGGCATTACGGCGCCCGCCGCCTCCTAATCAGTGCTTCACCCTTAGAAAGGCAGTTCCCATGCTCCGCTCGCTGTACTCCGGAATCTCCGGCCTCCGTGCCCACCAGACCATGCTGGATGTCACCGGCAACAACATCGCCAACGTCAACACCGCCGGCTTCAAGTCTTCGACCACTCAGTTCCAGGACACCCTCTCGCAGATGACCCAGGGCGCCTCCGCACCGCAGGGCCAGACCGGCGGCAGCAACCCGGCGCAGATCGGCTTGGGTGTCCGGGTCGCCGGCGTGAGCACCAACTTCTCCCAGGGCTCCTCGCAGAGCACCGGCCGGGCCACCGACATGATGATCTCCGGCGACGGCTTCTTCGTCACCAACAAGGGCGGACAGCAGCTGTTCACCCGCGCCGGGTCCATGACCTTCGACGCCAACAGCCAGCTGGTCAGCCCCGACGGCGGCATTCTGCAGGGCTGGACCGCAAACCAGAGTGGCGTAGTGGACCAGGCCGGGGCCATCGGCAACATCACGCTTAACCCCAACACTATGATCGCCAACGCCACGAGCAAGGTCACGCTGGACGGCAACCTGCCCAGCGATACCGCCGCCGGCAGCCCTGCGCTGGATCGCGTCGTCAAGGTGTACGACGCCAGCGGCGCGTCGCGTGATGTGACCCTTACGTTCACCAAGACCACAATGGGATGGGACGCCACGGGGACCGACGCCAATGGAGCCACGGGCAGCATCAAGCTCGCGCAGAATTCAGACGGCACACTGACGCCCAGCGGTCCCTTCGATATCGGCGCAGGCCCGAACGCAATCACAGTAGATCTCTCGAAGGTCTCCGGCTACGCCTCCATGAGCTCCCTGACTGTCGCCAGCCAGAACGGTTCCGCCGCCGGCAAGCTGGAGTCCTTCACGCTGGGCAACGACGGCTCCCTGATCGGGTCCTTCAGCAACGGCACCAAGCAGGTCCTGGCCAAGATCGCGCTGGCCAAGTTCACCAACCCGGCCGGCCTGGAGAAGGCCGGCGGCTCCTCCTACGTTTCAACAGCCAACTCCGGGAACGTCCAGCTCGGTGCGGCGGGGGACCCGGGCATCGGCACCCTGGCTGGCGGTTCTTTGGAAATGTCCAATGTGGACCTCTCCCAGGAGTTCACCAACCTGATCGTGGCCCAGCGCGGCTTCCAGGCGAACGCCCGCATCATCACCACCTCGGACGAGGTCCTGCAGGAACTGACCCAGCTGAAGCGCTAGCCACCGCTACCGCCGCTCCACCCGGGGTTGCGCTATCACTCATGGCTGGCAAGAACGCGCTGAAGCAGCCATGAGTGATAGGGCAAAGGGGGATTGGCGGCTCAACCGGCGTGGAAAGCGAACCGGACCCTGCGCACCGCACCCCTGAAGTCGTTGGCCAGATCGTCGGCGTTGAACTTGAAGTACCGCCATCCGGCAGCATTGAAGACGTCATCCCGGCGGTTGTCGCGGGACTGCTGTTCGCGCGTTCGGTGATGGGCGCCGTCGTACTGGATGGATATACGCTGCTTGCGATACCCAAGGTCCGCGGCCGGCGAATATAGATCCCCTGGCATCAGCCTCAGCTGTAATTCCGGTTCCGGGAGCCCGGCCGCAGCGAGCGCCAGCCGGAGGAACGTCTCGGGTGCGGAGTCTGCGCCGGTACGGATCAGCTCGACGGCGTGCCGGGCTTTCACAATCCCCTGAAGCTTCGGGTGCCGCATGAGCATGGTCCTCAGGTCCTCGCGCGTCGCCCACGGTTCCGTTCGGAACTCCAGACCCGGACGCGGGCGACGCACTAGCTGGTCACCCATGGCAACGAGGTCAGCCATGGGCAGGCTGCGGGCGAGATCCAGCCACGTCCGGGCCGGGGTGGAAATGTAGATGCCGTCCTGCACCGTGACCTCCTCCGGGAAGACCCGGACAGTGTGCCCCACCACGCCCGTCCGTCGGACCGGCGGCAGTGCCTTGGGTTTGCTGAGGTGTAACTGCCTGCAGTCGCGAAACCAAGCCGGAAGCCAAAGGCCGTGAATTACCGCTGCGGTCAGGTGCGAGATCCAGCCGCCCGGCGTCGCTGCAGACAGCGCCCGTGCCAAGCTCCGGATCTCAAAGTCCCAGCCGCCCGGAAGATAGATCAAGCGGCCACCCGTGGCCAGGTCGGAGGCACGGAGCCGCGCCCGGCTAAGACTGGCCGCTCTCGCCTCATGCACGGTGAACGGAGCGGCCGATAGGTGGGAGGGCAGGGGTGCCGGAGCTCGCATGCGGATCATTGTGGGCGCAAATGAGTGATGCTGCTGAGGTTATCCACAGCCCGCGGGTGCGCCATCACCTGCGGCTGCTACGAGGCACTCTTAGCCGCCACGAGTGATAGGGCAACGGTTCCCGCAACTGCCCCCGCAACGGCCCGGCCACGTGGCGCCTAACGAAAGCCCGCCGGCGGCCGACAGTAGGGAATGAACACCCAGCCCCGCCGCTCGGCCGCACAGCCGAGCACTCCCCAGAGCAGAATCGGCCCATGATCGTCGTCACACGCCTCAACGGAACGCGCTTCGCGGTCAATCCGGACCTGATTGAACGGATCCACGAGAGCCCGGACACCCACCTTGTCACGCTCGACGGCGCCGCCTACGTGGTGCTTGAAAGCCTCGCCGAGGTGGTTGAGCTGATCGCCGACTACCGCGCTTACGTGCTGAGCAAGGCCCGGGACTTTCCCGCCGTTACGGGTTACCCCCTGAGCCTGGTCCCGCCTGCCGGGCCAGTGGACGACGCCGGCTCCTCCGCACCAGAACCACCAAGGAAGTAAGCCATGGATCCCGCAACAATCATTGGATTACTCCTGGCCTTCGGGTCCGTCATCGCCATGGTGCTCATCGAAGGCGGCAGCATCACCAGCCTGCTGCTGCCCGGACCCATGATCCTCGTGTTCGGCGCCACCCTGGCTATCGGGCTGGCCGGGAACACGCTCAAAGACGCCATCCAAGCCTTCAAGGCCCTGCCTGGAATGTTCATCGGGAAAACCGCGAAGCCGCAGGAAAGCATCGACCAGATGGTCCGCTTCGCGGAGAAGGCCCGGGCGGAGGGGCTGCTCTCCCTCGAGGAGGAAGCCGCCAGCGTCAAGGATCCCTTCCTAGCCCGGGCCCTCCAGAACATCGCCGACGGCACCGACGCTGAAGACCTCCGGATGCAGATGGAGGACGAGATCGACACCAAGTCGCGCACCGACCACTCGAACTCGAAGTTCTTCGCGACCCTCGGCGGCTACGCCCCCACAGTGGGTATCGTCGGGACCGTGGTGTCCCTGACCCACGTCCTGGAAAACCTGTCCAAGCCTGACGAATTGGGGCACATGATTGCCGCCGCGTTCGTTGCCACACTCTGGGGCCTGCTGTCCGCCAACTTCATCTGGCTTCCCTTCAGCGGCCGCCTCGCGCGGCTGTCCGAACTGGACATCGAACGCCGGACACTCCTCATGGAGGGCATGCTCGCGGTGCAAGCCGGCGCCCAACCGCTGCTGCTGGCCGAGCGGCTCCGTTCCATGGTTCCGGAGCACCAGCTCAAGAACTCTGCACGAGGCAAGGGTGACGGCAAGGATCCGGAGAACTTGGACAAGGCCGCGTGAGTTCCAGGCGGCGCCCGCGCAAGAAACCGGAAGCGCACCACGTCGACGAACGTTGGATGGCTTCCTATATGGACATGGTCACGGTGCTGATGTGCCTGTTCATCGTCCTCTACGCGATGTCCACGGTGGACGCGAACAAGTTCGAGAAACTGCGCAACTCGCTCGCCACCGGATTCGGCGCCGTGGCATCGGAAACCGTGGATACGGCGTCCGGGACCGTGGTTCCGCCCGAACTCGTGGACAAGAACCTGGAGGCGTTCGCGGCCAACCCGGCGGCGACCAACCCGGCGGCGGCCAACCCGACGGCGGGCGTCCCGGACGCTAAGACTCCCCTCGATGAGGCCATAAAGGAAGTGGACCGACTCCACGCGCTCGAGGCGAAGATGAAGGCCGGCCTCGCTGCGGCCGGCCTCACCGAAAATGTCGAGTTCCAGATCGACCAGCGCGGGCTCACGGTCAAACTGATCGGCTCGCAGACCTTCTTCGAAGCGGACCGGCCGGAGCTCACGACCCGGGCCTCCCAGGTGCTTCAGGTCATCTCGCCGATCCTGGGCCCGGCGGCCCTGGAGCTCATGGTCGAGGGCCACGCGGCCAACGGCGTCACGGCCTACCCGTCCACCTGGGAGCTGTCCTCGGCGCGGGCGGTCAACGTGCTGCGCTACATGGTGGATCGCGGCGGAATCCCCCCGAGTACCATCGGTGCGGTCGCGTTCGGCTCCGCCCGGCAGGTCAACGACGATTCCACGCCGGCACTGATGGAGCTGAACCGGCGGGTGGACATCGTGGTGATTTCGGACAAGCCCGAGGTGGTCCGTGCCCTCATTCCGCAGGCGCTGAAGCTCAGCCAGAAATAGGCGGCAGCGCCGGTTGCTCGCCTGCATTTTTTGCCTGGGGCGTTCTCCTTACGACGGTGGATCCCTTGCCGATAGTGGCAACCGTGAGTGTTATGGATGAGCGGGAAGTGGTACGGGAGCGGACCGTCAGCGTCTATGACTTTCGGCGTCCCGCGACGCTGGCGCGAGAGCACAGCCGCGTCCTGGAACTCGCCTTCGAAACCTTCGCCCGCCAGTGGGGAACCCAGCTGACCGCCAAGGTCCGGGTTAAATCCGTGGTGCGGCTCGAAGACGTCGGCATGCAGAGCTACGACGAGTACGCCGCCTCGCTGCCGGCCGTGACGGCCATGGTGCTGTGCACCATTGAGGCGCAGGACTCCAAGCTGGTGGTGCAGTTCCCTGCCCCCTCGGCGCTGGGCTGGATCAACCGGATGCTCGGCGCTTCCAGCGACACAGCCATGCCTGACCGGAAGTTCACCCAGATCGAACAAGCCCTGGTCAAGGGACTCATGGACGAGGCCCTGGAGGACCTCGGCTACTCGCTCGGGCCGCTGTTGAGCGAGACCATCCGGGTGGACACCGTTCAGTACAACTCCCAGTTCGCCCAGGCCGCAGCGCCCAGCGAACTGATGATCGTGGCCGCCTTCACGATCAACGTCGGTGACATCAGCGCCCCCGCCACCCTCGCGGTGCCGGCGGCCATCCTGCTGGGCCGGCTGAAGAAGGTCAACCCCACGGACAACCGCGGCGACGCGGCCGTCCGCATCACTTCCCAGCTGGAGCGCGTCCCGGTGGAACTTTCGGTGCGGCTCTCAACCTCGTACGTCACCCCCAGCCAGGTGCTGGGCCTCGCGGTCGGGGACGTCCTGACCCTCCCGCACCTGGAAAACCGGCCCTTCGACCTCACCCTGGACGGTACGAGGCTGGCCACCGCCGCCCCGGCCCGCAACGGGTCCCGGGCCGCCGCCGTTATTGTCACAATTGAGGAGAACCACCAATGAGCATGACCCTGACCAAGCATGAATCGTCGGCGGAACGGCTCGTTGAGGAGCTGCCGAGCCCGGTGGCCCTGAAAGTTGTTGCCCTGGTCCCGGCCCGCGCCGCCGCCCCGTACGCCCGCCAGGCCGTCACCGCGACCTTCGTCGGTGCCGTGACCGCGGATCTGGCCCTCATGCTCAGCGACCGCACCTTCCTGGACGAGGCGGCCGGCGGCATGGCCGGCGGCCAGCTCGGCGTCGTCTCCGTCACCGACGTACTCCGCCCGGCCATGGAAGCCGCCAGCTCCGTCTTCGGCGCCGGCGTGCTCTCCGACCTGCGCGAATCCGACGCCTCCGGGCTGCTCTCGGACCCGGACACCGCCATTTTCGAACTCTCCGACGGCACCAACCCGGCGGCCTGGTTCGCCGTCCGGCTGCGCGAACACGGCACCGGCCAGGACCGCGCGGGCGACCTCTTCGGCGGCGGCGACTTGGCGGCCGGCCGGCTGGGCCGCATTAACAACATCGAAATGGCCTTGACCGTGGAGATCGGCCGCACCCGCATGTCCGTCCGCGACGTGCTCTCGCTCGAACCGGGCAAGATCATCGAACTGGACCGCTCCGCCGGCGCCCCCGCCGACGTGCTGCTCAACGGTCGACTGATCGCCCACGGCGAGGTCGTCGTCCTGGACCAGGACTACGCCGTCCGGATCACCCGCATCCTCGACGTGGCCGAGGGGCTCAGCTGAATGGACTCGCTGATCCTCGGGCTGCGGGTAGCCGTAGCCCTGGGCGCGGTGCTTGGCTTGATCTGGTTGCTGCAACGCCGTCTCGGCAAAGGCACGGGACGACGCCGCGCTGACGCCGCCCTGAGCGTCGTCAGCCGCCAAAGCGTCGGCCAGCGCGCCTCGGTTGTTGTAGTCGACGCCGGCGGCCACCGCTTCCTGCTCGGCGTCACTGACCACGCCGTCAACGTCCTCCACACCGGCGACATCCCGGAAGAGGCCGCAGAAGACGCTGCCCCGGAGCCCCGCCGCGGCGGTGCCGCCGCTGCCTTCGCCCAGATCCTCGCCGGAGCCGGAGCCGGATCCGGAACCGCCGCCGGTACTGCTTCCGCCGCGCCCTTCGCCGGAGCCTCCGACGACGACGCCGGCGTCCCGGTGAGTGTCCCGGGCGCGACCGAGCTGCCGCTGTCCCGCCGCCGTTCGCTCCGCCGCGATACGCACAGCGGGACCGCGCCCGGCCGCGGCAATGTGCCGGGCACCGGGACCCACCCGCCGCTGCACGGCTCGATTCTGGCGGGCTCCACCTGGAAGCAGGCCGCCGCCGCTCTCAGGAGCGGACGCCGCAATTGATCCGCCCCGTCACCGCCCGCTCCGCCCGCGTCCCGTCAACCAGCAGCAGCACCCGCACCGGCAGCACCGGCAGGGTTCTGGCGCTCGGCCTTGCCGCCGTGCTCTTTGCCGTGCTGCTGCTCTGGCTCAACGCCTCCGCCGGCCACGCCGCACCCATCCCGCCGAGCCCCCCCGCCACGCCCACACCGCCGGCCAGCCCGGACACCGGCAGCGTCAACATTCAGATCAACGGCATGGACGGGAAGCCCTCCACAGCGGTCCTGACCCTGATCGGGATCACCCTGCTGTCCGTGGCGCCCGCGCTGCTGCTGATGATGACCTCGTTCACCAAGATCTTCGTGGTGCTCGCGATGACCCGCAACGCGCTTTCGCTGCCCTCCATCCCGCCCAACCAGGTGCTGGCGGGCTTGGCCCTGTTCCTGTCGATCTTCGTCATGTGGCCGGTGATCAACGAGATGAACACCATCGGCGTGCAGCCGTACCTGAACGGCACCCTCGACTTCAACGGCGCGCTCAGCGCAGGCTCGGGGCCGCTGCAGCACTTCATGCTGGCGCACACGCGTGAGGAAGACATCGCGCTGATGACCCGCGCCGCCGGCATGGAGAACCCTGCCACCCCGGAAGCGGTGCCGCTGCCGACGCTCATCCCGGCCTTCATGATCTCCGAACTCCGCGCCGCGTTCATCATCGGCTTCGTCATCTTCATCCCGTTCCTCGTGATCGACCTCGTCGTCTCCGCGGCGCTGATGTCCATGGGCATGATGATGCTCCCGCCGGTCATGATCTCGCTGCCGTTCAAGATCCTGCTCTTCGTCCTCGTGGACGGCTGGGGCCTGATCATCACCTCCCTGATCCAGAGTTATGCGGGCACGGGATGAACGCCAACGCCGTCCTGGACATCTGCCTCCAGGCCATGATCGTCGCCGCCAAACTCTCGGCCCCGGTGCTGGTGACGGCGCTGGTGGTGGGCCTGGCGATATCCCTGCTGCAGTCCATCACCCAGCTCCAGGAAGCCACCCTCTCCTTCGTACCTAAGCTCGCCGCGGTGGCGGTGGCCCTGCTGATCTGCGGGCACTGGATGATCTCGGAGATGGTCGCCTTCACCAACGACCTCTTCGCGAAGATCCCGTCCCTGCTCGGAGGCCTGTGAGGTGGGCATCCCGATCGACCAGACGTGGCTGGAGGTTCTCCTGCTGGCCACCGTCCGGATGACGGCATTCCTGATCGTCGCGCCGCCCTTCGCGCACCAGGCTTTTCCCGGCCGGATCAAGGCGATGCTGGGCGTTGGCCTGGGCCTGGCTGTCTCGCAGCGGCTCGCCGGCGGCTACGTCGCCCGCGACATGGCCGGGTTCCTCACCGGCGTGGTCCTGGAACTGGTCACCGGCCTGGTCCTGGGCTTCCTCGTCCTGCTGGTCTTCTCGGCCGTCCAGTCAGCCGGCAGCCTGATCGACCTCTTCAGCGGCTTCCAGATGGCCCAGGCATTCGACCCGCAGATGATGGTCAACGGCGCCCAGTTCACCCGGCTGCTGCAAATGGCCGCACTCGCCCTGCTGTTTGCCTCCGACGGCTACCAGCTGGTCCTCGGCGGACTGACCGGAAGCTTCACCGCGCTGCCCCTGGCCGGCGGCCTGGACCTCGCCCATCCGGTGCAGGCCATGACTTCCGCCGTCACGGGCATGTTCCTCGCGGCCGTCCAGATCGCCGGCCCGCTGCTGGTGGTGCTGTTCCTCGCCGACGTCGGACTTGGCTTGCTGACCCGGGTGGCCCCGGCCTTGAACGCCTTCTCGCTGGGCTTTCCGCTCAAGATCCTGCTGACCCTCGCGCTGGCAGGATTCCTCTTCCTCGCCCTGCCCAGGATCGTCTCCACCCTCGCCGGGCAGGCCGCCAAGACCGTGCTGGGGGTGGGCTGATGTCGGATTCACAGGAAAAAACCGAGCAAGCCACCGACAAACGCATGCGGGAGGTCCGCTCCAAGGGCCAGCTCTCGCGCTCCCAGGACCTCACCGCGTGGCTGGCGGTCGGCGCGGCCGCGGTCATGGTCCCCGCCACCGTGGAGCGCGGGGCCAACGCCGCCACCGACCAGGTCTTCAGCGTCAGGGGCATCATGGCGCAGCCGGACCCGGCGAAAGCCGTGACGGCCCTCGGAAGCGGCCTCGGCTCGCTGGGCGCAACCCTGGGCCCCCTGCTGATCGTGGTGTTCATCGTCGTCCTTGTCGGCTCCGCACTGCAGGGCGGCGTCCACCTGAAGAAGTTCCGGGTGGACTTCGAGCACTTCAAACTCCTTAGCGGGCTGAAGCGAGTTTTCGGCGTTCAGGCCCTGTGGGGCGGCGTCAAGGCCCTGCTCAAGGCCAGCGTCGTGGGCCTTGTGCTGTATTCCGTTATTCAGGGCATGATCCCCGTGCTGCTGACCGCGGGCGGCCTCCCGGTGTCCGGCGTCGTCGCGGCCGCCGGGGGCGGCATCGCCTCCCTGATCCAGTTCGCCGTCTTCGCCGGCATCGCGCTGGCGGCCGTCGACTTCTTCGTCGTCATGCGCCGGAACCGGAAGAAGACCCGGATGTCCAAGAAGGAAGTCCAGGACGAGAACAAGAGCAGCGACGGTGATCCGCTGATCCGCTCCCAGCGCCGGGCCCGGCAGCTGGCCATGAGCCGCAACCGCATGATCGCGGCGATCAGCGACGCCGACGTCGTCCTCGTCAACCCCACGCACGTCGCCGTCGCGCTCAAGTACGAGCCCGGAAAGTCCGCCCCGCGGGTGGTGGCCAAGGGCGCCGGTCACGTCGCGGCGCGGATCAGGCAGGAAGCCGAAGCGAAAAACGTGCCGATGGTCCAGGACATCCCGCTCGCCCGGGCGCTGCACGGCGCCTGCGAGCTGGGGCAGGAGATCCCGGTGGACTTCTACCACTCCGTGGCCGGGGTGCTGGCCTTCGTCATGTCGCTCAAGGCCCGCGGCGCCGGCGCCGGGCTGCACCGCATGGCGGGGGCGGCCCTGTGAACATTTCTCGAACCAGCGTCTGTGAAAGGACCGCATCATGAACAACAGGCTCGCCCGGCTGGCGGTCCCGATCGGGATCGTCGGCATCGTGATGCTGCTGGTGGTTCCGCTGCCCGCGCCGCTGCTGGACTTCCTGATCGTGTGCAACATCCTCCTGGGGTTGCTGGTGCTGCTGACCAGCATGTTCGTGAAGAAGCCGCTGGACTTCTCCGTCTTCCCCTCGCTGCTGCTGGTGGCCACGTTGTTCCGGCTGGGCCTGAACGTCGCCTCCACCCGCCTGGTCCTCGGCAACGGCTACGCCGGGCAGGTCATTGAGGCCTTCGGCAAGGTGACCGTCGGCGGCTCCATGATCATCGGCGCCGTCGTGTTCCTGATCCTGGTGGTCATCCAGTTCGTTGTCGTCACCAAGGGCGCCGAGCGCGTCGCCGAGGTGGGGGCGCGCTTCACCTTGGATGCCATGCCAGGCAAGCAGATGGCGATCGACGCCGACCTCAACGCCGGCCTGATCACCGACACCCAGGCCCGGGAGCGGCGCGCCGAGGTCTCGGCCGAAGCCGACTTCTACGGCGCCATGGACGGCGCTTCCAAGTTCGTAAAGGGCGATGCGATCGCCGGCATCATCATCATCATCATCAACTTCGTCGGCGGCATCGCCATCGGCATGCTGCAGCGCGGCCAGAGCATCGGCGACGCCCTCAACACCTACGGCCTGTTGACCATGGGCGACGGGCTCGTCACACAGATCCCGGCGCTGCTCATGGCCGTCTCCACCGGCATGATCGTGACCCGCTCCAACGCCGAAGCGGACATGGGCCGGACCGCGTCCACCCAGCTGCTGCAGTCACCCAACGCCCTCATGATCGCCGGCGTCGCCGCCTTCGCCATGGCCCTGATCCCCGGCATGCCGCCCATCCCGTTCATCCTGGTCGGTGCCGGGCTGATCCTGGCCTCACGCCGCACCGCCGCCGGCCAGCGGCAGGCGGAGAAAGCCCGCGACGCCGAGACCGCAGCGCTGAACTCCCCGGAACTGGACCCGAACGAGAAGCTGCTCGAGGACATGCGGATCCACCCGGTGGAGATCCTGCTGGCCCCCGACCTTGTTGACATGGTCTCCGGCGCCTCCGACGACCTGCTGGCCCGGGTCCGGTCGCTGCGGCACAAGATCGCCATGGAACTGGGCCTGGTCATCCCGCCGGTCCGCACCCGGGACAGCGTGGACCTGCCGCCGGCCACCTACGCCATCCGCATCGCGGGGGTGGAATCGGGCCGCGGCACCGCCCCGGCAGGCCAGATGCTGGCCCTGGGCGACTCGCTGGACTCGCTGCCCGGCGTCGCGATGATCGAACCGGTCTTTGGCCTCGCCGGGAAATGGGTTCCGGCCGAAATGCGGCACAACGCCGAAATGACCGGCGCCACCGTGATCGACCGCGTCTCGGTCCTGGTGACCCACCTGTCCTCGATCGTCACCGCCAACGCCGCGCGGCTGCTGTCCCGCGAGGACGTCCGGGTGCTGACCGAGGGCGTCCGCAAGCAGAGCCCCTCCGCCGTCGACGAACTCACCCCGGCGCTGCTCTCGCTCGCCGAGCTGCAGCGCGTCCTCCAAGGCCTGCTCGACGAACAGGTCCCCATCAACGACCTCGCCCGCATCTACGAGGCGCTCACCCTCCGGGCCAAGGTTTCCACGGACCCGGAGTCGCTCGTGGAGGCGGCCCGCCAAGCGCTGGGACCGGCGCTGACCGCGAAATTCATGGAAGGCCCTGTGCTCAACGTGATCATGATCGACCCGCTCCTCGAGCAGTCCATGCTGGAGGACATGCGGCCCGCCGAGGGCGGCAGCCAGATCGTGATGGGACAGGACCGGCTCGACGCCGTCCTCCGCTCGGTGCGCAACGCGGTGGACTCCGCCGCCGCCGCCAACCGGCAGGCCGTCCTGGTCTGCGCCCCGGCGCTGCGTCCGGCCATCCACCGGCTGATCGGAGCGCAGCCCGGTTCCGTCCCGGTACTGTCCTACCGGGAAGTCACCTCCGCCAATGTCCGGATCGAAACTGTAGGAGTCGTGCGCCATGCCGAACCGCTATCGGCTTAAGGGAACCTCGCTGGAGGAAATCCGCAGCAAGGCGGAACTCCAGTACGGCCCGGCGGCCCGCATCGTGTCCGCCGAGCGGGTCAGCAGCCCCGGCATCGCCGGGCTCTTCGCCGCGAACCGCTACGAGGCCATCATCGAGGTCCAGCCCCGGCACGACGTCGTCACCGGGGAAGTCATACCGGACGCCGACATCCTCGCCGAGGGTGAGATCGTGGAGCCGGCCGCCGACACGCCGCGTAACACTTCCCGGCCCGGGCCGGCGCAGGGCAGGCAGCGGCTTGCCGCCGTCCCCGGCCATGAGCTGCAGGGGGACGCGATCGCCGCCCTGCTGGCAGAGGCCGATGCCGCCGAGCTGACCCTGCACCGGACGGGAAACGCCGGCGTCTCGACCGAGTCGCCCGGTTTTGCGGAGCTGCTGGACCAACTCGGCTCCGGACTCCGGCCGCCGGCAGCCCAGACGGCACCGGCCGATCCCGCGGTTCCGGCGCGCCCGGTGAGCGCCTCGGTGGAAGGCCTGACGCCGGTCCCGGCCCCCACGCCGGAACCGGTCTCGCCGTCGCCGTCCCCGAGGACCGGCGCGCCCGTGCGCGAGAGGGTCCCGGCCCCGCTGACCGGCACCGGGGACCTGGTAGTGCTGGTGGGTCTCGGCGACGACGCGCTGGACACGGCGCTGGCCATGTCCATCGCCACCGGGGGCGCGGACGTCCGTACGGCGGGGGAGCTGAGCGCCTATGGCCACCTGCACCTGGACGGCCGCCAAAGCGCGACCGCGGCCCGTGCCCACGCCGTGGAAACGGAGCAAACCGTGCTGGCGGCCTTCGGCCTGGGCAAGGCGCGCAACACCCTGGCACGGCTCCAGGCGATCGCGGCCCTCGCGCCGGACCAGGTCTGGGCTGTCGTGGACGCCGGACGCAAGCACGAAGACACCGCACGCTGGGTCGGCCTGCTGCGCGCGCGGCTCGAGGTCGCCGCGGTGGCGGTGGTAGGCGCGGCGGACACCGCCAGCCCCGAAAGCGTGGACGCACTCGGCTTGCCGGTGGGCTGGATCGACGCCCTGCCGGCGACCCGGCCGATGCCCTGGGCCGCGGCGGCCGGACGCGAAGGGTAGATTGAGGGAATGCTGGTACTCACACGCAAGCCGGGCGAACAGATCATGATCGGCGACGGCATCGTCATCACTGTTCTGGAAGGCCGCGGAGACGGCGTCCGGATCGGCATCGAGGCGCCCCGCGGCGTCCCGATCCAGCGCCGGGAGGTCATCGAGGCTATCGCCGCGGCGAACCTGGCGGCGGCTGAAGCAGGTGCCGAGGCCGGCCCCGACACCGAAGATGCGCTGCGCGGGCTGCTACCCCCGGCGGCCGCCAGCCGCAGCGACAAAACCGCCTAGCGGGAATTCGCGTCGTCGCCGAGGTACTGGGCCATCAGCGGCTGGGTGGCGCGGCGCGTAATGGCCAAGGCGCGCTCAATGTTTCCCGCGATCGCCAAATGGTCAAGCAGCCCGGCCGGGTCACCCGGCCCGGCCGGAAGTTCGAGGCTGCGGAGCAGTTCTTCGTTGGTGCGGGCGGCTTGACGCAGACGGGCCAGTAATTCGCGCAGGCCATCGAGATGGTCCTGCAGGATGGCGGGCCAGGGACCCAACGGGGCGGAGGCGATCAGTTCGACCAGGGTCGCCTGCGCCGGCAGGCCCCATTCGCCTGCGACTGCCGCAGATTCGACGTTGCGGGCCAGCGCTTCAAAGCCCAAGCGGTCCAGCACGGCCTCGACTTCGGAGGCGGTAAAGGTCAACCAGTGGATGTTGCCGGCGGCAACATGCAGGCGCTGGGTTTCCAACCTGAACAACAGCAGTTCCAACTGCCGCCGCTCTTGCCACAGCGCCGCCGAAAGATCCCCCGCACCCATGGGCCCCATTCCCTTGCCAGGCGCCCCAAAATACGGCTTTCCGCATTTTCCGCCAAGCTTTTTCCTGAGGGTACACGCAGATTCAGAATCAGGTGATAGGTTTCGTTCTGAGTGCTGTACCCGAGCCCGGAACATCGCCTCCCATGGGGGGAGTGCGGGACCGTTGGCGGGTGCGGCTCTCAGGGTTTTTAGCTCCTGATCCGGTCTCATGGGGGGACACACTATTGAATCGCGTGGAACGCAACGAGATGGTCACTCAGCACTTGCCGCTGGTGGGCTACCTCGTCTCAGATTTGTGCTCGAAGGCGTCCCACCTCTCGCGCGATGACCTGGCGTCGGCTGGCGCCGTGGCCCTGATTACGTCGGCCGACTCCTTCGACCCTGACCTGGGCGTGCCCTTCGGTGCGTTCGCCCGCCGTCGAATTTTGGGTGCCTTCGCGGACGAGATGCGGGCCAGCGACTGGGCCACACGCTCCGCCCGCCGCCGGATCAAAGAGACGATGTCGGTCCACGACACCCTCGCGGCGGCGCTCGGGCGCACGCCCTCCGTCGACGAGATTGCCTCCGCGCTGGGTGTCCAGCAAAGCGTCGTGGAAGCGGCGCTCGCGGACGCGTCCCGCACTCTTACGCCGCTCGACGACGCCGTCGTCGACACGCTGGCCGCGGAAACCTTGTCCCCGGAAAGCTCCGTGCTCGCGGACGAACGGCTGCAGTATCTCCGGGCCGCCGTGAAGTCGCTGCCGGAGCGGATGCGCTATGTGGTCGAGGAGATCTACTTCGGTGACCGCACCGTCAAGGACCTGGCGGCTGAACTGGGCTCCACCCACGCCGCCGTGTCGCAGCAGCGCGCGGAGGCGATCCGCCTGATGCGCGACGGCCTCGCCGCCCACTACGCGGACGACCCGGACCAGGGCTTCGAGCCGCAGTCGCGGATCACACCGCGGCGGCGCAACGACTACCTCGCCCAGCTGTCCGAGGCCACGACCGGGGGAATTACCCGTGCCATCTTCCCGCCGGGGCCCATGCTGAACCAGGCCGTCTAAAGCGATACCGGGAGCTTACTAAGCTCACTTAGTAAGCTGATCGTGAAATTCCGCCGTGACCATCGCAGGCCGCATCTTCACTGGAGTAGCGTCTGAGGCATAACGCCGTACCAGCCGTTCCTATGAAGGAGGAAGCATGAAAGCTTCACCGACCCTGACGAACAATCTGCAGGCCGTTCTCGTGGACCTGATCGAACTCCACATCCAGGGCAAGCAGGCCCACTGGAACATCGTGGGTACGAACTTCCGCGACCTCCACCTGCAGCTCGACGAGATTATCGAAGCCGCCCGCGGATTCGCCGACGAGATGGCAGAGCGCATGCGCGCCCTGCATGCCCTCCCGGACGGCCGCAGCTCAACGGTTTCGAAGACCACCGCGCTTGCGGAATTCCCCGCCGGCCTGATCAACACCAAAGACGCAATCGAGAAGATCGTCGCCGCACTCGAGGCCGCCGTCGGCACCATGCGCAAGGTGCACGACGAGGTGGACGAAGAAGACCCCACCACGGCGGACCTCCTGCACGCCTTCATTGCCAAACTCGAGCAGTACGCCTGGATGGTAAACGCCGAAACCATGCGCGCCACCGCCAGCGTCACCACGGCGGACACCAAGAAGTAGCCGCCGCCTTCCACCAGCATTCCGCAGCGTCCGACGCCGGGTCCCCGCCCGGCGTCGGACGCTGCTGCTTAACGGTCGGGCTGGCGAACTGGTGCTTTCGTGGACCCCTTGACAGTCGACCTGCGCGACACATACTTAAGTATGTGCTTAACAATCAGGATGCGCCCGACGGGCCGGAACTCGACGGGGTCTTCCATGCCCTCGCCGATCCCACCCGCCGGGCCATCGTGATCCGGCTGTGCGAGGGTCCGGCGTCGGTCTCGCTGCTGGCGGAACCTTTTGCCATCAGCCTGCCCGGGATTGTCCAGCATCTTCAGGTCCTCGAAGCCAGTGGCCTGATCCGCAGCGAAAAGATCGGCAGGGTGCGCAGCTGCAGCCTTGTCCCTGCCGCGGTCCGGCGCGCCGAGAACTGGCTGGGCCTGCGCCGGACACCGGAGGAGCGCCGCCTTGACCGGTTGGAGCAATTCCTGAAGTCCCAGCCTCCACACTGAGCACATTCAACACCCAGCAGAATCAGCACCCAGCAGAATCAGCACCGAGCAGAATTAGGAGCCCGTCATGAATGTCCCCGTTACGCATGCAAGCTTCAGCCTCGAACGTCGGCTGAACGCGCCGCCATCCCGCGTTTTTGCGGCCTTCGCCGACCACGCCAGTAAGAAGAAGTGGTTCGGCGGCCCGCCGGAGTGGTACCAGGGCGAGTCCAGCCTCGACTTCCGGGAGGGCGGCCGCGAGATCGACGTCGGCGGACCGGAAGGCAGCTGGGTCTCAACCATGCATGCCGTCTATCACGACATCGTCGAGAATGAGCGGATCGTCTACACCTACGAGATGCTGCTCGACGGCCGGCGTATGTCCGTCTCGCTCAGCACGATCGAGCTGGCGGCCGACGGCGAGGGCACCGTCCTGACCCTGACCGAGCAGGGCGCCTTCTTCACCGGGACGGCCGCCAGCGACGCCGAACAGGTGGCCGGCCGTGAGGAGGGAACCGCAGGCCTGCTCGACGCGCTGAAGGCCTACGTCGACGCGGCCTGACGCCCGCTGCTAGTCCGCCGTCGGCACCTTGCGGAGGACGACCGCGGCGAGGGCCGAGGCGCCGGCCATTAGCACCAGCGCGATGGCGGCCGTGACGTGGACGCCGGAGTCAAAGGCGCTCCGGGCGGCCGCCGTTACGGCCTCCGCCAGCGGGCCGGGCAGACTCTGTGCCAGCTCGTCGGCCCCGGCGAGGGTCTCGCCGGGGCGGTGGGCCCCCGCCGGGGCCGCCTGCAGCGCGCCGTCGGGGAGTCGGAAATTGTGTTGGTAGGAGGCGGTCAGGATGGAACCGAGGATGGCGGTGCCGAGCAGGGAGCCGACCTCGTAGCCGGTTTCGGAGATGGCCGCCGCCGCGCCGGATTTCGCCGCCGGCACGGCCCCCAGAATCAGGTCGTTGGAAATGGTTTCGGACGCGCCGACGCCAACGCACAGGACCAGCAGGGCGACCAGCAACAGGCCCGGCCCGGCGCCGTGGTCGCCCAGGGCCACGATGCCATAGGCCGCCGCGCTCAGGAGCAGGCCGCCCGCCACAACGAGGCCCGGCCGGACCTGCCGCACCAGCGGCACGACGAGCAGGCCGGCAACGACGGTGGCGATCAGGGCCGGGACCATCGCCAGGCCGGACTCCGAGGGGGACTGCCCCTCCAGCAGCTGCAGGTGCTGGGCCAGGAACAGGATGAAGCCGTTGTAGGAAAACAGGGCCAGGACGTTGGCGATGATCGCGGTGCTGAAGACCGGGTTGCCGAAGAGGCTCAGGTCCAGCAGGGGAGTCGCCGACGCCGACGCAGCCAGCCGGCGCTGGCGGCGGACGAAGGCGTAGCCCATCACCAGGCCGACGGCTAGGGCCGCGAGCGGTCCAGGCGCCACGCCCTCGGTCGCCAGCATCTTGATGCCGTAGACCGTCGGCACCATCGCCAGCAGCGACAGGCCAATGCTGGCAGCGTCCACCCTGCCCGGCTTCGGATCCCGGGATTCAGGGATCAGCGCCGGGCCGAAGGCCAGCAGCGGCAGGACGATCGGCACCGCGACCAGGAGCACCGCACCCCACCAGAGATGTTCCACGAGCCAGCCACCGAATACGGGGCCCAGCGCGGCGCCGCCGGAGAAGCCTGCGGCCCAGATCGCGACCGCGAGCCGCCGCCGGTTCGGCTGGGGAAAAATGTTGCGGATCAGGGACAGGGTGGACGGCATCAGCATCGCGCCGAAGAAGCCCAGCCCGGCCCGGCCGGCGATCAGCCACTCCGCGCTGGGCGCGAACGCCGTCACCGCGGACACCGCCGCGAAGCCCGTGCTGCCGACGAAAAGCAGCCGGCGGCGGCCGATCCTGTCGCCCAGGCTGCCCATGGCCACGAGCAGGCCGGCCAGAACCAGGGGATATGAATCGACAATCCAGAGCAGCTGCACGCCGGTAGCATCCAGGCTACGGGCGATTGCGGGCAGCGCGAAGGTCAGGGCCGTGTTGTCCACAGCCACGAGCAGCACCGGGAACATGAGCAGGGTTAGCGCCAGCCAGTCCTGCCACGGCGCACGCGGGGTCGGCGCGGGGCGGGTGACGGTGGCGGGCATAGCGGTGTTCATGGAACTTAACTGTACCGTCTGGACGGTACAGTTAAGAAATTTACGCCCCGGCAGGCATGATGGGAGCCATGGCCAGAAAACCCGTCGCCCGCGAAGCCGTCCTGGACGCCTTCGAGTCCCTCCTCATCGCCGAGGGCGAACGCGCCGCGACGCTGGATGCGGTGGCCAGGCTGGCGGGCGTCTCCAAGGGCGGTTTGCTGTACCACTTCCCCAACAAGGAGGCCATGATCGCGGTGCTGCTGGAGCGGCTGGACCGGCTCCTCGCCGAGGACCTCGATGCCATGGCAGCCGCCCCGGAAGGTGCAGCGGCGTATTTCATCCGATCCTCGGTGTGGGCGGACACCCCGCTGGACCGGGTCTTCGTGGCCGCCACCCGGCTGGCCGAAGTGGCGCACGCCGAGACGCAGCGGCGGATGGCGGGGGTCCAGGAGAGCTGGCTGGCGCTGCTCGCGGCCGACGTCGGCCCGACCATGGCGAAGCCCGTGCTGTACATGGGTGACGGGCTGTACTTCAATGCCATGTTGGCCCGGGGCCCGGGCGAGACGACCGTCGGCCTGGCCGGCGACGTCGAGGCCCTCGTGGCCGCCGTCGAACGGCTGCGCGGCTAACGCTCCCGCAGGTTTGGCGGCTCACGGAGGGGCGGTCCCTCAGGTCTTGCGGCCGGACGGGAGCGTGTCCGCTACTGTCGCGAGAACCGCGGGAGCGTGTCCGGAAATTTCGCAAGAGTTGAGGGAGCGTTTCTCCAGTTCCTGCTAAATCTGCGGGAGGGTCTGGTGGGGGCGCGCAGGGGGTGTACGTCACGGAGGCCGGTGCGTCGTCGCAGTTTGCGGACACGCCTCCGGCATAGGACAATGGGAGCTGTGACTATGGTCACGAGCAATTGAATATGCCTTTGATCTGCGGCGGGAGAGTTCTGCAAGTAGGTACAAGCAGGCGCCGTAGGAGCAAATCCTCCCCAGGAATCTCTCAGGCCCACGTACCGCCGCGGCAAGGCAACTCTGGAAAGCAGCCGGCATTGTCCTTGGACAAGCCGTGCTCACCGACGGTGCAAGCGGACCCCTGCTAACAGCAGGAGGCGCGGAAACTCTCAGGTCCAATACAGAGCGGGGAGGAACCCGAATCAATGTGGCGTACCCTGCGCCGCCTTATTTATGGAGTTCCTTGTGACTGTTACCTCAGCCTCCACGTCCTTCGTTGACCGGCATGTCGGCGCCCGCCGCCAGGCCGACGTCGACGCCATGCTCAAGGCCGTCGGCTACGACACCGTCGACGCGCTGGTGGACACCGCCGTCCCGAAGGACATCCGGCAGGACTCCCCGCTGGCCCTCGAGGAAGCCCTCAGTGAGGTGGAGGTCCTTGGCGAGCTGCGCAAGCTGGCCGCGAAGAACAAGACCGCGGTGCAGATGATCGGCCAGGGCTACTACGACACCGTCACGCCGGCCGTCATCCGCCGCAACATCCTCGAAGCCCCGGCCTGGTACACGGCGTACACCCCGTACCAGCCGGAAATTTCCCAGGGCCGGCTCGAGGCGCTGCTGAACTTCCAGACCATGGTCCAGGACCTCGTCGGCCTGCCGATCGCCAACGCCTCGCTTCTGGACGAAGCCACCGCCGTCGCCGAGGCCGTGCTGATGATGCGCCGGGCCAACAAGAACAAGACGGCACACGACGGCAAGACCGTCCTGGACGCCGATTGCCTCCCGCAGACCATCGCGATCGTCAAGGGCCGCGCCGAGGCGCTCGGCTTCGAGGTTGAGGTCGCCGACCTGTCCAAGGGCCTGCCCGAGGGCGTCATCAACGGCGTCGTCCTGCAGC
>JAPLAM010000091.1 GCA_026393275.1 Arthrobacter sp.
CCTGGCCGGACTGGCTGAAATCGTCAACGAAGAAACCGGCCTGGCCCCCGAGGCCGTCGAGCTGGACAAGTCCTTCACCGAGGACCTGGACATCGACTCCATCTCGATGATGACCATCGTGGTCAACGCCGAAGAAAAGTTCGGCGTGCGCATCCCGGACGAAGAGGTCAAGAACCTCAAGACCGTCGGCGACGCTGTCAGCTTCATCGCCAGCGCCCAGGCCTGATTCCGCCTGCACCCTGGCTTCAGCCGGCCCCGGCCGGACCGGTGGCCGGCCCGGGACGCTTCAACAGCTTCCCGGGCCGGAACACCACCGCTGCCTCCCTTTGGCCCACCTTTAGCTCGACCCCCAAGTTTTCCCTACGCAGGCCCCGGCCGATTTATCAGGCTCCGGACACGGCAGGCGCACCGACAGAGAGTGATCCCATGACACGCAAAGTAGTCATTACCGGTCTGGGTGCCACCACGCCCATCGGCGGCGATGTCCCCACGATGTGGAAGAACGCGCTGAAGGGCGTCTCCGGCGCGCACACGCTTGAGGACGACTGGGTAGCCAAGTACGAGCTGCCCGTGCACTTCGCGGCACGCGCCTCCACTCCCGCCCTAGAAGTCCTGAGCCGGGTCGAAGCCAAGCGCATGGACCCATCCACGCAGTTCGCCGTGGTGGCCTCCCGCGAGGCCTGGGCCGACTCCGGCATCACCGACATCGACCACGACCGTCTGGCCGTGGCCTTCGCTACCGGCATCGGCGGCGTTTGGACCCTCCTGGACGCCTGGGACACCCTCCGCGAAAAGGGCCCCCGCCGGGTCCTGCCCATGACCGTGCCGATGCTGATGCCGAACGGCCCGGCCGCGGCTGTCAGCCTTGACCTGGGTGCCCGCGCCGGCGCCCACACCCCCGTCTCCGCCTGCGCGTCCGGCACCGAAGCCGTGCACGTGGGACTGGACCTGATCCGCTCCGGCAAGGCCGACGTCGTCGTCTGCGGCGGCGCGGAAGCCGCCATCCACCCGATGCCGATTGCCGCGTTCGCCTCGATGCAGGCGCTCTCGCGCCGCAACGACGATCCCGAGCACGCCTCACGGCCGTACGACCGCGACCGCGACGGTTTCGTCATGGGTGAGGGCGCCGGCGCGCTGGTCCTCGAAGCCGAGGAACACGCGCTTGCCCGCGGCGCCCGGATCTACGCCGAACTGGCCGGCACCTCCGTGACCGCGGACGCCTACCACATCACCGCTCCGGACCCGGAGGGCCTCGGCGCCACCCGGGCGCTCAAGGCGGCCATGTTCGACGGCCGGATCCAGGCTGAGGACGTGGTGCACGTCAACGCGCACGCCACCTCCACCCCGGTCGGCGACAAGCCCGAATACACCGCCCTCAAGGCCGCCCTCGGCAACCACGTCGACAACGTGGCGGTATCGGCCACCAAGTCCCAGATGGGGCACCTGCTGGGCGCCTCCGGCGCGGTGGAAGCCGTGTTGACCGTC
Source organism: Arthrobacter sp. (assembly GCA_026393275.1). Taxonomy (GTDB): domain Bacteria; phylum Actinomycetota; class Actinomycetes; order Actinomycetales; family Micrococcaceae; genus Arthrobacter. The sequence continues at coordinate 1,486 of JAPLAM010000091.1, forward strand.
CTGGCCGTGTACGAGCGCAAGGCGCCGGTGACGATCAACCTCGAAAACCAGGACCCGGAGATCCCGCTCGACGTGGTCACCTCCGAGCGTGCCCTGCCCGGCGGCAGCATCGTGGCGCTGAGCAACTCCTTCGGCTTCGGCGGCCACAACGCCGTCATCGCCGTCCGCAGCCTCTAGACGGGCTCCGGCTCCCCCGGCCCCTCACGCCGAAATGACAGATGGCGGCAATGTTCTTCAAGAACATTGCCGCCATCTGTCATTTGGCGTTGCTATGGAGTGCGGGGTGTCTTGTGCTGCGGGGAGTCCCGGGTTCGGACGGTGGCGGTCCTAGCCGACTTGGTGGAGCCAGCGCACCGGGGCGCCTTCGGCGGCGTGCCGGAAGGGTTCGAGTTCCTCGTCCCAGGCCTCGCCGAGCGCCAAGGAGAGCTCGTGGTAGACCGCGGAGGGGTCACCGGCGCCGGATTCGTAGGCGTAGCGGATGCGGTCCTCGGAGACCATGATGTTGCCGTGCACGTCCGTGACGGCGTGGAAGATGCCGAGTTCCGGGGTGTGCGACCAGCGGCCCCCGTCGACGCCCTGGCTGGGTTCCTCGGTGACCTCGTAGCGCAGGTGCGCCCAGCCGCGGAGTGCGGACGCCAATTGAGCCCCCGTGCCCGGCGTTCCGGTCCACGACAGCTCGGCCCGGAACATTCCGGGCGCAGCGGGCTGGGCAGTCCACTCAAGGTCCGTCCGCTTGTCCACGACAGACCCAATGGCCCACTCAACGTGGGGGCACAGGGCGGTCGGGGCCGAGTGAACGAACAGGACACCACGGGTTAGTGCAACAGACATTCCATCCTCCATAGCTATAGGTACGTCTTCCCCAACGACCTCTGCCTGGATGTCCGTCTGTTGCGCGGATCCGCGTGCGGGGCGGTTGCCCCTGCCAGACTATTCAGTTTTTTCAAAGCATTATCAAAGCCACACGCTGCAAAAAATAGGTCCGGATCTCAGGTGGTGTAACGATGCTCAAGAGCTTCAAGCACCACTTGAAAGTTGCCGGGCGTGAGTCTCATTCTGCCGTACCCCGGCTAATTACGCCAGTGCAATTCGGCGCGTCGCTCCCGGCGAGTCGTTTCGGCTTGGGATGCCGTCAACCGGGCGTCCCGGGGGCGGCGGCTCACGGCTCGGGAGGCGGGCAGTTCACGCCCGCGGATGGGCCTGCTGGTAGCTCTTGCGGAGCCGGTCGACCGAGACGTGGGTGTAGATCTGGGTGGTGGCCAGGCTGCTGTGGCCAAGGATCTCCTGCACGGCACGGAGGTCCGCCCCGCCGTCGAGCAGGTGCGTGGCCGCCGAATGCCGCAAGGCGTGCGGACCGGTCGCCGAGGTGTCCCCCAGCCCGTCCAGGAGCCCCTTCACGACGCTGCGGACCTGGCGCTGATCCACCCGCTTGCCCCGCGCGCCGAGGAAGAGCGCCGGGCCCGAACCGTCCGCGGCCAGAGCCGGACGTCCGCGGCGCAGCCAGTCGTCGACGGCGAGCGCCGCCGGGAGGCCATACGGCACCGTGCGCTCCTTGTTGCCCTTGCCGATAACCCGCAGGGTCCGACGGTCCGGGTCGAGATCGTCCACATCCAGGCCGGACAGCTCGCCGACGCGCACACCGGTGGCGTAGAGCAGTTCCAGCATGGCGCGGTTCCGCAGGGCCAGCGGCTCGCCCTCAGCCGCGGCCGCCTCCGCCCCGTCCACGAGCCGCTGCACCTGCCCCCGCTGCAACACGCCGGGCAGGGACTTCTCCCGCTTCGGTGCCCTCAGCCGCAGTGCCGGGTCAACGGCGATGAGTTCCTCGCGGACGGCCCAGGCGGTGAAGGCCCGCGCGGTGGCGGCATGCCGGGCCAGTGTGGCGCGGGACTTTCCCGCTTCGCTCTGGGCACCAAGCCAGCGGCGCAGGGTACCGAGTTCGAGGTCGGCCAGTTCCCCGGCGCCCTCCGTGACCGCATGCGCCAGCAGGCTCCCGACGTCGGAAAGGTAGGCGCGCACGGTGTGGGCGGATCGGCCACGCTCCGCCTCCATATACCGGCCGAATCCGTGGGTGGCTTCGGTGAGAGCTGCGGGCAGTTGCTGTGTTGACACCGTCCAACTCTCCCAGCAATCGGTCCGGCACTCGCGCAGCCTGGCGGCGCGCCGCATTGTCCGGCCGGTCCCGCGCCTCATCCCGCCGCTGAGGACCGTTTCCAGCCGCCACTTCGGGATTCCGCCAGGCCCAGCAGGCCAAGGCGGCCGAGGCCTGCGCGGACCGATTCCGGGCTCAGCCCGGCGACCGTGGCGAGCTTCTCGACAGTGCTCGTGATCCGCAGCGGAAGCGCGTCCAGCAGGACCAGGTCCTCGAGGGTCAGTCCGTCGTGGGCCTCCACTCGGCCGGACTTGGCCTCCGGCAGCGAGTCACCGCTGGGCGACGCGAGTTCGGCGATCTCGCCCGCGTCCGTGACGCATACCGCCCCGCCTTCGCGCAGCAAGCGGTGGCAGCCGGCCGAGTTTGCACTGTGGACCGAGCCGGGGACCGCTCCGACGGCCCGGCCAAGCACCTCGGCATGGTGGGCGGTGTTCAGCGCCCCGGACCTCCACCGTGCCTCGACCACCACGGTGACGCCAGCCAGGGCCGCGATGAGTCTATTGCGTTGCAGGAAGCGGTACCTCGTCGGCGCCGACCCCGGCGGGACCTCGGCCAGGACGGCTCCTTGGTTGGCGACCGCGCGGAGCAAGTCCTCGTTGCCCGCGGGGTAGAACCGGTCCACTCCCCCGGCCATGACGGCGATGGTTGGCAAACCGCCGGCGGCACCGGCCAGTGCGGCCCGGTGCGCGTGGGCGTCGATGCCGTAGGCGCCGCCGGAGATGATCGTGAACCCCCGCTGGGCCAGCGCGTAGGCAAGATCGCCCGTCACGGCGGAGCCGTACGAGGTGCTGTCCCTTGAGCCCACCAGCGCAATGGCCTTGTTCACAGCCGGCAATTCCTGTTCCACGCCCCGCCACCACAGGCAGAGCGGTTCCTGCAGCCCCAGGTCCGCGAGCTGGCCGGGCCACAGTTCGTCCGTCGGAATGATCAGGCGTCCGCCGAGGCGCTGCACGGTCGCGAGGTCACGCGCCGGTGCCAGGTCGGGCACCCGCGGGGCCCAACGCTTCAGTGCCATACCCAGGCCGGTCCAGCCGCCGCCTGCGCCGTTTTCCGCCAGCACCCGGGACAGTTCCTGTTCCAGCCCGGGACCGGCGGCCAGGTGCCCGGTCGCGATCCTGAGGGCGTCTTCCGCCCCGGCTACGCTGACGAGGGCCAGGCCTGCGGCGTCCTGGGGTTCCAGGAGCCTAGACAGTGCGGCCCGGGCATTCCTTTCGTTTTCAGTCATGGTGCTACGTTCTCCTTATGCTGCGCGTCGTGGGGGCGGGGGTCGGATTGGGCGCCGGGCCGGTTGGGGTGCCGTCAGGCGGCAGTGGCTGTGGCCTGCCGGAGGCCGAGCGCCTGGCCGATGTCGTCTGCGTCAGGGACGGCGCGGCCGGAGAGGTCCGCCAGGGTCCAGGCCAGGCGCAGCACCCGGTCATAGCCGCGGGCCGTGAGGGCGCCGCGTTCCAGTGCCCGGTCGAGGATCCGGGTGGTCGGGCCCGCCAGCCTCAGCGGGCCGCGGAGTACCCGTCCCGGTACTTGCGCGTTGGTTTCCAGCCCAAGCGGCCGGAGCCGGTCCAGCTGGTGTTCCCGGGCGGCCCGCACCCGGGCCGCGATCTCGGCTGTGCTCTCTTCGGCGCGGGGCTGGCCGAAGTCTGCCAGTGCCACGCGTTCAACCTCGAGCTGGATGTCGACCCGGTCCAGCAGCGGCCCGGACAGCCTGGCGAGGTAGCGGCGCCGCATCATCGGGGTGCAGGTGCAGTCCACACCCTTGCCGGAGGCCTTGCCGCAGGGGCAGGGGTTGGCGGCGAGGACCAGCTGGAACCGGGCCGGGTAAGCCGCCGTGCCGGCGGCGCGGTGGATGACCAGTTCGCCGCTCTCGAGCGGCTGCCGGAGGGCGTCCAGGACGCGTCGCTCGTACTCGGGGGCCTCGTCCAGGAACAGCACGCCGCGGTGGGCGCGGGAGGCCGCGCCCGGACGCGGAAGCCCCGATCCGCCGCCGATGATAGCGGCCGCTGTGGCCGTGTGGTGCGGGTTCTCATAGGGCGGCCGGCGCAGCAGCGTGATTGTGGCCGAGGTCAGCGAACTCAGCGAATGGATGGCTGTCACTTCCATCGCCGCCTTGTCGCCAAGGTCCGGCAGCAGGCCGGGCAGCCGTTCGGCCAGCATCGTCTTGCCGGCCCCCGGGGGCCCGGTGAGCAGGACGTGGTGGGCCCCGGCGGCTGCCACTTCCAGCGCCCGACGCCCGTCGGTCTGGCCGGAGACGTCGCACATGTCCGGCACGGTGCCGGCCGCGGCAGCGGCACCGGCGTCGTCCGGTTCCTCCTCGTCGGGCTCGAAGTCCAGGACCAATTCCTGCGGGTCGGCGCCGAAATCGAAGGCCAGCCGGGCCAGGGTGCGGTAGCCGCGGACCCGGGCACCGGGAACCAGGGCGGCCTCGGCGGCGTTGGCCTGCGCCACCACCACGTCCGGATAGCCGGCCTGCACCGCGGCCATGACGGCCGGGAGGATGCCGCGCACGGGGCGCAGGCGCCCGTCCAGGCCGAGTTCCGCCAGGAAGACATGCCGCCCGGTGGGGCGGACGTCGTTGGCGGCCAGCAGTACGGCCATGGCGATGGACAGGTCGAAGCCGGAGCCTCGCTTGGGCAACGACGCCGGGATCAGGTTCGCGGTAATCTTCCGCCGGCTCAGCGGGATACCCGAGTTCTGCGCCGCGGACCGAATCCGTTCCTTCGCCTCGTTCAGCGAGGCGTCCGGCAGCCCCAGGATCACGAATGCCGGCAGGGTCTGTCCAATGTCGGCTTCGACCTCCACGATGTAGCCGTTCAGGCCGACCAGCGCCACCGCATAGGTCCGACCCAGCGCCACCTACCCCACCCCTTTGAGGTGTTCGATGGCCGGTCCGCCGGTGCCGTCGTCGAGCACGGCGATGACGTCCACACGGCGCAACGGCATCCGCAGCTCATGGTCCCGGCACCACGCCGAGGCCAACCGGTGCAGCCGCGCGAGCTTGTCCACGCCCACGGCTTCGAAGGGGTGCCCGTAGGCGAGGGATTTGCGAGTCTTGACCTCGGCGATGACCAGGGCGTCGCCGTCGAGCGCCACAATGTCGATCTCGCCCTCGGGGCAGCGCCAGTTGCGGTCCACAATCCGCATGCCCTGCGCTTCGAGGAAGCCGGCGGCGAGTTCTTCGCCGCGGCGGCCCAGCACGTCCTTAGCTCTCATGCCTCCAGCGTGCGTCCTGCGAAGACGACGCCACAGGGGACGGTTCAGCTATGTGGGAAACGTCAGTTCCCCAGGCCCTCCACCTTGGGCAGGGCGAGTTCCTCGCTGCGCGGGAGCTCTTCGACGTTGACGTCCTTGAAGGTGATGACGCGGACGCTTTTGACGAACCGGGCGGAGCGGTACACGTCCCACACCCAGGCGTCCTGCAGCGTCAGGTCGAAGTACACCTCGCCGTCGGCGCTGCGGGCCTGCAGGTCCACGTGGTTGGCCAGATAGAAACGCCGTTCGGTCTCGACCACATAGCTGAACAGTCCGACGACGTCGCGGTATTCGCGGTAGAGCTGCAGCTCCATGTCGGTTTCATAGTTTTCAAGGTCCTCGGCACTCATGGTTCCATCTTGCACCATCGGGCGCCGGCCGCGCGCCACCGGCGGTCCCGCCCCCGGCTCCCGCGCGCCTGCGGGGGCCCACGCTCAGTCGCGGAGCAGCTGCCAGCTCACGCGGTGGTACGGGGACGGACCCGCGGCGCGGAGCGCGTCCTTGTGCGCGGCGGTGCCGTAGCCCTTGTTTTCGTTCCAGCCGAAGGCCGGGAATTCGGTGTGCAGTGCTGTCATCTGGCGGTCGCGTTCGACCTTGGCCAGCACGGATGCCGCGGCCACGCTCAGGCACTGCATGTCGGCCTTCACCAGGGTGTGGACCGGCGCGTCGCAGCCCGGCTCCTGCGGCCCTTCGTCGAACAGGGAGGCCTGCGCCACGGGTGAGAGCCAGTTGTGGCTGCCGTCCAGCAGCACCACATCCGGCGTCACGCCGGCGGCCAGCACTGAGAACCAGGCCCGGCTTCCGGCGAGCCGGAGCGCGCCGATGATTCCGAGTGTGTCGATTTCCGCGGCGCTGGCGTGCCCCACGGCGGAGGCGACGCTCCAGCTCCGTACGAGCGGCTCGAGCCGCTCCCGGTCCGCCGCTTTGAGCAGCTTGCTGTCCCGCACGTCCGCGAGCAGCTCCTGCTGGTGCAGGTCCACGACGGCGATGCCGACGCTGACGGGGCCGGCCAGGGCGCCGCGGCCCACCTCGTCGATCCCGGCGAGCAGCCGGGCGCCCGAGCCGCGGAAGCGGTGCTCGTAGTCGAGGGTTGGTGCTGCGGACACGGCTGCTGTCCCTACTTTCCGCTTGCGGCCGGGACGCCGCGGAAGACGTCCGGGTAGTTGTCCAGGGCCGTGATCCGGTTCAGCGGCCAGGCGATCACGGCGGCTTTGCCTTCAATATCAGCCACGTCGATGAAGCCGCCGTTGCTGTCCGTGTGGGCGCGGGAATCGGCGGAGTGGTTCCGGTTGTCGCCCATCACCCAGACCTTGCCGGCCGGGACCACGACGTCGAAGTCGCGCACCTGGGGCACCTCGGCGCTGTTGATGTACTTTTCGTCCAGCGGCGCACCGTTGACGGTGAGCCGGCCGCTGCCGTCGCAGCAGACCACGTGGTCGCCCGGCAGGCCGATGACGCGCTTGACGAGGTGCTGTTGGGAGTTGTCCGGGAGCAGGCCCACGAAGGTCAGCGCGTCCTGCACGCCGGCGAAGGCGCCGGCCGGCTTCTGGGCGGTGGGCGCCAGCCAGCCCTTGGTATCCCGGAACACCACGACGTCACCGCGCTGCATGGCGATAGGCTCCGGGACCAGCAGGTTGACGAAGATCCGGTCGTTGACGTCCAGGGTGTTCATCATCGATTCGGACGGGATGTAGAAGGCCCGGAACAGGAAGGTCTTGATCAGGAAGGACAGCACGACGGCGATCACCACCACGGTGGCGACCTCCTTGAACCAGAGGAACACGGGGCTGCGGCCGCCGCGGTCTTTCGCACGGCGCGCATGCGCCGGAGCCGGCTGGTCGCTGCCGGGGGTTGGCGTGGAGGTCACCAGGGGCTGGTCCTGCCCTTGCGGATCGGGTGTCCGGGGTCCGGTCTCGGGCATCTACTGTCCGTTCTTCATCGTTGTGGCGGCTTCGTTGGGCCGCGGTATTGCTGCAAATCTATCAAGCGGCCAGATGATCTGTACCGGCCGGCCGATGATGCGGTCCAGCGGGACCATTCCGCCGCCGGGCGCGCCCAGCAGGCTGCGGGAATCAGCCGACTTGGACCGGTGGTCCCCCATGAGCCAAAGCCGGCCGTCCGGGACAATCACGCTGAACTTTAACTGGCTGGGGGCATCGCCCTCATAGAGATAGGGTTCCTGAACTTGCTGGCCGTTGACTGTGAGTCGGCTGTCCGCGTCGCAACAGACCACGTGGTCGCCGGGCAGGCCGATGACGCGTTTGACGTAGGTCGTGTCGCTGCCGGTCAGGCCCAGCCAGTGGCCGGCGCCGGCCAGAAGGTCGGCCGCCGGGCCGTTGCCGCTGTTGAGCGGGGCGAAGGAACCACGGCCGTCGAATACCACGACGTCGCCGCGGCGGACCGGTTCGCCCGCGAAGCCGGTGCGGGAAACGACGATCCTGTCCCCGTCGCGCAGCAGCGGCTCCATCGACGCCGACGGGATGAAGTAGACATCCAGCCAGAGGGAGCGGACCAGGCCGCTGATGATGACGGCGAGGACCAGCCCCAGAAGCGCAAAACGCCAGCCCAGTTTCCTGGGCCGGCGTTTTGTCTGTTCCATGATCCGTGTCCTCTGGCGCTCTTCTAAATTGAACAGCGCAGTGGCGGCTGGTCGCGGCGCATGCCGGGACCTGTCCGTGGATCCGCTGGGAAGTCCGGAGGACTTACTTGGCGGGCTGGAAGTCGCGCTTTTCCTTGATCTTCGCAGCCTTACCACGCAGGTTACGCATGTAGTAAAGCTTGGCGCGGCGCACGTCACCCTTGGAGACGAGCTCGATCTTGTCGAGGATCGGGGAGTGTACCGGGAAGGTACGCTCCACGCCGACGCCGAAGGAGACCTTGCGGACGGTGAAGGTTTCGCGGACGCCGTCGCCCTGGCGGCCCAGGACGAAGCCCTGGAAGACCTGGACACGGGAGTTCTTGCCTTCGATGATGTTCACGTGCACCTTGATGGTGTCACCCGCGCGGAACTCGGGAACATCGTTGCGCAGCGAGGCTGCGTCTACGGAATCGAGGATATGCATTGATCCACTCCTGGTGAACGCCACAGGTCATTCACGTTGGGTCACGGCGGCCAAGCCCGGGCGCCGTAGCGCACCGGAAATTCCCGCCGAAAGTTTTGTCGTTCCGGTTCCGTCAGGAATTGACGGGGCCGGGGTGCCGCTGTTGGTGACGCTCCCCCTGTGGCAGGTTCGCGACCCAGCAGGCACAAGGACTAATTTTGCCACATTCCGGGGTGTTTTGGTGAATTGGCTGTGGCGGATCGGGTTAGCTCAGGCGTCCGGGCGGCGCTGGAGCCGGCCGTCGACGACGTCGTACCCGAGTTCCCCGAACGCTGTGCGGTCCGCGCGGGGCAGTTTGCCGGCGTCGAATACGTCGAGCAGGTCCGGGCGGCGTTCAGCGGTCCGCCGGTATTGTTCGTGCCGCCGCCACTGCGCGATCTTGCCGTGGTTTCCGCTCAGCAGCACGGCGGGGACCTCGCGGTCCCGCCAGCTGGAGGGCTTCGTGTAGACCGGATATTCCAGCAGGCCGTCGGAGTGCGATTCCTCCACGAGCGACTCGGGGTTGCCGACGACGCCGGGCAGCAGGCGCCCCACGGCCTCGACCATGGCCAGCACGGCCACCTCGCCGCCGTTCAGGACGTAGTCGCCCAGGCTCATGGGCCGGACGGTGAAGTGGTCCGCGGCCCAGTCCAGGACGCGTTCGTCGATGCCCTCGTAGCGTCCGCAGGCGAAGACCAGCTGGTCCTCGTCCGCGAGTTCGTGCGCAATCGCCTGGCTGAAGCGCTCCCCGGCCGGGGACGGAACGATCAGCACCGGCTTGCGGCTCTCGTCGGCGGCTTCCCCGGCGGACCCCGTGGGCGCCGCCTCGGCGACGGCGGCCAGCGCCTGCGCCCAAGGTTCGGGCTTCATTACCATGCCGGCGCCGCCGCCGTAGGGGGTGTCGTCCACCGTGCGGTGCCGGTCCGTGGTGAAGTCACGGAGGTCGTGGACGTTCAGTTCGAGCAGCCCGTCCTGGCGCGCCTTCCCGATGAGGGAGAGCTCCAGGGGTGCCAGGTACTCGGGAAAGATGCTGACGACGTCGATCCGCATCTCAGGCGCGGTCCCCGTCGCCAGTGTCGGTACCCTCGGCGTCGGCTTCAGTGTCAGTACCCTCGGCGTCGCCGTCGTCGGGGGTGGCTCCGGGCTCGGTGTTGACGTCGAAGAGTCCGGCCGGCGGGGTGACGAGGACGTACTTTTCGGCGATATTGACCTCGGGGACGATCTGCTCCACGAACGGGATCAGGATTTCCTTTCCGTCCTGGTCAGTCACCACCAGCAGGTCCTGGACCGGCAGGGTGTGCAGTCCGGAGACCTTGCCGACCACGGTGTCCCCGACCCGGACGTCCAGGCCCACGAGCTCGTGCTCGTACCAGCCCTCGTCGTCGTCGTCCGCGTCCAGTTCCTCGGTCTCGATGAAGAGCTTGGCGCCGCGAAGGGCTTCCGCGTCGTTGCGGGTCTCCACTTCCTCGAAGGCCAGCAGCAGGATGTCCTTGTTCCAGCGGGCGCTCTCCACGGTCAGCGGGCCGGCCGAGGCGGGTTCCACCACGAACTGGGTGCCGGGAACAAAGCGGTCACCGGGTGCATCCGTGAGCACCTGGACGGTCACTTCGCCGCGGATGCCGTGGGGCTTGCCGATTCGTGCCACCTGAAGCTGCATTGTTCCTCTGTTCGGATTGTCTTGAAGTCTGGGGTTTGCTGGCGCGCTTAGTGCGCAAAACAGTCCGGCCCCTCCACCATAAGCTGGTGGAGGGGCCGGACTAAAGACAAGTAATGCTGGCTGCGCTACCGGCGGCGGTCGGTGTCGACGACGTCGACCCTGACCGGCTCACCGTCGGCCAGCGCCGCCACCACAGTGCGCAAGGCGCGTGCGGTGCGGCCCTGGCGTCCGATCACCCGTCCGAGGTCGTCCTGATGAACGCGCACCTCAAGGGTGTCCCCGCGGCGGTTGTTCTTCGCACTGACCTTGACGTCCTCGGGGCTGTCAACAATCCCGCGGACCAGGTGTTCGAGCGCTTCTGCCAGCAAGTTACTCAGCCTCGGTGGTCTCTGCTTCGGCGGGGGCCTCGGCGTCGTCCTTCTTTGCCTTCTTGGTGATGGCTTCCGGGATGATCACGGAACCCTTTTCCGGGGCAACGAAGGCGGCCTTGGGAGCCTTGGTCTTCAAGGTGCCCTCCTGGCCGGGGAGACCCTTGAACTTCTGCCAGTCACCGGTGATCTTCAGGATCGCGGCAACCTGCTCGGACGGCTGTGCGCCGACGCCGAGCCAGTACTGGGCACGTTCCGTGTCGACCTCGATGTACGAGGGCTCTTCGGTCGGGTGGTACTTGCCGATCTCTTCGATGGCACGGCCGTCACGCTTGGAGCGTGCGTCCATGACGACGATGCGGTAGTACGGTGCGCGCATCTTGCCAAAGCGCTTAAGGCGAATCTTTACGGCCACTTTTGTGGTCACTCCTGTTTCTGAAACGGGGTCGAGCCCGGCGTTCTGCACCCGTGGGGCGGGCCGTACTAGGGGGTTCTAAAGGACAGGATCCGGACGCGGAGAGAGGGGCCACGCGGATCGAGTACCTGTTCATTGTGCCAGATCACCGCGCGGATTTCGACTTGACACCCGCGGCCGGGGTCTTCAGGCACATTTTGGCGGCACCGATTGGTGGGCGTCAGGACGTCCAGACGTAGAGCCCGGCCTTGGTGGCTGGGTCCACGCCGGCGGCCAGCTCGGCCAGCTGCCGGACGTACTGCGCGGCCTGCTCGGCACCGAAGGGCATGTCCTCCTCGGCGGCCCAGCCCTCGGCGACGTCGGTCAGGACGTCACCCTCGCCTTCGGTCTCGTAGCTGAGCAGGTCCGCCAGGGCCCGGACCATAGCGGCCGGAACGCCCAGCAGCGAGTCGCTGGCCACGTCGACCATGGCGAGCTCATAGTCGGCACCCGCGGCATGTACGGCGGTACCGGCCAGGTCGCCGAGCCGCTCGACTTCGAAGTCGCTGATGTCCGGAATCCGGACGGCACCCGCGGCTGCTGCGGCGCCGCTGTCGAGGGCAGCCGCACGCTTGAGGGCGGCGTCATGGGTGGCGACGAAGATTTCAGTAAATCCCAAGGAAGTGCTCCTCATGAAAGGTGGGTCTGGCGTCGTACCGGCGGCCGCACTGCAGGCAAGAGCCTGCGGCGGCCGTCTGGTTTCAGCCTAGCCCAGCCGGGAGGTGCGTTCAGACTTGGACATGCCCTCCGTTGAGCCGACGCGCAGCCCCGCTTGGTCGCTCCTCCAGGGGGACATGCCCTCCCCCGGCCGTGAGCAATGGACATATAGGTACTATGTCCAGTCATGGCCACGAAGACTGGGCATGTCCGGCGTCCCGGTCAGCGACAAATGGACATGTCCCCCGTTAGGCCGACGCGCGGCCCCGCTTGGTCGCTCCTCCAGGGGGACATGCCCTCCCCCGGCCGTGAGCGATGGACATATGGGCACTATGTCCAGTCCTGGCCACGAAGACTGGGCATGTCCGGCGTTCCGGTCAGGGACAAACCCTGCACCGCCGCACCCGGGCATCAGCGAACGGCTACGCGGATCCGGTTGCGCCACGGATCGTCGAAGCGCAGCTCGGCACCGGTGTGGTGGGACTGGACTCCGGCGGTCCTGAGGCGGTCCGCAAGGGCGCCGACGTCGTCGCCGGACGGTACTTCGATCAGGACCTCGCCGAGGCCCAGGGTGTCGTGGCGGGGTCCGGCGCCGCGGCTGTTCCAGACGTTCATGGCCATGTGGTGGTGGTAGCCGCCGGCGGACACGAACAGCGCCTGGCCGTGCCAGCCGGCGGTCTTCTCGAAGCCGAGTGTGCCGACGTAGAAGTCCTGGGCGGACTGCACGTCGCCGACCTGCAGGTGGATGTGGCCGACGCCGGCGTCGGACTGCCGCTGACCGGCCAGCGACGCTTCGGTGAGGTGCTGCTCAAGGTAGCGCTGCGGTGGCAGGGCGAGGCTGTCCATCACGACGTTGCCGCCTTCCCAGGACCAGGCGTCGCGGGGACGGTCCCAGTAGAGCTCGATGCCGTTGCCCTCAGGGTCATTGAAGTAGAAGGCCTCGCTGACGAGGTGGTCCGCGCTGCCGGTGAAGGATTGCGGCTCGTACTGGGCCGCAGTGGCTACGGTGGCGGCCAGGGCGGGCTGGTCCTCGAAAAGCAGCGCAGTGTGGAACAGCCCGGCCTCGCCGCGCGAGGGAAGGCTTAGTCCGGGAGCCGGGGCAAGGTGGACCAGCGGCTTCTGCTTGCGTCCAAGGTATAGCCCGCCGTCCTGCTCGGCCACGATGTCGAGGCCCAGGGCGCGCTGGTAGTAGTCGGTCATGAGCTTCATGTCGCCGACCTTGAGCATCACGGTGCCCATGGTGAGTTCAGCGGGAAGAAGATCCTGGGTGCTGGCTTCTGCTGTCATCGAAACGCTCCAGTGGTTTTCCGGCCTCCGACCCTCGGCGACCCTGTGTACAGTACTAAATTACTTGAAGGTTCAATTTATTCCTAAGGTGCCAGGGTGCTCCGGAAAGACCAGTTCACCGCGCAGCACGATGTTCCTCAGGTCCCGCAGGGTGCCGAGATTCCTGCGTGGATCCTCGCCGCAGACCAGCACGTCGGCACTGGCGCCTTCCGTGATTGCTTCCGCGCCGAGCCAGTCGCGGGCGGCCCAGGCGCCGGCGTCGAGCGCGGCCCCGGCCGGGAGCCCGGCAGCGTGGAGCGCCTCCAGTTCGTCGACGATGCGTCCGTGGTGGATTACGCTGCCCGCGTCTGTTCCGGCGTAGATGGTCACCCCGGCTTCAAACGCTTCGAGAATCCGTTCGGCCCGGCGATCCCAGAGCGAGCGCATGTGGGCGGCGTAGCGCGGGAACTTCGCTTCGGCTTGGGCTGCAATGTCAGGGAAGGTGGCGATGTTGATCAGCGTGGGCACGATCGGAACGCCCTGCTCTGCGAAGCGGGAAAGGTGGCGAGGGAGCAGCCCGGTTCCATGTTCGATGCAGTCGATGCTGGCGTCGAGCATGTCGTCGAGGGTGTCCTCCGCGAAGCAATGCGCCGTGACCCTGGCACCTTCATCATGGGCCGCCTGGACAGCGTCCTTGATGTTCGACGCCGGGAAGCTGGCGGCGAGGTCGCCGGCGTCGCGGTCGATCCAGTCCCCCACCAGCTTGACCCAGCCGTCGCCGGCGCGGGCCTGCTTGCGGACGGCTTCCACGAGGTCCTCGGGTTCCACCTCGACGGCCAGGCCGCGGAGATACCGGCGCGTCCTCGCGATGTGCCGGCCAGCGCGGATGATGCGTGGCAGCTCGCTCCGCTGCTGGATCCACCGGGTGTCATGGACGGCCCCGGCGTCGCGGACCAGCAGGGTTCCGGCGTCACGGTCCGTCCGGGCCTGGTCCTCGGCGACTTGTTCCGGGACGTCCCCGCCGGGTCCGAGCCCGATGTGGCAGTGCGCATCGACCAGCCCCGGGATCACCCAGCCGTCCAGGACGTGGTTGGGTGCAGCGGGGGGACGGTGGAACGTCAGCCGGCCGTCGACGGCCCAGAGTCCGCGGTGTTCCCTGGCGGGTCCGGTGAGGACGGTGCCGCTGAACTCGATGATGTTACCCATGGCCTAAAGCCTAAGCCGCATGGCTATCCGCGGACCCAATTCATCTAGCCCCAACTGCGCTTCGTGCGCCCGCAAGGCCGCCAGTGCACCTCCGGGGCTTGCGACCGCTTCGAAGCCGCAGCTCGCGTAAAACGGTCCATTGAACGGAATATCCGCAAAGGTGCAAAGCGTCATCGATTCATACCCATGGGCCCGGGCCACGGCGATTGCTGCCTCAACGAGGGACCTTCCGATCCCGCGCCCGGCAAAGTCGGGATGCACCGAAAGTTGTTCCAGATGGGCTTGGCCGCCAACTTCATCGACACGCGCAAACCCTACGGGTGGAATTCCCGCAACCAGGACATAGCGAGCTTCAACCGAGGTCGGAAGCTCCGAAGCCGGGAGCACCGGACACGCGAGCGCCGTCTCCAACAGGAGGTCGGCCGCGGCCTCGATGACCGGCAGGGCCGCGAGGTCGTCCGGCGTCGCCGTCCTGATGCGCGGCGCAGCCATTCTAGGAGGCCTGGGCGTGCCCGCTGCGGTTGACGTCGGCGATGAAGGAGCGGATGGCGCGGTCGCCTTCCTTCGAATCCTGCGGCCGGTGTCCTCCGGGGGCGATGCGATGCAGGGCGCCCGTCTCCCGCAAATAGCCGGCAATTTCCTCGTAGAGCGGCTCCCAACCGCCCGTGAGGACCAGGGTGGGCACGCCCGGGACGATCTGCAGCGGAGCTTCCCACGCCGGCGCCTGCAGCCTGAGCCGGTGCGCTTCCCGCCCGTCGTCGGCGGCCGGTGCGCCCACGGTGCCGCGGACCGGGGCGTGTGCGGCGAACACGCGGCGCACGAACTCGCGGTGGAAATCCTCGTCGCTGAGGTTGTTGCGGACGTCGAAGAGGGGCTGCATGAGCGCCCGGTGCGCTGCGGTTGCCGGGAGTTCGGCCGTAAGGGAGAGGCAGGCGGGCTCCACCAGGGTGAGCGACCGGACCAGATCGGGACGTTCCACCGCCGCCATCATCGCCGCGATGGCGCCCTGGGAGTGCGCCACGACGTGGCCCCCGGCATCGCCGCGGCCGTCGTCGGCGAGGGCACGCAAGACAATGCCGGCGTCCGCCGCGAAGTCGGTTTCCAGCGGGTCGGCGACGGCGTCGAAGCCGTGCCGCCGCAGGAACAGGGCGTCATAGCTCAGGGCCATGCCATGCTGTTTCGGCCACGCCGCGGCGCCAAAGCTGCCGGCCCCGTGGACGAAGACTACGCGCTCCTTGAACATGTCCCAAGCCTATGGCACCGGCCCGGCATCCCGGCCGCCGACATACGGGTCACCGACGAGCTGGTCATAGACACGCTGCTCATGATCACGCCGTCGGCAACCATCTTGGCTTCCGCTACTTGCTGCCGCCGAGGAACTTGTCGAAGCCCTTGGGCAGGTTGAGCTGGGACGGGTCGAAGTCCCCGCCCTGCTGGCCGAAGGCCGCGCCGGTGGGTACTGCCTTGGCACCGGCGGCTCGGCGCGCCTCCGCGTCCTTGAGCTCCTGGGCGGCCTTGGCCGGGTTGCCGGAGCGTGCCTTCTTCTTCGCGGCAGGCTTGGCCCCCTTGCGGGCTCCTCCCCCGCCCATCCCGGGCATCCCTGGCATGCCGGGCATCCCGCCGCCGGCCGCCATCTTCTTCATCATCTTCTGCGCCTGCGCAAAGCGTTCCAGCAGGCCGTTGACCTCGGAGACGTGCACGCCGGAACCGCGGGCGATGCGGGCGCGACGGGAGCCGTTGATGATCTTCGGGGACACCCGCTCGTGCGGAGTCATGGACCGGACGATCGCCTCGACCCGGTCAATCTCGCGCTCGTCGAACTGTTCCAGCTGCTGCCGGATGTTCTGCGCCCCGGGCATCATCATGAGCATCTTCTTCATCGAGCCCATGTTGCGGATCTGCTGCATCTGGGCAAGGAAGTCCTCGAGGGTGAAGTCCTCTTGGTCGGCGAACTTCTTCGCCATCCGGGCCGCTTCGTCCTTGTCCCACGACTTTTCGGCCTGCTCGATCAGGGTGAGCACGTCGCCCATGTCGAGGATGCGCGAGGCCATCCGGTCCGGGTGGAAGAGTTCGAAGTCGTCCAGGCCTTCGCCGGTGGACGCAAACATCACGGGCTTGCCGGTGACCGACGCAACGGACAGCGCGGCACCGCCGCGGGCGTCTCCGTCGAGCTTGGAGAGCACGATGCCGGTGAAGTTGACGCCTTCATCGAAGGCCATGGCCGTGTTGACGGCGTCCTGGCCGATCATCGAGTCGATCACGAAGAGGACTTCGTTGGGGACGATGGCCTGGCGGATCTGGCGGGCCTGTTCCATCATCTCGACGTCGACGCCGAGCCGGCCGGCGGTGTCCACGATCACGACGTCGTGCAGGGTGCGCTTGGCTTCTTCGACGCCGGCACGGGCGACGGCGACCGGGTCACCGGCAGGGTGGTCCAGCTCGGCGGAGGTGGCACCCGGGTGCGGCGCGAAGACGGGGACGCCGGCCCGCTGGCCGACAACCTGCAGCTGGGTCACCGCGTTGGGGCGCTGGAGATCGCAGGCGACCAGCATCGGGCTGTGGCCCTGCGCCTTGAGGTATTTCGACAGCTTGCCGGCCAGGGTGGTCTTACCGGCACCCTGGAGGCCGGCGAGCATGATGATGGTGGGCCCGGTCTTGGCCAGGCGGATCCGGCGGGTCTCGCCGCCCAAGATCTCAACGAGTTCCTCGTTGACGATCTTCACGATCTGCTGGCTCGGGTTCAGCGCGCCGGAGACCTCGGCACCGAGGGCACGCTCCCGCACGCGGGCGGTGAACTCACGGACCACGGGCACGGCGACGTCGGCATCCAGCAGGGCACGCCGGATCTCGCGGACGGTGGCGTCAACGTCCGCCTCGGTGAGGCGGCCCTTGCCACGGAGGTTCTTGAAGGTTGCTGTCAACCGGTCAGAGAGTGAATTGAACACGCGCCGTGCACTTCTTTCAGTGGATCTACAGCTGGCGGCCAGTGCGGCGCGCCAGAGTCGTGACTGTTTCGCCGGAACGAACTGCCTCGACAACGGGACTCGACTATCTAGGGTACCAAGCCACACCTTCCAGGTGGCATGCTGGCTTAGATGACCAGTCAAACAACAGTAAAGACCTTGCTGATCCTCGGCGCTTCGGGCGACCTGACCGGCAGGCTGCTGCTGCCGGGGCTGGCCCGCCTGGTGGCGAGGGGCCACACGCCCGACCTCACGCTGGTGGGCGCGGGCTCGGACGACTGGCCCCAGGAGCAGTGGGTGGACCGCCTGGAAACCTCCTTCGCCGACGCCAACTCCCAGGCCAGTTCCAGCGGCAAGCGGGAACTGAAGCGGCTCCGCAACGGCACCAGCTACCACCAACTGGACGTCACCGACGCGGGCCAACTCGCCGGGCTGCTCGCCAAACTGGCGGGACCGGTGGCGGTGTACTTTGCCTTGCCGCCGAAGATCAGCCAGCTGGCCTGCGAAGCCCTCACCCCGGAGCAAGTGCCGGCTGGAACCCGGTTGGTGATGGAGAAACCTTTCGGGTCCAGCGAGGAATCCGCCCGGAACCTCAACAAGACCCTGGCCGCCCTCGTACCCGAGGACCACATCCACCGGGTGGACCACTTCCTGGGCAAGGCGACCGTGCTGAACATCCTGGGCCTGCGTTTCGCGAACAACTTCCTGGAACCGATCTGGAACCGGGACCACATCGCCAAGGTGGAGATCATCTTCGACGAAGACCTCGCCCTTGAAGGCCGGGCCCGGTACTACGACGGCGCCGGCGCGCTGCGTGACATGATCCAGAGCCACCTGCTGCAGGTCATGGCCCTGATGGCGATCGAACCGCCCGCCTCGGTGGACGAACGGGACCTCCGGGACGCCGTCGCCACGCTCCTGCGCGCCAGCAGCATCAAGGCGCCGTACGCCAAAAACACCCGGCGCGCACGGTATGCCGCCGGCACCATCGACGGCCGGAAGGTGCCCGACTACGCCAAGGAGGCCGGGGTTGACCCGGCCCGGCAAACCGAAACCCTCGCCGAGGTGCAGGTGAGCATCGACAACTGGCGCTGGCAGGGCGTGCCCTTCCTCCTCCGCTCGGGCAAGGCACTCAGCGCCACCCGCAAGGAGGCTGTGGTCACCTTCCGCCCGGCGCCGCACCTGCCCAAGGGCTTCACCGGCGTGGACTCCCCCAACCAGCTGCGGATCGGCTTCGGCCCGGACACGGTGCAGTTCGACGTCGACGTCAACGGCCCCGGCGATGTGTTGAGCCTGGACAGGACCACGCTGCACGCCGAACTGAGCGCCTCCGAACTGCTCCCCTACGGTGAAGTTCTCGAAGGTGTGCTCAGCGGCGACCCGCTGTTATCCGTGCGGGGTGACACCGCGGAAGACTGCTGGCGCATCATCGACCCCGTGCTCAAGGCCTGGGCGCGGGACAGCGTGCCGCTGGAGGAATACGCCGCCGGGACACCCGGTCCGGCAGGCTGGGCGACGTAGCGGCTGCGACACGCCTCGCCGGTCGCCGTCGTCGGACACCGCAGACGGGCGCACGGAAAACGGGCCGGACACCTTTTCAGGTGTCCGGCCCGCTGTCGCAACCCTCATTCGCGGTGCGCTGGCGCGCTGCGGCTGGAGGGCCGCAGCTTAGATGGCTGCCGCGCCGCGTTCTCCGGTGCGGACACGCACGGCCTCGAAGACATCCATCGTCCAGACCTTCCCGTCACCGGCCCGGCCGGTGTTCGAGCTGGCGATGATGACATCCAGGATGTCATCCGCCTGTTCGTCGGTGGCCAACACCTCGACCCGGATCTTAGGCAAGAGGTCCACGTTGTACTCGGCCCCGCGGTACACCTCGGTGTAGCCGCGCTGCCGACCGTAGCCGCTGGCCGCGCTGACCGTCAGGCCCTGCACCCCGTAGGCTTCCAGGCCTTCCCGGATGGCGTCAAGCTTTTCCGGACGGACGATTGCTGTGATTAGTTTCATGCCCCCACACTCTCCTTGCCAGCTGCTGTCTTCTTGCCGTTGGACTGGGCGTTCACGGCCTCGGTCGGCTCGGTCGCCGATGCCCCGGCGGCGTCGCCCTGCGGCTTGCCGGTGATCAGTTCGTGCAGCGGCTGGAAGCTTCCGCCCTGGCCGCCGACGCCGAATTCGTAGGCCGTCTCGGCGTGCAGGCTGAGGTCCACGCCCACGGCTTCCTGCTCCTGGGAGACCCGGAAGCCCATCGTCTTGTGGATCGGGAAGGCGATGATGAAGGTCATCACCGCGGTGAACACGATGGAGAACAGTGCCGCGAGAGTCTGGGCGACGAGCTGCGTGGTGCCGCCGCCGTAGAACAGGCCTGCCGCGCCCTGGGACGGGGTGGCCAGGAAGCCGATCGCCACGGTGCCGATGACACCGGACACCAGGTGCACGCCGACGACGTCGAGCGAATCATCGTAGCCGAACTTGAACTTCAAGCCGACTGCGAGGGCCGAGGCGACACCGGCGACGACGCCCAGGGCGATCGCACCGAGCGGCGAGACGTTGGCGCAGGCCGGGGTGATGGCGACCAGGCCGGCCACCACACCGGAAGCCGCGCCGAGGGACGTCGGGTGACCGTCGCGGAAGCGTTCGACCGCAAGCCAGCCGAGCATTGCTGCGGCCGGAGCGGCGAGGGTGTTGACCCAGATCAGACCGGCCTGTTCC
This sequence comes from Arthrobacter sp., assembly GCA_026393275.1. Taxonomy (GTDB): domain Bacteria; phylum Actinomycetota; class Actinomycetes; order Actinomycetales; family Micrococcaceae; genus Arthrobacter. The sequence continues at coordinate 21,238 of JAPLAM010000091.1, forward strand.
ACCGTGGCGGCGGCACCGGCGTTGAAGCCGAACCAGCCGAACCACAGGATAGCGGCGCCGAGCATGACGAACGGAATGTTGTGCGGGCGGTGGTTCGGGTCCTTGCCGAAGCCCTTGCGGTTACCGATGATCAGGACCAGGATCAGGCCGGCCACACCAGCGTTGATGTGGACCACGGTGCCGCCGGCGAAGTCGATCACCGGGGCAAAGGTCTGGCCGAACCAGCCGTCCTTGGAGAAGAGGCCACCGCCCCAGACCATGAAGGCCAGCGGCGCGTAAACGAGGGTGGCCCAGATGGGCGTGAAGATGACCCATGCCGAGAACTTGGCCCGGTCCGCGACCGCGCCGGAGATCAGCGCGACCGTGATGATGGCGAAGGTGGCCGCGTAGCCCACCTTGAGGAGATCCGCCGGGTCAGTGAAGTTGTGCAGCCCGAAGTGGCTGAAGGGGTTGGCGACGATCTGGAAGAAGTTGTCTTCGTTGCTCGTTGCCATCGAGGCGCCCCACAGGACCCACGTGATGCCGACGGTTCCGATGGCGACGAAGCTCATCATCATCATGTTCAAAGCCGACTTGGCGCGGGTCATGCCGCCGTAGAAGAATGCCAGGCCCGGGGTCATGAACAGCACGAGGGCTGAAGCGACCAGGAGCCAAACGAGACCTGCGGTGAGTTCCATGGTCTGCGTCCTCTCTTGCTTTTTGGTGCGGGGTTGTCCGCCGGTCCCAACGCATTTTGCGTTCTAATAAGAGTCTGCTGGCGCCGTGTTTCACCGACTGGGGATTTACATTGCCGGGTTGTTACAAGAACCTCCCGGAAGTAAATGGTGCGTCTCGGGCTTGTTACGGTTATGTTTCCGGAGCCCCATCCCGCCCCCGGCCCCACTCCCGGCACTGAAAGCAGCACCATGAGCAAAGCAACCCGTTCCGCCGCCGGAGCCAGGCCCCCGGAAGGCCTGGGCCTCCCCGGCAGACCCCGCCTGCCACGGGACATCAAGGTGATGCTGGCCGCGGCCTTCCTGATCGCCCTGGGCTTCGGCCTCGTGGCGCCGGTGCTCCCCCAGTTCGCCACCACGTTCGACGTCGGCGCGACCGCCGCGGCGGTGATTGTCAGCATCTTCGCGTTCATGCGCCTCGTGTTCGCCCCGGCGGGCGGGGCGCTGATCGTGCGTTTGGGGGAACGCCCCGTCTACGTGGCCGGGCTGCTGATCGTGGCGGCGTCCACGGCCGCCTGCGCCTTCGCCCAGGACTACTGGCAGCTGCTGATCTTCCGCGGCCTGGGCGGGGCCGGATCGGTGATGTTCACTGTGGCGTCGATGACCCTCGTGGTGAGGCTGGCGCCGCCGGAGAGCCGCGGCCGGGTCTCCGGCGCCTACGCCTCGGCGTTCCTGATCGGTAATGTGTGCGGGCCGATCGTTGGCGGGCTGCTGGCCGGTTTCGGCCTCCGGGTGCCATTCCTGGCCTATGCGGCCGCATTGGTGCTCGCGGCCGCAGTCGTGCAGACCCAGCTCAGCCACGTCCCCGCGGGTTCGCGGGCGGCGGGCACCGCGGCGCCGGCCATGCTGTTGCGGGACGCGCTGCGGGACAGTGCGTACCGGGCCGGGCTGGCCTCCAGCTTCGCCAACGGCTGGGCCACGTTCGGGGTCCGGATGGCCACGGTGCCGTTGTTCGCCGTCGTGGCGCTCGGCGCGGGTCCCGGGTCTGCAGGCTGGGCGCTGGCCGTGTTCGCGGCGGGCAACGCCGTAGCGCTGACCTTCTCCGGGCGGCTCGCGGACAGCCTGGGACGTAAGCCGTTGGTGCTCGCCGGGCTGATCGTCACCGGCCTCGCCACCGCCAGCATTGGTCTGACACACCAGCTGCCCTGGTTTCTGCTGGCCTCAACAATTGCGGGCATCGGCGCCGGGCTGCTCGGGCCCGCCCAACAGGCCGCCATCGCCGACGTCGTGGGTAACGAACGCTCCGGCGGCCGGGTGCTGGCCGTGTTCCAGATGACCTCGGACAGCGGCGCGATCGTCGGCCCGGTCATCGCGGGCCTGCTGGCGGACCAGTTGGGCTACGGCTGGGCGTTCGGCATCACCGGCGGTGTGCTGCTCGCGGCGGCCGTGGGCTGGCTGCTGGCCCGGGAGACTTTCCGGACCACAGACAAGTAGCCCGCCGTTGTTGCCGTAATCAGGACTGAGAACGGCACCAACGGCGGGCTACTTGGGCGGGAGGGCGCTAGTTCAGCAGCGCGTCCACGAAACTTTCGACTTCGAAGGGGGCGAGGTCGTCCGCGCCCTCGCCGAGACCCACCAGCTTGACCGGCACACCCAGGGACTTCTGGATCGCGACGACGATGCCGCCCTTGGCAGTGCCGTCCAACTTGGTCAGCACGATGCCGGTGATGTTCACGACCTCGGCGAAGACGCGGGCCTGGTTCAGGCCGTTCTGGCCGGTGGTCGCATCCAGGACCAGGAGCACCTCGTCCACCTCGGCGAGCTTTTCGATGACGCGCTTGACCTTGCCGAGCTCGTCCATCAGGCCGACCTTGTTCTGCAGCCGCCCCGCGGTGTCGATCATGACGACATCGACTTCCTGGTCGATGCCGGCCTTGACCGCCTCATAGGCGACGGACGCCGGGTCCGCGCCGTCGATGTCCGACTTGACGGTGGCGACGCCGACGCGCTGGCCCCAAGTGGCGAGCTGCTCGGCCGCGGCGGCACGGAAGGTGTCGGCAGCGCCAAGCAGCACGTCCTTGTCCTCGGCGACAAGCACGCGGGCGAGCTTGCCCACGGTGGTGGTCTTGCCGACGCCGTTGACGCCCACCACCATCATCACGGCGGGCTTGTCCGCGTGGCGCTCGACGTTCAGGCTGCGGTCCATGCCGGGGTCAACCAGCTTGATGAGTTCCTCGCGCAGCATGGCCTTGACGTGTTCCGGCGAGCGGGTCCCCAGCACTTTGACGCGTTCGCGGAGCGCGTCCACCAGCTGCATGGTCGGTTCCGTGCCAAGGTCCGCCAGCAGCAGGGTCTCTTCGACTTCGTCCCAGACGTTCTCGTCGATCTTGTCCGCGGAGAGCAGGGCGAGCAGGCCCTTGCCCAGGATGTTGTTGGACTTGATCAGGCGTTCCCGCAGCCGGGTCAGCCGGCCCGCCACCGGCAGCGGCGTCTCGACCGGAACGGTCTCGAGGCCCGCGACGTCGTCAGGTACTTCGACGGTCTCGAGTCCTTCGACGTCGACGCCGGCCGGCGCCGCCTGCCCGACGGGCGGGGCCGGGCGGTCCTCCAGTAGCGTGCCGGGACCGGTGCCCTGTACGGGGTCGTTCGCGTCGCGCGTTCCGGGGTAGTTGGTGATGTTCTTCCGGGTCTTCATGAGCACCGGAATGAGCGCTCCAAGGACCACCAGGACAACGAGGATGGGCAGGAGGATGGGGAGGATGTCGTTCACTCCCCTAGCTTCTCATAACCCCAAACGCCCAACGGGCGGGGCTAAGACGCGGGCGCCCAGCCGCTGCCCAGACATCTCCCCTCAGACGTCGGCGCCGAGCCGCTGGCTGATGACCGTGGAGACGCCGTCGCCGCGCATCGTGACGCCGTAGAGTGCGTCCGCGACCTCCATGGTGCGTTTCTGGTGGGTGATGACGATCAGCTGGCTGGACTCGCGCAGCTCCTCGAAGATCGTGATGAGGCGGCCCAGGTTGGTGTCGTCCAGGGCCGCCTCGACCTCGTCCATGACGTAGAACGGCGAGGGCCTGGCCTTGAAGATCGCCACCAGCAGGGCCACCGCCGTCAACGACCGTTCGCCGCCGGAGAGCAGGGAAAGCCGCTTGATCTTCTTCCCGGCCGGGCGCGCCTCCACCTCGATGCCGGTGGTGAGCATGTCGGAGGGGTCGGTCAGCACCAGCCGTCCTTCGCCGCCCGGGAACAGCCGCGCGAAGACCCGGACGAACTGGGCGGCCGTGTCCTCGAAGGCTTCGGCGAAGACCTTCTGCACGCGTTCGTCGACTTCTTTGATGATGTCCAGCAGGTCCCGGCGGCTCGCCTTGAGGTCCTCCAGCTGGGTGCTCAGGAACTGGTGGCGCTCTTCGAGGGCCGCGAACTCTTCCAGCGCGAGCGGGTTGACCCGGCCCAGGGCGGAGAGGTCGCGCTCGGCCTTGCGGAGCCGCTTCTCCTGTTCCTCGCGGACGAAGGGCTTGCCCGCGATGATCTCGTGTCCGTCCTCGTCCACGGGGGCGCGGAGGGCGGCCCACTTGTCCCCCGATCCATCCGCGGGCACCGGCACCGGACGGTCGGGGCCGAAGTCGGCGACGAGCTGGTCGGCGGTCAGGCCGAGTTCCTCGACGCTGCGCAGCTCGAGCGCTTCGATTCGTAGGCGCTGCTGCGCGCGGGCCAGTTCGTCCCGGTGCACGGAGTCGGTCAGCTCGGCCAGTTCGCGCGCAAGGACATCGTTCCCGGTGCGCACCTCGGCGAGTTCCCGCTCCATCTGCTCGCGGCGCTCCTCGGCGTCGTCGCGTTCGCGGCGGGCCAGCTCCACCGACACGTCGATGAAACCGATCACCTGCTCCACGGCCGCGGACACGGCGGCGGCGCGGCCGGCCTGGAGCCGGCGGCGGCGCGCTCGTTCGGCGGCCTCCTCGCGGGCGCGGCGTTCGGTGGCGGCGGCGCGTTCCAGCGAGGTCGCCCGGTTGCCGATGGCGGTCAGCTGTTCCTCCGCGCTGCGCAGCGCGAGACGGGCTTCCATCTCGGCCGCCCGTGCCGCGGACGCCGCCAGTGCGAGGGCGTCGCGGTGTTCGGGTGAAGGTTCTTCCTCCGCGGGGGTCTCCTGGGCGGCGGCCAGCCTCGCGGCGACAGCTGCCAAGGCCTCCTGTTCGGCCTGGATGTTGGCCTCCGCCCTGGCCAGCGACACGGCGAGTCGTTCGCTTTCGCCGACGGCGCTGCGCAGCACCGAGTTCAGGTGGCCGAGCCGCTCGGCCACGGCGGCGAGCCGGGCGTCCGAGTCGTGCAGTTTTTCCAGGGCGGCGTCCGCGTGGTTTTGCGCTGCGGCACGGCGGGATTCCGCGGCGGACAGCGCGAAGCGGTTCCGTTCCAGTTCGGCGACGACGCTGGCGAGGCGGGCGGCGGCGTCGTCGACGGCGGCTTGGACTTCCAGCAGCGAGGGCGCCGTGGCGGAGCCGCCGCTGACGGTGAGGGCGGTCAGCACATCGCCGGACCGGGTCACGGCTGTCAGTTCCGGCCGGTCGGCAATGAGCCGACCGGCGGCATCCAGGTCCTCGACGACGGCGGTGCCGGCCAGCAGCTGCCCCAGCGGCCCGCCGCTGAGGTCGTTCTTGTCCCCGTTCAGGGTGACGAGAGCGGCGGCCCAGCAGGCACCGGCGGGGAGGCCGGCGCCCGCGTTTCCGCCGGGCGCCCCGGAGGCACTGGGCAAGCCGGACGCCCCGGCCAGCAGCAGCGCGGCGCGGCCGGCGTCGTCGTCCTTGAGCAGCTGCACCGCGGCGGCGGCGGACGCAGCGTCGCTGACGACGACGGCGTCGGAGCAGCTGCCCAGCGCGGCGGCGATGGCGGCCTCATAGCCGGTCTCCACGGTCAACATTCCCGCCAGGGTGCCGAGCACGCCGGGCAGCCCGGCTGCGAGCACGTGCTCCGAGCCGTCCTTGCGGTTGAGGCCAAGCTGCAGGGCGTCGCGCCGGGCCGCGAGGGCGTCGCGTTCCCGCTCACCGTCGCGTTCGGCCGCCTTGAGGGCGTCGATTTCCGCCGCCACGACGTCCAGGGCCTCGCTTGCGGCTTCGTATTCGGCGTCGAGGGTTTCCTCGCCGTCCTCGACGCCGGCGACCTGCGACTCGAGGGCGGTGAATTCGCTTTGGGCGTGACGGCGCCGGTCCTCGCCGGCTTTTTGCGACTCCCGCAGCCGGCCGAGCTCGGCCTGGGCGGATTCGACCCGTGACCTCGCGGCACCGACCTGGCCGGCCAGCCGGGCAAGGCCCTCGCGCCGGTCCGCGGCGGCGCGGAGCAGAGTGGCGAGGCGTTCGTCCTCGGCGGCGGCCGCGCCTTCGGCCTCCTGTTTCGCGGCGGAGGCCGCGTCCAGGACGGAGCGCCGATCGACGATCTGGGTTTCCAGACCGGCCTGCTCAGCCCGGACCCGGGCCGCCTGCCGTTCGAGCTGTTCGGGGTCCCGCCCGGCGTCGGGGGCGGCGTCCGCCCCGCCCAGCAGACGGCGGCGTTCCTCGGCGAGGGAGCCGAGGGAGCGCAGCCGTTCCCGCCCGGAGGAGAGCAGGTACCAGTTGTCCCGGGCGGCGTTGAGCTTCGGGGTGCCCTCGGCGGCGAGCTGCTCCAGACCGGCCTGGCGCCGGCGGCCGCTTTCAAGTTCCCGTTCGACGACGGCGCGGCGGGCCTTCAACGCGGTCTCATCCGCGACGTCCTGCTCGAGCACGGACTGCAGCTGGACCAGGTCATCGGCCAGCAGCCGGGAGCGGGCGTCGCGCACGTCGAACTGGACGGTCTGGGCGCGGCGGGCCACCTCCGCCTGCTTGCCCAGCGGGGTGAGCTGGCGGCGGATCTCACCGGTGAGATCGCTGAGCCGTGCCAGGTTGGCCTGCATGGCTTCGAGTTTGCGGACCGTCTTTTCCTTGCGGCGGCGGTGTTTGAGGATGCCGGCCGCCTCCTCGATGAAGCCGCGCCGGTCCTCCGGGGTGGCGTGCAGGACCTTGTCCAGCTGTCCCTGCCCGACGATCACGTGCATCTCCCGGCCCAGGCCGGAGTCGGAGAGCAGTTCCTGGATGTCCAGCAGCCGGCAGCTTGCCCCGTTGATGGCGTACTCGGAGCCGCCGGTACGGAACAGCGTGCGGGAAATGGTGACTTCGCTGTAGTCGATGGGCAGCGCGCCGTCGCTGTTGTCGATGGTCAGCGAGACGTGCGCCCGGCCCAGCGGCGGCCGGCCGGAGGTCCCGGCGAAGATGACGTCTTCCATCTTCCCGCCGCGGAGGGTCTTGGCACCCTGTTCGCCCATCACCCAGGAGAGCGCGTCCACCACATTGGACTTGCCCGAGCCGTTGGGGCCCACCACGGCGGTGACGCCGGGTTCGAATTCGAAAGTCGTCGCCGAAGCGAACGACTTGAATCCCCGGACGGTCAGGCTTTTCAGGTGCAAGGTGTTTCGGGTCTCCTGCTCGGCGGACGGGGCCCGCTTCGGACTGCTGGTTTCTATTGCCCGGCTCTGCGCCGGCTTCTGCTGCTGGTTTTAGGTTGCGGCTGTTCTGGACGGCCCTTGGTACCTACAATCTACTGCGGAGCTGCGACAATTCCGCGCCAATCCCACGCGAAGCCACGGCTGACGCGGTGCTGGCGTGCGGGAACCGGGCTGCAGCGGGCATAGTTAAGCACTTGGGCTTGTGCTTGAAGGTGTGGTCAACCGCCGGAGCGCAGGACAGATACGAACAGAGGCTTGATTTGATAGGGAATGCAACATTCCGGCACCGTAATACCGCCTTGCTTTCGGTAAGCAGCGTCGAGGCTCCGAAAATCGTCAGTTCCGCGGACTTCGACCGCACCCTGGCTCCGACCCTGCAGCGGCTGAAGTTCCCCCCGAAACTCCTCGAACGGGTCGCCGGCATCACGCACCGCCGCTGGTGGGCTCCCGGTACGTCGTTCGACGACGCCGCCATCGAGGCGGGCGCGAAAGCCCTGGCCGAGTCCGGCGTCGAAACGTCCGAGGTGGGCCTGCTGATCAACACCTCCGTCACAAGGCGGAGCCTCGAGCCGTCCGTCGCGGTGAAGATCCACCACGGACTGAGCCTGCCGTCGTCGGCCATGAACTTCGACCTGGCCAACGCGTGCCTGGGCTTCGTCAACGGCATGACCCTGGCCGCCAACATGATCGACTCCGGCCAGATCAAGTACGCGGTGATTGTCAACGGTGAGGATGCCCAGGCGACGCAGGAGGCCACCTTGGCCCGGCTGCAGCGGCCCGAAACCACCCGCGAGGACTTCAGCCGCGAGTTCGCCACGCTCACGCTCGGCTCCGGAGCCGCCGCGGCCGTCCTGGGCCCGGCGGACGAGCACCCCGGGGCGCACCGGATCGTCGGTGGCGTGATGCGCGCCGGCACCGAACACCACGAACTGTGCGTGGGCGGCATCGACGGCATGACCACCGACACGAAGGGCCTGCTCGACGGCGGGCTGCGGCTGGTGGTCGACGCGTGGCAAGAGGCGCAACCGGAGTGGGACTGGGCCTCGATGGACCGGTATGTCACGCACCAGGTGAGCAACGCCTACACCCAGGCCATCATCGACGCGATCGACCTGGACCCCGCCAAGGTCCCGATCACGTTCCCGCACTGGGGCAACGTGGGCCCGGCCTCCCTCCCCATGACCCTCGCTGCCGAAGCGCAGACCCTCTCGAGCGGGGACCGCGTGCTCTGCATGGGCGTCGGTTCCGGACTGAACACTGCCATGGTGGAAATCGCATGGTAGAGGCCGACTGGCCCGGCGTCGACCCGGAATGGTCACGCGAAATCGACGTGCCGTCCAGCTCCGCCGCGGAGGCGCCCGGCACGGTGCGCCGCTGGCACCTGCTCGACAACGGCGCCCAGCTCTCCCGCCGGGGCCTGACGCCTGCCGGCACCCTGCTGTGCGTGCACGGCAACCCGACCTGGTCCTACTTGTGGCGGACCCTGCTGGCCGCCGGAACCGATCCAGCCCGGCCGTGGCGCGTGGTGGCGGTGGACCAGCTGGACATGGGCTTCTCCGAGCGCACCGGAACGTTCCGGCGCCTGGCTGACCGGATCAACGACCTGGGCGACCTTACGGCCGGGCTTGGGCTCACCGGGCCGGTCGTCACGGTCGGCCACGACTGGGGCGGCGTGATCAGCCTCGGCTGGGCTCTGGCACACCCCCAGCAACTCGCCGGCGTGGTGCTGACCAACACCGCCGTGCACCAGACCGCCGGCTCGCCCATCCCGCCGGCGCTGCGGCTGGCCCTGCACCCCGCCGTGCACCGCTGGGGAACGACGACGTCGGACGCCTTCCTGCGGGTGACGCATTCCCTCGCGCACCCGCCGCTGGCCGCGGAGGTCCGCGCCGCCTTCATGGCCCCGTACCGGGGCGCGGGCCGCCGCGCCGGGGTGGGGAACTTTGTCGCCGACATCCCCGCGGACCCGTCCCATCCCAGCTTTCCGGCGCTCAGCCGCGTCGCGGAGGGGCTGCGCGGGCTGAGCGTCCCGGCCCTGATGCTTTGGGGCCCGCGGGACCCGATCTTTTCCGACCGGTACCTTAAGGACCTCATCGGCCGGCTGCCGCACGCGCAGGTGCACCGCTTCGAGGGGGCCGGGCACCTGGTCGCCGAAGACCGGGACATCGCCGCTCCCGTCTTCGAGTGGCTCGCCGGGCCCGGCCGGGTTAGCGGACAGGCTGACGTCCGGGCGGATTCGCCGCCGCTGCCCGCCGCAGAGGCCCCGCAGTCCCGCACCGGAGTCCCGCCCCTTTGGGCCCCGCTCACCGAGCTGGCGGCCGGTCCGGACGGCGGGGACACCGCCGTCGCGGAAATGGCCGCAGACGGCAGCGTCTCCCGCTCGCTCAGCTGGCGGGAGCTGGAACAGGACATTGTGGCCCTCACAGCGGGCCTGCAGGAGGCCGGGGTAGGCCGGCACAGCCGGGTGAGCCTGATGGTGCCACCGGGAGTGGACTTGACTGTGGTCCTCTACGCCTGCCTGCGGCTCGGCGCGGTGGTGGTTGTGGCCGACGCCGGTCTGGGCACCCGCGGCCTGAGCCGCGCCGTGAAGGGCGCCACCCCGGATTTCCTGATCGGAATCGACAAGGCGCTGGCGGCCGCCCAGGTTCTCGGCTGGCCGGGCCGGCGCATCAGTGTGCGCGACCTGTCGGCCGGACGCCGCCGCCTCCTCGGCGTCGAAACCTCCCTCGCCGCCCTCGCCCGCCGCGGAGCCGGCACCCGCCAGGAACCGCCGGCGGTTTCGGCTCCGGGTTCGGAGCAGGCCCCGGACGCGGACGCCCCCGCCGCCGTGCTCTTCACCTCCGGGTCCACCGGCCCCGCCAAGGGCGTGCTCTACACGCACGGGCAGTTGGCCGCGATGCGGGACACCGTGGCCGCGACGCTGGGGATCCGCCCGGGCGCACGCCTGGTGGCGGGCTTCGCACCGTTCGCCCTGCTGGGACCGGCGCTGGGCGCCGTTTCGGTGACGCCCGCCATGGACGTCACCGCGCCCCGCACCCTGACGGCCCGCGCCCTGGCGGCAGCCACCGCGGCCATCGACGCCACGGTGGTCTTCGCCTCGCCCGCAGCGCTCCGGAACGTCCTCGCCACCAGGGGCCACCTGGACCGGGCCGGGCATGATGCGCTGGGACGCGTGGACCTGCTGCTCTCCGCCGGCGCGCCCGTCCCCGAACCACTCCTTGCCGAGGTGCAGCGGCTGCTCCCCCGGGCCTCGCTGCACACCCCTTACGGCATGACCGAGGCGCTGCCAGCCACCGACATCAGCCTCGAACAGATCCGCGCCGCCGAGGCCGACGCCGCCGCCGGAACCATGGCGGGGGCCGGCAACGGCGTGTGCGTGGGCCTGCCGGTGCACGGCGCCCGCGTGGCCGTCATCCGGCTCGCCGCGGACGGAACCGCGCCCGGGCACGACGCCGTCACCGACGCGGGCGTGACCGGCGAGATCCTCGTCAGCGCCCCGCACGTGAAACAGGCCTACGACAGGCTCTGGCTGACCCAGCGGGACAGCGTCCGCACGCCCGGCTGGCACCGCACGGGCGACGTCGGGCACTTCGACGCCGCCGGCCGGCTCTGGGTGGAGGGGCGCCTGGCCCATGTCGTGACGGCGCCCGGTGCCGTCGTGACCCCGGTGGGCGCCGAGCAGGCCATCGAATGCCTGGACGACGTCGGGCTGGCCGCCGTCGTCGGGGTCGGCCCGTCCGGGACGCAGGCCGTCGTCGCCGTCGTCGAGACGGTCCCGCCCGCCCGCCGGGCCGGGGCCGCCGAGCCACAGCTCGCCGGGCGGGTGAGGGACGCGGCCCGCCGTGCCGGCATCAGCGTTTCCGCCGTGCTCACCGTCCCCTCGCAGCCCACCGACATCCGCCACAACGCCAAGATCGACCGAACCCGGCTGTCCCGCTGGGCCTCGAAGGTGCTGGCCGGCGGCCGTCCGGGCACGCCGTGAGGGTCCTGGTCACCGGCGCGAGCGGCCTGCTCGGCCGTGCTGTGGCCCGGCAGCTGGTAGGCCAGGGCCACGACGTCACCACGTTCCAGCGCCGTCCTTCAGGCGTTGACGGCGCCCTGGACGTCACCGGCTCCGTCACGGACGACGACGCCGTCAGCCGCGCCGTCGCCGGCGTGCAGGGCGTCATCCATCTGGCGGCGAAGGTCTCCTTCACCGGCAGCGCCGCGGCATTCGACGAGGTCAATGTTGACGGGACCCGTCGCCTGCTCGGGGCGGCCCGCGAGGCCGGGGTGCGGGACCTGGTATTTGTCTCCTCCCCGTCGGTGGCCAACTCCGGGGCCGCCATCGCCGGCCTGGGCGCCGAGCCGGCGGATCCGCTCCGCGCGCACGGCGACTACTCGCGCACCAAGGCGGAGGCCGAACTGCTGGCGCTGGCGGCGGACTCGCCGGAATTCCGGGTCGCTGCGGTGCGCCCACACATCGTCTGGGGACCGGGCGACACGCAGCTGGTGGAACGGGTACTGGAGCGAGCGGGCCGGGGACGCCTGCCGCTGCTGGACGCCGGCGCGGCCCTGATCGACACCACCTACATCGACAACGCCGCATCGGCCATTGCCGCCGCGCTGCACCGCATGGAGCACATCCGCGGCCGGGCACTGGTCATCAGCAACGGCGAACCGCGGCCGGTCGGCGAGCTGCTGGCGGGCATCTGCGCCGCGGGCGGCGTCCCGGCGCCGTCGTGGCGGGTGCCGGGCAGGCTGGCACGGGCGGCAGGATCGGTGGTGGAGAAGGTCTGGACCCGGTCCGGCCGGGCGGAGGAACCGCCGATGACCAGGTTCCTCGCCGAACAGCTCTCCACCGCCCACTGGTTCGACCAGCGCGAGACCCGCGAACTCCTCGATTGGGCTCCCGCCGTCACGCTCGACGAGGGTCTGGCCAGGCTGGCCGCGCACTACGGTCCGGCCGGGGCGAATACGACATCGACGAAGTAGTTGGTGGCGTTCCAGGAGTTCGTCGGCATTGCACCTCCAGCCCCGTAAGAGTACAGGCCGTTGTTTGGTCCCGACGCTGTCAGGACGCCGTTGATCCATGGTTCGGCGAAGAACGCCGCCGTATAGGCGTAGCCGCCGTTGGGGGCGAAGTAGGACACCACATACGTCTGGCCCGGTGTGAGCGCGACGGGCGTCGAGAACGTGGCTGTCTGCCAGCCAGTGGGCGACTCCCCCGCAAACGTCACCTGGGCAAGTTTCTCCCCGGCGCTATTCCAGAGCGAGCCCACGTGCGTTCCCGTGTTGCCTGCGCCCTTGAAGAACCGGACACCCGTTGCGCTGCCCGCCGCGGACACTGAGAAGGCGGTTCCCAGCTCGACGGACGACGTGTCCCCCGTTGCAGACGGCACGGCCGGCAACAAGGATCCAAACATTGTTTGTTGCGGGCTGGACGGATTGGCGGTTGTGAACTGCCAGCTGAGCGGCGCCAGGGCGGCTCCTTGAACGGAGACGACGTTGCTCACGCTGGCAGTGAGGACACTGGCCGCCGGCAGGGGCTGCGACGGCGTATACGTGAGGGTCAGACCGTCGGTTGACAGGGCTGAGGTTCCGGCCAGCGGGGCACCATTGGCTGACAGTCCAAACGTGAAGCCTGGCTGTATGGGCGCCGAGAATGTAATGGACGGTTTGGATGTCAAGGGGAAGTCCGTGGAATCTGCTGCTGGCAGCTGGGATGCCACGGTCAGCGGCGGGACTGTTTTGGTGAAGTCCACGTCCACGAGATAGCTCGCATTTGACGAGGATGACGGAAAATCGCCGTTGTACGTGTACGCACCTGCGCCCGCTGATGTCCGGAGTGGCCCGCTGGTGATTCCGGCGCTGAGGCCACCCGGTGTTGCCGAATAGATGCCTGTCGGAGTGCGGTAGGCGGCCACGTACTCGGTGTTGGCTGCGATGTCCACGGGTTGGCTCAGGGTGGCGGTCTGCCACCCGGCCGTTGATTCTCCGGTGAACGTGGCCGACGCCAGTTGTTGGCCGCCCGCCGTGTAGAGGGCCCCGGTATGGGTTCCCGTGTTACCGGCCGCCTTGTAGAAGCGGATGCCGGTGATCTGGCCCGGGGAATCGCTGACGAAGCGTACGCCGAGGGTGAGCGGCACGCCGTCGTTGAATTCCATCACGGCGGGGGTCACGGTGTCCTGGTAGATGGTGCACGGGCAGGCTCCCTCCGTCCGTTGCGCGGGTACGGACGTAAAGGTCCAGGTGCCCCCCGCACTGAGCGCCTGTCCGGTCGCGGAGGTGCCGGTCAGGGTGGCGGTGAAGGCGGTCCCTGCCGCGAGGGGGGCTGCCGGCATGAAGGTCACCTTGCCTGTGGACGCGTTATAACTTGAGGTGCCAGGGATACTGACAGAATCTGGACCGGTCAGTGTGAGATTCACGCTGGACGCCGCAGCCGGCTTGGACAACATTGCGGTGATAGCGGCATCCAGGGGCACGCTGGATGCGCCGGGTAGCGGCGACTGTGCACCGGCCACGAACGGCAGATCCGGATATTGGACCACGACGTCGACAAGGTAGCTGGCGTTGGAGCGGGCGCCTGGGAAGTCGTTCGTGTAGGAGTAAGCTCCGGCATCGGACGCCGTTCTGAGATTGCCGACGCTCAGCCCGGGCCCGAAGCCGTTAACGGTCGCCGAGTATGATCCGGTGCTGCTCTTGTAGGCCATGATGTAATCCGTGTCAGCGGTCAGGGCCACCGGCTGATTGAAGGTGGCAGTCTGCCAGCCGGACGTGCTCTCATTTGCAAAGGTAACGGTGGCGAGCTGCAGTCCGGCTGCTGTGAACAAGGTGCCGGTGTGGGTGCCCGTGTTGCCGGCGGACTTGTAGAACCGGACGCCGGTCACGCTGCCGGCCGTGGTGCTGGAGAAGCGGACGCCAAGGGTCAGCGGCACGCCATCGCGAACCTCCTGGATTCCCGGCAGGACGGAGTCATCGTAGAGGCTGCAGGGGCAGCTCCCCGGTGTCGGCGGTGAGACCACCGTGGTGAAGGACCAGGTGCTGCCGCCGGCCAGGGAACCGCCGCTCGCCGCTGTGGCGCTCAAGGTGGCGGTATAGGTGGTGCCAAGTTCGAGGCCGGCCGCGGGCGTGAAGGTAATCTTGCGCGTCGTCGGGTCGTAACCCGCGGTGCCTGGAACGGGCGTCCCGTGGGCCGTCACCGTGAGTTGCGCGCTCGACGCCGTGACGGGCTTGGAGAATACCGCTCCCACTGTTGTGGCCTGGGGTACGCTCGTGGAGCCGTCCAGCGGCCACTGCCCTGAAGCGGTCAGGGGTGTGTTGTCCACGGTGTCGAAGACAGCATCCACGAAGTAGTTGCCGTTTCCGAAACTGGCTTCGGGGAACGAGCCCGGGCCGCCGTAGACGCCCGCCGGCTGGCTGCCGAACCCGCCCGCAACGGTCAGGGGCGGATCCTGGAATCCGAAGCTGGCCCACTGGTAATCCTTGATTGCGTAGTGTCCGCTCGGAGCCGTGTAGGAGACCGTGTACTTCTGCCCGGCGGTGACCGCAACAGGCTGGCTGAACAGAACCTTCTGCCACCCGGACGCTGTTTCCGAGGTGAACGTGGCGGTCGCCAGCCGTTGGCCGGTGGTAGACCATAGGGATCCGGTGTGCGTTCCGGCGTTGGCGGCGCTCTTGTAAAATCGCGCCCCGGTGATGAAGCCATCAATGCTGGGCGTGACGATCATGCCGAGCTCGTAGGCTCCGCCGTCCTGGGAATCCGGTACCGCGGGAACCTGCCCGCCGAAGACCGTGTATGGACCGGCGAGCGTGAGACTCCGGGTAACGGGCGCGCCGATGTTGGCGCTGTCATCCACTGCGCGCACCTTGATGCTGGCGGTTGCGAGGCCTTTCTGGATGTAGGTGTAGGTCCAGTTTTGTGTGCCCTGGGCAGGATGCCAGGTGTTGCCGCCGTCCGTGGAGACTTCGACTCCGGCTACCACGCCGCCGGCGTCGCTGGCGGTTCCGGACACCGTGACGCTGGTGCCATGGGGAACTGAGGCTCCTTCGACAGGGGAGGTGATCGCCACGGTCGGGGCCGTCTTATCGTTGCTGGGCGTCGCCGCCGCCAGCGCGGAGTCGCGGGTCGCGGGCTGGGCTCCCATGTCTGCCAGCAGGTTGATCTGGGCCTGTTGCATCCGTGGATCCGCGGGAGCGCCGCCGCCGTCATGGACCTCGTCGAGGCCCCACGTCCACTGGACCGTCCCGGCGGAGAAGACCAACGCCCCACTGGGGGCGCGGTACATGGTCATGTTGTGCGTGGTCGTGCCGGGTTTCACTGTGTTGCCAAAGTCTTGAAGATATTGATCAACGGCCCCCGTCGTGGTGGACAGACGGATCAGCCCCGCGGGCCTGAAGCCGTTGTCCAGGTCTTCATCGGATTCGTAGCCCACTGTGTGTGGTGCCAGCTGCGCCGAGCTTCCGGCGGCAAGTGTCGCCAGGGAGGTGTTGCGCCAAAGCCGCGATTTCCCTTCGATGGCGCTGACGGTGATGGGCAAATCCGTGAAGTTGGACATGTATAAGGTTCCGGTCAATCCGTTTTCCGGGAGGCCTCCGCCGTTGGCTTGTGCAGCGAACCGCGGATCCCGCCAGGTGCCGGTCCACTGGGGACTGGGATCGATCTTCGCGTTTGCCCAGGTCTCCTTATAGGTCGTGATAGTCCGCCCCGCCGTGCCGTCCACCGGGGAAGGCTCGAGCCTCGTGCGCCAGTACATTTCGTTGCCGGACAGGAACTGAAGGTTCACGCCGGCATCCCGGGCGGCTTCCACGTTGGCGCGCTGCGCCCCGGACCAGTATTCGTCGTGACCGACGGAGAGGAAGACCTTGTGGTTCAGGAGCCCGGCCCCGTTCCGGTCGGTGTCCACCCCGCTGATGTAGCTGACGTCGTAGCCGTTCTTCTCTAGGAAGCGCACCAATGGGTATTCGTTGCTGAAGAAGAAGTCCCGTCCGCCTATGCCTCCGCGAGTGTAAACAGGGCGGTTGTAGCTAAGTTGGTAGGCGCGGCCGTTTTCTCCGCCTTCGTACAGGTCGGAGCCGCCGTAGGTGTTATAGGCCTGCCACGACGTGTCGGAGGTCTGGAAGACGACGGCGGAATGGCTGCTGTCGGAGCGGACGATGAAGGTGATATGGCTTTGGTCCCCAGTGTCGGACCTAGTGAGCAGGGCGAAGTAGACGCCGGAAACCGCCGTGGCCGGGACCTGCCACGTTGCCGACACCGCCCAAGTGGCGCAATCGTAAAGCTCCGTGGTGGCGTCAGTGTGGCAAGGCGGTTGCGTCTGCCGAAGGGCCGACGGCGTGACGTCGGCGATCTTGCGGGCACCCAGGCCCTGGTACCAGCCCGTACGGTAGATCCCGATCGTGTAATTGGCCGCGTTGGTGTCCACCTTGAAGCCAATGGGCTGGCCGGCATTGACGCTGATATCGGTCGAGAATCCTTGGATGTCGGTGGCGCCTGCGCCGGAGATGTCCCATTCCGACGGCGGGTTTCCGGGTTTCGAGTTCTCACACGCCACGGCGTTCAGGAGCGGGGCGCAGGGATCCGCAGCGTAGGCCGACGGCAGCAGTGTCGCGGGCGCAGCAAACGGCAAAAGCCCTGCAATCAGGGCCACAGCCAGCGGAATGGCAACTCGTCTAACTACCCGCAGTGTGTGACCGGCTGAGGATACGGACATATCGACTCCTGAGTGAGTATGAGGGGACGAGCAGAAGGCTTCTTCATCTGCCCGGTTGCGCTCGGCGCGGCCGGTTGCAGAACGTTCGGGTCGCCGATTCGGACTGAATTGGCGACAAGGATGGGCTACCCGCTTGCGGGGTGCAGATTTCCCAGCAGCATGAACCGGGTGCCTCCCGTTCCCGTAGTGGAGGTCGTGACAGTCAATGAATCATTGCCCCGGCTGAACCGGACCGCCCGTTGTCCTTGCGCGGCTTGTGCCGGTTCGGACCAGAATTTCAGGGGCCCCAGGATCTGCTGGAAGTGCCCCACGACAGAATCCTGACTTGAGGCCACGATGCCTTCGGCGGCGACCTGAAGGGCTCCGTCAGCCGCGGAAACTCCAGTTGAGACAACCACCGTTCCCTCCGGAAACCGCAGAACGTCCGCGGGGAATCCATCCACGATCTTCCCTTGGGCTGATGCCGTCGCGGGCAGGGGCGTGCGGACGAGCGGAGCCGGAGACGAGGGGATCGGCAGCCCGGCGGGAGAAGCGCTCACCGGCGGGAGGACCTCACCGCCTGCCGGTGCGGGTGCCGGTGCGGGTGCGGAAGATGGGCCGCCAGCGGATCCTGGGTCTGGCGACGCCGTGCCTGTCGCCTCCCCGGTCTTGCCTGAAGTAGGGCTGGATTGGGCGGTAGGCATCGTGCTGCCTGCCGGCGCCGCGACACTCGAATCCGCGGCGGGTCCTGCGTTCTTTTGGTCCAGCACCACAGCGGTGCCTCCGAAGATCGCCGCTATGCCAACCCCCACGATGACAAGCAGCCTGGTCTTCACCGGCCGCTCCCAGACCGGGCGGAAGCATCTACAATGACTTCGGTTTCCAGTCCCCTAGCGCTCATTGCGACAGTCTGTCAGCGGGGTAAACGGATCCGGAAGCGTAGTACTACTTGTATTCGTCCCACGGGCTTCCTGTTACCAGCGGCCTCTACTCGGTCGCGGTCGCGGCTGGCAGACCGGGCAGGTGTAGGAGGAACGGTTCATGAACTGTTCGCGCTTGATCAGGCTGACGATTCCGGCCGCGGCGCAGCGCCGGCATTCCTGGCCCTCGCGGCCGTAGGAGTTCAGAGACCGCGAGAAGTAACCGGAGGCGCCGTTGACGTTGACGTAGAGCGAATCGAAGCTGGTTCCGCCGGCGGCCAGGGCATCGGTCATGACCTCGCGGGCGGCGTCGAGCACCCGCTCCGCATCGGCGCGGCGCAGGGTGTCGGTGGGGCGGGCGTAGTGCAGCTTGGCGAGCCAGAGTGCCTCGTCGGCGTAGATGTTGCCGATCCCGGAGACCAAGCCCTGGTCCAGGAGAGCCCGTTTGAGTCCGGTCCTCCGGGCGCGGAGGCGTCCGTAAAAGGTGTCGAAGGAAAAGTACGGGTCCAGCGGGTCCCGGGCAATGTGTGAGGCTTCTTCGGCGATGAGCGGCAGCGGGGTTTCGGCGAGGCCGCCGGGGCCGCCGTCGTCCGTCGGGATCAGCGAGGTAAGGAACAGTCCGCCGAAGATGCGCTGGTCCACGAACCGGAGCTGCTCCGGCATGCCCTCCGCGGGGCTGAGCCGCAGCCGGACTTTCAGGTGCTTTTCGTCCGGGACGTCGGGGTCCTGCATGAGCAGCTGGCCCGACATGCCCAGGTGGGCCATGAGTGCGACGGCGGCCGTACCGGTCCCCGCGTCGCCGCGATCGGCTGCGGTACTGTCGGTGAGCGGAAGCCAGAGGAATTTGCCGCGGCGGACCACGTCCAGCACCCGCGCGCCTTCCAGGTTGCCGGCGAAGTCCTCCGGCCCCAGGGCATGGCGGCGCAGGGAGCGCGGATCCAGGACGTCGACGCCGGTGATGGTCCGGCCCCGCACCCAGCTCACGAGCCCGCGCCGGACCACCTCGACTTCGGGCAGTTCAGGCAACGCCGCTGCCTAGCTGCCGGCCTGGGTGTCGGCGGCGGGCGCGGAGAGCCGGCGCCAGGCGTCCGCTGCCGCTTCCTGCTCGGCTTCCTTCTTGGAATTGCCCGCGCCGGAGCCGTAGTCGTGGCCGCCGATCCGCAGCACCGCCTCGAAGGTCCGGGCGTGGTCCGGCCCCGAGCCCTCCACCGCATAGTTGATCGTCCCGAGCTGGCGGCTGGCCGCGAGCTCCTGGATGTTGGTCTTCCAGTCGGTGCCGGCGCCGAGAGCGGCAGCGTCCTGAAGCAGCGGCCCGATCAGCCGCATCACGAGCTGACGGGCGGACTCCAAGCCGTTGGACAGGTACGTGGCGCCGATGAGCGCTTCCATGGTGTCCGCCAGGATGGACGCCTTGTTCTTGCCCTCGGTGAGCTTCTCGCCCTGCCCGAGGTAGATGAACTCCCCCAGCCCGATGCTGCGGCCGATGCCGGCCAGCGCCCGGGTGCTGACGACGGCGGAGCGCCGCTTCGCCAGCTCCCCTTCGGGCAGGTCCGGGTTGTCACGGTACAGCGCATCGGTGACGGAGAAGCCCAGGATGGAGTCACCCAGGAACTCGAGGCGTTCGTTGGTGGGGATGCCGCCGTTTTCGTAGGCGTAGGAACGGTGTGTCAGAGCAAGACGAAGCGTCCCGGCGTCAATAGAGACACCGAGACGCTTCAGAAGCTCTTCAGTTGAAGACATCTTGATCAGCCTGTTGGCGGATTAGACGTCTGCGACCTTGCGGCCCTTGTACTCAAGGAACAGCGCGGTGCCAGCCGAGTCGGTAACGACCTTTGCCTGGTGCGGCAGGCTGTATACAACCTGGCCGTTTTCCACGGTCTTCACCAGGGCGGGGGCAGTTGCCTTCCACTGGGAGCGGCGGGCGCGGGTATTCGAGCGAGACATTTTCCGCTTCGGGACAGCCACGGCTAACTCATTTCTCTCTAGTCCAACACTTACAAATCAGTTTTGCCGGTCAGGCTTAGCCAGGTCGGCTAGGGCAGCCCAGCGAGGATCTACGACCTCGTGGTGATGCCCCGGCTCGTCTTCCAGGCGAACTCCGCATTCGGAGCAAAGGCCCTGGCAGTCTTCCCGGCACACCGGCTGGAACGGCAGCATGGTGACAACTGCGTCCCGCAACACCGGCTCAAGATCGATCAGATCGTGCTCGACTCGACGTTGCTCTTGTTCGTCTTCCTCATCCGGGAATTCAGCATCCCCGTAGAAGAAAAGTTCTTGCACATTGACCTCAAGGTCATACGCAAGGGGATCCAGGCATCGGCCGCACTCGCCGGTTACTCCGACGTTCGCGGTACCTGATACCAAAATTCCTTCGTGTACGGCCTCCAGCCGCAGATCCAGCTCGACATCCGAGCCTTCCTGCACACCAATGAGCGCCACACCAAGGTCACTTGGTGCGGGTACATGTTCCGTCAGTGTCCGCATGCTTCCCGGACTGCGTCCGAGGTCCTTGACGTCGAACGCCAGGGGCGAACTAGCATCTCGTTTAATGAGAACTCCTGTTGAACATATGACCGACGTACCATCTTAGCCTGAACTTCCGGGCGGACTCAAACCGGACGGCAGCGCGCGGTTCAACACCGCACACCGGCCGGGTCGGGGCCGCGCAACCGGCAGCAGGCCGCCGAGTACCGATCAAGCTTACCCTCTGCGCGGTGGTTCCATTTACGCCTCGCCGGACCTCAGCCGCTTCAGCACGGACTTCGGCACAAAGTCGGAGACGTCCCCGCCGAGCGTGAAGACCTCCTTGATCAGGGTGGAGGACAGGTGCAGGTAGTGGCCCTCGGCCGGCAGGAACACAGTCTCCACCCCGGTGAGCTGCCGGTTCATAGTCGCCATCGGCAGCTCGTAGTCGAAGTCCGAGGAGGAGCGCAGGCCTTTGACAATCGCGGAGGCGCCGCGCTGCCGGCAGTACTGGGCCAGCAGCCCCTCCCCCACCGGCTCCACCACAATCCCCCGCAACGACGCCAACGTTTCACGGGCCATGTCTAGTCGGTCCTCGAGCGGGAAGCGGTACTTCTTGGCGTAGTTGGTGGACACCGCCACAATGACCTCGTCGAAGAGGCTGGCCGCCCGGGCGATGACTTCCAGGTGGCCGTTGTGAATAGGGTCAAAGGAGCCAGGGCATACCGCGCGTCTCATGCTCCGAACCTACCGCATCGGCCTTGCGGGCCGGGATAGCATGGCGGAATGTCAGGAGCAAACAATTCTTCCGCCGATTCCGTGCGCGCGCCGTTCACCGTCTCCGGAGGCGTCGTCCTCGTGACCGGGGCCGCCATGGGCATGGGGCGCCTTTACGCCCTGCGCGCGGCGCGGGAGGGCGCCGCCGTCGTGATTCTCTGGGACGTCGACGCGGACGGGCTGGCCCGAACGGCCGGCGAGGTGACGGCACTCGGGGCGCGCGCCGTCGTCCGCCGGGTGGATCTGGCCAGCCGGGAGGCGATCGCCGAGGCCGCCGGGGAGGCCGCGTCGGAGGGTCCGCTGACGCTGCTGGTGAACAACGCGGGAATCGTGCGCGGCGCCCTGTTCTGGGACCACGAGCCGGCCCGTGACATTGCCCTGACCATGGACATCAATGCCCTCGCACCGATGTACGTCACCCACGCTTTCCTGCCCGCCATGATGGCCGACGGCGGCCGGCCGCGCCGGATCCTGAACATCGCCTCCGCGGCGGGCACCGTGTCCAACCCGCGGATGAGCGTCTATGCCGCCTCCAAGTGGGCGGTCATCGGCTGGAGCGACTCGCTGAGGCTGGAACTCGAACAGCAGGGCTATGCCCACCTCAAGGTGACCACGTTTTGCCCCAGCTACATCTCGACCGGCATGTTCGCCGGCGCGCGCGGCCCGCTGTTCACGCCGCTGATGACCCCGGACGACGCCGTCGACCGCGCCTGGCGTGCCACGGTGGCCGGCCGGCCGCAGCTGATCGCCCCGGCGACGGCGCAACTGGGCAAGGTGCTGCGCGGCCTGCTTCCCGTCCGCGCCTGGGACTTCGTGGGCGGCAGGATTTTCGGCATCTACACCACCATGGACACGTTCACCGGACGGGACGAGAAGGCGGGAACCCGGTGAGCGGGCAGCCGCTGTCCCCGTGGCAGCGCGCGGCCACGGGCGCCAACCTGCTCTCCCCCAGCGGAGACCTCGGCGTCACCATCTTCGAGGAGATGACCACGCTGGCGCTGGCCACCGGCGCCATCAACCTCGGCCAGGGCTTCCCGGATGAGGACGGCCCGGCGGAGATCAAGGACGCCGCCCAGGCCGCGATCGCCGCGGGCGCCAACCAGTACGCCCCCGGCAAGGGCATCCTGGAGTTGCGGGAGGCCATCGCCGTCCATCAGCAGCGGTTCTACGGGCTCGCCCCGGATCCGCAGACCGAAATTATCGTCACCACCGGGGCCACCGAGGCGATTGCCGCCGCGCTGCTGGCCCTGGTGGGTCCCGGCGACGAGGTCCTCACCTTCGAGCCGTTCTATGACTCCTACGGCGCGATCATCGGGCTGTCCGGCGCCCGGCATGTCACCGCGCCGCTGCTGGCGCCCGACTTCATGCCGGACCTCGATGCCCTGGCGGCAGCTTTCAGCGACCGCACCAAGGTGGTGCTGGTGAACAATCCGCATAACCCCACCGGCGCGGTGTTCCCGCGCGAGGTGCTCGAACGGGTCGTCGAACTCGCCACGAAGCACGACGCCGTGATCATCACCGACGAGGTCTACGAACATCTCACCTTCGGCGTGGCGCACCTGCCGGTCGCCACCCTGCCCGGCGCCGCCGAGCGCACCCTGACCATTTCCTCCGCCGGCAAGACGTTTTCCTTCACCGGCTGGAAGATCGGCTGGCTCAGCGGCCCCGCCCACCTGGTCGCCGCAGCCCGGACGGTCAAACAGTTCCTCAGCTACAGTTCCGGGACCCCGTTCCAGAGCGCCATCGCGGTGGGCCTGGGCCTGCCCGACGAGTTCTACGCCGGCATCGCCGACACCCTGCGGCTCAAGCGCGACATCCTCAGCGAGGGGCTGCGGGCGGCGGGCTTGGACGTGTTCACCCCGCAGGGGACCTACTTCGTGAACGTGGACACCGCCCCGCTGGGCATCTCCGATTCGGTGGACCTGGCGCGCCGGCTGCCGGAGCTGGTGGGCGTCGCCGCCATCCCGGTCCCGGTCTTCTGCCACCCGGCCGGCGCCGAGCGGACCCGCAGCCTGCTGCGTTTCGCGTTCTGCAAGAAAACCTATGTCCTGGAGGAAGCCGCCGAACGCCTCTCCACCCTCCGGGACAGGCTGTGAGCGCGGACGGCCCCCGGGCCACCACCCGTTTCCTGCGGACCACCGGCCAGCACGCCGTGATCGAGCCCGATGCGTTCACCGAAGGCGGGTTCGTGCTGAGCATCGGCGGGGCCGAGCAGTCCCACGTGGACCTGGCCGACCCCGCCGATATCTTCTACGAGTATCTGCGCCGGATCGGGCACGTGGTGGATCTCGCCGCGCCGTGGGGCGAGCCCATCACGGCCCTCCATCTCGGGGCCGGCGCCTTGACGCTGGCACGCTACATCCAGGCCACCCGGCCGGGGTCCCTGCAGTACGCGGTTGAGCTGGAGCGGGAGCTGCTGGACTTCGTGCTGCAGCAGCTGCCGATGCCGGAGGGGACCCAGCTGCACACCGTGATCGGCGATGCCCGGGAGTCGCTCGCCACGCTGCCCGCGGACCTGCGCTTCGACGTCGTCATCCTGGACATCTTCTCCGGACCGGAGGCGCCGGAACACATCGCCTGCACAGGCTTCTACCAGGAGGCTGCGGCCCGGCTGACGCCGCGGGGTGTGCTGATCGTCAACGTCGGCGACGAGCCGGGACTGACCCTGGTCCGAAGCCAGGTGGCCGCGCTGCGCCGTGCGATGGCCGATGTGGCGGCCTTCGCCGAGACCGGCATGTTCGCCGGCCGGCACCCCGGCAACATCATCCTAACCGGCACGCAGGGCCCGTGGCCCGACGCGTGGACCGCCGCGCTCACCGCCCGCGGCCCGCACCCGGCGAATGTGCTCGCCGGCGTCGAGCTGGACTCGCTCTCTGACTAACCGCAGACTAACCGCAGCCTAGCGCCCGGCCCGGGCCTCAGCCGAATGCGATCTTTCGCAGCAGGACGCGGAGCTGGTCCCGTTCCGGGCCGTCCAAGGGCGCCAAAGAGGTGTCTTCGGCCACCCGGACGGCTGCCGCGGCTCGCTGATGCAGCTCCATGCCGGCTGCCGTCGGGCGGATGACCTTGGACCGCCGGTCGCGGGGATCGGGCCCGCGGAACACCAGCCCGCGTTTTTCCAGCGCGTCAACCAGGGAGACAATCTGGCTGGGATCCAGGCGCAGGAAATCAGCGAGCTCGCGCTGCGATGGCTCCGTGTCGCTGCAGGCCATCGCCAGGACCGAGTAGGAGCGCACCTTCAGGTCCAGCGGGGCCAGCATGGTGTTGGCCCGGCCGCTGCCCAGGGACCGCGCCCGCGCAGCCAGGAATTCGATTTCGTTCACCAGGTCGCTGGCGAGAAGGCGGTCGGGGACGGCCGGAATCGGACCGCTTTCCCACGATTCCTCCTCCTGCTGGGTTGGTTCGGTCACAGGTCCTCGCAGCTTAAGGTTGGCGCTCTGAACGCTTGACAGCCTCAACGATACCGCTGGCATTCCCCGTGTCCGGACAATAGTTGAAAAAATTATCATTGACAACTTCAATTATGTGGGTTGTCATGTACGTAGCTTCGGTGCTACCGGCAGGACTTGCCCGGCGGGATTGCCCGATCGTCTAGTAACTCACCCCAAGGAAGTGGACTGTTATGAAGAGACCCAAATTTGCTGTTGTCGGCGCTGCCGCAGCGTTGCTGCTCACCGGCTGCGGCGGGTCGCCGTCGGGGTCCACGTCGACTGCCGCCGCGGGAGGCGCCGGAGGCGATGGTGTCCGCAACATCAGCGTCGGCGTGATCTCGATTGCGCCGTCCGCCGCCGTGCAACTGGGCATCGACGAGGGGATCTTTGCGAAGCACAAGCTGAAGGTCGAGTTGCAGAGCGGACAGGGCGGGGCCGCCATGCTGCCGGCCGTCTCCACCGGGACGATGAACTTCTCCGTAGGAAACCCACTCTCCGTGATCCTGGCCAAGAACAAGGGCCTGGACATGAAGATCGTCTCCGGCTACTCGAACTCCCTCGCCACCGGAAATGACATCAATGGCGTCGTGGCCAAGGCAGACTCCGGCATCACCTCGGCCAAGGACCTGGTCGGCAAGAAGGTCGCCGTCAACACCATCAATGCGCAGGGAGACCTGACCATCAAGGAAGTCGTCTCCCAACAGGGCGGCGATCCGGGCGGGGTCAAGTTCCTCGAACTGCCGTTCCAGGACATGGGTGCCCAGCTGGCCCAGGGGAACGTGGACGCGGTCTGGGTTCCCGAACCGTTCCTCTCCAAGCTGTTGGCGGACGGCAACAAGCTGGTGACGTACAACAACCAGGCGGCCCTGCCTGGCCTGCCCACCATGGTCACCTTCACCAGCGGCAGCTACGCACAGCAGAATCCGCAGGTGGTTGCCGACTTCAAGGCGGCCATGACGGAGACGCTGACCCTGGCCCAGGGCAACCCCGACAAGGTCCGGGCCCTATTGCCCGGGTTCATGAAGATGCCGGAGGCCGTGGCCAAGGGCCTGCGGCTGGAGGCATTCGACGGCAAGGTGGATGAACCCACCCTGGGCAAGCTAGGCCAACTGATGGCCAAGTACGGGATTGTGCCCTCAACGCCGGACGTTTCGGGCACGATCCTGAAATAGCCGCTCTACTCCGTGGCCTCCACGCCGGGTTCGGCGAACCAGAGCCGGGTTTCGCCGTACTTCTTCTCCGCGAACCGCTCCAGGCCGTCCGGCCAGGACGGTTCCGGGGTGCGGGTGGAACGTTCCACCACGACGACGGCGCCCTCGGCCAGGTGCGGGAGCAGTTTGGCGAGCACCGCGGCGAGGCCGGCCTCGTCCAACGGGTAGGGCGGATCCAGGAACACCAGGTCCCAGCGGGTCCCTTCGGCAGCCCGTTCCAGGAACGATTCGACCTTGGAGCGGTGCACGGAGACAACTTTGCCCCCGGCAACGGTGTTGACGAGGTCCGCGTTGCGCTGGCAGACCTCGCTGGCCTTGCCGTCGAATTCAACCAGGTCTACGCTGCGCGCCCCGCGGCTGGCGCTTTCCACACCGAGTGAACCCGAGCCGGCATAAAGGTCCAGCACGCGGGCATCCGCAATGACCTCGAAGGCGTCGAGCCGGGAGAAGAGCGCTTCCTTGACCCGGTCCGTGGTGGGCCGGGTCAAGGATCCGGGGACGCTGACCAGCGGGCTGCCGCCGGCGGCGCCGGCGATGATCCGGCTCATGGTTTAACTTCGCCCGGTGTTTTAACCGCGTGCCTAACCGCGTTCAAGGAACGCCTCCTTTTCAGGGTTGAGGTAGTCGTCAATGGCCGCGGCGAGCCCGGCATGGCGGCCCAGGCCGGGGTCCGCACCCACGATCGCCTGGGCGTCCTGCCGGGCGCGTGCGATCACGTCCTCATGTTCGAGGACCCGGAGCAGCTTCAGCGTCGAGCGGCCGCCGGACTGCGAGGCGCCCAGAATGTCCCCTTCGCGGCGGAGCTTGAGGTCTTCCTGCGAGAGTTCGAAGCCGTCAGTGGTGGCCGCCACCGCGTCAAGCCGGCGCCGGCTCGGATGCCCCGGCTCGAGGCTGGTGACCAGCAGGCAGGTTCCAGGCAGCCCGCCGCGGCCCACCCGGCCGCGAAGCTGGTGCAGCTGGGAAATACCGAAACGGTCCGCGTCCAGGATCACCATCAGGGTGGCGTTGTGCACGTCCACGCCGACTTCGATCACTGTGGTGGAGACCAGCAGCTGGATCCGGTTGGCGGTGAACGAGGCCATGGTGTCCGACTTCAAGGCCGGATCCTGCCGGCCGTGCAGCGGTGCCACGCCGACGCCGGCCAGCGCCGGTTCGTCGCGTAGCTGTTCGACGACACCGGTCACGGAGGCCAGCTCCCGGGCGCCGGTCTCGGCCAGGTCCGCGTCGGTGGGCTCCGCCTCGCCGGGGCTGAAGTCGCCGTCGTCGTCCGTGCCGATCTTGGGACAGACCACGTAGACCTGGTGGCCGGCGTCGATCTCTTCGCGGGAGCGGGACCAGATGCGGGTGGCCCAGGCGGGGTGTTCGGCGAGGCCCACCACGTGGGTGGAGATCGGCGTGCGGCCGGCCGGCAGTTCGTCCAGTACCGAGGTTTCCAGGTCGCCGAACACCGTCATGGCCACGGTCCGCGGGATGGGGGTGGCCGTCATGACCAGCAGGTGCGGCGGCTTGCTGGCCTTGGACCGCAGGACGTCCCGCTGCTCGACGCCGAAGCGGTGCTGTTCGTCGACCACGATCAGCCCGAGGTCGTAGAAGGAGACGTTCTCGCTGAGCAGGGCGTGGGTGCCGATCACGATCCCGGCGGTCCCGGACGCGGCGTCCAGCATGGCCTGTTTCCTGGCGGCGGTGGGCATGGAGCCGGTCAGCAGGGTCACCTGGACCGAGTCCGGGCCGAGCCCGCCGAGCAGCCCGTCCCGCGAGAGCGGTCCGAGGGTGCGCCGGATGGAGTCGAAGTGCTGGGCCGCGAGGACCTCGGTGGGGGCCAGCAGCGCGGCCTGGCCGCCGGCGTCGACCACCTGCAGCATGGCGCGCAGGGCCACGATCGTCTTTCCCGAGCCCACCTCGCCCTGCAGCAGCCGGTTCATCGGCGAGTCCAGGCCCAGTTCCTCGGCCAGGGTCTTGCCGACGGCGGTCTGGCCGGCGGTCAGGGTGAAGGGCAGCTGCCGGTCGAAGGCGGTCAGCAAGCCGTCGGCCGCGGCACGGCGTGCGGTGGCCTCCTCGGCGGCCAGCTGGGCGCGGCGCCGGGCCAGCGCGGACTGCAGCACCAGTGCTTCCTGGTAGCGGAAGCGGTCCCGGGCACGCTGCCAGTCGCCATGGGTCTGCGGGACGTGGATCAGCCGGTAGGCGTCCGCGACGGGCAGGAACTTTTCGCGGGCGGCGATGTTGTCCGGCAGCGGATCCGGCAGGGCGGCCAGGTCCGCAGTTTCCAGCAGGGTGGCGATGACCTTTTGGATGGACCAGCTAGTCAGTTTGGCGGTGGCCGGGTATACCGGGATTGGCATGGCGGCGAGCTTTTCCGGGTCCATGCCCGGGATGTCCGGGTCTTCATCCAGCAGCTGGAACTCGGGGTTGGTCAGGCCCAGCGAGCCGCCGTAGCGGGTCACCTTGCCGGAGAACAGGGCACGCCGGCCCGGCTGCAGCTCGGCCTTGGCGCGGAAGCCGTTGAAGAAGCTCACCTTGAGCGTGCCGGGCACGCCCGTTCCGGCGTCGTCGGTAATCACGACGTCCGTCAGCGTGCCGCGGCGGGCGCGCATGGACCGGGTGCTGTTGGAGAGCACCCGGGCGATGAGTGTCACTTCCTCATCCAGCGGGACCTCGCTGATGGGGGTGAGTTCGCCGCGGTTCATGTACCGGCGGGGAAAGTAGTTCAGCAGCCCGCCGACGGTGCTGATGCCGAGGTGCTTCTCAATGACGGCCGCGGAGCGCTTCCCGATCCGGCGGTCCAGGCCCAGTGCAAGTTCAGCGTTCATGTCCGTCGAGGTCCGTGTTGCGGGCGTCTGCGTCGTCAAACCCGGCCAATGGGTCACGGGGCAGGGCCAGTTCGCTGACGCTGAGGTCCGAGGGTTCGCCGAGGGAGCGGATCAACGCGACGGCGGGCTCGGCGTCGCACACGTGGACGTGGACCCGCCAGCGGTAGGCGCCGTCGGCGTCGGCGTCGCCGCCCACCTGGCTCATGATGACGGACTCGCCCATTTCGTCGAGCCGCTGCCTTAGGGTGGCCGCGTCCAGGGGCGAGAGCCTGATGGTGCACATGACTTCGACGCCGTCGTCGCGCGGCAGGTCCGCGTGGATGTGCGGGGCCTGGACGTCGTAGCCGTGCAGGCCGTCGAGCAGTTGGTCCTGGAGTTCCTCGCCGAGCACGGCCGAGCGCAGGCAGTCCAGGATCAGGAGCATCCCGACGCCGCCGGCATCCACCACATGGGCGGTGTGCAGGGCCTCGAGCTGGTCCTCGGTGCGGACCACGGCGGCCAGGGCTGCCCCGACGGCGGCGTCGAGGGCCAGTCCGAGGGTGTGGTTGCTGTCGTCGCCGTCGTGTTCGGCGTCGACGGCGGCCGCGGCGCGGCCCGCCGCCTCCATGACCGAGAGCATGGTGCCGGGGACGGGGTCGCTCAGCGCGGACCAGGCCCGGATCTGGGCGCGGTTCAGCGCGGCGGCCAGCAGGGGTGAGCTGAGCCGGGCGTGTCCGGCCAGCGGTTCCGCGGCGGCGCACAGGAAGACGGCGAAGAGCGTGCCGGAGTTGCCCCGTGCCTGTTCCATCGCGGCCTGGCCTGCCCGGGCCAGGACGGCCCCGACGTCGTTCTGCGCCGGGTCGGGCGGACCGACGACGTGCAGCAGGTTGTCGCCGTTGAGCAGCGGCAGGGCGGTGGTTTCGGTGGGGACATCCTGGAGCGCCCGAGCGGCGGCGCGGACCGTGAGGTAGAGGTTGGTGCCGGTGTCGCCGTCGGCCACGGGGAAAATGTTGATGGCGTTCAGGCGGTCGCTGTGGTTCCCAAGCCTTGTTTCCGCCTTGCCCAACCACCGCTTCATCGCTTGCGCGTTGGCGGCAATTTTAGTCTGCAAAGTGATCCCATCCCACAGTGTCAGCGGGCCTGCCCGCTATGGTCACGCCCGTGCCGGCTGTTGCTGCAGGGGCTTCTACCGAGCCTATCGCAGTGAAACCGTGAGGCAGCTGAACGTCTGCGGGGAAAGCGGCCAGCAGGCCGTGGTCCTCGCCGCCGCCGATGACCCACGGCATGGGGTCCTCGCCCAGCAGGGTGGCGGCCGACTGCAGCGGCGCGGCGAGCTCCTTCAGCGCCGCCGGGTCCAGGTTGAGCACGGCGTGGCTGGCAGCGGCCATCCGCGCCCCGTCCCGGACCAGCCCGTCGGAGATGTCCATCAGGGCGCTGGCTCCGGCGTTCCGGGCCAGCGGCCCGGATTCGAGTGGCGGCCGGGGCCGGCACTCGGTGTCCATCAGGGCGCGCTGTTCCTGCGTCAGGGCGTGCACGGGAACGGCGGATTCCAGCAGGGCAAGGCCGGCGGCGGCGCGGCCGACGGTGCCGGCGAGCGCCAGGGTGTCCCCCGGCCGGGCGCCGGACCGCAGCACCGGGGCGTGTCCGTCGAGGGTGCCGAGGATGGCGACGCTGACGGCGAGCTCGCGTCCCCGGCCCAGGTCCCCGCCGGCCACGGCGCAGCCGTGCGCGCCGAGCCCGCGGATCCCGGCGCTCAGCCCGTCGGCGAAGTCCTCCACCCAGGCGACAAGGGTCTCCGGGGGCATGGTCAGGCTGACCACCAGCGAGGTGGCGCGGGCGCCCATGGCGTTGATGTCGCTGAGGTTTTGGGCGGCGGCTTTCCAGCCGACGTCGTAGCCGGAGGTCCGGTAGCCGTTATTCCACTCCAGCCGGAAGTCCTGGTCCACCACCTGGGTGTCGATGCTGACCACCGTCCGGCCGTCCGGTGCCGCCACGATCGCGGCGTCGTCACCCGGGCCCAGCAGCAGGCTACTGCGGTCTCCGCCGTGGAGCCGCGGGAAGATCCGGGCGAGGAGGTCGGACTCGGAGAGTTCGGCCACGGTGAGGGGCGGTGGGGTGAGTGGTTCAGGCACAGCCCTACGCTACCGCGCGGGGATGACAATGGGGTGTCCGGGGGCGAGGAGCCCGGGTCGAGGCGACCCCAACCACCGGGATAGGCTGGATGGATGCAACAGCTCCGCCGGCCCGGTTCTCTTCGTCCGCTTCGCCTTCTTGCCACCGCAACCGCCGCCGGGCTGGTGCTCAGTGCCTGCTCCCCCGTCGTGGACGTCGCCCCGGCCAAGGACGCGGCAAACGCCGCCTGCGCGCCCATGATGGTCGCACTGCCGGACAGCCTCGGCGACGCGAAGCTGCGCAAGACGAACAGCCAGGCGACGGCGGCGTGGGGCGATCCGTCCCTGGTGGTTCTGCGCTGCGGCGTCAACGTCCCCGGCCCCACCACCGACCGCTGCGTGAGTGTAAACGGCGTCGACTGGGTCATGAAGGAGGGCAGCCCGGTGTGGACGCTGACCACCTTCGGGCGGGACCCCGCTACGGAGATCCTGATGGATCCGAACAAGATCAGCTCGGCCACCGTGCTGGCGGAGCTGTCGGCGTCGGCTTCGAAAATCAAGGCAAGTCGGAACTGCGTGGGTCAGGCGGACCTGCAGAACCTGCCCACCGGCCAGTAGGGCGGCAGCGGCGCCCCGCGGGCGGCAGCGGCAGGTCCCCGCGTACCCTTAGCGCAGGCCGGTCTTGCGGTGCAGGGCCAAATGGATCAGTTCGTCGATCAGTTCCGCGTAGTCCAGCCCGGAGGCCTTCCACATTTGCGGGTACATGCTCTTGGGCGTGAAGCCGGGCATGGTGTTGATCTCGTTGATGATGAGTTCGCCCTCGGGCGTGTAGAAGAAGTCCACCCGGCTCAGACCCTCGGCGCCCACGGCGTCGAAAGCGACGGCCGCCAGCTCGCGGACCCGGGCGATGGCCTCGTCGGGGAGGTCGGCCGGGCAGCTGAGCGCGGCGGCGTTGTCCTCGACGTACTTGGCGTTGAAGTCGTAGAAAACATGGCCTCCGCCGGCGACGGAGATCTCACCGGGCATCGATGTGCGCGGCGCGTCGGTCCCGCGGCCCTCGAGCACGGCGCATTCGATCTCCCGGCCGACGATGCCGGCCTCGATCACGAGCTTGGGATCGTGTTCCCGCGCGGCGTCGATCGCGGCGTCCAGTTCCTCGAGCGAATCCACCTTGGAGATGCCCATCGAGGACCCGGCCCGCGCCGGCTTGACGAAGACCGGGAAGCCGAGGGCATCCACCCGCTTACGCACCAGCTCGGGGTCGGTGAGCCACTGCCGGTCCGTCACCGCGATGTAGGGACCCACGCGCAGGCCGGCGGACTCGAAGACCACCTTCATGTAGTGCTTGTCCATGCCGACCGCCGAGGCCAGGACACCGGCGCCGACGTAGCGGGTGTCGGAGAGTTCCAGGAGCCCCTGGATGGTGCCGTCCTCGCCGAAGGGCCCGTGCAGCAGCGGGAAGACCACGTCCACGGAGCCGAGTTCCTGCGGAACCTGGTTCGGTGCGGCCACGATCAGCTGGTGTTCGCCGCCGATCTCGGCCAGCGTCACGGTCTTCTCCGACGGCGCGACCTCGGGCAGCGAGCTGGCGGACAGCGACCATTCCTTGGTGTCGCCGGAGGCCAGCACCCACTGGCCGGTCTTGGCGATTCCGATTGGGATTACCTCGTACTTGGCCTGGTCGATCGCGCCGAGCACCCCGGCCGCCGTGACGCAGCTGACCGCGTGCTCGCTGGAGCGGCCGCCAAAGAGCACCGCTACCCGGGGGCGGGAGCGGACGGGAGTGGCCTCAGGAGTCAAATTCTTTTCCGACACTGTTAGTAATCGCCTTCGGATTTCAGGTCCCGGGACAACAGCAGCGGTCCCAGGTCGTCTACGGACAGTTTTCCGGCCAGCACAGCTACGACGGCGGCGGTGATGGGCATCTCGACGCCCAGCTTGCCGGCCAGTTCGTGCACGGCCTGGGCCGATTTGATGCCTTCGGCGGTCTGCGTCATCTCGGTGGTGACCTGTTCCAGGCTCAGGCCCTTGCCCAGCAGCCGTCCGGCGGTGTGGTTCCGCGACAGGGCCGAGGAACAGGTGGCGACGAGGTCGCCCAGGCCTGCAAGGCCGGCCATGGTCCGGGCCTCGCCGCCGAGGGCGAGCGTCAGCCGTGAGGTCTCGGCGAGGCCGCGGGTGATCACGGAAGCCTTGGTGTTGTCGCCCATCTGCTTGCCTTCGCAGATGCCCACGGCGAGGGCGATGACGTTCTTGACGATGCCGCCGATTTCGACGCCCACCACGTCCGCCGTCGTATAGGGACGGAAGTAGGGCGCTGTGCAGCTGCGGGCAACCCAGCCGGCTACCGCCGCGTCGGAGCAGGCGACCACAGATGCCGTCGGCTCGCCCCGGGCAATCTCCATGGCCAGGTTTGGCCCGGAAACCACGGCGATGCGCTCGGCAGGAATCCCCAGTTCCTCGCAAATCACTTCGCTCATCCGGGCGTCGCTGTGCAATTCCAGGCCCTTCATCAGCGACACGACCAGCGCGCCGGGCCCAATCAGGTGCTTCCACTCGCGCAACTGGGGCCGCAGGGTCTGCGCGGGGACAGCAAGGACCACCAGGTCGGCGCCGGCCAGGACCTCGGCGACGTCGGTGGAGGCGGTGATACTCACCGGCAGCGCAATGTCTTTCAGGTACTGCTCGTTGCGGTGCGCGGTGTTGATCTGGTCCACGACGGCGGCGCGGCGGCCCCAGAGGCGGATGCTGCGTTCGACGTCGGACGCGGCTGCCGCGTCGGCGAGGATCTTAGCGAAGGTGGTCCCCCAGGAGCCGGCGCCGAGCACGGCGACACACGCGGCCGAGCCGGCGGAACTTGCGCCGGGGAGCTCTGCCGTCACTTGGCACCGTCCGCGGCGCTGCCGGGCTCCGGGTCGGTGTTTGCGGTGCCGCTTGCGGGGGCCACGGTGCCGGGATTGCCGCCGCGGTCCACAAAGCGGCCGTGGCTGGACTGGTTGTGCTCAGCGGGGTCCCACCGCACCAGCGGCGGCTGGCCGCCGCGGAGGCTGGCCAGCAGCTCGGTGATGGCGTCGATGATGACGTTGGTTGCTTCGGTCAGCGTGGCCTTGTCCAGCGGGCGCCCGGCGAAGGCGCTCAGGTCCACCGGATCGCCCACGAGAACCCGCGAGGTCTTCCGGGGGAAGATGTGGAACCGCTTGGCGTAGCGCGGGAAGACCTCGTGCGCCCCCCAGTGGGCCATCGGGACCACGGGGATGCCGCTCTGCAGCGCCATCCGAGCCGCCCCGGTGTGGCCCTTCATCGGCCAGAGCTCCGGATCGCGGGTCAGCGTGCCCTCGGGATAGATCACGATTGCGCCGCCCTCGTCCACGATTTCCTTGGCGAGCTGCAGCGAACGGTTAGCGCCCGCCGTCGAGCGTTCCACCGGGACCTGCTTGGTGTTGCGCAGCACCGCGCGAAGCACCGGCACCTTGAAAAGGCTGCCCTTGGCGAGGAAGTGCGGCATCCGCTTCTGGTTGTAGAGCATGTGGCCGATCACCAGCGGATCGATCTCCGTGCAGTGGTTGGGCACGGCGATGAAGCCGCCCGCGGGGAGCTTTTCCAAGCCCTCCCACTTCTTGTTCATCAACAGGTTCATCGTCGGCCGGACGATTCCGGCCGCGATGGCAAAGTTGAGGTGGCTCTTCGCCGATTCCTTCACGTGGTCCCTCTACCCGGCCGAGGTGATGTCGAAGTCGGCGCCCAGGCCGGCGAGCTTCTCGGTGAAACGCTCGTAACCGCGGTTGATGATGTCGATGCCCGTGACGCGGGAGGTTCCGGTGGCGGCAAGGGCGGCGATGAGGTGGCTGAAGCCGCCGCGCAGGTCCGGCACGTCAATGTCGGTGCCCTTGAGCTGGGTGGGGCCGGAGATGACGGCCGAGTGCAGGAAGTTCCGCTGGCCGAAGCGGCACGGGACGCTGCCGAGGCACTCGCGGTGGACCTGGATGTTGGCGCCCATCCGGACCAGGGCGTCGGTGAAGCCGAAGCGGTTTTCGTAGACGGTCTCGTGCACGATCGACACGCCCTCCGCCTGGGTCAGGGCCACGATGAGCGGCTGCTGCCAGTCGGTCATGAACCCGGGGTGCACATCGGTTTCGAGCACCAGCGGGTTGAGCTTGCCGCCCTTGTGGTAGAAGCGGATGCCGTCGTCGCCGATGTCCATCCCGCCGCCCACCTTGCGGTAGGTGTTCAGGAAGGTCATCATGTCGCGCTGGGTGGCGCCTTCGACGAAGATGTCGCCGCGGGTCACCAGGGCGGCGGAGGCCCATGACGCGGATTCGTTCCGGTCGGACAAGGCCCGGTGGTTGTAGCCGCCCAGGTCGTGGACACCCTCGATCCGGATGGTGCGGTCCGTCTGGACGCTGATGATGGCGCCCATCTTCTGCAGCACGGCGATGAGGTCCACGATTTCGGGTTCGGTGGCCGCGCCCGTCAGTTCGGTGATGCCCTCCGCACGGGTGGCGCTGAGCAGCACCTGTTCGGTTGCTCCCACGGAGGGGTAGGGCAGCGCGATCTTGGCTCCCTTGAGGCCGTTCGGTGCGGAGATGTGGATGCCGCCCGGGCGCTTCTCGACGACGGCGCCGAACTGGCGC
Organism: Arthrobacter sp.; assembly: GCA_026393275.1. Taxonomy (GTDB): domain Bacteria; phylum Actinomycetota; class Actinomycetes; order Actinomycetales; family Micrococcaceae; genus Arthrobacter. Next base: position 56,394 of record JAPLAM010000091.1, read on the forward strand.
AATACGTTGAGGTGGTAGTCGATGGGGCGGTCGCCGATTTTGCAGCCGCCAAGGTCCGGAATGAAGGCCTCGCCGATGGCATGGATCAGGGGTCCGCACAGAAGGATCGGGATGCGGGAGTCGCCGGCGTGCGCGTCGATGGCGGTGTGTGATGCCGTCTTCGCGTTGGTCGGATCCAGCGTGAGGTCACCGGTAACCGGGTCCTTCTCCACCGTGACGCCGTGGAGCTGGAGCAAGCTAGTGACAACCTCAACGTCCTTGATTTCGGGAACGTTGCGCAGAACGGACGGCTCATTGCCCAGCAGGGCAGCCACCATCGCCTTGGGGACAAGGTTCTTGGCCCCCCGCACGGTGACGCGGCCAGTCAGCGGGACGCCTCCGCGGATTGTCAGAACACTACTCATATACCGGTTTCCTCACGACTACTCGCCCCCAAATCCTTACAAAGGCACCAGCTAAGCATAGGAGCATGCGTTACCGATCCGAAATACGGCGCGGCCGGAAGCGCACGGAATGGCCCCATTCCACCGGGACGTGAGGGGGCGTTCTTAGGCGAAAAAGCCGGCAGGAACGCAGGCCTTTCCGGCGGTAATCGGCGCGCGCGTCACGGCGGCACGGCCACTCCACCATTAATGTCAGACCCCGCAGGGACACTTGAAACATGGAGGTCATTCAGGCGTTCGACATGGTTTCGGCCAACCCAACACCGGTACGTGCCGTGACGGTCTCCGACCTCGCCCGGATCCTGGCCAGCCTCCCGGCCCCGGCCAGTCCCGCCGACCTCATCACCGAAACACGCGAGCTGGAGGATCTGAAGTCCGCGCTGGCCGCCCGCCAGGCCCGGGATGCCGTCGCCTTCGATCTGCTCCAGCGCCGGGAACAGGCCGACGCCGGGATCCCCGCCGAGCAGCTGGGGACCGGTATCGGGGCGCAGCTCGCCCTGGCCCGGCGCGAATCCCCCGCCCGGGGCGGCCGGGTCCTGGGCCTGGCGAAGGCCCTCGTCACCGAAATGCCCCGCACCTTCGCCGCGCTGGAGACCGGGCAGCTCAACGAATGGCGGGCGACGCTCCTGGTCCGCGAGACCGCCTGCCTGTCCGCCGCCGACCGGGCCGGCGGCGATGAAGAGCTTGCCCCCGACGACGGGACATTCACCGGGGCCGGCGACCGTGCCATCATTGCCGCGGCCCGGGCCGCCGCCTACCGGCGTGACCCGCGCTCCGTCACCCAGCGGGCCGCCCACGCCGAGGCCGAACGCCACGTCGGTCTCCGTCCGGCCCCGGACACCATGTGCTACCTCACCGCCCTGCTCCCGGTCGCGGCCGGCGTCGCCGTGCACGCCGCCCTCACCCGGCACGCCGAC
>JAPLAM010000007.1 GCA_026393275.1 Arthrobacter sp.
CGCGATGGCCGGGAAGTTCCCCAAGCTGCGCATGCCGGCCAGCCACCTGCACCAGCTCCAGGTCGAATGGGCCTCGTCCCAGGCCTCGGATTTCCAAAGCTACCTGCGCAAGACCAAGCCCGCTGCCGTGATCGAGGGCGACTGGCCGGTGCTGCCGCCTGAAGATGCCAGTCGGGGCGACTTCTAAGCCGGCGCCGGGGCCGCATCGCGGACCTCTGGAGTCCTCCGGGGGGACTTCTTAATCCGCAACGTTGGCCGCGGGCAGACCCCTCGTAGGCGTCTGGGGGACGCAAATCCAGTGATAGCGACGCAAATCACACCCTCGCCGGGTTTCCGCCGCTGGCTCCCGCCACTGCGATGATTCCGCCGAGCCCCGCGAACACCGCCCGGGGCGGCGTTCGATTCCTCCTGCTTGTGGAGATACTTCGCCTAAAACTGATTTCGGCGTCGCATAATTCGGATTGAAGGCCCGTCTGGCGCGGGTGACACAATTATCTTTCGCAGCTTGCGTGGTCCACCCGACGCCTAAACCGGCAGCCGGGCCCGACCCGCCGCGACCCACTGAATTTCAGACGAAAGTGAATGCGTGATGAAAAGCAAAGCCCTGAAGTGGCTGACCACGGCTCCCGTGGCCGTAGCCCTGGCCGTTTCCCTCGCAGCCTGCGGCTCGGGATCCGCGCAGCCCAGCGGCTCGCCCACGGACGCCCTCGCCGGCAGTGACCAGCAGACGCTGGACAAGTACACCACCAAGGACGTCACTCCCCTGGACAAAATCGACAAGTCCAAGCTGGGCCTGATCACGGACGGGACCCTGCGAGTCGGCACGCTGTCCGACGCCCCGCCGAACATCTTCATCGACCCGTCGGGCAAGTTCACCGGCTACGACAACGAGCTCCTGCGGGCGATCGGCGGCAAGATGGGCCTCAAGGTCGAGTTCGCCTCGACCGACTTCTCCGCGCTGCTCTCCCAGGTTAAGAACAAGCAGTTCGACGTCGGATCCTCCTCGATCTCCACCACGGACAAGCGCCGCGAAACCGTTGGCTTCACCAACGGCTACGACTTCGGCTACATGGCCGTCGTGACCAAGAGCGACGCCAAGGTCAAGGGCTTCGCAGACCTTAAGGACGGCGTCCGCATCGGCGTGGTCCAGGGCACCGTTCAGGACGACTACGTGACTAACACGCTCAAGCTTGAGCCGGTCCGTTTCCCGGATTACAACACGGTGTACGCCAACGTGAAGAGCGGCCAGGTGGATGCTTGGGTGGCGCCGTCGCAGCAGGCCACCGGGCAGGTCAAGGAGGGCGACAACACCAAGATCGCCGAGAAGGTCGTCAACACGCAGAACTTCACCGCCTACGCCGTCAACAAAGACAACCAGCCGCTGATCGATGCCCTGAACGCCGGCCTGGACGCTGTGATCGCCGACGGCACCTGGACCAAGCTCACGGCCCAGTGGTACACGGACCGGCCCACGGCCAAGGAACAGACCCCGCAGGGCTGGAAGCCGGGCAGCAAGGCCGTCCAGGTAACCGCGAAGTAAGCCGGCGCGTTCCGTGGATATCTTCAAACTGCTCTCTGATACCTTCCTGGATTGGAAGGCGATAGGCGAAGTCCTGCCCAAGATGTTCGCCGTCGGGCTGCCGAACACCCTCGTTTTGGCCGTCACGTCGGGCGTCATCGGGACGGTGCTTGGCATGGTGCTTGCCCTCATGGGGATCTCCCGGAACGCCGCCGCCCGCTGGATTGCGCGCATCTACACCGATGTCCTGCGCGGGCTGCCGCCCATCCTCACCATCCTGGTGATCGGGCTGGGCTTCGGCCCGATTTTCCGGCAAGTCACCGGATCCAGCAGCCCGTATCCGATGGCGATCGCCGCACTGTCCCTGATGTCGGCCGCTTACATCGGTGAGATCTTCCGCTCCGGGATCCAGAGCGTCGATAAGGGGCAGCTCGAGGCCACCCGCGCATTGGGCTTCGGCTACGGGCCCGCAATGCGCCTGGTCGTCGTGCCCCAAGGAGTCCGGCGGGTCCTGCCGGCGCTGGTCAACCAGTTCATTGCCCTGATCAAAGAGTCGTCGTTGGTCTTCATGCTCGGCCTCCTCGCCACGGAACGCGAAATCTTCCAGATCGGCAAGGACGCAGCATCCAACAGCGGAAATCTTTCACCCTACGTGGCGGCCGCGGTGTTCTATCTGGCGCTCACCGTCCCCTTGACGCACTTCGTGAACTGGATCGACCGCCGTCTGCGCTCGGGCCGGCCGGAGAAGAAAGAACCGGACGAGGCAGCAGCCGTCGTCGGAAAGGGAGCCCAGGCATGAGTGAGTTCGTTTCAGGATCGCTGACGGCACGGAACATCCATCTGTCCTTTGGCTCGAACCGTGTCCTGCGCGGCATCGACCTGCACGTCGAGAAGGGCAGCACGGCCTCCGTGATCGGCCCGTCCGGCTCCGGCAAGTCCACCCTCCTGCGGGTGATGAACCGGCTGATCGAACCCGATCAGGGTGACATCTTGCTGGACGGCCGCTCCGTGCTCAAGGACAACCCGGATGAGCTGCGCCGGCGGATCGGCATGGTCTTCCAGCAGTTCAACCTGTTCCCCCACAAGACGGTGGCGGAAAACGTGTCCCTGGCGCTGCGGAAGCTGCGCGGAATGTCCAAGGAGCAGGCGCGGGACGAGGCATTGGCCCAGCTGGAGCTCGTGGGTCTAAAGCACAAGGCCGATTCCCGGCCCGCCAACCTCTCGGGCGGCCAGCAGCAGCGGGTGGCCATTGCCCGGGCGCTGGCCATGAAGCCGGAGGTCATGTTCTTCGACGAGGCAACCTCCGCGCTGGACCCCGAACTGGTCAAGGGCGTCCTGGCCCTCATGGCCGACCTCGCCAAGGGCGGGATGACCATGGTGGTGGTCACCCACGAAATGGGCTTCTCGAGGAACGTGTCCGACTCCGTGACCTTCATGGATGCGGGCGTCGTCGTGGAGACTGGACCGCCGGAACAACTCTTCACGGCACCGCGGACCGAACGGCTGAAGGGCTTCCTTTCGGACGTGCTGTAGACAGCAAGCTTAAATAGTTTCGGCACCCGCTACGGCGGGTGCCGAAACTATTTAAGCACGACGGCGACGCGGCGTGCGGTGTGCCTTACGGTTGCGCCGCGGCGGCGGCCTTGGCGGCCGCCGGCAGGGCGTCGAAGATCCGGTTCATCGCGGCGTCGTCGTGCGCTGCGGACAGGAACCAGGCCTCGAACACCGACGGCGGCAGGTACACGCCTGAGTCCAGCATCGAGTGGAAGAATGGCGCGTAGCGGAAAACTTCCTGGGCCTGCGCGTCGTCGTAATTGTGCACGCCGCGGGCCGAGGTGCCGAAGGCCACCGAGAACAGGTTCCCGGCGCGCTGGATCGAGTGGTCCACGCCGGCCGCGTCCAGCGCCGAGGACAGGGCGCCGGAAAGTTCCAGCGAACGGGCGTCGACGAAGGAGTAGACCTCCTCGGTGGCATGGGTCAGGGTCGCGACGCCGGCGGCCATCGCCACCGGGTTCCCGGAGAGGGTGCCGGCCTGGTAGACCGGGCCCACCGGGGCGAGGTAATCCATCACGTCGGCGCGGCCGCCGAGGGCCGCCGTAGGCATGCCCCCGCCGATCACCTTGCCGAAGGTCAGCAGGTCCGGGGTCCAGGGCTCGGCGGCGTCGGCCGCCCCGCCGGTGAGGCCCCAGTAGCCCGAGTATCCGGTGCGGAAGCCGGTGAGGACCTCGTCGAGGATCAGCAGGGCGCCGTGCTCCCGGGTGATCCGGGCCAGGCCCGCGTTGAAGCCCTCGCCCGGGGTGACCACGCCCATGTTCGCCGGCGCGGCCTCCGTGATGACGGCGGCGATGTTGGGTCCGTGTGCGGCAAAGGCGGCCTCGACGGCGGCAAGGTCGTTGTAAGGCAGCACCAGGGTCTCGGCCGCCGTGGCGGCGGTGACGCCGGCAGACCCGGGCAGCGCGAGCGTCGCGAGGCCCGAGCCGGCGGCGGCGAGGAGTCCGTCGAGGTGGCCGTGGTAGCAGCCGGCGAACTTGATCACGAGGTCGCGTCCGGTGTAGCCGCGGGCCAGCCGGATGGCGGTCATGGTCGCCTCGGTGCCGGTGGATACCATCCGGACCCGCTCGGCGGCCGGCACCCGTTCCTTCACGATCGCGGCGAGGTTGGCCTCATCCGGGGTGGACGCGCCGAAGGACAGTCCGCGGTCGACGGCGGCGTGGACGGCCGCGAGGACGGCCGGGTGGGCGTGCCCCAGCAGCGCCGGGCCCCAGGAGCAGACCAGGTCCACGTACTCATCGCCGTCGGCATCGGTCAGGTAAGGTCCCTTGGCGGCGACCATGAAGCGCGGCGTGCCGCCTACCGAGCCGAAGGCACGGACCGGCGAGTTGACCCCGCCGGGCATGAG
>JAPLAM010000090.1 GCA_026393275.1 Arthrobacter sp.
GAGAAACCCGTCAGTCGCTGCAAAAGGCCGCGTGGGACCCAAGCGAGGAGCCGGTGTCGATGCAGCTGGCTGGCTGCGACCCGCAGATCATGGCCGACGCGGCCCACGCCGTGTTGACCGCCAGCAACGCGATCCCGGACTCCGGCAGCTGGAGCGGCAATTTCTACACCGACGAACAGGTGCTGGCGGCGGCCGGGGTCACGGACTTCTCGCCGTACAGCCTGGGCGCGCCGGAAGACCAACTGGTTCCTGACATCTTCCTCTGAGTTCTGCCGGGCCTTCCCCTGAGTTCTGCCGGACCCACGGTTAGCCCGGCGCCACGGGACCGGTTCCTCGGTAGGATTCAAGCATGGAAGCCGCGCAGGAAACACCGGACCGACCGCCCCTGGACCAGGGCGCCCTCAGCGACGCCGCGTTCCTGGCGGCCAACGGCATCCCGCAGCTGACCGTGGTGGAGTCCACCGGCTCCACCAACGCGGACCTGCTACGCGGCGCCACCGTGGACCCGCGGGCCTGGCCGGACCTGTCCGTGCTCACGGCCGAGTACCAGAGCGCAGCCCGCGGCCGCCTGGACCGGCTCTGGGAAGCCCCGGCCCGCAGTTCCCTCTCCGTCTCGATCGTGCTCCGTCCGGTCAATGCCGAGGGCCGGCCGCTGCCCACCCAGTGCTATTCCTGGCTCTCGCTGCTGGCCGCTTTGGCGTTGCGGGAGGCACTGTTGGACACGGCAAAGATCCCGGCCGAGCTCAAATGGCCCAATGATGTGCTGGTCCGCGGGAACAAGATTGCCGGAATCCTTGCGCAGCTGGGCCCGATGGGCGACGGTGCCGTGCCCCCCGTGGTGCTCGGCACCGGCCTCAACGTGACCCTCACCCGGTCCGAACTGCCCGTTCCCACCGCCACCTCGGTGCTGCTGGAACAGCCCGCCACCGTGGACCGGACCGCCCTGCTCAAGAGCTACCTGTCGCGGTTCGCGACGCTCTACCGCAGCTTCTGCAACGCCGACGGCGACCCCACGGCGGGACTGGCGGGCGGCCCTTCCCTGCACCACCGGGTGGAACACGCCCTGACCACCCTCGGCAAGCAGGTCCGCGCCCACCTCCCCGGCGACAACGAGATCATCGGCCATGCCACCCGGCTGGACGAGTACGGCTCCCTGCTGGTGGTCGATTCCGGCGGCCACGAACACGTGGTGACAGCCGGCGACGTCGTGCACCTGCGCCCCTGGACCCCACCCGGCGAGGCCGGCAGCGGCGAAAGCGGCTATGCGTAAAGAGCTCGTCCCGGGCGAACAAGTGATAGTCGTGACCCGCCCCCAGCCCCGGAAGCTGATTGCTCCGGCGCTGCTGTTCATCCTGGTTGCCGCCCTGGCCGCCTACGCCAGCGCCTGGATTGTGAAAGGCGGCCCGGCCAAGCTCGTCCCGCTCATCACACCGGACTGGACGCCCTGGCTGATCGGCGCCTGCCTGGCCCTGGCGGCCTGGGTCCTGGTTGCCCGCTGCCTGCCCAAGGTGGTGAGCTGGCAAGCCAGCCGCTACATCCTGACCAGCCGGCGCCTGGTGGTCCGTTATGGGATGTTGCGGCGGCGTGACCAGCAGGTTCCGCTGGCCGCAGTGCGTAATGTGTTCATCGAACAGACGTTGCTTCAACGGACCCTGAGGTCGGGGACTATATCCTTGGATACCGGGTACCCCTCCAACACGGTGATTCCGGACGTCCCGGAGGTCATGACGTTCCGTGACTTCATCCTCGACGCGGTCGATGAACTTCCGGAGGGCGAACTGCTTCAGGCCGACGACACGGTGCACGGCTCCGACGAATGGCCATGGGACATGAGGGAAGGTGGAAGAGATGAACGCTGAAAACGCGCACCCTGACACCGGACTCCGGCCGGTCGGGCCTTCCGACCTCCCCGAAGCGATCTTCGACGCGTCCCCCCTCGAAGCCACCGCGCCGGCTTCCGGCGCCCCGGAAGTCGTGGCCAACGGCCACCACACGGCCAACGACACAGTGCCAAACGCGGACTCCGACGCGGCCCCGGACTCCGACGCCGACGACGATGACTCCGACGACGACTCCGAGGATTCCTCCGGCACGGCCGATAGCGTGGCTCCCTCCGCCGCCCCCGCCACCGGAACCATGTCCACCGACCGCCTGGCCGCCAGGGCCCTGGAGCACCGGCTGCTGGGTGGCGAGCGCAAGCTGCGCCGCCGCGAGGTGGCCGCGGGCGCCGGGCTCTCACTGCTGTCGGCACGGAAACTCTGGCGCGCGCTCGGCTTCCCCAACCTCGGCGATGAGGACGTCGCCTTCACGGAGCGGGACCAGGCCGCGCTGAACACGATCGTGGACCAGGTCCGCACCGGCAAACTCACCGAGGAAGCGGCCATCTCGGTCACCCGCGCGATCGGCCAGATGACGGACCGCATGGTGGTCTGGCAGATCGAGGCCCTGGTGGAGGACATGGTCCACCAGCAGGGCGTCACCGACGCCGTGGCCCGCAAGCGGCTGGTCGACCTGTTGCCCTCCCTGGTGGACGCGCTCGAGGAAATGCTGGTCTACTCCTGGCGGCGCCAGCTCAACGCCGGGGTGCAGCGACTCGCCGTGCGCGCCGAGGCCGGCCTGGCGTCCAGCGAGGAAGGCCGCGAAGGGGACGAGGACGACGCCCCGCTGCCGCTTGCGCGCGGCGTCGGCTTCGCGGACCTGGTCTCGTACACCAGCCTGTCCCGCCGGATGAACGAAAAGACCCTCGCCCAGCTGGTGCAGCGCTTCGAAAACAAGTGCGCCGAGATCATCTCTGTCGGCGGCGGACGCCTCGTGAAGACAGTCGGCGATGAAGTCCTCTACATTGCCGAAACCCCCGCGGCCTGCGCCGAGATCTCGCTGGCCCTCTCGCAGGCGTTCAACGAGGACGAGATCCTGCCCCAGGCCCGCGTCGCCATGGTGTGGGGCCGCATCCTCTCCCGGCTCGGCGACATCTACGGGCCCACCGTGAACCTGGCCGCCCGGCTCACGTCGCTGGCCGACCCTGGCACCGTCCTGGTGGACTCCATGACGGCCGCCGCCCTGGAACACGATGAACGCTTCGTGCTGCTGCCCCGGGCCGCGGAGAACGTGCGCGGCTTCGGCGAAATCCACCCCGTAGAGCTGCAACGCGGCCGCGGAAAGGGCCTGGTCCTGGACTAGGGGCCGGGGAAAAGGCAGGTACCACCGTCAACCGATCGGCGCGGAACGCACCCCGGAGGCGCAAGACCCGGTACTATCCCGGTAGCGTATTCGGACACCAGCGGACGGCATCCACTTTCGGTGACCGCTCCTTCTATCTAGGACAGGCATGACATCCCAGCCGGCTTCCGTTCCTCCCGCCGGGGCTTCCGCGGCCTCGCCTGGAACCTCCTCCACCAGTGTCCCCAGCAGTGCCCCCGGCAGTGTCTCCAGCCTGCGGCTGAGGGTCGGCTGCGGCACGGACCGCGGCCTGCGCCGTGAGATGAACGAGGACTCCTTCATCGCCGCCGACCCCGTCTTCGCCGTCGCCGACGGCATGGGCGGCCACGAGGCCGGCGAGGTCGCGAGCGGCATCTGCGTGCGCACCCTCTCCGGGATGCCCCAGCTCGCCACCGGGGAGCGGGACGCCACCGCCGCCCTCGTCCAGCAGTACCTGCGGCAGGCCGACGCCGGCATCCGCGAGGCAACCGGCTCCCGCGCCGGAACCACCCTCTCCGGCGTCGTCGTGGTGGAACAGCTCGGCGTTCCCTACTGGCTGGTGCTGAACATCGGCGACTCGCGCACCTACCGACTCAGCAAGGGCGAGCTGCGCCAGGTCAGTGTGGACCACTCCGAGGTGCAGGAACTCGTGGATGCCGGCGAGATCACCCGGGCCGAGGCCGCGGTTCACCCGCGCCGGCACGTCGTGACCCGTGCACTCGGCACCGGCGACGAGTCGGAAGCCGACTACCGGCTGCTGCCCGTCGAGGAAGGCGACCGGATCCTGGTCTGCTCCGACGGGCTCAACGGCGAACTCGACGACCAGCACATCGCCCGGATCCTGGCCTCCGAGCCGGACCCGCAGGCGGCCGTGGACGAGCTGATCCAGGCGGCCCTGCGCAGCGGCGGCCGCGACAACGTGACCTGCATCGTGGTGGACGCCAGCAACCTGGCCGACGTCGACGCCGCCCGGACCGCCGCGGAGCGTTGAGCGCCCGGGAATTCTGACCGGACAATGTCGGCGATCTGAGGCAGGATAGGTCTGTGAGCACAGGGAAGACCGCAACAGATACCGACATCCACAGCCCAGCCGGGGAACTGGTACCGTCCGAGGCCGTGCGCGAAGAGTACGAAGTCCTGGTCGAAGAGGTCCGCAAGCACCGCTTCGCGTATTACCAGGAAGATACCCCCATCATCACCGACGCCGAGTTCGATGAGCTCTTTCGGCGGCTGGAAACCATCGAGGCCCTGCACCCGGAGCTGGTGGCCAACGATTCCCCCACCCAGGAGGTGGGCGGCGAGGTGTCCGCAGCGTTTGCCTCGGTGGAACACCTGACCCGGATGTACAGCCTCGAGGATGTGTTCTCGCTCGAGGAACTCGAGTCCTGGATCGCGAAGGCCGAGGCTGGCGTCGCCAAGCTCGGCAACGGCGGCAACCCGCCGTCGTGGCTCACCGAACTCAAGATCGACGGCCTGGCCGTGAACCTGCTCTACCGCGACGGCGTGCTGGTTCGGGCGGCCACCCGCGGCGACGGCACCACGGGCGAGGACATCACCCACAACGTCCTGACCATCAAGGAAATCCCGCAGCAGCTCAAGGGCGAAGACTTTCCGGCCGAGATGGAGATCCGCGGCGAGGTGTTCATCCCGTCCCAGGCGTTCGCGGACTTCAACCAGGCTCTGATTGCCGCCGGCAAGGCGCCGCTGGCCAACCCGCGCAACGCCGCCGCCGGGTCGCTGCGGCAAAAGGACCCGGCGGAGACCGCCAAGCGCCCGCTCAAGATGTACGTGCACGGCATCGGAGCCCGCGAGGGCCTGGCCACGCTCAGCCAGTCTGACACCTACCGCCAGCTCGCCGACTGGGGCCTGCCCACCAGCCCGTACTTCGAGGTGCTGCCCGGCTTGCAGGAAGTGCTGGAGTTCATCCGGCGCTACGGCGACAAACGGCACAGCCTGAGCCATGAAATCGACGGCATCGTGGTCAAGGTGGATGACCTGGCCACCCAGCGGGCCCTCGGCTACACCACCCGGGTGCCGCGCTGGGCTGTGGCCTACAAGTACCCGCCCGAAGAGGTCAACACCAAGCTGCTGGACATCGCCGTCAACGTGGGCCGCACCGGCCGTGTCACGCCCTACGGCGTGATGGTGCCGGTCAAGGTGGCCGGCTCCACGGTGGAAATGGCCACCCTGCACAACCAGGAAGTGGTCAAGGCCAAAGGCGTCAAGATCGGCGACATCGTCGTGCTGCGCAAGGCCGGGGACGTCATCCCGGAGATCGTCGGCCCCGTGCTGGCCCTCCGCGACCAGCAGGACCCGCCGGTCCGCGACTTCGTGATGCCCACCGAATGCCCGGCCTGCGGCACGCCGCTCGCCCCGGCCAAGGAGGGGGACGTGGACATCCGCTGCCCCAACGCCCGGTCCTGCCCGGCGCAGCTGCGCGAACGCGTCTTCCACTTGGCCGGCCGCGGCGCCTTCGATATCGAGGCCCTCGGCTGGGAGGCAGCCATCGCTCTGACCCAGCCGGCCGAGCCCGACGTCGCGCCGCTCACCAGCGAGGCAACGCTGTTCCGGCTCACGCCCGAGGACCTCGCCGGGGTCCGGATCCGCCGCGAAAAGCGGTCCAAGGGCGTAGCGACCGGCGAGTTCGAGCTGGTGCCGTACTTCTACACCAAGGGCACGGCAAAGGCCCCCTCCAAGCCGACCGCCACCACGGAGAAGCTCTTCAGCGAACTGGAAAAGGCCAAGACGCAGCCGCTGTGGCGCGTCCTCGTGGCGCTGTCCATCCGGCACGTGGGGCCGCGGGCGTCGCGCGCCCTGGCCACCGCCTTCGGGACCATGGATGCGATCCGGCAGGCCTCCGAGGAGGAACTCGCCAACGTCGACGGGGTGGGTCCAGTGATTGCCGTGGCGCTCAAGGAGTGGTTCGCCGAGGATTGGCACCGGGAAATCGTGGACACCTGGGCGGCCGACGGCGTCCGGATGAAGGACGAGCGCGACGAGTCCACCCCGCGGACCCTCGAGGGCCTGACCGTGGTGGTTACCGGCAGCCTGGAGGGTTTCAGCCGGGACGAGGCCAAGGAGGCCATCCTGATCCGCGGCGGCAAGGCGGCCGGCTCTGTCTCCAAGAACACCAGCTACGTGGTGGCCGGCGAAAACGCGGGCACCAAGCTGGACAAGGCCGAACAGCTGGGCCTGCCGGTCCTGGACGAGGACGGCTTCCGCGCGCTGCTCGCCGACGGGCCGGCGGCCTTCGGTGGCGCCGGTGCCAGCTCCGACGGCGGCGCCAGCGCCGGCGCCGACGGCGGCGGCAGCGCCGGCACGGACGGCGCGGCCGACGCCGCGGCGGAAGCACTGGCCGAGGATGACGGCGAAGACCACCAGGAGGCCGCCGAGTGACGGCCGGCTCGGCCGATTTCCCCGAACCGGCGGCGTTCCTTGACCTGGCCAGGCGGGCAGCCGCCGCCGGCGCCGCGGTGCTGGCCGGGCGGAGCGCCGCCGCCCTGGACGTGAGCAACAAGGGCGACTCGGGGGACTGGGTCACGGCGTTCGATCTCGCGGCCGAGGCCGCAGTCCGCGAGGTCATCACGCGGGCGCGGCCCGCGGACGCGATCACCGGTGAAGAGGGCGGCACCGTGCTGCCCGACACCGTGAGCGGTTTCCGCTGGTCGGTCGACCCGCTCGACGGCACCACCAACTTCATCCGCAACATCGTCTACTACGGAACCTCGGTGGCGGTCGCCGGCCCCGACGGGGCCTGGCTGGCCGGCGTCGTCGACGCCCCGGCACTGGGCCGCGTCTACTACGCCTCCCGCGGCGCAGGCGCCTGGCTGGAAGAGAACGGCCAGCGCACGCCGCTCAACGGCCCGGTGCAGGGCCGGACCGGGCAGCTCCTCGCGACCGGCTTCAGCTACGACCCGGAGGTGCGGGCCGAGCAGGCCGCGGGGCTGGGCGGCCTCATGGACGGCTTTGCGGACGTCCGCAGGCTGGGATCCGCAGCGCTGGACCTCTGCCTCGTGGCGGACGGCACCCACGACGCGTACGGCGAGCGCGGCCTCAACGAACACGACTTCGCCGCCGGCGCCCTGATCGCGGAGGAGGCCGGCTGCTGGGTTCGGCGGCCCCGGCTCACCAGTGTGCTCGACGGCGGCCCCACCGACGAGGAGCGGCTCGCGGCCTGGACCTGCGCCGGGCCCCTGGAACTCTCCGGCAGGTTCCCGCTCTGACGGCACATGCCCGCCGGCGGGGCGCCGCGGGTGGGGATCCTTGATAGCTCCATCACGGAAACCGGCCGTTGGCGGGCCGCCCGGCCGTTGCGCCCGTACCATGAATAGGTGCATTCGCAGATCCTCATTCGTCCCGCCGTCCCGGCCGACTACGACGCCGTCGCCCGCATCACCCGCGACGCCTATCTGGCCGCTGGCTACTTCGAGGACGCGGACCACCCCTACATGCAGCAGATCCAGAGGGTTGCCCAGCGGCACGAGCACGCGACCATTTGGGTGGCGGAGCGCGCCGGCCGGGTCGTCGGCTCGGTGACGCTCGCCGTCGCGGGCGAACCATACGCGGACATCGCGCACGCGGACGAGCTGGAATTCCGGATGCTCGTGGTGGACCCTGCCGTGCAGCGCAGCGGCGCCGGCAAGGCGATGGTGCAGGCCATCATCGAGCACGCCAGGTCCCTGCCCGGCATCACGGGCGTGGCACTCACCACCGGCCTGACCTGGGAAAGCGCCCACGGCCTGTACCGGAAGACCGGCTTCCGGCGGGTCCCCGAGCGCGACTGGTTGGTCCCGGACACGGACATCAAGCTGCTCGTCTACCGCCTGGACCTTTAGCGCCGGCCCGTAGCACGGTCACCCCGGCTAGCGGCGGCTTGGGGCTCCCGAGCCGGCAGGTACGCCGTAGCGGTGTTCCGGCCGGCCCGTCGAGCCGTAGCGCAGCTGGATGTCGACGGCGCCGTCGTCCGCCAGCGAGGACAGGTAGCGCTGCGCGGTGGCCCGGGAGACGCCGACCCTGGCTGCCACCTCAGCCGCCGAATACTGTTCCCCCGGCTCCAGCGAATCCAGCACCGCCGCCTCCGTGGCGGAACGGGGCCGGGCGGTGGCCGTGACGTCCCCCGGGATGAGGGCACGCTTGGCCCTTTCCACGGTTTCCTGGGTGGCGTTCCCCGGCTGGGACAGGATGCGCCGGTAACGGGCGTAGGACCGCAACTGCTGGCTGAGGGATTCGGCCGTGAACGGTTTGAGCAGGTACCCGAGGGCGCCGCGCCGGAAAGCGACCCGGATCGACGCCGCATCCGAGGCGGCACTGAGGATCACGGTGTCCACGTCCAGCTGGTGCAGCAGATCCAGTCCCGAAGCATCCGGCAGGTAGACGTCCAGCAGCACCAGATCGGGGCGGAGGCTGTGGATGGACTGAAGGGCCTGCGACGCCGAGCCGGCAGGCGCCAGCGCCAGGAATCCTGCCACGGAATCGACGTAGGCCGCATGGAGTTTCGCGACGTGGAAGTCGTCGTCCACAATCAGGACCCGGAAATCTTCAGACATCAGTGTCTCCTTCTGGCGAATCCCCGGCTGCTTCTTTCAAATCTTCCGAGGCGCCGGCGACGGTTCCGGGGAGTGTGGCCATGAAGACGGCTCCCGGTCCGCCCGGCGAACCCGGTTCCAACACCACCACGTCTCCGCCGCGCCGGCGGGCCAGCTGCCGGGCCAGGGCGAGCCCCAGCCCGTGCACGGCACCGGCCCGGGCCGGGTGCTCGGAGGTAGTGAATCCCTCGGCGAAGACGCCGTCATCATCCCTGCCAGGTTCCGTGCCGCCCCGGACGGCGGGCAGCCCGTCGCCGGAATCCGCCACGACAATGTGCAGGCTGCCGGCGGCGCCGCCGGCACCCGGCTCGTCCAGCACCTCGATCTCCACCCACTTGTCGGCAGCGGTGCCGGCGACGGCGGCGTTCACCGCGTTGTCGATCAGGTTCCCCAGCACGGTGGTTACGTCCTGCGGCTCGATGACCTGGCCGCGCACCAGGGTTTCGGGGCCGAGCCGCAGGCTGACGCCCCGTTCGTCGGCTTCCACGCCCTTGGCACCCAGAAAGGCCTGGAGATAGGGGTCCTGGAGCAGCTCGGCCTGATCCACCGGGAACTTCAACGGACCGGTCGCCGCGAGCCGGGCCAGGAACTCGCGGGCCTGCTGGTGCTGCCCGATGCTCATGAAGCCGGCGATGGTGTGCAACTGGTTCGCGAATTCGTGGCGCTGGGCCCGCAGCGCGGCGGACATGGTGCCGACGGCGTCGAGCTGGCGGGTGAGCTGCTGGAGCTCGGTGCGGTCCCGGAGCATGACCACCCAGCCCAGGTCCTCGCGGCCGTGCACCGCCTTGCGGGCGCTCGCCACCAGCACACGGCCGCCGGCGAAAACCTCGACGGCGTCGCCCTCCGTCGCGTCCGGCCTGGTCAGGGCCTTGAGCGGGGCCGGCACCGGTGCCGCGGCCCACGTCGTCCCGGCCAGGTCCGGCCGGTCCAGCATCCGCCGGGCCGCGGCGTTGAACACGCTGATCCGGCCCTCGGCCGACACGCCGATCACACCGTCGTCGACGCCCTGCAGCACCGCCACCTGGTCGTGCACGAGGGTGCTGATTTCCTCGGGCTCCAGCCCGAGCGTCAGCCGCCGGAGCCGCCGCCGCAGCAGCAAGGAGACGAGTACCCCGGCCAGCAGCGCGCCGGCCGCGGTCAGGGCGATCGGGATGATGTCACGGGCCAGGCTCTGCCCGATGGTCTCGGTGGAATAACCCACGCTGACTTCGCCCACCACGATGGCTGAGCCCAGTGCGAACACGGGGACCTTGGCGCCGGCCGACGGGCCAAGGGTCCCGGTGTTGCGGGTGGTGACCTCCTTGCCGGCCAGGGCCTCCGACGGGTCGGTGCTGACCCGTTCACCGAGCCGGTCGGCGTCGGGGTGGGCCAGCCGCAGGCCGGTTTCATCGGTAACCACGACGAACAGCGCACCGGTGCGGGCCCGTGCGCCCTCGGCGGCGGCCATCAGCGGACCCGTGAGCAGTTCCGCGGGCGGGGGAGTGCCGAGCAGGGCGCTGATCTGCTGTACTTGGGCCCGGACCGCAGGGTCCGAGGCGAAGGTCCGGGCCAGGGTCAGTGCCTGGTTTTCGGCTTCGCGTCCCAGCCGCTCGTAGGTCAGCCAGGCGTGGACGGCGCTGCTGAGCAGCACCACGAGGGCCACCACCCCGAGCTGCAGCAGCAGGGTCTGGGTAGTGAACCTCAGGGGAGCGCGGCCTCTGAAGGCTCTCACAGCGGCGCTCCTTCGGTAATGCGGTCACTTCGGATGGTGGTGAGCAAAATGCGCAAAATGCGTCCAACAAGCAGTATGCCAATCAAATGAGGCAAAGGCATTCTCATCGCGCATCCCACCCTAGCCTCTGTAGTGCGCATCACATCGGAGTGGTGCGGAACACAGAAGAAGGAGCCGGCCGTGCTGGTATTACTCGGATTCGCCATGATTGCGGTCTTCATGGTGCTGATCATGACGAAGAAGCTGACGCCGGTGCTGGCGCTCATCATCGTCCCCACTGTTTTCGGCCTGTTCGCGGGCGCCGGCCTGGGTATCGGCCCCATGGTCATGGACTCAATGAAGTCGATGACGTCCACGGCGGCCCTGCTGATGTTCGCCATCATCTACTTCGGTTTGATGATCGACGTCGGGCTTTTCGACCCGCTGGTGCGGTTCATCCTGCGCAAGCTTGGCAATGACCCCGCCAAGGTGGTTCTCGGCACGGCCATCCTCGCAGCGGCGGTCTCCCTGGACGGCGACGGCTCCACCACGTTCATCCTCACCACCGCGGCCATGCTCCCGGTGTACCTGCGCCTCAAGATGAGCCCCGTGGTCCTGACCTGCGTGGCCGGCCTCGCTAACGGCACCATGAACATCCTGCCGTGGGGAGGCCCGACCGCCCGCGCCGCCACCGCGCTGAAAATCGACGTCAACGATGTCTTCGTTCCCATGATTCCGTCCCTCATCGCGGGACTCGTTGTGGTGTTCGTCTTCGCCTGGCTGTTGGGCCTGCAGGAACGCAACCGGCTCCGTGTCGTGGCCCCGGAAATCTGGGCCGAAGGCGCAGAGTTCGACGGCGGCACCCCCGTCGGCGGCGCCGGCGGCAGCGGCTCGGGACGCTTTGGTTTCGGACGTAAGACCCCCAGCCCCGCCGGGGGAGCCCCCGTCTCGGGCGGCACCGGCGTCGCGGTCCTCGAACGCACCGAGGACCTTGTGGATGATCGCGATTCGGCCATGGCGGACACCGCCCTGGATCCCAACCGCAAGACCCTGCGCCCCAAGCTGTTCTGGTTCAACCTCGGACTGACGGTTGCAGTCATGGTGACGCTTGTCGCCAATGTCATTCCGCTCCCGTACGTCTTCATGGTGGGTTCCGCGGTCGCCCTGCTGGTGAACTTCCCCAAGGTCAAGGAACAGGGTGCCCAGCTGATCGCCCACGCACCGTCGATCGTCGCCGTCGTCAGCATGGTCATGGCGGCCGCCGTCCTCACCGGTGTCCTCAACGGCACAGGCATGGTCAAGGCCATGTCGGAATGGCTCGTCCAGATCATCCCGGCGGACATGGGGCCGTTCATGGCCATCATCACCGGCGTCCTGAGCATCCCGATGACGTTCTTCATGAGCAACGATGCGTTCTACTTCGGCGTCCTGCCGGTCCTCAGCGAGACGGCGGCCCACTACGGCGTCAGCGCTGCCGACATGGCCCGGGCCTCCATCACCGGCCAGCCCTTCCACCTGCAGAGCCCGCTGGTCCCGGCCATCCTGCTCCTGGTCTCCCTCGCCAAGGTGGAACTCGGCGACCACCACAAGAAGGTCCTCTGGCGCACCGCCGTCATCTCCCTGGTGATGCTGGGAGTAGGAGTCCTCACCGGAGCCATCGGTATCGGCTAAAGCTCCGGCGGCAGCACCCGGACATTCTCCGCGTGCTCGCTCGTGCCTCGCTTAGACGCACGCTTCCGAATGCCCGCGCGCTGCCGCCGGCAGCGGACGACGGCAGGCGGGAACCCAACGACGATCACCAGGCTGCCTGGTTCGGAGATTCTCCGGACTAGGCAGCCGTGGTTGGTGAGTGGCGCACTCCGGTGGTGGGACGGACATCCTGCCGGCTGCGTCTAAGCGGGGGCCCACGCCGTCAGGGTTCCCTGCCCGAGCTTGCGAGGGGAGGGGGACGGTGGGGAGAACGAGCGAGCAGCCAAAGGATCGTCCGGCCTGGCGCCGGAAGGCAACCACAGCCGGCGATCAGCCGGGCAGTAACGACACTTCAACCCACGTAGACTGGGACGGAAAATAATCCGAACTTGCAGGGGAGATCCATGGCTGCGATCAACCGCGACGACGTCGCGCATCTCGCGCGTCTCGCGCACATCGAGATGAGTGCTGAAGAGCTGGACAGGATGGCCGGCGAGCTCGCCGTCATCGTGGAATCGGTAAAGTCCGTTAGTGAAGCCGCCGGTGATGACGTCCCGGCCACATCGCACCCGATCCCGCTGACCAACGTGTTCCGCGAGGACGTCGTGGGCCACACCTTCACGGCCGAGCAGGCACTTTCCGGCGCCCCCGACGCGTATGAGGGCCGCTTCAAGGTCCCGGCAATCCTGGATGAGGACTAAGACATGACTGAAACCCACTCCGAGCTGTTCCGCCTCTCGGCAGCCGCGCTCGCCGAGAAGCTCGCCGCGCGCGAGGTCACCGCCGTCGAGGTCACCCAGGCGCACCTGGACCGGATCGCCGCCGTCGACGGCCAGGTCCACGCCTTCCTGCACGTCAACTCCGAGGAAGCCCTCGCCGTCGCCGCCGAGGTCGACGCGATCCGCGCCGCCGGCGGCGCCGCTGCCGAGGAGCTGCACGTGCTCGCCGGCGTCCCGATCGCCGTCAAGGACCTGATCGTCACGATCGGCCAGCCCACCACGGCCGGCTCCAAGATCCTCGAAGGCTGGCACAGCCCCTACGACGCCACCGTGGTGGAGCGCCTCCGCGCCGCCAAGATGCCGATCCTGGGCAAGACCAACCTGGACGAATTCGCCATGGGCTCCTCCACCGAGCACTCCGCGTTCGGCCCCACCCGCAACCCCTGGGACCTCGATCGCATCCCCGGCGGCTCGGGCGGCGGCTCGGCTGCCGCCGTCGCGGCCTTCGAAGCCCCGCTGGCCCTCGGCACCGACACCGGCGGTTCCATCCGCCAGCCCGGCGCCGTCACCGGCACGGTCGGCGTCAAGCCCACCTACGGCGGCGTCTCCCGCTACGGCGCCATCGCGATGGCCTCCTCGCTGGACCAGATCGGCCCCGTCTCCCGCACCGTGCTGGACTCGGCCCTGCTGCACCAGGTGATCGGCGGCCACGACCCGCGCGACTCCACCTCGCTGCCGGACCCGCTCGAGGACCTCGTGGCCGCGGCCCGGACCGGCAACGTCGAGGGCATGAAGATCGGCATCATCAAGGAACTCCACGGCGAGGGCTACCAAGCCGGCGTCGAAAACCGCTTCAACGAGGCCCTGGAACTTCTCAAGGGCGCCGGCGCGGAGATCGTTGAGGTCTCCTGCCCCAACTTCAAGTACGCCCTGGGCGCCTACTACCTGATCATGCCGTCCGAGGCATCCTCCAACCTGGCCAAGTTCGACGGCGTCCGGTTCGGCCTCCGCGCGCTGCCCAAGGAGGCGCCGCTCACCATCGAGCGCGTCATGGCCGCCACCCGCGCCGCCGGCTTCGGCGACGAGGTCAAGCGCCGCATCATCCTGGGCACTTACGCGCTGAGCGCCGGCTACTACGACGCGTACTACGGCTCGGCCCAGAAAGTCCGCACCCTGATCCAGCGCGACTTCGACGCCGCGTTCGCGCAGGCCGACGTGCTGATCTCCCCGACGGCGCCGACCACGGCGTTCAAGCTGGGCGAGAAGCTCAACGACCCCCTGGCCATGTACCTCAACGATGTCGCCACCATCCCCGCCAACATGGCCGGGGTCCCGGGGCTGTCCCTGCCCGGCGGCCTCGCCGACGAGGACGGGCTCCCCGTGGGTGTCCAGCTGCTCGCCCCGGCACGGCAGGACGCCCGGCTGTACCGCGTCGGTGCCGTCCTCGAGTCGCTGCTCGAAGCGCAGTGGGGCGGCCCGCTGCTGGAGAAGGCCCCCTCACTGACTGACGCTGACGCCGATTCTTCAACCGCTGCCACGGCCCTGAGCCACGGAGGTTCACACTAATGACTGACGCAACCCTCAGCTTCGACGAGGCGATGGAGAAGTACGATCCCGTCCTGGGCTTCGAGGTCCACGTCGAGCTCAACACCAAGACCAAGATGTTCTCCTCCGCCCCGAACGTCTTCGGCGACGAACCGAACACGAACGTCAACGAGGTGGACCTCGGGATGCCCGGCGTCCTGCCGGTGGTGAACAAGACCGCGATCGAGTCCTCGATCAAGATCGGCCTGGCGCTGAACTGCAAAATCGCCGAGACCTGCCGCTTCGCCCGGAAGAACTACTTCTACCCGGACACCCCGAAGAACTTCCAGACCTCGCAGTACGACGAGCCCATCGCGTACGACGGCTACCTGGACATCGAGCTCGCCGACGGCACCGTGTTCCGCGTCGAGATTGAACGCGCCCACATGGAGGAGGACGCCGGCAAGCTCACCCACATGGGTGGCGCCGCCGGCCGCATCCAGGGCGCGGACTACTCCCTGGTGGACTACAACCGTTCCGGCGTGCCGCTGGTCGAGATCGTCACCAAGCCGATCGAGGGCGCCGGCAGCCGCGCGCCCGAGCTCGCCAAGGCCTATGTGGCCGCTGTCCGCGAGATCGTCAAGAACCTCGGTGTCTCGGACGCGAAGATGGAACGTGGCAACGTCCGTTGCGACGCCAACGTCTCCCTGCGCCCGCACGGCCGCGAACGCTTCGGCATCCGCTCGGAAACCAAGAACGTCAACTCGCTGCGCGCCGTCGAACACGCCGTCCGCTACGAGATCCAGCGCCACGCCGCCGTCCTGGAATCCGGTGCGCCGGTGATCCAGGAGACCCGGCACTGGCACGAGGACACCCGCTCCACCACCTCGGGCCGGCCGAAGTCCGACGCCGATGACTACCGCTACTTCCCGGAACCGGACCTGGTGCCGGTGGTCGCCTCACGCGAGTGGGTCGAGGAGCTCCGGGCCACCCTGCCCGAGCCGCCGGCCGCTCGCCGCAAGCGCCTGCAGGCCGACTGGGGCTACTCGGACCTGGAGTTCCGCGACGTCGTCAACGCCGGGGTCCTGGACGAAATCGAGGAGACCATCGCCGCCGGCGCCACCGCCACCGTGGCGCGTAAGTGGTGGATGGGCGAGATCGTCGGCCGTGCCAAGAACGCCGACGTCGACCCCGGCCAGCTCGGCGTCGCCCCGGCCACCATCGTGGAACTGAACGCCATGGTCCCGGCGGAAATCGTCGAGAAGCGCGGCCTGGCCGTGGTCTCCGACGACGGCCCGCTGCTCGAGGCCATCGACCAGGTCCTGGCCGCCCAGCCCGGCGTCGCGGACAAGATCCGCGCCGGCAAGCTGCAGGCCATCGGCGCAATCGTCGGCGGCGTTATGAAGGCCACCCGCGGGCAGGCCGACGCCGGCCGCGTGAAGGAACTGATCCTGGAGCGCCTCGGCGTCGAAGGCTAGTCCCCAGCGACCCAACGGGTTAAGTGTGAAACTTATCCGACCAGCTCGGTCATGATGGTCTGCAGTGCATCGCAGACCATCATGACCGATGCGCGTTTAAGGTTCTCCGGCCGCGCCAGGATATCGATCCGGCGCCTGGTGCTGATCCCCTCGAGCGGCTTGAGCACAATCTCCGGGTTCAGTACCGGCCGGGCAGTATGCCGCGGCAGCAGCCCGATCACGCTGCCGGCGGCCACCAGCGCAGCGACTGTGGAGTAATCGTTGATCCGGTGCACGATGTTCAGCTCGCGGCTGGAGACCGCGGCCACCGCGGAGAGCACGTCCGCGGGGGAGTAGCCGGTGTGGCTGGTCACCCACGGTTCGCCGACGACGTCGTCCGCGGTCACCGCCCGCTGCCGGGCCAGACGGTGCCCGGCCGGCAGGGCCACGTCCAGCGGTTCATGCGCCAGCGGAATCACCGCGACCCGTTCCTCCGGCCACCGCGGGCTGTGGTCCATCCGGTGTGCGAGAACCAGGTCATAGCGTGCCGTCAGGGCCGGGAAGTCCTGCTGCGCGACGTCCTCGTCGGAGAGCAGGAGCCGGGGCTGACCCGGACCGGCCAGGAGCCTGGCCAGTGGCGCGAACAGGGCCTGGCCGGCGCTGTGGAACCCGCTGAGCGTAACCGGTCCCACCGGGGAGCCGTGGTAGGCGCCGATTGCCGTCCGCGCATCCGCCATCGCACTGACCACGGCCGCGCCGGCGTCAGCGAGCACCTGCCCGGCCTCGGTCAGGACCAGGTTCCGGCCCTCCTTCCGGGTCAGCGGAACCTCAACGGACCTTTGCAGCGCGGCCAGCTGCTGCGACACCGCCGACGGGGTGACCAGCAGGGTCTCAGCGACGGCCTTAACGCTGCCCAGGGCGCCGAGTTCGCGCAGCATTTCGAGCTGGTGGATTTCCATGGCCCCATCCTATGCGCAAGGCAAAACTAAATCGTCGATTGAGAAAATTCCGGTTGTGCTAACGCTTTGGGGCGGGTCTAATGAGGTGAGTTGTCCCACACGCGCCGCCGCCCTGGCCGGCCATTCAC
>JAPLAM010000110.1 GCA_026393275.1 Arthrobacter sp.
CGGTCGGAACGGGCGTTTCCGGGGTTTATGAAGGCAGCAAGGACTTCGGAAAGGAAATCTCCACCGATATAACCCGGATTTTCAAGGGGGTCACAGTCACGGACTCAGACTTAAGCAAGGACGGCAGCCCCGGGTACATCACGGACTCCGCAGGGGTTAAAGTGGGCTATGTGGCCGCCTCTGGGAAAGTCACTTATGCGTCAGGCTACTTGGGCGGTTATCAGGACGCGGGAACAAAGATTATCCCAAGCATACCGGACTCTCTGGTGATATCCCGCGGAATGACTCCGCAGGAAGCCCTCAAATATGCCCTTGGCGCGGCGGACATCGTCAAAACGAAAGGGCAGGTAATCGATGCAGGCACGCAATACCTGCCGGACTCCAGCTCCACGGCTAAGCTGCTCGGTCAAGTGGCGAACGCGGTCGGCTACACCCCGGCGAACCCGGCAGTGGCAACCGCAGCTGCAAAAATCGTTTCTTCAGGCAATCCCGTTTCCCAGCTCGGCGGCGCGACACTCGCAAAAGGGGTTAGCTATACTCGCGGCGGGGTAACATATACTGGTGGTTGAACATGGTATCAGCAAAACAGAGGGCAAACTGGGCGCGGTTCGCGCGAATGGCTCGCGCCCGCAGTTTCACGAGTAAGAATAAACGCGCCTCGGCGCGTGGAAGTGGTGCAACAATGGCAAGAAGGAAAGCCTCTTTCCGCCGGGGCGGCAAGAGGTCAGGCGGCAAGCTGGGCGGGCTCATGAGTTTGCTCAAGCCCATGATTGGCGGGGCAATCGGTGACGAACTCGCAACACAGGCAAGCGCACGCGGCATGAACGTCATACCCTACCAGGACAAGGTCGGCGGACTCGCAGGCGGCTACATGGCAAACAAGAGCCTCAAGGGCGCAGGTCTAGGACTCTTGGGCGGAATGCTCAAGGACATGGTTCTTGGGCGCAACCCGATGACCAACGCGGGAACAAACAGCGGCACGAACATGGCCGGAGTAATTTTCAACCAGTAAAAAGGTGACATGACACATGGTAACGACTACAAACGGAACTCTCGTCCTCTCGAATGGACAACAGGAATGGCCATACAACATCTTCATCTCGGACGTTGTAAACGCCTACGTGACTTTCTCGGTGAACGGCCTCGCGGTCGCGGGTAGTCAGAATTTCATCATCGCCCCGGCGAACGTCTGGATTAAGGACATCGCCATGACTACGGGGCCGACTGTGGCGAAAGCCCTTGTCGCACAGGCGAACGAAAAGAACTGTGCTGTGATGCAGTTCACTAACATTCTGGACACACTCCAGACTCGCAGTTTCGCAAAAACTGGGTTTGCGAACGGCGCAAAAATAACCCTGCAACAGGTCTAAGCTAAGCGAGGTCGTTCGACTATGGATTTTGAAACAGAAAACCTTTTGCTGCTCGTAAAGGGCGGTTTTCAGATACAGAGTGGGACGGCTCAGCAAAGCCTAAACCAAGGAGTAGTTACGGGCGGCCTTCCTTCCCTTCCCTTTTGGTTATCCCAAAAAGGCCACCCGTCCCTCTTAATGGGCGCGTACGAAAAAAACTCGTCCACAAACTCGTATCAGATACTCGCAATAACAGCCGCCCCGGACGCGAACGGCAAAATATGCCTCGCAACCAGCTGCAAGGCAGCATCAACCGGCAGTGCGCCCGCAGCGGTCGCAATAGCGGCGGCAACAACCGCAGCTGTGGCCTTGAACGCAGCACGCAAGGGCCTGGTCCTGGTGAACACATCAGCCAATGACATGAGCCTCGCCTTCGGCGCGGCCGCGGCCGTCCTGAACTCCGGAATCACCCTGAAAGCCAACGGGGGCACGTGGGTAATGGACGCGTTCAACTACACAACCGAGGCAATAAGCGCCATCGCCGGGGCGGCCGGTTCAAACCTTGCAGTGCAGGAGTTCGTTTAAGCATGGGCATCACGCAACCTTCGGGCAGCTCGGCAATCGTTCGCATCGCGGGCGGCGCACTCGGCGCGGCAACAGCAAGCATTGACATCACCAGCATACCCACCGGATACACTCGCCTGGTCCTTGAGTTATCCCAAGTCGGAGTTTCGGCCTCGGACTACATCAAAATCCGGTTTAATGCGGACGCAGGGACGCACTATGAACAAGAGGCCATACTCTCGGCAGGCGCGGGCGCGCCCACCGGGTTCACCAACAACTCGGACTGCTTGAACGCTACCGGCAGTTTCGAGAACAACAATGACGGCGCGGTTAAACTGGTTGTTTACAACTGCACCGGGGCTTACGTCAAGGCCTACACTTACGAGCTGTGGAATCAATCCGCCGGTCACCAGATAACCCTGCGGGGCAACTGGTCTATTACAAGTGAAATAAACCAAATCACAATCACGGCGCAGGCGGGCAATCTCAACGCCGGGCTGAAATATACGCTACTGGGGTATTATTGATGAACACGAAAACGGACTCTGATGGGGAGTGGCAAGAAGAACCACAGGCAAGCGGCGCGATCGTGCGAAAGTTGATTGCGCCAAGCGCGGCCTTCGACGCAAAGCGAGCCGCAGAGAAAACCGCCCGGCCGGAGTTGCACGCAGAATGACGGACTACGAAAAGCTCTTTGCAACCGCAGGCTTCGCCTTCTTTTCTTCCCTAATGGCCACCTTCGCGGTCGCAAACTCCATGCCCGCAGAGGACAAGCTCGCCCTTGGCGCCGGACTCGCTGTAATCTACGCAGGAACGGCCATGTTCACCGAATGGTGCAAACAAGAGAACGAGGATGAAGAAGAAAAAAGGGGAAAGGTGCGGGCATTAGTCTGCCTTGCCGCGCCAGGTCTTGCCGCTGCAATCAAACCGTTTTAGCCAACCAGCGCGGTCGCTTGACGCTGGAAGGCCAGCAGCTCGCGCAGATGAGCTTGCATCTACTATCCGTACATCTCAGGCGCACGGTCGGCACTCCGCATCTGCGGCAAGGAAGGGACGACATCATCTTTAGCATATGAAGAACGCCACTCCGTCCAGCCTCTCTATTGCGGACGCACCCGGGATTTTCAGAATCAACACAGGAACCATTACTACCATCTCTCAGGTGTTCTGCCTACTTTGTGCCAACGTTTAGGGCGAATCCCTGCGGGGAAATCTTGAATTTCGCCGCAGATACAGCATATTCTCAATTGATTGTTTCCAAATAATTTGTGAATAAACCTGTTCGTAACAAGAGTTTTCCATTCGTGTTCGTGTACAATTTTCATTCTAGAACATCCTCCAATATGTGTTTTTCTTGGACGAGTTTGTCAATCATCTTTGTGGGCAAACCCAACTCATGCGCGGTTGAGAGTATGCCCTCAACCACAGTCTTTCTTGTGCGTATCTCGGCCTCGGTCTTCATATCTGCAACCCCTTTTCAAGCAAGCGCATGGCTACGTCCGGGTATTCGGCCGCAACTTCCTTAAGCGCGTCCATCGGTTTAGCCCCGGCCTTCATCTTCATGCCAATAGAGAGCATGGCGGCCTCGTATCTGGCGGCGCGGTCTTGCCTCGCGTCCACTCCCTTTTCAGACAGTCGCGCCATGTAAACCCTGTTTCCAAGTTGCGCTTCAAAGAAGGACAACCGAA
>JAPLAM010000028.1 GCA_026393275.1 Arthrobacter sp.
CCAGGGAGCGGCACGCACGCAGACCACGGATCGTACGCCTGGGCCGAGGGTCATGTTTTCCGGTGGGCAGTCCGCTGCCCGCCCGCCGACAGCACCCCTGCGGGTGCTGCGCCAGCAGTCCGTGTTCCCGGTTGGGGACCGTCATCTTGCGGCTCCGCGGCAGGCCAGCCGGTAACCTGACCTCAAAGCAGTGCCCGTTGCCAAGCCAGGAGTTCTTCGTGACTACTTCTTCCCTTCGCCTTTCCTCAGCAGCCGTGAGCAACCAGCCGCTAGCTGACCTCGATCCCGAAATTGCCGCCGTCCTGGCCCAGGAGCTCGGCCGCCAGCGCGGCACCCTGGAGATGATCGCCTCCGAGAACTTCGCCCCGCGCGCCGTGATGGAGGCGCAGGGGTCCGTCCTGACCAATAAGTACGCCGAGGGCTACCCGGGTCGCCGGTACTACGGCGGCTGCGAGTACGTCGACGTCGCGGAGCAGCTCGCGATCGACCGCGTCAAGGAGCTCTTCGGCGCCGAATTCGCCAACGTCCAGCCGCACTCCGGCGCGCAGGCCAACGCCGCCGCCCTGGCCGCCATGATCACCCCGGGTGACAAGATCCTGGGCCTCTCGCTGGCCCACGGCGGACACCTGACCCACGGCATGAAGCTCAACTTCTCGGGCAAGCTCTACCAGGTCGCCGCCTACCAGGTCGAGGAAGACAGCTTCCGGATCGACATGGACAAGCTGCGGGGGCAGGCGCTCGCCGAAAAGCCGCAGGTCATCATCGCCGGCTGGTCCGCCTACCCGCGCCACCTCGACTTCGAAGCCTTCCGCTCGATCGCCGATGAGGTCGGCGCGCTGCTCTGGACCGATATGGCGCACTTCGCCGGCCTGGTGGCCGCCGGTCTGCACCCCAGCCCGGTCCCGTACTCCGACGTCGTCACCTCCACCGTGCACAAGACCCTCGCCGGTCCGCGTTCCGGCGTGATCCTGGCCAAGCAGGAGTGGGCCAAGAAACTCAACTCCAGCGTCTTCCCCGGCCAGCAGGGCGGCCCGCTCATGCACGTCATCGCCGCCAAGGCGGTGGCCTTCAAGATCGCCGGCACGGAAGAATTCAAGGAGCGCCAGGAACGCGTCCTGGAAGGCGCCCGGATCATCGCCGACCGCCTGAACCAGTCCGACCTTTCCGACGCCGGCGTTTCCGTCCTCACCGGCGGCACCGACGTGCACCTGGTCCTGGTGGACCTGCGCAACTCCCAGCTGGACGGCCAGCAGGCCGAAGACCTCCTGCACTCGGTCGGTATCACCGTCAACCGCAACGCCGTGCCCTTCGACCCGCGCCCGCCGATGGTCACCTCGGGCCTGCGCATTGGCACCCCCGCACTGGCCACCCGCGGCTTCGGTGCCCAGGAATTCACCGAGGTCGCCGAGATCATTGCCACCGCGCTGAAGGCGGGTTCCGGTGCCGACGTCGAGGCGCTCCAGGTCCGCGTGGACAAGCTGGCCGAAGACTTCCCGCTGTACCCGCAGCACGAGCAGTGGTGATTCGATGAGCACCGCCGAATCCGCCACCACCGACGCCGCGCCAACCCAGGCACGCACCGACGCCGCATCAACCCAGGCACGCACCGCCCGGGTCCTTGACGGCAAGGCCACCGCGGCCGTGATCAAGGCCGAACTGACCGAACGGGTCGCCACGCTCAAGGCACGGGGAATCGTCCCGGGCCTGGGCACCATCCTGGTCGGCTCCGACCCGGGCAGCACCTGGTACGTGGCCGGCAAACACAGGGACTGCGCCGAGGTGGGGATCACCTCCATCCGCCGCGACCTGCCGGAAGAGGCCACGCAGGACGAATTGCTGGCCGTGGTCCGGGAGCTCAACGAGAACCCGGAATGCACCGGCTACATCGTCCAGCTCCCGCTGCCCAAGCACATCGACCAGGACGTCATCCTGGAAGCCATGGATCCGGACAAGGACGCCGACGGCCTGCACCCGATGAACCTGGGCCGGCTCGTGGCGAACGTCAGCGGACCCATGAAGTCCCCGCTGCCCTGCACGCCCAAGGGCTGCGTGGAGCTGCTCACCCGGCACGGCATCAGCCTGAAAGGAAAACGCGTGCTGGTGGTGGGCCGCGGTGTCACGATCGGCCGTCCCGTGGGCCTGCTGCTGACCCGCAAGGACGTCAACGCCACGGTCATCCTGGCCCACACCGGCACCGTGGACCTGCCCGCCGAACTCCGGCAGGCCGACGTCGTGATCGCCGCGGCCGGCCAGCCGCACATGATCAAGGCGGCGGACCTCAAACCGGGAGCCATCGTGCTCGACGTCGGCGTCAGCCGTGTCGACGACGGCTCCGGCAAGGCCGTGGTCACCGGGGATGTCGAGCCGGCCGCCGCCGGCGTCGCCGCCTGGCTGTCGCCCAACCCCGGGGGAGTGGGCCCGATGACCCGCGCCATGCTGCTGGCCAACGTGGTGGAGACCGCCGAACGCCACCTCGACGAAAGCCCCGCCGCAGCACCCAACTGACTCGCACTAGGTGTCGTTTTGACCCCTCAAAACGACACCTACTGCGAGCCAGCGAGGCGAATTCGCAAATGTCTGGACAAATTTTTACGAAAAGACTCTTTCATAGTTTGCCGGCTTCGGCTAGCGTGTTCAGGTGCCTGAACTTGTCTCGAAAGAATCCCCCGTGAGCAGCCCCGCCGAAACCGGCCCGCCCCGGTACGTCATCACCGCCGAGAACCTCACCAAGAGCTACGGCGACGTCACCGCCGTCGACGGTATTTCGTTCCGCGTGCCGGCCGGTGAAGCCTTCGGACTGCTCGGCCCGAACGGCGCCGGCAAGTCGACCACCATGAAGATGATCGGCGGAGTCTCGCAGCGGACCTCCGGCAGCCTGAGCATCATGGGGCTGGACCCCGAGCAGCACGGCCCCGAGGTCCGTGCCCATCTGGGCGTGGTGCCGCAGCAGGACAACCTGGACGAGGAACTGCGGGTCCGCGACAACCTGCTGGTCTACGGCCGCTACTTCGGCCTGCCGATGAGCTACCTCAGGCCCAAGGCGGACGAACTGCTGGAGTTCGCGCAGCTGACGGACAAGGCGAAGTCCAAGGTGGACGCGCTCTCCGGCGGCATGAAGCGGCGCCTCACGATCGCGCGGTCCCTAATCAACGAACCCCGGATCCTGCTCCTGGACGAACCCACCACCGGCCTGGACCCGCAGGCCCGGCACATCCTCTGGGACCGGCTGTTCCGGCTCAAGGAACAAGGCGTCACCCTGATCCTCACCACCCACTACATGGACGAGGCCGAGCAACTCTGCGACCGGCTCATCGTGGTGGACAAAGGCCGGATCATGGCCGAGGGTTCCCCCGCGAGCCTGATCCGTGAATACTCCACCCGCGAGGTGCTCGAACTGCGCTTCGGCTCCGAGCGCAACGCCACGATCGGCGCGGAGCTCGAAGGCATCGGCGAACGCATCGAGACCCTCCCGGACCGGGTCCTCATCTACGCGCACGACGGCGAAGCCGCCCTTGAGCAGGTCTCCGTCCGGGGCCTGCGCCCGGTCACCTCGCTGGTGCGCCGCTCCTCGCTCGAAGACGTCTTCCTGCGCCTGACCGGCCGGAGCCTCGTTGACTAAGCCACTCCACGTTCAAACGACGACGGCGGCACCGGCCCTGCGCGCGCACTCGCCGGAAGTCTCCGCGGCCCGCGCCCGCCGCTGGGGCGCCTTCTACTACGCCGAGCAGGTCCTGCGGGTGATGAAAGGCTACGGCTGGACCATCGTCATGTACGGCGTCGGCCAGCCGGTCGCCTACCTCTTCGCCATGGGGGTGGGCCTGGCCACGCTCGTCCAGGCCAACGGCGCCGGGGTGTTCGGCGGGGTCAGCTACCTGACGTTCATCGCGCCGGCGCTGCTGATCTCGTCGGCCGTCATGACGGCCGCCAACGAGTTCACGTTTCCCGTGATGGACGGTTTCAAATGGCGGCGCGTCTACTACGGCCCGCACGCCTCGCCGCTGACGCCGGAACAGATCGCCGGCGGCCAGATCATCGCCGTCACCGTCCGCTTCCTGCTGCAGTCGGCCATCTACTTCGCCGTCGTGGCGCTGTTCGGCGCGTCCCCGGGGGCCTGGGGCTGGGTTTCGATCCTGGTCGCCACCCTCGCCGGGCTGTCCTTCGGCCTGCCGTTGATGGCCTACGCGGCCACCATCAAGGAGGACAAGGGCCAGTTCGCCATGGTGATGCGCTTCATCGTGATGCCGCTGTTCCTGTTTTCCGGAACGTTCTTCCCGCTGGACACGCTGCCCCTGGCGGTCCGCTGGATCGGCTGGATCTCACCCATCTGGCACGGCACCGAACTGGGCCGCGTGTTCAGCTACGGCTACGAGGAATCCCCGCTGCTGACCGTGGCCCACGTCGCCTTCCTGCTCGCCCTCGCTGCCGCCGGCTGGGTCCTCACCCGGCGGCAGTTCGCCAAAAGGATGGCATCATGAGCGCCCTCGCCGGCCCCTACGCCACCGACGCGGCCGGGCACGCCGCCACCGAAGCCGCCCGCAACCGTCGCTTCGGACCGCTCTACTCACGCAACGTGCGCGCCGTCGTCGCACGCGGGCTGATGGCCACCAAGAGCAGCAACTGGATGGTTATGCTTTCCGGATTCTTCGAGCCGGTGCTCTACCTGATCTCCATGGGCGTGGGCCTGGGCGCGATTGTCGGCGCCGTGCAGGGCCCCGGCGGGCAACAGATCTCCTACGCCGCGTACATCGCCCCGGCGCTGCTGGCGGTGTCGGCGATGAACGGCGCCGTCTACGACTCCACCTGGAACGTCTTCTTCAAGATGAACTTCGCCAAGCTCTACCAGGGGATGCTCTACACCTCGCTGGGGCCGATCGACGTCGCCATGGGAGAAATCTTCCTGGCCCTGCTGCGCGGGGCGATGTACGCCACCGGCTTCACCGCCGTGATGGGCGTGATGGGGCTGATCACGACGCCGTGGGCGGTGCTGATGATCCCGGCCGCGGTGCTGATCGCCTTCGGCTTCGCGAGCTTCGGGATGGGCATCACGAGCTTCATGAAGACCTTCCAGCAGATGGACTGGATCAACTTCGTGATGCTGCCGATGTTCCTCTTCAGCGCCACCTTCTACCCGTTGAGCGTCTACCCGCAGGGCATCCAGTGGCTCATCCAGGCGATGCCGCTGTGGCATGGGGTGGAGCTGCTGCGCCAGATCAGCGTGGGCGCGTTCACTCCCGCCACGGCGGTGCACATCGGCTACTACCTCGTCATGATCGTGCTCGGCGTGGCGCTTACCACCGGCCGGCTCCGCCGGCTGTTCCTGAAGTAGCCAACAGTCCGCCGTTCGCCCGGGGTGGAAGCGCGGCCCCGGGCCGGGCCGGTTTGCGATAATAAGCTCATGCAATCTCTGGGCACCCCTTCCTCCAAGCCGTCCGCGTTCAACGCCGCCACCGGAAAGTTCTCGATGTTCCGGATCGGCGGGCTCGGGATGACGGTCTTCATCATCGCCTTCCTGGTGGCCGTCATCTTTGCGGCGAACCAGAACGACGTCGTGGGCTGGGTTGTCGCCGTTATCGCCGCCTTCTGGCTGGCGCTGGCCGCGTTTGTGGTGTTCAGCATCCAGCGGGCGGCCAAGAGGGCCGGCGCCAAGCTGAACGAGGCGCAGAATGCGTTTGACTCCGCAGTGGGCCGGGCGCCGTCGTCCGGCAGTGCCGACCACGGCGGCACGCGCCTGGTCGGTGAACGCCGCGAAGCCGATGACCTCCGCGATATGAAGCTGGACCACTCCTTCAAGATCGTCCAGGTGCAGGTCCGCGTGGTGGAGCAGGAACGGGCCAAGGGCGCGGCGTCGGACCCGGACACCATCCGGCGCGCGCTGGAAACCATCGAGATCACGGCCACCAACGCGCGGGACATGATCAAGGCCGGGGGCGGCTCCGACGAGCCCGTCAGCGGAACCATCATCGACTAGAGTGGAACGGGTGAGCTCGGCATTGGAGAAGGACCACCTTCGCATCGCATCGGTAAACGTCAACGGCCTCCGCGCCGCCTACAAGAAGGGCATGGCGGAGTGGCTGGAGCCGCGGGACGTGGATATTCTCTGCCTCCAGGAGGTGCGTGCACCTGACGCGATCGTCCGGGAGCTGCTCGGCGAAGGCTGGCACATCCTGCATGCCGAGGCCGAAGCCAAGGGCCGCGCCGGGGTTGCCATCGCCTCCCGCGCCGAGCCCCAGGCCACCCGGAGCGGCATCGGTGACGACTACTTCGCCACCGCCGGCCGCTGGGTCGAGGCCGACTACATTGTCCGCGACGCCGCGGGCCAGGCCTCGCAGCTGACCGTGGCCAGCGCCTATGTGCACTCCGGCGAGGCCGGCACCCCGAAGCAGGCCGACAAGTTCCGCTTCCTGGACGTGATGGTCAACCGGCTGCCGGAGCTGGCCAAGCACAGCGACCATGCGCTGGTGGTGGGCGACCTCAACGTCGGCCACACGGAACTGGACATTCGAAACTGGAAGGGCAACGTCAAACGGGCCGGCTTCCTGCCCGAGGAGCGCACCTATTTTGACCGCTTCTTCGGCGACGAAATCGGTTGGAAGGATGTTCACAGGGGCCTGGCGGGTAACGTCGACGGCCCCTACACTTGGTGGTCGCAGCGGGGACAAGCCTTCGACAACGACACCGGCTGGCGCATCGACTACCACCTGGCCACGCCAGCCCTCGCCGCCGCCGCGGTGTCAGCAGTTGTTGACCGGGCGCCGTCCTGGGACACACGCTTCTCCGACCATGCCCCGCTGGTAGTGGACTACCGGCTCTAAGACCGAAAGTTTTCATCAACATGACTAGCTCTCCCGTTGCCGCCACCAAGAAGCGCATCCTCTCAGGCGCCAAGCCCACCGCGGACTCCCTGCATCTGGGCAACTACATCGGCGCCGTGCGCAACTGGGTGGACATGCAGGCCGAATACGACGCCGTCTTCTTCATCCCCGATCTGCACGCCATCACGGTCGACTTCGAGCCCTCCGAGTTGGCCAAGCGGACCCGGGTGGTGGCGGCCCAGTACATCGCGGCCGGGATCGATCCGGACAAGTCCATCTTCTTTGTGCAGTCGCACGTTCCGGAACATGCCCAGCTTGCGTGGGCGCTCAACTGCATCACCGGCTTCGGCGAAGCGTCCCGCATGACCCAGTTCAAGGACAAGACGCAGAAGTCCGGCGCGGAAGCCGCGACCCTGGGCCTCTTCGCCTATCCGACCCTGATGGCCGCCGACATCCTGCTCTACCAGACGGACCTGGTCCCGGTGGGCGAGGACCAGCGCCAGCACCTTGAGCTGACCCGCAACCTGGCCCAGCGGTTCAATACCCGCTTCGGCGAAACCTTCACGGTTCCGGAGGCCACCATCCTCAAGGCCAGCGCCAAGATCTACGACCTGCAGAACCCGACGGCCAAAATGTCGAAAACGGGCGAGTCGCCCAACGGATCGATCCAGCTGCTCGAAGAACCCAAGATCGCCGCCAAGCGCATCAAGTCCGCCGTGACGGACGCCGGGACGGACATCCGCTTCGACCCCGAGGCAAAACCGGGCATCTCCAACCTGCTGACCATCTACTCGACGCTGACCGGCAAGACGGTGGCGGAGCTGGAAACCGAGTACCAGGGCAAAATGTACGGCCACCTGAAGACGGACCTGGCCGAGGTGATGGTCGACTTCATCACCCCGCTGCGGGACCGCACCAACGAACTGATGGCCGACCCGGCCGAGCTGGACCGGCTGCTGGCGCAGGGCGCGGAGCGGGCCCGGGAGATCGCCTCTGTGACGCTCGCCCGGGTCTACGAGCGCATGGGTTTCCTGCCCTCCCTCAGCTTGGCGGGAGTCCGCTAGCGCAATGACCTCCGTCAGCAAAGCCACCGCCAGCGACACCGGCCGCGCAGCCCACCACGGCGCGCGCAAGGGTTCGGGCCCAGCACCCCGCCGGAGTGCGGCGGCAGGCAACGGGCAGACCCCGGACGAAGGCATCAGCATCGGCGTCATCCTGGGCTTCCCGGCCGAGCTCGCCGCGGCGCTGCAGCGCTGGCGGGCCTCTTTCGGGGATCCGATGGCCACGACAGTGCCGGCGCACATCACGCTCGTCACCACCACCATGACGCAGGACTGGGAGGCCACCCGCCGGCACGTCCGGAAGGTGGCGAGCCAGCAGCAGCCGTTCACCGTGACGATCGCGGGCACCGGATCCTTCCGCCCGGTTTCGCCGGTGGTCTTCCTGAACGTCGAGGCGGGTTTTGGCGAGTGCGTCAGCCTGCACCGCCGGCTGCAGACCGGCCCGCTGGAACGCGACCTGCCCTTCGCCTACCATCCGCACGTCACCGTGGCCCACGATGTGGCCCCGAAAAGCCTGGACGAGGCCGAAACGGCGCTGAAGGATTACAGCGCCAGCTTCCCGGTGGCTAGCATGGGACTTTACGAGCACGACGACAACGGCATTTGGCAGCTACGGGAAGAGCTTGACTTTGGTACCGAACCTGACGAACACCGAGGCGAAGCCGGCGCAGCAAACGCCGGCTGAACCTCCGCTGCCCACCGACCATGCCGGGCTGAAGCTGCAGGTCATCCGGAAACGGCTCGAGTGGGGCAAGGCGCGGCGCTCCGGCGGCGGCCTGGCCGCGCCGCTCGCGATGGTCCAGTGGCTGCTCGCCCGGCTCAACGCGTTTCGCCCGATGCGGGCCTTCCAGCACTACAACCTCCAGCATGGCCCGCTCATGAGCGCGGGCATCGGCTTCAACATGTTCTTCTCCATCACGGGCCTGCTGGCCACCGGCTTTTCCATCGCGGGGCTCCTGCTGCGCGACCAGCCCGCGCTGCTGGACAAGGTCGTCGCCAGCGTGGCAACGAGCGCGCCGGGCCTGCTCAAGGTCGACGGCCGGGAAGGGCTGGTCAACCCGCAGGATCTGCTGAACCCCACCGGCCTTGGCTGGACCGCCGTGATCGCCGCCGTCGTGACCGTGGTGACCTCGCTGGGCTGGATCGCCGGGCTGCGCGACGGGCTGCGGGGCGTGCTGCGGCTTGGACCGCTCAAGATCAACCCGATCCTGCTGAAACTGCACGACGTCGGCACCTTGCTGCTGCTCGGCGTCGCGCTGGTGATCAGTGCCGGCGCATCGCTGGTGTTCGGCACCGCCGCGGGCTGGGTGGCCGAACAGCTCAGGCTGGACCCGCTGGTGGCCGGTCCGCTGACGACGTCCATCAAGATCGGCGTGCCCCTGGTCCTCGGCTGGGTCACCGCGCTGATTATGTTCCGGCTCGCCGGCGGCCTGAAACTGAAGCGGCGGCCCCTGCTGGAAGGCACCGTCCTGGCCGCCGTGGGTACTTCCGTGCTGCAGATCTTTAGCACTGAACTACTCGCCAGCGCCGGCCGGAATCCGCTGCTGGCGCCGTTCGCCATCATCATCGGCCTGCTCATCTGGTTCAACCTGGTCAGCCAGGTCTACCTCGTCTCCGCCGCATGGTCAGCGGTCCGCGAAGCAGACCTCAAGACCGCACCGTCGGCAGGGCCTGCCGGCTGGGGGGCGCGGCAGGTGCAGCCGGGAAAGACGCCGCCCGCACCGCACGAGCGCCGCCGCCCGACTGCCGCCGCGTTCAGGCGTCGAGGTACTGATCGGCCCACGCCGAAATAATCTTCGCGGCCCGGGCGGCCTGGCCCTTGCCGGTGAGCAGGTGGTCCGAGCCCTCGAGCGAGACGAAGCTGCGCGGGTGCCGCGCTGTCTGGAAGATGCTGCTGGCGTTGTCGATCCCCACCGTGTTGTCGGTGGGGGAGTGCAGCACCATCAGAGGCTTGTGCGGCTGCCGGATGCAGTCGGTCAGGTCCGCGTTTTCCAGGTCTTCGACGAAGTGCCGGCGGATCTCCACCCGCTTGCCGCCGAGGTCCACTTCGGCGCTGCCCTCGCTCAGGATCCGGTCCAGGGCGGCGTCGAAGACGTGCGCCACGTGCTTGGGGGAGAACGGCGCTCCCACCGTGGCCACGGCGTCGAGCTCCGGGATGCTGCGGGCCGCCGCCAGCACCGCGGCACCGCCGAAGGAATGCCCCACGAGCAGCGAGACGGGCCTGCCCGAGTCGCGCATGAACCCGGCCGCCCTGACGGTGTCCGCAACCTTGTGGCTGAACGAGCCCTCGGACCAGTGCCCGGCGGACTCGCCCAGGCCCAGGTTGTCGAAGCGGAGCATGCCCACCCCGTTGTCCGCCAGCGCCTTGCACATCCGGGACGCCGCCGGGCTGTCCTTGCCCAGGGTGAAGCCGTGCGAAAACACGCCCCAGCCCTTGACCGGCCCCTCTGGGAGGTCCAGGACGCCGGAGAGCAGCTCGCCGGTGGACCCTTCGAAGGTGACTTTTTCGGAGCGGGACACTTAGGTCCCCTTTCTGGTCGGCGCCTGATCGGCGGGAAGACGACGGCGGCGCCCCCACCCGGAAGGTGGGAGGCGCCGCCGTCGTTGCAACTGGTGGTGTGGCGTTCGCTAGATCTTGCGGGCCAGGATGGCCTGCTTGACCTCGGCGATGGCCTGGGTGACCTGGATGCCACGCGGGCACGCCTCGGTGCAGTTGAAGGTGGTGCGGCAGCGCCACACGCCTTCCTTGTCGTTGAGGATCTCCAGGCGCATGTCACCGGCGTCGTCGCGGGAATCGAAGATGAAGCGGTGCGCGTTGACGATCGCCGCCGGACCGAAGTACTGGCCGTCGGTCCAGAACACCGGGCACGAGGACGTGCACGCGGCGCAAAGGATGCACTTGGTGGTGTCGTCGAACCGCTCGCGGTCCTCGGCGGACTGCAGGCGCTCCTTGGTGGGTTCGTGGCCCTTGTTGATCAGGAACGGCATGACCTCGCGGAAGGACTGGAAGAACGGCTCCATGTCCACGATCAGGTCCTTTTCCACCGGCAGGCCCTTGATCGGCTCGACCGTGATGGGCTTGGTGGTGTCCAGGTCCTTGAGCAGGGTCTTGCAGGCGAGGCGGTTCCGGCCGTTGATGCGCATGGCATCGGAGCCGCAGACGCCGTGGGCGCAGGAGCGGCGGAAGGAAACGCTGCCGTCCTGTTCCCACTTGACCTTGTGCAGGGCGTCGAGGACACGGTCGGTGCCGTACATGGTCACATGGAAGTCGTCCCACGTGGATTCGTCCGAGACCTCGGGGTTGTAGCGGCGCACGCGCAGCGTGACGTCGAAGGACGGGATCTCCCCGCCGCCGCCGACGCCGGCGGGCAGTTCGATCTTGGAGGCTGGCTCAGCGAGTTCAGCGGTCATCTTAGTACTTCCTCACCATCGGCTCGTAACGCGTAAAGACCACCGGTTTGGTGGCAAGCCGGATGCCGGCGATCGCCTCGGCGGAACCGTCCGCCGGGGCGTGGTCATCCTTGTACGCCATGGAGTGCTTCATGAATTTTTCGTCGTCGCGCTCGGGGAAGTCCTCGCGGAAGTGTCCGCCGCGGGATTCCTCACGGTGCAGGGCAGCCACGGTCATGACCTTGGCGAGCTCCAGCAGGAAGCCCAGTTCCACGGCCTCGAGCAGGTCCAGGTTGAAGCGCTTGCCCTTGTCCTGGACGCTGATGCGCTGGTACCGCTCCTCGAAGGACGCGATGTCCGTCAGGACCTGGTTCAGCGTGTCGGCCGTGCGGAACACCTGCATGTTGGCGTCCATGGTGTCCTGAAGGTCCTTGCGGATCAGGGCCACCTTTTCGGTGCCGTCCGAGGTGCGGACGTGGTCCAGCAGGTTCAGCGTGTACGCCTCGGGATCGGCGGGGAGGTCGACGTAGTCAGCGGTCTTGGCGTACTCCGCGGCGGCGACGCCGGCGCGCTTGCCGAAGACGTTGATGTCCAGCAGCGAGTTGGTGCCGAGGCGGTTGGAGCCGTGCACCGAGACGCAGGCGACCTCGCCGGCGGCGTAGAGGCCCGGGATGACGGTGTCGTTGTCCTGGAGGACCTCGGCGCTGATGTTGGTGGGGATGCCGCCCATGGCGTAGTGCGCGGTCGGGAACACCGGAACCGGCTCCGTGTACGGCTCCACACCCAGGTAGGTGCGGGCGAACTCGGTGATGTCCGGCAGTTTGGCGTCGATGTGCGCCGGCTCGAGGTGGGTCAGGTCCAGGAGGACGTAGTCCTTGTTCGGGCCGCAGCCGCGGCCTTCCCGGACCTCATTGGCCATGGACCGGGCCACGATGTCGCGCGGGGCCAGGTCCTTGATGGTGGGGGCGTAGCGCTCCATGAAGCGCTCACCTTCGGAGTTGCGCAGGATGGCGCCCTCGCCGCGGGCGGCTTCGGACAGCAGGATGCCCAGGCCGGCGAGGCCGGTCGGGTGGAACTGGAAGAACTCCATGTCCTCCAGCGGGATGCCGCGGCGGAACGCGATGCCCATGCCGTCACCGGTGAGGGTGTGGGCGTTGGAGGTGGTCTTGAAGACCTTGCCGGCGCCGCCGGAGGCGAAGATCACGGACTT
This sequence comes from Arthrobacter sp., assembly GCA_026393275.1. Classification (GTDB taxonomy): domain Bacteria; phylum Actinomycetota; class Actinomycetes; order Actinomycetales; family Micrococcaceae; genus Arthrobacter. The sequence continues at coordinate 12,474 of JAPLAM010000028.1, forward strand.
GGCCTGGAAGACGTGCAGTTCACCGGAGGCGAGGTCGTAGGAGACGACGCCGGCCACGCGCTTCTGCTTGTACGGGGTGCCGTCCTCGCGGACCGCGTCTTCCTCGACGGTCAGCAGGTCCAGCACGTAGTACTCGTTGTAGAACTCAACGTTGTGCTTGACGCAGTTTTGGTACAGGGTCTGCAGGATCATGTGGCCGGTGCGGTCAGCGGCGTAGCAGGCACGGCGGACCGGCGCCTTGCCGTGGTCGCGGGTGTGGCCGCCGAAGCGGCGCTGGTCGATCCGGCCCTCGGGCGTGCGGTTGAACGGCAGGCCCATCTTTTCCAGGTCCAGGACGGCGTCGATCGCTTCCTTCGCCATGACCTCGGCAGCGTCCTGGTCCACCAGGTAGTCGCCGCCCTTGATGGTGTCGAAGGTGTGCCACTCCCAGTTGTCTTCCTCGACGTTGGCCAGGGCTGCACACATGCCGCCCTGTGCCGCGCCGGTGTGGGAGCGCGTGGGATAAAGCTTGGTCAGTACTGCTGTGCGTGCGCGCTGACCGGATTCAATCGCGGCGCGCATGCCAGCGCCACCGGCGCCAACAATGACGACGTCGTACTTATGGACCTGCATACCAGATGCTCTTTCTCTCAAAATTCGCTGTAAAACACCGCCGGCCTAGCCTGCGCAGTGAAATCTCGTGATCCCGGCCGGCACGGGCCGGCAAGGATCAACGCCCGGAGGCCCGACCGTTACGGAGCGGGGCAGAACCCGCCGGGCAGCTGCACGCCGTCGACCACGGGGCACGGGTTGAAGGTGAAGATCACCAGGGTGCCCAGGATGACGATCGCTGCGGCGGCCGCGTAGAGCACGATCTTCAGCCAGAGACGCGTCGCGTCCCTTTCGGCGTAGTCATTGATGATCGTGCGCACGCCGTTGGTGCCGTGCAGCATGGCGAGCCACAGCATGGCCAGGTCCCAGACCTGCCAGAACGGGTCGGCCCACTTGCCGGCAACGAAGCCGAAGTCGATCGCGTGGATGCCTTCGCCCACCAGCAGGTTGACGGTCAGGTGGCCGAAGATGAGGACCACGAGCACGACGCCGGAAAGCCGCATGAAGAGCCAGGCCAGCATCTCGAAGTTGCCCCTGGACGAGCCGCTGCGGCGGTACTGCGGCGCGATCTTGCCGCCGCTGCCCTTGCCGCTCCTGTCCTGCCCGCTGCTGTTCTGTCCACTTCGTGGGCTCTGAATCTGCGTTGCACTCATGGCTTAGTGACCTCCGAGGGCGAGGGACAGGTGGCGGATGGAGAAGCCGACCATGACGACGACCCAGAGGGCCAGAACCGTCCACAGCATCTGGCGCTGGTACTTGGCGCCCTTCTTCCAGAAGTCGACGGCGATGATCCGCAGCCCGTTGAAGGCGTGGAACACGATCGCTGCGACAAGGCCCGTTTCACCCAGGGCCATAAGGGGGTTCTTGTAGGCGCCGATCACGGCGGTGTAGGCCTCCGGGGACACACGCACCAATGAGGTGTCCAGCACATGGACCAACAAGAAGAAAAAGATCACTACACCGGTAACGCGGTGTCCAACCCAAGACCACATGCCTTCACGGCCGCGGTACAAGGTGCCAGCTGGTTTTGTCGGCACTGAATAAACCTCCCTGCAACACAGCGGCGCTGGCATGGGATCCACGCGGGGGGAACGCCTGCTGCGAGAGCACTCGTAAGCTCAAGCCTAAATCTAGGCTTCGCTCACAGCTTATTCAATTCAGCGGATCGTTGGTGACGGCACCCCGCAGGCTTTTTGACCGGTTTTGAGATGAACGCCACATTCGCTGGCGTCCGCTGCCGTTTGAACCCGCTTCAACCCGCGTGCCGCATGGGCTTGACCGGGGCCGCACGGCGGGGTTCGGCTAAAGTAGCCCTGATGACTACTGACAATTCGACCAGCCACGACTCACCCCAGGGCGCTTCGGCGGACTCCCCGCTGGACCGTTTCATCGCGGTGATTCCCGCGGGCGGCGTGGGGACCCGGCTCTGGCCGCTGTCCCGGGCCGCCGCCCCCAAGTTCCTGCACGACCTCACCGGGTCCGGCAGTACGTTGCTGCGCGCCACCTATGACCGGCTCGAGCCGCTCGCCGGCAGCCGTGTGCTGGTGGTCACCGGAACCGCACACCGTGAAGCCGTGTGCCGCCAGCTGCCCGAATTGGACGAGTCTGATCTGGTGCTGGAGAGCGAGCCCAAGGATTCGGGGGCGGCCATCGGCCTCGCCGCTGCCATCCTCTACGAGCGCGATCCGGACGCCATCATGGGATCGTTTGCCGCGGACCAGGTCATCAGCCCGGACGGGCTGTTCCAGGACGCCGTCCGCGAGGCCATCCACGCCGCCGCCGCCGGCAAGATCGTGACGATCGGCATCAAGCCCACGCACCCCGCCACCGGCTTCGGCTACATCCGCGCCGGCGACAAGCTGAGCGTGACCGGCGCCCCGAATGCCCACACGGTGGTCGAATTCGTCGAGAAGCCCAGCGAAGAAGTCGCCCAGCAGTACCTGGACAGCGGCGAGTACGTCTGGAATGCCGGCATGTTCGTCGCGCCGGTCTCGCTCATGCTCAAGCACCTGGAAGCCAACCAGCCGGAACTCTTCGCCGGCCTGCAGGAAATCGCCAAGGCCTGGGACACCCCGCTGCGCGACGAGGTCACGGCCCGCGTCTGGCCCACCCTGCCCAAAATCGCGATCGACTACGCGGTCGCCGAGCCGGCAGCGGCCGCCGGGGACGTCGCCGTCGTGCCCGGAACTTTCCGTTGGGACGACGTCGGAGACTTCGCCTCCGTGGGCCGACTCAACAGCGCCAAGGAAGTCGACGACGTCACCGTGATCGGCGAGGGTGCCCGGGTGTTCACCGAAAACGCCAGCGGCGTGGTGGTCACCGACACCAAGCGCGTGATCGCACTGATCGGCATCAAGGACGTGGTGATCGTGGATACCCCGGATGCACTGCTGGTGACCACCAAGGCGCACTCGCAGCGAGTCAAGGCAGCGGTGGACGCGCTCAAGGCCAGCGGCGACACGGACGTACTCTAGGCGGCTTTCCCTGGCGCCAGTCTGCCGTAACGCGCGGCCCGGGATGCCGCATTTATTAGGACTCTCGCTACAGTGATTGTGTGCGCAATTACACTACTGAAGCTGAACCGACCACCTTGGTAGGGCCGTGGCTGGCGCCACTCCTGCCGGAGCTGATCGAGTTCCGCCGCGACCTCCATGCGCACCCCGAACTGTCCTTCAAGGAATTCCGCACCACGGACAAGCTGGCGCAGCGCCTCGAGGCGGCCGGACTCAAACCGCGCCGGCTGGAGGGCACCGGGCTGACCGTGGACGTGGGCGAGGGGCCCATTGCCACGGCCCTCCGCGGCGACATCGACGCGCTGCCCATCATCGAAGAGACCGGGCTGGAGTTTGCGTCCCGGAACCACGGCGTCACCCACGCCTGCGGCCACGACGTCCACACCACCACGATGCTGGGCATCGCCCTGGTCCTGCAGCGGATGCACGAGACCTCGCCGCTGGGGGGTACGGTGCGGATCATCTTCCAGCCGGCCGAGGAGACCATGCCCGGCGGCGCGCACGCCTGCATCGAGCAGGGAGTGCTGGAGGGGGTGCCGCGGATTCTGGCGCTGCACTGCGACCCCCGGATCGAGGTCGGCAAGATCGGCACACGGATCGGTGCCATCACCTCGGCGTCGGACACCATCAAGATTGAACTGAACGGCCGCGGCGGCCACACCTCCCGCCCGCACCTGACCGAGGAACTTGTCTTCGCCCTGGCCCAGATCGCCGTCAACGTCCCGGCCGTGCTGTCCCGCCGCGTCGACGTGCGCAGCGGCGTGTCCGTGGTGTGGGGGCAGATTTCGGCCGGCTCGGCACCGAACGCCATCCCCGGCAGCGGCTACATGGCCGGCACCATGCGCTGCCTGGACCGGGACGCCTGGCACAGCGCCGGGCAGATCCTCGACGAGGTCGTGCAGCAGATCGCGGCGCCCTACGGCGTCGACGTTCACCTCGAACACACCCGCGGCGTGCCGCCGGTGGTGAACTCCGAACACGAAACCGCGCTGATCGAGGCCGCGGCCCGCGCCGAAATCGGCGAGAGCTCCGTCGTGCTGACGCCCCAGTCCATGGGCGGTGAGGACTTCGCCTGGTTCCTGGCGGACCTCCCGGGCGCCATGATGCGCCTGGGCACGAAGACCCCCGGCGGCGAAGAGTACGACCTGCACCGCGGCGACTACATCCTGGACGAACGCTCCCTGGGGCTCGGCATCCGCGTACTCACGGCCGCCGCCCTGCGCACCCTCCGCGACCTCTAACTCATCCCCCGCGCCCCTGGCTTCCGCGGCCGGAGCGCGGCCTGCTCCGGGCCGCGGCCGGAGCGCGGGGTTTCCCCACCTTTGACGGCACGACGCCGGGGCGCGCCGGCGGCGCGGCGCGACACGCCGTCGGCGCCTTCCAAACATGGGGAAATCCGGCGTGCCCCTGCGGCGCAGGCCTGTTCCCGGTCGGAGGAACAGGTGCGCCATGCGCAGATAGGTTGTGCACAATTGAATTGTGGTCTACGGTTATTAGGTGACTGAAACCGTATCCCCCGGCGATTCCCCGGTCGATGCTCCGCGGCTGGACCGCCAGGTGTGCTTCGCCATGTATGCGGCGTCGCGGGCCGCCACCGCCGCGTACCGGCCCATGCTCGACGAACTGGGCCTGACCTACCCGCAGTACCTCGTGATGATGGTGCTCTGGGAGGACCAGCCCCGCGGCGTCCGGGAGCTGGGCCAGGAACTCGGCCTGGATTCCGGAACCCTCTCGCCGCTGCTCAAGCGGCTCGAGTCGCTCGGGTTCGTGGAACGACGGCGGTCCGCCGCGGATGAGCGGCGCGTCGAGGTCTTCCTCACCGCGGCCGGCGCCACACTCAGCGCGCGCGCCACCGGAATCCCGCAGCGGCTCGCCGACGCCGCCGGCCTGTCGGCCGCCGAACTTGACCAGCTGCGCGAGACGCTGGGCCGGCTCACTGCCGCCCTGCAATCCGGCCGCTGACCCGAATCCGGCCGCTGACCCGCCAGCGGGCTGCCGACCGCCCCGCGACCCCCACAAACTTCCCCAACCCCAACAGATTGGAATCCCCATGAAGACCCTCTACACGGCCGAGGCACTGGCCTCCGGCGAAGGACGCGACGGCAACGCGCAGACCAGCGACGGCAAGCTCAATGTCACCCTGGCCAGCCCGGTGGAACTGGGCGGCAACGGGGAGGGCACCAACCCCGAGCAGCTCTTCGCCGCGGGCTACGCAGCCTGCTTCCACTCGGCGCTGCGTCTCGTGGGCCGCCAGCAAAAAGCGGACCTGACGGATTCCGCCGTCGCCGCCAAGATCCACCTGGGCGCCCTCGACGGCGGCGCCGGCTACGGCATCGCCGCCGAACTCGAGATCGCCCTTCCCGCCGTGGACCGCGAAACCGCCGAGGCACTCGTGGCGAAGGCCCATGAGGTCTGCCCCTATTCCAACGCCACCCGCGGCAACATCACCGTAGACATCAAAATTCTGGAGGTCGCAGCATGAGCACCGAAAGCACCACTCTCCCCGCCACCACCCGCGAGATCCAGCTGGCGTCCCGCCCGCATGGCCGCCCCGTGCCGGATAACTTCCGCCTCGCCGAATCGGCCCTGCCGGAACTGCAGGACGGCCAGGTCCTGGTCCGCAACCTCTTCATCTCGGTGGACCCGTACATGCGTGGCCGGATGAACGACGTGAAGTCCTACTCCGCCCCGTTCGCGCTGGACGCGGCCATGGAGGGCGGCGCCGTCGGTGAGGTCATCGCCTCGCGCTCCGACGACCGCGCCGTGGGGGACACCGTCGTGCACAGCCTGGGCTGGCGCGAGTACGCGGTGCTGGACTCCGGCGCGACGTCGCCGGCCCGCACCGACCTGGCCCCGGCGTCGGCGTTCCTCGGCGCACTGGGCATGACCGGACTGACCGCATACGCGGGGCTGCTCAAGGTGGCCGAATTCAAGCCCGGCGAGGCCGTCTTCGTTTCCGGAGCGGCCGGCGCCGTCGGCTCCCTGGTGGGACAGATCGCCAAGGCCATGGGCGCTTCCCGCGTGATCGGCAGTGCCGGCACTCCGGAGAAGGTGGCCCGCCTGCTGGAACTGGGCTTCGACGCCGCGTTCAACTACCACGACGGCCCGGTCCGCGACCTCCTGAAGGAAGCCGCGGGGGAGAACGGCATCGACGTCTACTTCGACAACGTCGGGGGAGAGCACCTCGAGGCTGCGCTGTCGGTGCTCAACGTCGGCGGCCGCGTGGCAATGTGCGGCGCCATAGCGCAGTACAACTCCACCGAGCCGACGCCGGCGCCGCGGAACCTCATGCTGGCGATCGGCAAGCAACTGACCCTCAAGGGATTCCTGGTCGGCGGCTACTGGCAGTACATGGGGGAGTTCGTCGAGAAGCTGTCCGGATGGCTGGCCGACGGCACCGTCCGCTACGACGAAACCATTGTGGACGGCCTGGAGAACGCCCCGCAGGCCTTCATGGACCTGCTGGACGGGGCCAACACCGGAAAAATGCTCGTCCGCCTCTGACCGCACTGCGGCAGCAACCTTTGAGGCCCCGATGTCTGCGATGTCGGGGCCTCAGGCGTGCCCGGCCGGGACGGCATACGGCTTGGTAACAAGTTCTCAACAATCTGGGAAATGGCTGTGAAGTGTGTTACTCGACGTGTTCCGGGCCACTAAAGTTGCTTCCATCCGTGCGCCTCGGCGCAGTGCTGCGGATCCGTCAGTGACAACAGTGTTTCGGGGGAAAACCGGAAGCAGGCTCATTGGACGCGCCGCGGCGCTTATCTCTTTCTTCCTGGAGGAACTTTGACGAACTCACTGCGCGCAACCCTCAAGCGCGGTTCATTGGCCGGCGTCGCCACCGCGGGCGCGGCTGCTCTGCTGCTCTCCGGTTGCGGTGCCGCCCCGACCTCGCCGAGCGCTTCCGGCTCCGCGACGAAATCGGACTACACCGCGTGCATGGTGTCCGACTCCGGCGGATTCGACGACAAGTCGTTCAACCAGTCGGGCTATGAAGGTTTGCAGCAGTCCGTCAAGGACCTCGGCATCCAGGAGAAGCACGTCCAGTCCAAGGCTGACACGGACTACGACCCCAACCTGCGCTCCATGGTGCAGCAGGGCTGCAAGCTCACCGTCACTGTCGGCTTCCTGCTCGGCGACGCCACGAAGTCCATCGCCATGGCCAACCCGAACAGCCATTTCGCGATCATCGACTACAACGACCCCACGTTCCCCAAGAACGTCAAGCCGATCGTCTACGACACGGCCCAGGCTGCATTCCTGGCCGGCTACCTGGCTGCTGGGACCTCCAAGACCGGTAAGGTAGCCACCTTCGGCGGCATCAACATCCCGACCGTCACGATCTTCATGGACGGCTTTGCCGACGGTGTGAAGTACTACAACGACAAGAAGGGCAAGAGCGTCCAGCTCATTGGCTGGGACAAGGCCAAGCAGGACGGCACCTTCGTTGGTGACTTCAAGCAGGTTGACAAGGGCAAGGTCCTGACCCAGGGCTTCTTGGACCAGGGCGCCGACATCGTCCTTCCGGTGGCCGGCCCCGTCGGGTCGGGCGCAGGCAGCGCCATTCTCGAGGCCAAGTCCAAGGGCAAGGATGCCAAGCTGATCTGGGTTGACTCGGACGGCTACCTGACTGCCGCGGATTACAAGTCCGTGATCCTCTCCTCCGTCCAGAAGACTATGTCCACCGCTGTGGAGACGGTCATCAAGGACGACAAGGATGGCAAATTCGACGCCACACCGTACATCGGAACCCTCGAGAACGGCGGCGTGGCCCTGGCTCCGTTCCACGATCTGGATTCCGCTGTGCCGGCAGACCTGAAGAGCGAACTGGACCAGCTCAAGAAGGACATCATCTCCGGCAACGTCAAGGTCGAGTCGAAGTCCAGCCCGACCAAGTAAGCACCGAACCGCGGGGCGCGCTGCCCTTCCGCCGTTAGCTCGGCCGAAGGGCAGCGCGTTCTGTTTTGCTGGCCAACCTGCCCTGCCCAGGGACCGCCACCAGCGACTTGCCGGCACTTTATTGCCGGCCAACCTGCCCTGCCCAGGAAGCACGCGTGACACTAGGCTGGGTTTACCCGCTGCCCTGCCGCCACCAGCGCGCCGGTGCAGATCCATACACACACAGATTGGTTGGGGTTTTGAAACTCGAACTGAAAGGGATCACGAAGCGATTCGGGTCCCTGGTAGCCAATGACCACATCGATTTGGTCGTCGAACCGGGGCAGGTGCACTGCCTGCTGGGAGAAAACGGCGCAGGGAAATCCACCCTGATGAACGTGCTCTACGGCCTGTACGACCCGACCGAGGGCGAAATCCTGGTCGACGACAAGCCCGTCGTCTTCAAGGACCCCGGCGAGGCGATGGCGGCCGGGATCGGCATGGTCCACCAGCACTTCATGCTCATCCCGGTCTTCACCGTGGCCGAGAACGTGGCGCTGGGGAACGAGACCACCAAAGCAGGCGGCCTGCTCAACCTGGAAGCCACGCGTGAGAAGATCCGCCGGATCTCGGACCAGTACGGGTTCGACGTCGACCCCGACGCCATGGTGGAGGACCTGCCCGTCGGCGTCCAGCAGCGCGTCGAGATCATCAAGGCCCTGGTTCGCGATGCCGAGGTGCTCATCCTGGACGAACCCACCGCGGTGCTGACGCCGCAGGAGACCGATGAACTCCTCGACATCATCCGGCAGCTGAAGCGGGACGGTAAGTCGATCGTCTTCATCTCCCACAAACTGCGTGAAGTCAAAGCCATTTCCGACACCATCACAGTCATCCGCCGCGGCAAGGTCGTCGGCCAGGCCGACCCCACGGCCTCTCCCACCGAGCTGGCCTCCGCCATGGTGGGCCGCACGGTGAGCCTGACGCTGGACAAGGCGCCGGCCAAAACCGGCGAGGTGACCTTCACGGTCCGCAACCTGACCGTGACGGACCACAATGGCCAGCACGTCGTCGATGACCTGTCATTCGACATCGCCAAGGGTGAAGTGCTCGCCATCGCCGGCGTGCAGGGCAACGGCCAGACGGAACTGACCGAGGCGATCCTTGGTGTGCAGCCGCACGTGGCCGGATCCATCACCCTCGACGGGGAAGAACTGCTCGGCAAGAGCGTCAAGCACGTGCTCGGCTCCGGCGTGGGCTTCGTCCCCGAGGACCGTACCCTCGACGGGCTCGTCGGGACGTTCACCATTTCCGAAAACATGATCCTGGACCTCTACGACAAGGCGCCCTTCGCGCGCGGCGTGGGCATGAAGCCCGGCTTGATCGCGGAGAACGCCGCCAAAAAGGTCGAGGAATTCGACGTCCGCACCCCGTCGGTCTCGGCCGCGGTGGGCACCCTCTCCGGCGGCAACCAGCAGAAGGTCGTCCTGGCCCGCGAGCTCTCGCGTCCCCTGCGCCTGTTCATCGCTTCGCAGCCCACCCGCGGGCTCGACGTCGGCTCGATCGAGTTTGTGCACAAGCGCGTCATCGCCGAACGTGACCACGGAACGCCCGTCATGATCGTCTCCACCGAACTGGACGAAGTGATGCAGTTGGCCGACCGGATCGCGGTGCTCTACCGTGGACGGCTGGTGGGCATCGTTCCCGCCACCACGTCCCGCGACGTGCTGGGCCTGATGATGGCCGGCGTCCCGGCCGCAGAAGCCGAAGCCAGCGCCTCCGCCCACGCCCACAGCGGCACGACGACGGCGGCGGTAACGGAGCCTGCCGGCCACGAAGGAGAAACCCATGTCTGAAAAGACAACCCCGGAGCCACAGGCCCCGGGCCACAACGACGCGGCAGACCCCGCGGACATCCAGGTACCCGGCGGCACCACGCCGGAGGCTGCGGCCTCCGACGTCGTCCTTGACACCGCAGGTGGCCAGATGCCGCCGTCCGCCGTCCCGGCAGCGACCCAGCGGCGTAGCCGGGATCGGGACCAGGACAGCAGCGGGTCCGTGCTCCACCAGATCTTCACCGGCAACGCCATGGTGTCCCTGCTCTCCGTGCTGCTCGCCATCGTGCTCGGCGGCATCCTGATGGCCGTGACCAACCCCAAGGTCGCTGCCGCATCCGGCTACTTCTTCGCGCAGCCAGGGGACCTCCTGACCGAGGTCATCCGTCCCTACACCGCGCTGGTGCAGGGTTCCATCTTCAACTGGGCCGGCGCTGATCTGGGCGCACAGCTGTACCCGATCACCGAGACCCTCACGGTCGCCACCCCGCTGATCTGCGCCGGGCTCGGCGTTGCCCTGGCGTTCCGCGCGGGCCTGTTCAACATCGGTGCGCAGGGTCAGATCATCTTCGGAGCGCTCTTCGGCGCCTACTCAGGCTTTGCCTGGCACCTGCCGATCGGACTGCACCTGCTGGTGGTCATCATCGCCGGCCTGGTGGGCGGCGCGGTGTGGGGCGGCGTCGTCGGCCTGCTGAAGGCCCGCACCGGCGCGCATGAGGTGATCGTGACGATCATGCTCAACTACATCGCCAACTTCCTGCTGCTCTTCCTGCTCACCACCCCGGCATTCCAGCGCAAGGGTTCCACGAACCCGATCTCACCGTTCCTGGACTCCACCGCGTTGTTCCCGGAGCTGCTGGGACCGCAGTTCCGCCTGCACGCCGGCTTCCTGGCCGCGATCGTGGCCACCGTGTTCGTCTGGTGGCTGCTGAACCGCTCCACGATCGGCTTCGAATTCCGGGCCGTCGGGGCCAACCCCAACGCGGCCCGCACCGCCGGCATCAACGTCGCCCGCAGCACCATCCTGGTGATGGCGGTCGCCGGTGCGCTGGCCGGGCTGGCCGGTGTGGCCCAGGTGTCCGGCACGGAAAAGTACCTTTCCGGCGGCGTCGCCGCCTCCATCGGCTTTGATGCCATCACCGTCGCACTGCTGGGACGCTCGACGCCGTGGGGAACCTTCTTCGCGGGCTTGCTGTTCGGTGCCTTCCGCGCCGGCGGCGTGGCCATGCAGGCCCAGACACAGACGCCGATCGACATTGTGCTGGTCATCCAGTCCCTGATCGTGCTGTTCATCGCGGCACCGCCGCTGGTCCGTGCGATATTCGGACTCAACCCCCGTAAGAAGAAAACCACCACGAGTGGGACCGCCGGTTCGCGTACCGGCGGCGTTAAGAGCGGAGCGGCAGCATGAGCGCCACGACACAATCTCCCGCCAGCAACCAGCCGGGCGCCGGAAAGGGGACCGGCAACACTCCCCGCGACGGGCGCACCGGCGCGCCGGCACGCACCACGGAACTGGTGAGTTGGAAGGCCGGCATCGGACTGGGCCTGCTGGCAATCCTCGGCACCGTCCTGTTCGGGTTCCTGGCCAACACCAAATCGGCCGGGTTCCGGATCGCCGAGGCACGGGACCCCAACGCCTCCTCCGCAGCGGCGTGGATCACCCTGGCCGTCGCGCTGGCTGCCGCCGCCTACGTGGGCTACCGGTGGATCAATCAGCGGCGCGAGGGCGCGGCAGTGGACCGTTGGATTCCTGCCACCACCATCGCCGCCGTCGTGGTCCTGGGCCTGGCCGCCCTGGGCGTGGCCCGGGTGGAGAAGATCACCGTGCCTTCGACAGCGCTGGGCTGGATCTGCTCCATCGTGCTGCTCGCCCTGGCCGGGTACGCCTGCTTCCTCACCCTGCAGCGGCGGCGCACCCCGGGATGGCTGGGCGGCAGCTTCGCCGTGGTCTTCCTGGTCGGGTTCATGATCTGGATCGTCGCGGGCGGCCGGGACCCCGAGCCGTCCATTTCCCTCGGCGGGCTCATGGCCGGTGCCGTGACCCTCGCCGTTCCGTTGGTGTTCGGCTCGCTCTCCGGTGTGCTGTGCGAACGGGCCGGCGTGGTCAACATTGCCATCGAGGGCCAGCTCCTGCTCGGCGCCTTCTCCGCCGCCGTCGTCGCCACCGTGACGGGCAACGTCTACGTGGGGCTCATCTCCGCGGCCGTCGCCGGGGCCCTCGTGTCCCTGGTCCTGGCCGTGGTGAGCATCAAATACCTCGTCAACCAGATCATCGTGGGCGTGGTGCTCAACGTCCTGATTAGCGGACTCACCAGCTTCCTGTTCTCCACCCTGCTCACGGCGGACCCTGAACACCTGAACAAGCCCGGCCGGCTCCAGGCGGTCGATATCCCGTTCCTGGCCGACATCCCGATCATCGGACCCATCCTGTTCCACCAGTCCCTGGTCGGCTACCTCATGTATGTGGCCGTGATCGTGGTCTACGTCGGGCTGTTCCACACGAAGTGGGGCCTGCGCGTGCGTGCCGTCGGCGAACACCCCCAGGCGGCGGACACCGTGGGCATCAACGTCAACCGGACCCGCTTCATCAACGTCCTCATGGGCGGCGCCATCGCCGGGATTGGCGGTTCATTCTTCACCCTGGTGTCGGTGGACGCGTTCAGCAAGGACATGTCCGGCGGCCGCGGCTACATTGCCCTGGCCGCCATGATCTTCGGCCGCTGGAACCCCGTCGGGGCGTTCCTGGCCGCCCTGCTGTTCGGCTTCGCCGACAACCTGCAGAGCATCATCACCATCATCGGCTCGCCAGTACCCAGCCAGTTCATGGCGATGCTGCCCTACGCCCTGACCGTCATCGCGGTGGCAGGCCTGGTGGGACGGTCCAGGCCGCCCGCGGCCGACGGCATACCGTACGTCAAGGGGTGACGAAGGTGACCGAAACCGTTGTTCCCGGCGCTTCCGGTGCTGCCGCGGACGGTGGCTCCGGCGTCGACTGGGCGGCCTTGGAGGTCGCCGCCGTCGCGGCGATGAAGAACGCCTATGCACCGTATTCGAAGTTCGCGGTGGGGGCGGCGGCCCTCACCGCGGACGGCCGGATCGTGAGCGGCTGCAACGTCGAGAACGCCAGTTACGGGCTCACCCTGTGTGCCGAATGTGCGCTGGTAGGCAACCTGCACATGACCGGCGGCGGCCTGCTGCGCGCCTTCTACTGCGTGGACGCGGACGGCGCCGTGCTGATGCCGTGCGGCCGCTGCCGGCAGCTGCTGTACGAATTCCGGGCCCCGGACATGGAACTCATGACCACCCACGGCATCAAGACGATGGACCAGGTGCTCCCCGACGCATTTGGCCCCGAAAACCTGGAGGAGACACCGTGACACAGACCAGCAGCCACACTGCCGCCCATAACGCTGAAGCGTTCGACGCTGTCGACATCATCCGCGTCAAGCGGGACAAAGGCGTGCTCACCGCCGCCCAGATCGACTGGACGATCGACGCCTACACGCGCGGCGCCATCGCCGAGGAACAGATGGCGGCCCTCAACATGGCCATCCTCCTTAACGGGATGGACCGGACCGAGATTTCCCGCTGGACCGCCGCGATGATCGCCTCCGGCGAGCGGATGGACTTCTCCAGCCTGCGCCGGCCCGACGGCGGCGTGAAAGCCACCACGGACAAGCACTCCACCGGCGGCGTGGGGGACAAGATCACCCTTCCGCTGGCGCCCCTCGTGGCCGTGTTCGGCGTCGCCGTGCCGCAGCTGTCCGGCCGCGGCCTCGGCCACACCGGCGGCACCCTGGACAAGCTCGAAGCGATCCCGGGCTGGCGGGCCGATCTCAGCAACGACGAAATGATGGCCCAGCTGCAGGACGTCGGCGCTGTCATCTGCGCCGCGGGCGCCGGACTGGCCCCCGCGGACAAGAAGCTCTACGCCCTGCGCGACGTGACCGGCACGGTTGAAGCCATCCCGCTGATCGCCTCCTCGATCATGAGCAAGAAGATCGCCGAGGGCACCGGATCGCTGGTCCTGGACGTCAAGGTGGGCAGCGGCGCGTTCATGAAGGATGAGGCGCGGGCCCGGGAACTGGCCGAGACTATGGTGGCCCTGGGCAAGGACGCCGGGGTTCACACCGTGGCGCTCCTGACCAACATGAACACGCCCCTGGGCCTCACCGCGGGTAACGCGATCGAAGTCGAGGAATCCGTGGAGGTCCTCGCCGGCGGAGGTCCGGAAGACGTCGTCGAACTCACCGTCCGGCTGGCCGAGGAGATGCTCGCCGGCGCCGGCATCCACGACGCCGACCCGCGCGCGGCATTGCGGGACGGCCGCGCCATGGACGTCTGGAACCGGATGATCGAGGCGCAGGGCGGCGATCCGCGCGCGAAGCTCCCGGTCGCCAGGGAATCCGAGACCCTCTACGCGCCGGCCGACGGCGTGCTGGTGGAGCTCGACGCCATGGCCGTGGGCGTGGCGGCCTGGCGCCTCGGCGCGGGCCGCGCCCGCAAGGAGGACCAGGTCCAGGCCGGGGCCGGGGTGCGGATGCACGCCAAACCGGGCGCCACGGTCCGCGCCGGAGAGCCGCTGATGACCCTGCTCACGGACACCCCGGAGAAATTCGAGCGGGCCAAGGAGGCGCTCGAACACGCCGCCGTGATCGCGCCCGAGGGCTCGCGTCCGGCGCAGCAGCTCATCATCGACCGCATCGCCTAGCCGTCGGCAGTAAACTGGCACCAGCATTCCGGGAGAATCCGGGCTCCGCCGTGCGTTAGGAAACCGTGCAGGCAATTAACGATTTCATTCTGGCAGCCGCAGGCCAACCCTGGGTCCTGTTCCTCGTGTTCGCCTGCTGCGTGATTGACGGGTTCTTTCCGCCGGTCCCCAGCGAATCGGTGGTAGTTGGCCTCGCGGCCGTCGCCGCCACAGCGGATGTGCCGAACCCGGTCCTGCTGATCGTGGTGGCGGCCGCCGGGGCCTTTGCCGGGGACAACATCGCCTACCTGATCGGCCGGGCCACCGGTACCGGCCGCTGGGCATGGATGCGCCGGCGCCGGGCGCAGCGGGCCTTCCGTTGGGCCGGCGGCGAGCTCCGGAAACGGCCGGCGTCGCTGATCATGGTGGCGCGGTTCGTCCCGATCGGCCGGGTGGCCGTCAACCTGACCGCCGGCGCCACCAAATACCCGCACTCCAATTTCGTCGGGCTCACGGTGCTGTCCGCCGTGCTGTGGTCCGGCTACTCGGTCGCCATCGGGCTGTTCTTCGGCCAATGGTTCGAGAACAACCACCTGCTGGGCGCCACCATAGCGATCATCTGCGCCATTGCCCTGGGCATCACCGTCGACCTTGCCATCAGCAGGCTGCGCGGCAGGCTGCCGGAGGTGCTGGCACCCGAGGCTGCGGATCAGTCCGCGCCGCCGGCAGAACGCTAAGATCCGTGCGGAGAACCCCTGCGCCGGCGCCACCTCCACCGACGGCGTCATCATGTCGGGCGCGTAGCGCAGGACGCCCCGCGCGTGGGACACTTAGGTGCGATTCATGTCACGTCGGTGCCGTATGCCTGTGAGTTCCCCATCCAGTCCATCCCGGGTACGTCCCGACCCTTTCAGTTGTCTAGGAGCACAGCCGCTTGGAGTTCATTAATGAGGCCGTGCTCCATGCAGCCGGCCAGTGGTGGATCTACCCCCTCCTGCTGGCTTTCTTCTTCGTTGACGGCTTCGCCATGGTGGTCCCCAGCGAGACCCTGATCGTGGCCCTCGCCGCCTACTCGCGGCACAGCGGGCAACCGAATCTGTGGATGCTCGGCGCAACGGCACTGGTCGGCGCCATCGCCGGCGACAACATGGCCTACCAGCTGGGCCGCAAGATCGGCCTGGAGCGATTCCGCTGGATGCGCAAGCCCAAGGTCCAACGGGTGTTCGGCTGGGCCCGCTACGAACTCGAAAAACGCGGCGCCGTGCTGATCTTCACGGCCCGCTACATTCCGTGGGGCCGCGTGGCCGTCAACTACGTCGCGGGCACCACCGGCTTTCCTCGCCGCAGGTTCTTCTTCCTCGACGCCGTCGCCTGCGTCACCTGGGTGATCTACTCGATCGGGATCGGCATCCTGGCCAGTTCCTTCCCTTGGCTGCACCACAACCCGCTCCTGAGCGCCGGCATCGCCGTCGTATTTGCGATTGTCCTCGGCGTGGCCGTCGACCACACGCTGCGCTGGTGGCACAACCGCCTCGGCCGGCACGACGAGCCCGCGGCCGGCGGCGACGCCGCCCGGGATGCCGCGGCGGCCAACGGACCTGTGCCGGACCACGGCACGCCGGACCACGGCGCGGCTCCGGCGGCCGGGCCCGGGCTCAGTGCCCGGTCCGCGGAGAGCGACGCGTCGCGCAAGTAGCGCACGGCGCCGTCCCGACCCTATGGTTGGAACGTGACTGAGACTAATCTTGACGCTGCCCCTGACCTCGACTTCGACCTGAAGAGCCTCCCCAAGGTTTCCCTTCACGACCACCTGGACGGCGGACTCCGCCCGGCCACCATTATCGAACTGGCCGAACAAGCCGGCCACACCCTGCCCTCCACCGACCCCGTTGCGCTGGGGGAGTGGTTCCGCGAATCCGCCGACTCCGGCTCCCTGGTGCGCTACCTCGAGACTTTCGACCACACCATCGCCGTCATGCAGACCAAGGAAGGCCTGTTCCGCGTCGCCAAGGAATTCGTCGAGGACCTCGCGGACGACGGCGTCGTGTACGGCGAGGTGCGCTGGGCGCCGGAGCAGCACCTGCAGCAGGGCCTGTCCCTGGACGATGCCGTTGAGGCTGTCCAGGCCGGCCTCGACGCAGGCGTCGACGCCGTCGCAGAGACCGGCCGCGACATCCAGGTCGGCCAACTGATTACGGCCATGCGGCACGCCGACCGCGGCCAGGAGATCGCCGAACTCGCCGTCCGGCACCGCAACAAGGGTGCCGTGGGCTTCGACATTGCCGGCGCCGAGGACGGCTTCCTGCCCGCCCGCTTCAAGGACGCCTTCACCTACCTGGCCCAGCACAACTTCCCGGCCACGATCCACGCCGGCGAGGCTGCCGGCCTGGAGAGCATCCAGTCCGCGCTGGTGGACGGCCGGGCGCTGCGCCTGGGCCACGGTGTGCGGATCGCCGAAGACGTCACCGTCGAGTTCGACGAGGACGGCGCCGCCGAGACCGACCCCGAGAGCGACGAAGTCGATGACAACATCGGCCTCGTGACCCTGGGCGAGCTCGCCAGCTGGGTCCGGGACCGGGGCATCGCGCTGGAAATCTGCCCGTCCTCCAACCTGCAGACCGGCGCCATCGCCGGCTTCGGCGAGGGAATCGAAAGCCACCCGGTGGACATGCTCTACCAGCTCGGCTTCAACGTCACGATCAACACGGACAACCGGCTGATGAGCGGCGTGACCCTCACCGACGAGTTCGAACTGCTCGTGGAGACCTTCGATTACGACCTGGACGACCTGCTCGAGCTGACCCTGAACGCCGCCGAAGCCGCTTTCCTGCCGCTGGAGGAAAAGGAAGCCCTGGTCGAATACATCAACGAGGCCTACGCCGACCTTGGCTAAAGACGCCAACGCCGTGGACGCGCAACTCGGCGAGCTGCTGCGAACGATCGCCGAGCTGCGCGTCCACTGCCCCTGGATGGGCGCCCTCAGCCACGAATCCCTCGTGGAATACCTCCTCGAGGAGGCCTTCGAGGTGGCCGAAACCATCGAGGCCGGCAGCGGCGACGCCGAGCTCCAGGCGGAGCTCGGCGACGTCCTGCTGCAGGTAGTGCTGCACGCCCGACTCGCCGAAGAGCGCGGCGCCTTCGACTTCGACGACGTCGCCCGGGGCCTGCGGGACAAAATGGTCCGGCGCAACCCGCACGTCTTCCGGCCCGACGGCTCCCTGCAGGATTCCTTCCCCGCCACCGTGCAGGAGATCGTCCTCAAATGGGACGCCGTCAAAAAAGCCGAGAAACCCGAACGCGGCGACGCATTCGAGGGCGTGCCGGCTGCCCTGCCCGCGCTGGCCAGGGCCCAGAAGCTGCTGGACCGCGCCGCCCGCAACGGCCTGCCGCCAGCCGCTGAACCCGCTTCCGGCGCCGCGCCCGCACCTGAACCCGCTTCCGGCGCTGCGCCCAACACCGAAGAGGAGCTCGGCGAGCTGCTGTTCGGCATCGTCGCGGCCGCCCGCCGCGACGGCCTGGACGCCGAACGCGCCCTGCGCGCGGCCAACCGGCGCTTCCAGCACAACGCACCCGCCGGCCCCGTCGCGTGAGGACCAGCACGCCGGCACCGGCCCCGCGTCCGGGGACTGGATAGCCTTCCGTAACTTGGCCCACTCTCGACTAGGCTAGAGACGACGAGGACGTCGGCTTTCAGCTCGATCCACCGCTAGATTTCCAGCAGTCAGATTCCCAGCAGATCGCTTCACCCAAAGGAGCCTATTCATGGCGCTTATCGATGCCATCCACGCCCGCGAGATCCTCGATTCCCGCGGCAACCCGACAGTAGAAGTTGAAGTTCTGCTCTCCGACGGCCAGATCGGCCGCGCAGCAGTCCCCTCCGGCGCCTCCACCGGCGAGCACGAGGCCGTGGAACTCCGCGACGGCGACAAGGGCCGCTACCTGGGCAAGGGCGTCCAGAAAGCCGTCGACGCCGTCATCGACCAGATCGCACCCGCACTGATCGGCTTCGACGCGACCGACCAGCGCAGCATCGACCAGACCATGATCGACCTGGACGGCACCCCCAACAAGAGCAAGCTCGGCGCCAACGCGATCCTGGGCGTCTCCCTCGCCGTCGCCAACGCCGCGGCCGCCTCTGCCGACCTGCCGCTCTACAAGTACCTGGGCGGCCCGAACGCCCACGTCCTGCCGGTGCCGCTGATGAACATCCTCAACGGCGGCTCGCACGCCGACTCCGACGTCGACATCCAGGAATTCATGGTTGTCCCGCTTGGCGCCGAAACGTTCTCCGAAGGCCTCCGCTGGGGCGTCGAGGTTTACCACGCCCTCAAGGCGGTGCTGCACTCCAAGGGTCTGGCCACCGGCCTCGGCGACGAGGGCGGCTTCGCCCCGAACCTGCCGTCCAACCGCGCCGCCCTGGACCTCATCCAGGAAGCCATCAAGAACGCCGGCTACACCCCGGGCAAGGACATCGCCCTGGCACTCGACGTCGCCTCCTCCGAGTTCTTCAAGGACGGCGCGTACCAGTTCGAAGGCAAGGCCCTCAGCTCCGCCGACATGAGCGCGTACTACGCCGAACTCGTTGCCGACTACCCGCTGGTCTCCATCGAGGATCCGCTGGACGAGAACGACTGGGAGGGCTGGAAGACCCTCACCGACGCGATCGGCGACAAGGTCCAGATCGTGGGCGATGACCTGTTCGTCACGAACCCGGAGCGCCTGCAGACCGGCATCGATTCGAACACCGCCAACTCGCTGCTGGTCAAGGTCAACCAGATCGGTTCGCTGACCGAAACGCTCGACGCCGTGTCCCTGGCGCAGCGTGCCGGTTACACGACCATCACCTCGCACCGCTCCGGCGAAACCGAGGACACCACGATTGCCGACATCGCGGTTGCCACCAACGCCGGCCAGATCAAGACCGGTGCCCCGGCCCGCTCCGAGCGCGTCGCCAAGTACAACCAGCTGCTGCGCATCGAGGAAGAGCTCGACGACGCCGCACGCTACGCCGGACGCAGCGCGTTCCCGCGTTTCAAGGGCTAGTACCCGCAGAAACCAGGAACCGGTGGCTATGGTGGAATGACCATGGCCACCGGTTCTGTTTTGGCCCGCTTTGAAGGAGTGACATGGCAACCCGCCGTCCCAAGGTTCCCAGGGCCGCCGCTGCGGCCCCGAAGTCTTCGGCCACCGGCCGGGGGGAAGCCGACGGCGGCGACGTCATCAGGGCCGACTTCGGCGGATCCCGGCGCGGGGGCAGCCCGGACACGCCCCCCGCCCGCCACGACAACTACCCCTCGGATACCGCCACGCCTGAGACCGGCCGCCGCGCCCCTGCCGGGGGAGCAACCGGAGCCTCGCGAGGCGCCGCGGGCAGGCCCGCCAAGGCAGACGCCGGCCCCGCCGGCAACACCGCCGGGGAAGCGGAAGGCCTGGACCCTGTCCCGGCGAAGGCATTCTCCGGCCGGATGCTGGCGCTGGGCCTCGTGATGGTCGCCATCACCATCATGCTGGCGCCAACGGTCAAAATCTTCGTCGAAAAACGCGCCGAGATCGCAGATCTGCAGGCCGACATCTCGGCCAAGCAGGCGAAGCAGACAGACCTCAAGCGCCAGGTCTCGCGCTGGCAGGACCCGAACTACGTGAAACAACAGGCCCGCGACCGGATTAACATGGTTATGCCCGGCGAAACCGGCTACTGGGTTTTCGGCAGCGATCTTCCTGCCGGGACGAGCGGTGCCGGCGCCGCGGCAGGAACAGCCACGGACCCGGCCAATCTGCCGTGGGTGGATTCCCTCTGGGAGTCCATCAGGCGATCGGCAACAGACTAGGAGCGGCGCCCGCCGCCGGACTACCGCACCCCGGTAGTTCCAACAGGGCAGGAAGGTACCGCGCCAGTGGACCAGAACCGAATGGACGATCCCCGGGCGGATAACCCCGTCGAAGCCGCCCCGGAAGCGGCGCCGGCAGATTCCCGCCGACCGTCGCCCCACGACCTGGACGTGCTCAGCCGCCAGCTTGGCCGGCCGGTGCGGGACGTGGTCGAAATCCCTGCCCGCTGCGTCTGCGGCAACCCCCTGGTGGCGGCCACCTCGCCGCGGCTCAGCAACGGCACGCCGTTCCCCACCACCTTTTACCTGACGCACCCGGTCATTACCGCCGCCGTGTCCCGGCTGGAAGCGGCTGGGCTGATGAATGAGATGAACGAACGGCTCGGCGCCGACGCGCCGCTGGCGGACGACTACCGGGCCGCGCACGAGGCGTACCTGGTGTCCCGCGCCGAGATCGGCGCCCGGTCCGGGATCGGCGCCGTGCCTGAGATCGACGGCATCTCCGCCGGCGGCATGCCCACCCGCGTCAA
Organism: Arthrobacter sp.; assembly: GCA_026393275.1. Taxonomy (GTDB): domain Bacteria; phylum Actinomycetota; class Actinomycetes; order Actinomycetales; family Micrococcaceae; genus Arthrobacter. The sequence continues at coordinate 33,342 of JAPLAM010000028.1, forward strand.
ATGCCTGCACGTGCTGGTGGGGCACTCGCTCGCGGCCGGCCCCGGCGTCAACCCGCTGGGCGACGAGGCCATCGCCGGCATCAGCCAGTGGTGGACGCGCGGGCGCTGCTATTGCGACGGCGCCTGGGACACCGGCGGGGAGGCTCCTTCCCGGGACCTGAGCCGGCACGGCCCGCAGGGACTGCCGGGCATCGTCGGCCGGCCGGCCCCGGTCCGGAAATCCCGCACCGACGACGCCGCCGACACCGCCGCAGACAACGGCGCTGGAGCCGGGCAGTGAGCCGCGTCGCCGCCATCGACTGCGGCACCAACTCCATCCGCCTGCTCATCGCCGACGTCGCTGCCCCCGGCGGCACCTCATCCGGGCTCACCGACGTCGTGCGCGAAATGCGCGTGGTCCGGCTCGGCCAGGGCGTCGACGCGACCGGCGAATTCGCCCAAGACGCGCTGGACCGCACCCTTGAGGCCACCCGCGACTATGCCGACCTGATCCGCCGGCACGGTGCCGGGCGGGTCCGCTTCGTGGCCACCTCCGCCACCCGGGACGCCCGCAACCGGCAGGTGTTCATCGACGGTGTCCGCGAACTGCTCGGTGTTGAACCCGAGGTGATCAGCGGCGAGGAGGAAGCCGCGCTGTCCTTCGCCGGAGCCAGCAGCGTCCTTCCCTCGCGCGGCAAGGACCCGGTGCTGGTGGTGGACCTGGGCGGCGGCAGCACGGAGTTCGTGCTCGGCGACGCCGACGGGGTCATCGCCGCCAAGTCGGTCGACGTCGGCTGCGTCCGGATGACCGAACGGCACCTGTTGGGCGACCCGCCGACGGCGGAACAGATCGCCGCGGCGGAAGCCGACGTCGACGCCGCCATCAGCCACGCGGCCCGGACGGTGCCGCTGGACCGAGCCACCGTCCTGATCGGGGTGGCGGGCTCGGTCACCACCATCACCGCGCATGCGCTGAAACTGGCCGAGTACTCACCGGCGGCCATCCACGGCACGGAACTCGACCTGGCCACGGCCCGGGAGGCGTGCACCTCCCTGCTGGAAATGACCCGGGCGGACCGCGCCGCCCTGCCGTACATGCATCCCGGCCGCGTGGACGTGATCGGCGCCGGCGGCCTCGTCTGGCGCAGGGTGCTGGAACGGATGTCCGCCGCTACGGACGGCCGGATCACATCGGTGCTCACCAGCGAACACGATATTCTGGACGGGATTGCCCTGAGCATCAGCCAGCCTTAGCGTCCGGACCGGAGTGACCCACCCCTGCGGTCCCCATTCCCTGCGGTTCCCCCTTCCGGCGGTCCCGCGCGGGAGCAACTCCGGTCCGGGTTCGGGCAACCGCCGCCGACTGCCGCGCACACGCCGCGGCGCCCTCAGACGTACCGCCGATTGGACCCGAATGACCAGAGCAACAGCCCGGTACCGCCGGACCGCCTCCGCGTTAATGGCCTTGGCCCTGGCCGGCGGCAGTGCCGCCGCGGCACTGTCGGCGGCACCGGCAGCCCACGCCGACGCCACCAGGGACAAGGAATACTGGCTTGCCGAGTCCGGCATCACCAAAGCCTGGGAAGTCTCGAAGGGAGCCGGCGTCAAGGTCGCCGTGATCGACAGCGGCGTGGACGGCAAGCACCCGGACCTCAAGGGTGTGCTGACCGGAGGAACGGACGCGTCCGGAGCGGGCGCCGCCGACGGCCAGAAGAGCATCGGCGCCAAACCCGAGCACGGCACCCTCGTGGCGACCATGCTCGCCGGTCGCGGGCACCAGCCCGCCGGCCCGACTGACAGTCCCAGTCCCAGCCCCAGCGCTTCTCCCACTCAGGGTCCCGGTCCGGACGGGATCGTGGGGGTTGCGCCGGAGGCCCAGCTCCTCTCGGTATCCACCTGGCTCGGATCGGCCAACCCCGGCGGCAAGAGCGACCAGGACCAGATTCCCGCCGCCGTGCGCTGGGCCGTGGACAACGGTGCCCGGGTCATCAACATCTCACTCGGCAGCACCTCCCCGGAATGGCCGCAAAGCTGGGACGCTGCGTTCCTGTACGCCGAACAGAAGGACGTCGTCATCGTCGCTGCTGCCGGCAACCGCGTGGGCGGCAATATCCAGGTAGGCGCCCCGGCGACGATTCCCGGTGTGCTGACAGTGGCCGGCCTGGACCGCAAGGGCGTCGCCAGCATTGATTCCTCGTCCCAGGGCATCAGCATCGGCGTCGCCGCACCGGCCGAGGGCCTGGTGGGAGGCCTGCCCGGCGGCGGATACGCGGAATGGGCTGGTACCTCCGGCGCCACGCCCATCGTGGCCGGCGTGGCCGCCCTGATCCGTTCCAAGTGGCCGGACATGTCGGCCCGCCAGGTCATCAATCGGATTGTCAGCACCGCGAAGGACGCCGGGGCTCCGGGCAAGGACCCGCTGTACGGCTTCGGCGTGCTCGACGCCGAGGCCGCGCTCAAGGCCGACGTGCCGGAAACCACTGTCAACCCGCTGGGATCGATCTCGGACTGGATCCGCGTGCACCGGCGCGGGAATCCTGTGAGCTCCGAGCCCGCTGCGCTTCCCAGCCCTTCCAGCGCGGCGCCGACACTGCCCGAAGCGACCGTTCCGGTGGCGAAGGCTCCCTCGCCGGCCGACAGCGCCGTCCCGGCGGTGGTGGTGCTGGGTTTCGGCGGCCTCTTCGTCTGCATCATCGCGGCGGCCGCCCTGCAGCTCCGGCGAGTGGTGCGCGGCGCCGGCGCATGGCCGGGCAACACGGAAAGCGGGGCGCCGGACGCTGTCGATTCGCACACCCCGGAGAGTTAGTGAAGATTTTCACAAAGTGCTGTATTCTGGGACCATGGCATCCACCCCTCAGCTCCAGGACCGTCCCAGGGTACTCGTCGTCGGCGGCGGGTACGTCGGCCTGTACGTAGCCCTCAAACTGCAGAAAAAGATCGCGAATGCCGGTGGCATCGTCACCCTCGTTGATCCGCTGCCCTACATGACCTACCAGCCTTTCCTGCCGGAAGTAGCCGGCGGAAACATCGAGGCACGCCACGCCGTCGTCTCGCACCGCAAGCACCTCAAGCAGACCGAACTGATCCAGGGCCGCGTCACCTCGATCGACCACGCCAACCGCACGGCCGTGGTGGCACCGGCTGACGGCGGCGAGAACTTCGAGATCCCCTACTTCGACGTCGTGCTGGCCGCCGGCGCCATCACCCGCACCTTCCCGATCAAGGGCCTCGCGGACAAGGGCATCGGCCTGAAAACCATCGAGGAAGCCGTCGCGCTGCGCAACAGCGTGCTCGAGCGGATCGAAACCGGCTCGCTCATGACCGACCCCGCCGAACGCGCCCGGGCCCTGACCTTCGTGGTCGTCGGCGGCGGCTTCGCCGGCATCGAGTGCCTCACCGAAATGGAAGACCTGGCCCGCGCCGCGGTCAAGAACAACCCGCGCCTTAAGCAGGAGGAAGTCCGCTTCGTCCTGGTCGAGGCCATGGGCCGCATCATGCCCGAGGTCACCGCGAAGCAGGCCGACTGGGTTGTCGAGCACCTGCGCAGCCGCGGCATCGAGGTGCTGCTCAACACCTCGCTGGACAACGCCGAAGGCTCCCTGAAGCTGATCAACCTGCCGGACAAGACCCTCGCGCAGGAATTCGAAGCGGACACCCTTGTCTGGACCGCCGGCGTGCAGGCCAACCCGATGGTCCGCTCCACCGATTTCCCGCTCGAGCCCCGCGGCCGGGTCCGTGTCATCGCGGACCTTCGGGTCTCCGGCGACGAAGGCATCGTCGAGAACGCCTGGGCTGCCGGCGACGTCGCGGCCGTTCCGGACCTCACGGGCAGCGGCCTGCCGGACGGCACCTGCGTCCCGAACGCCCAGCACGCGCTGCGCCAGGCCAAGCGCCTGGCCAAGAACCTGTGGGCCTCCCGCTGGGACAAGGAGCTCAAGGACTACAAGCACAAGAACCTGGGCGCCGTCGCCGGTTTCGGCCAGTGGAAGGGCGTTGCCAACATCAACATCCTTGGCCGCATCGGCCTCAAGGGCCCGCTGGCCTGGCTCGCACACCGCGGCTACCACGGCCTGGCGATGCCGACGGTTGAACGGAAGATCCGCGTGATCTCCGGCTGGTTCTGGACCCTGTTCCTGGGCCGGGACACCACCCAGCTGATGGACCTCGACAACCCGCGCGGCGCGTTCGTGGCCGCAGCGACTCCGGCTCCGAAGCCGGCCGCGGCCCCCGCAGCCGGGAAGCCCGAAGAGGCACCAGTCAAGGAACCTGTCGCAGCGGACGCCAAGTAGTCCACGACAGTCCGACGACGGCGGCCGTTCCCTTCCGGGGAGCGGCCGCCGTCGTCGTTGGTGCGCCGCAAGGGGTCGCAAGGGAGCTGGGCGGCGGCCTGCGGCCCGGCGTCCCCGCCTAGACTTGCCCCATGACTCCAGCCGAAAAGGACCTGAACACCCTGCTCGCCGCCATGCATCCGGTGATCCGCGAGGGGGAGTACGTCTACGCCTTGTGGCCGCACGGCAAACCGCTGGCGGGCCACATTGCGGCAGCCGTCCGCGAGGCCGAGGGCCTGACCGTGGTGCTGCCCAGGCCCGACGCCGATGCGCTGGGCCTGCGCTACGACTTCGTGGCCGCCTGGATCACCCTGCAGGTGCATTCCTCGCTGGAAGCCATCGGGCTCACGGCCGCCGTCGGAGCCGCCCTGACCGAGGCGAAGATCAGCTGCAACGTGCTAGCCGGGTTCCATCACGACCATCTGCTGGTTCCGGCGGCCGACGCCGAGCGCGCCCTGGAGGTCCTCCATGAGCTGTCCGCGGGCAGCCGCTCCGCCAACGGGGGCGGCCAGCTGCCGGCCCCCGCGCTGACCCTGCGGACCGAACAGCCGGCGGACCGGCCGGCGCTCCTGGCCCTCACCGCGGCGGCGTTCGCCATCTCGCCGGTCACGGGGCTGCCGGTCGAGGGGGAGCCGGACGAGGTCGAGCTGCTGCGGCGGCTTTTCGACTGCGAGGAGTACCTGCCGGACTTCAGCATCGTGGCGGAGCTCGACGGCGAAATTGTGGGCCATGTCATCAGCACCCGGGGCTGGGCGGGTGAACTGCAGTTGCTGGGCCTGGGCCCGCTCGGGGTGACGCCGCGGCTGCAGCGTCACGGAATCGGATCCGCGCTGATGAAGGAAACCATTGCTCGGGCGAATGCCGCGGGGGAGCGCGGCATCGCACTGCTGGGCAGCCCTGACTATTACGCGCGGTTCGGCTTTGTGCCCTCCACCTCGCTTGGCGTGCAACCCCCGGACCCGGCGTGGGCCGACCACTTCCAACTTTTGCCGCTCGCGGTCTGGCCGGGCGGCGTCAGCGGTGCCTTCCGCTACGCGAAGCCGTTTGGCGGTTCGCCGGCAGCGGCGCAGTGACCTCCGGCGGGATATCATAGGCCGGGCGCCCCAGTAGCCCAATTGGCAGAGGCAGCGGACTAGTCTTCCGCTGGCGTTCGACTCGAGTTCTCCCCGGAAAGACGCGGGATTTCAGCCCAAAATGACACTCTAAACACCCGAAATAAGCGCGTAGTCGACCGGCGAGATTCCAGTCCTACATCAGGACCGGCCCACCACCACACTTCATATCGTCTAGTGGCGTTGCTGTGGAGGAGGCAAATGCTGCCGCCGCTAAGGCTGCTCCGGAGGCGGCGACCCCGGCAGCTACAGCTACCGCCCCGGAGGCTCCAACGCCGTCCGCGACTCCCACGGCGACTCCGAGCAGCCAGAAGTCCGCTGTCCCGGCAGGCGATGTTGAGCCACTACACGCACGAGCCGCTTCAAGTCCGCCTGACGACGCAATTCCGATCGTCGTGACCGCTTCGGTCGTCGCCGGGGTGTGGCTGCTGGCCTTGTCTTCCTGAATTTCGATTCAGGAGTTTCTGGCGTCCGTGGAATTGCGCGCGTCCTGCTCAGGCGATAACTAAACAGCAAGACGCTCCGGTTTTTTCACCCGTGGCGTTTTGCATTGCGGGAGCCGGTGTTGAGGACGCGCACCCGAGGACTGCAAAATAGAAGATGCCCCGCCGTCTAGCTTTGAGCGGGCGCCTCAAGCCTTGGTAGACCGAAAGTGGACGTCACTGAAGTCAGAACAGCTGAAAACGACCTTGCGGTAGGCACCGCCTCTCCCAAGGTCAACCGCACCGTCCCACTTCGGATTCGCACAAACCGTGAGATTAGGTTTCCGCTTATGACTGGCAGGCGTATACCGTCCGGGTTGTGCAGACGACGACGCCCCATCCGAGGTTCGCCACTCCCACGCCCGGATTCCCGATGTTCGGGCTAACCCCCGTCCAGACCGCCGAGACTCCAGTTCGGAGCGGTCCTACCATGCTCTGCGAGGCTTCTGCCCGGACATACATGTTGACAGCGTTGCCTGAAAGGATGAACCCGCCGCATCCCTTCGTATCGGACTGCATCGTCAAAATGCTTGTCCAATTCACCTTGTCGGCACTTACCTCGATGTAGACAGGCTGGTTGTAATAGGCGTACCCGTTGTAGTAACTGAAGCAAAAGTATCCACCTGCTGCCGCGTCAGCAGGTGGAGCCATGACAACAGTTCCCAGAAATATCATCGCCAAGGAAGTCAATGCCGTGATGACTTTTCGCTTCAACCCCAGCCGCGTGAAGGTGATTTTGCGGATCATGATCTCCTACCGTCCTTGAATTGAAGCTCGGCTGCTACCGACATGGCGTCGAGTACGACACGCTTGCACAGTAGACAAGGTTGTTGAGCAGTGACTCGTACTGCCCTCCGGGACTGCCAGGGATCGTTGTCCCGAACCAGCGCTGGAAAACTTCACCGTTGAGACCCGTTGCATACCAGTCTGCTGACCCGCGAACGTAGTAGTCCGTGTAGCTCCCGGTAAGTGTGAACCCGGCGCAACCATTCTCATCAGTCTGGAGGGCAAGCACGTCGAACCAAACGTTGCCGTCCGAACTTAATTCAAGCGACACGGGCTTGTTCGAGAAGGGGGTGTCGTCCTGTTCATGAAAACAAAAAGAGCCGCCAGACGCCGCGCTAGCGGGGGAAGCGACGGCGACCGTTCCCAGAGCGAGCATTGCCAGCGAAATCAGTGCGATAGTAATTTTGCGTCTCATCGTGATCTTCTTTCACCACCGGCGACGCTGCGGGTCATCGACCCTGGAGGCGGCGCCTCATTCAGGAATGGCTATCGGTTCCCGACTTGAACGAATGAATATATCCGGCAATCAACAGAGCACTCTTGAGCTTGTGAGTATCCAAATGTCCAAGAGTGCCGTTTGTCGTTCGGAAGCTGTTCTCCGTCACGCATCTCTGCTGAAACAACGATTGATGGTTGCTTGCCGTCACAAGAATGGGCACGGCAGCTGTCGTCGCGGCGCATCAGTAACGTTGGGCAGTGAGCGAGTCATGCGAGCTAGCCCCATTTGCGGATTATTCCGTTGCATGAGCCGGATTGGCTGATGCCTGCCCCTCACAGGTGTGTGTCGCTCTCAGAGGAGAGAGCTGATAGAAGTCCGAACCAAACTGCCCCGTCGGGACACTGGTTGCAGCGTCAGCGTAGTCCTGCCGAGCAAGCATGACAATGGCGCTGACCTCTCCCTGCTATTGGGGCTGCGACCGTCCGAAGTGCTCGGCATTGAATGGCAGGACGTTGACTTCCGTCACGGCACACTGCACGTGCACCAGCAGCTCCAGTTCAACCGTGACCATGGACTGATGATCGTCCCGACACCGAAGAGCCTGTCGGGGAACCGGGTCATCCCGCTGCCCGCATACCTTGTATCCATGCTGCGTCAGCACCGCAAGGACGAAGCGGCGAAGCTGCTCGCACTCGGTGAACGGCGCATGGTGTGGGAATGGGAGGGGCGCAGCCCCACCATTGAGTTCACCATGAAGCACGGGCAGCCGCTGCGCCCGAGGAATGACGATGACTGCTGGCACGAGCTAAGGTGTCGGAGACCCTCATGCACCATTCACCTGGCTTCACGTTCGGTGTGTATGTCCATGCGATCGACGAACGGAAGCATGGACTTGCCGCTGTGCTGGACCGCCGGATCACAAACACGGGGTCTGACACTAAGGCGGATAAGCGAATCCCCTAAAATGAGCTTATCCTGTAGAGCGCACTTGATCAGCCTGCATCAACTCGCAGACCGCCCCGGTGCAAGCTGCGCCCCAGTAGCCCAATTGGCAGAGGCAGCGGACTTAAAATCCGCGTGTTGTGGGTTCGAGTCCCACCTGGGGTACAAAGCCAAGCACCCCCGCCTCCCCCGAAAAAGGGGAATCGGGGGGTGCTGCCGCGTCAGCCTGCGGAGGCCAACGAGCGCTGGTACGCCTTCCAGCCGGCGTAGCTGCCGTCGAGCTCGACGACGTCGTACCCTGCCCGGCGCAGTGCTGAAGCGGCGACGGAGTTCCGCACCCCGCTCTCGCAGTAGGTCACGATGGTGCCTTCGGCGGGGAGCTGGTCCAGGTGCCACATCAGGCGGCCGCCGCTGAGTTGGTGCGAGCCGGGGATGTGACCGGCGGTGTGCTCGGTGCGGTTGCGGACATCGAGCACCATAGCCGCGCCGAAGCCTTCCAGCTCCGCGGGCCGGATCAGCTTTGGAGTGCTCATGGGCAGCCCGTCGAGCGTCGTGACGTACCCGGCGACCTTGTCGATGCCCACGCGGATCAGGTGGTCCCACATTTCCTGGGCCTGTTCCTGCCCGGCGGCGAGGAGAACCAGTGGGTTCGTGTCGGTTGCTGGGTTGACCACCCAGGCTCCAAAGCTGGCCACGGACTTGCCGGCCGGGACGTTCAGGGAGCCGGTGATGGTGCCTTGGTGGACCTCGGCGTTGGGGCGGGTGTCGACGAACGTTACCGTGTTCGCGGCGAGGTCTTCCGCCAGGGCTGCGGCGTCCAACTCGGCCAGCGGCGTGCGCTCGCCCAGGACGGCCGGGCCGAGACGGTTTTCGTGCTTCATCCGGCCAAAGTACGCATGGGCGTCCGGCTGCCCCTCCAGGAGCTCGGCGATGAAGCCGGCCTCGTCGTTGGCGGCCAGGAAGCGGCCCCACCAGGCATACAGGCGTTCGTAGCCGACGGTGGAGGAGGGGATGGCACCCAGGGCCTTGCCGCACGCGCTGCCGGCGCCGTGGCCCGGGTGGACCTGGACGTAGTCGGGCAACGTCAGGAACTTGTCCCGCAGGCTCGCGAACAGCTGCTTCGCGCCGTCGAACCGGGTGTCAATGCCGCCGGCGGCTTCGTCGAGCAGGTCCGGGCGGCCAACGTCTCCGGAGAAGACGAAGTCGCCGGTGATCAGGTACCCGGGCTGGTCGCTGAAGGCTCCGTCGGTGATCAGGAAGGAGAGGTGTTCCGGGGTGTGCCCGGGGGTGTGGACCGCCTTGACGGTGATGTTGCCCAGGGTGATCGTGTCCCCGTCGTGAAGCCGCTCGCCGTCGAACGCGTACTGCCAATCAGAGCCGCCTTCACCGGAGACATAGACGGCAGCACCCGTGGCGGCGGCCAGTTCCCGCGTGCCGGACAGGAAATCGGCGTGGATGTGGGTCTCGGTAACGGCGACGATCTTCATGCCGTTGGCCGCAGCGAGGGAACGGTAAACCCCGACATCGCGGCGGGCGTCGACGACGAGTGCCTCACCATTGGCCTGGCAGCCGATCAGATAACTGGCCTGGGCGAGGTCTTCGTCGTAAATGCGCTCAATAAGCATGGTGCTCTCCTTCATTAAGTGTGTGTGCGCAACGGACGACCGGCAAGGGTGAGCTGCTGATAGCCGGGGGTGTGTGCGGTCAGGCGACCGGAATCAGGGCGGCTGTGGTGCTCACGGCCACCCAGGCGGCGACGGCGAAGATGGTTACGGCGAGCGAGATGCGGATGTGGCTTTCCTTAAGCTGCTGGGCCAAGCGGGCCGTCACGAGGGAGCCGAGTACCGGCGGGACGGCGAAGGCCAGGATGCTGGGCCAGTCGACCGTGAAGCCCGTGAGGAATCCGACCAGCAGGCCCACGGCGACTGCCTTCGGGGCGCAGGACCGGAACGATCTGCCCGGTCCGATGACCGGCCAGTTCAGGCCGTCGCGGACCGTCGGGGCCAGAGCCGCCAGGGAGGAAGCGCCCACGACCAGCAGCGAAGTGGGAATCGCTTCGGCCGGGCTCAGGCCCACCCCGTAAACCAGGGCGGGGACGGCGACGATCGACCCGCCGCCGCGGACCATGCCCAGCACCGCCCCGACGGCCAGCCCCAGGAACAGCGCCGGAATCACGCGGCGGCCCAGACGGGCGGCAAGATAGTCGGTGTGCTCCGAGAGCAGCGGCAGCGGCACGTTGTAGGAGCCACGGATATGCATCGACTCGAATTCAGCCGCGGACCGCACGTCGACGACGAGCAGATCCTGATGCTCCCGGAGCCAGCTGCTCAGCGTTTCCGGCGCAAGGGCGGTCACGGCAGGGGCGGTCGGGAGGGGGAATGCAGGGGGAGCCGTGAGGGTCCTCGAAATCAAACACCCCTGGGGGTATAGAATTCTAGGAACCTACCCTTTTGTCTGGAGACGCCGTGCAACTTGATTCATCTGAACTGACACCAGTCATCAACCGACTCAAGCGCGCCCAAGGCCAGCTTGCCGCCGTCACCAGGATGCTGGAGGAGGGGCGCGACTGTAAGGATATCGTCACGCAGCTCGCCGCGGTGTCCAAGGCACTCGACAAGGCAGGCTTTGCGATCATCGCCAGCGGCCTCGAGCAATGCATCACCCGCGATGACACGAGCATGGACAAAAAGGAGCTGGAAAAACTCTTCCTCTCCCTGGCCTGAACCCGGCAAAAACCTGACCCAAGAACCTCATCGGATCGCCCAAGGAGGCGCCATGACTTACACCCATACCGTCACCGTTGAGCTGTCCTGGGACGAAGCCGTGCAGCGCACCCGCGAGTTGCTGGCGGCACAAGGCTTCGGCATCCTCTCCGAGATCGATGTCCGGGCCACGTTCGAGGCCAAGCTCGGCCACGACGCCGCCGCGTCCGTCGGCGACTATGTCATCCTCGGCGCCTGAAACCCCAACCTGGCCAGCCGGGCCCTCGCTGCTGAACCGGCCCTTGGCGCGCTACTGCCCTGCAACGTCGTCGTCCGCCGTGGCGCGGGCGCCAAGGAAACCACCATCCAGGCAATCGACCCGCAGACCATGGTGGAGTTGAGCGGCCACCCGGCTGTCCGGGATGTCGCCAACGACGCCGATACCAGGCTCCGCGCCGCCTTGGCCGCCCTCAGTGGCAGCGAACTCCCGGCCAACGAAGAATGAACGGCGGGTGGAGATCGGTTCTGTAGCAACGGCGCAGCGTTCCGCGGGATTGAAGCCGGGCGTCACGGAAGTGTCCGGCCCACGTTTTTGACTTGCGCATTTCGACGACATATGTTTGGGCAGTTCCTCCTTGTACCCCCCCAATGGCAGGGGAACATCAAAGACGCCCCCGCACCACGGTCGCCCCGACCAGTGCGGGGGCGTTTTGCCGCATCGGCGGCCCGGGTGCCCCGGCTTGATTTCCCATATGCAACGAGTGTTATAAGGATGTGACCGAAGTCACTTATTTTCACGCGAAAATTGCACTAGCTTGAATCTAAATCAGGAACACCTGATCTTTCGTGTCAAAGGCCGTTCGCACCTTTAGATCGAGGAGATTCTCTATGACTTCACTCCCACAGGTGGCGCCGCGCATCGCTAAGCTCACAGTGCTTAGCCTCGGCGTCGCCCTGTTGGCCACGGCTTGTGGCGGTTCGTCCACGCCAACGTCAACCGGTTCGGCTTCAGCTTCCGGCCAGGCCGCAGGCATCTCTTGCCCGGCCCCGAGTGCAACCGCCGGATCCAGCACCTCGGCCGCCGCGGCCGCCTCAGTGCCCCCTTCCTCGACCACGACTGATACCCCGCTCAAGATTGGTTCGCTGCTGCCGACCACCGGATCCCTGGCCTTCCTCGGCCCGCCCGAAATCGCCGGCGTCAACCTTGCCATCAAGGAGGTCAACGACGCCGGCGGCGTGCTTGGCAAGCCCGTCGAGGTCATCCACCGCGACTCCGGCGACACCAAGACGGACATCGCCACCCAGTCCACGACCGCGCTGCTGGGCCAGGGCGTCAGCGCCATTGTTGGCGCCGCCTCCTCGGGCGTCTCCAAGACCGTGATCAACCAGATCACCGGCGCCGGAGTCATCCAGTTCTCGCCGGCCAACACTTCCCCGGACTTCACCACCTGGGATGACAAGGGCCTCTACTGGCGCACCGCCCCGTCCGATGTTCTCCAGGGCAAGGTCCTCGGCAACTACATGACCACCTGCGGCGCCCAGACGGTCGGCATGATCGTGCTGAACGACGCGTACGGCACCGGCCTGGCCAAGAACGTGCAGGCGGCCGTCGAAGCCGCCGGCGGCAAGGTTGTTGCGCAGGAACTCTTCAACGAAGGTGACTCCCAGTTCAGCAGCCAGGTGGACAAGGTCCTCGCGGCCAAGCCGGATGCAATCGCCCTGATCACTTTTGACCAGGCGAAGAGCATCGTGCCGCTCATGACGGGCAAGGGCGTCAAGCCCACCCAGATCTTCATGGTGGACGGCAACATGTCCGACTACAGCAAGGACTTCAAGGCTGGCACCTTGAAGGGTGCCGAGGGAACCATCCCGGGCACCTTCGCCAAGGATGACTTCAAGAAGAAGCTCCTCGCGATCGACCCGGCCCTCAAGGATTACAGCTACGCAGGCGAGTCCTACGACGCCGTGAACCTGATCGCCCTGGCCACCGAAGAAGCCAAGAGCACCAAGGGCGTGGACATCGCCAAGCACCTTAAGGACGTGTCCGAAGGCGGCGAGAAGTGCAACTCATTCGCCTCCTGCGTCACCCTGCTTCGCAACGGCAAGGACATCGACTACGACGGCCAGTCCGGCCCCGTGACGTTCTCCGACGCCGGTGACCCGACGGAAGCCTACATCGGCATCTACCAGTACCAGGATGACAACACCTACAAGCCCGTCAAGGAAGAGTTCGGCAAGCTGTAAAGCCGCTCCACCCGACAAACAGGAGACCCCCGTCCAGCCCGGACGGGGGTCTTTTGCGTGGCCGGAGTGTCCGACGTCGGCGATACGGCCGCGCAGTCGTCACACACTTCCACTCAAAAAGCGTGCGCTGCGGGACGCAGCCGTCGCCCTCGTGGTGAAGCAAACGGTGACTTAGGAGCTGAGGGCGACGGAGGCAGGTGCTTGCGAAAGCGCCGTTGTTGCGTTGGGCCGCCGGGGAGAACGAGCGCAGGCGCCGAGCAAGTGGCTGCTTCCGGAGCGCGGTGGGACCGCCGACCGGAGGGTGGAGCCACCGCACACTCGCCAGACACGCAGAAGGGCCGCCACCGGCTGGTGACGACCCTTCGCTATGGCTGCGTCGACACTAGTCCACGGTGTCGGCCAAGGTACCCAGGTACAGCTGGATGACCTTGGGATCCTTCATGAGTTCCCGGCCGGTGCCCGTATACGCGTCCTTGCCCTGGTCCAAGACGTAGCCGCGGTCGCAGATCTGCAGGCAGCGCCGCGCGTTCTGCTCCACCATGATCACGGACACGCCGGCACGGTTGATCTCGTGGACCCGCAGGAAGGTTTCATCCTGCTTGACGGGGGAGAGGCCGGCCGAGGGCTCATCGAGCAGCAGGACGGCCGGATCCATCATCAGGGCCCGTCCCATGGCGACCATCTGGCGTTCGCCGCCGGAGAGCGAGCCGGCGCGCTGGGCGCGCCGTTTTGCCAGTTCAGGGAACAGTTCCGCGACGAAGTTGAACCGCTCGGCGAAGTCCTTGGGCCGCTGGAACATCCCCATCTGGAGGTTCTCTTCGATGGTCAGGGCCGCGAACACATTGTTGGTCTGCGGGACGAAGCCCACGCCCCGGCTCACCAGCTTGTTCGCCTTCAGGCCGGTGATGTCCTGGCCGCGGACCACGACCGAGCCGGAATGGACCTTGACGAGTCCGAACATGGCCTTCAGCAGGGTCGACTTGCCCGCGCCGTTGGGCCCGATGATGCCGATCAGCTCACCCTTGCGGGCTTCAATGCTGCAGCCGTTGAGGATGTTGACGCCCGGGATGTACCCGGCCACCAGATCGGTGACCTTGACGACCGAATCGGCGTCGTATCCGGGCTTCGCGGCGGGTGCCGCACTCGTGGCGCTCATTCTGTGTCCTTCGCTGTGCTGGGCGGCTGCTCGCCGCGGGTCGGCTCTTCGGCGCTGCGCCTGCCGTGCTGGGATCCGTTGGCAGTGTCCGCCGCGGCCGCCTCCGACACTAGGACGTCGGCGGAGATGATCCCGGCGTTCTCGGTGCCGACAATTGATTCCTCGTCCGCCTCGAGTTCGGCCGCGAGCTCCTTGATGCCTTCCGAGTCGCCAAGATCGACGTCGTGGTGGGCGCCCAGGTAGGCGTCGATCACGGCCGGGTTCTTCATGACCTCGGCGGGCGGTCCCTCGGCCACGATCTTGCCCTCCGCCATCACCACAACCCAGTCGGCGATGTGGCGGACCATGTGCATGTCGTGCTCGACAAACAGCACGGTCATGCCTTCCGCCTTGAGGTTTTTGATGTGGTCCAGCAGGGACTGGGTCAGCGCCGGGTTGACGCCTGCCATCGGCTCGTCCAGCATGACGAGCTTCGGGCGCACCATCAGTGAACGGGCCATTTCAAGCAGCTTGCGCTGGCCGCCGGAGAGGGACGCCGCGTAGTCGTCCTTCTTGGCATCGAGCTTGAACTTCTGCAGCAGCACGTTCGCTTCTTCGGTGATCTTCTTTTCCTGGCCGCCCCAGATTCCCCGGAACAGGGCCTTGGCGAGCTTCTCGCCGGCCTGGTTCGAAGCGCCAAGCCGCATGTTTTCCATGACGGTGAGCTTGCCCATCACCTTGGTCAGCTGGAAGGTGCGGACCATGCCCATCCGCGCCACCTTGTAGGAGGAGACGCCGGCCAGGCTGTTGCCCTCGAACTGCCATTTGCCCGAGTTCGGGGTATCGAAGCCGGTCAGCAGGTTGAACAAGGTGGTCTTGCCGGCACCGTTGGGGCCGATCAGGGCCGTGATCTTGTGCCGCGGGATCTCCAGGTACTCGACGTCGACGGCGTTGATGCCGCCGAAGCTGCGGGTGACGTTTTCCGCCACCACGATCGGGTCGCGCTTCTTGCAGCCGGGAGCGGTCTCGCCGGCGGCAATCGGACGGGTGTCCGTCATGTAGTCGATGGTCTCGGCGGTGCCGGTGGTCCCGGCACCCGCCCGTGGTTCTTCGCTGTGCATGCTCATGCGAACGCCAGCTCCTTCTTGTTGCCGAAAACGCCCTGGGGCCGGAAGACCATCAGCAGCATCAGTGCGACGCCGACCAGGATGTAGCGCAGCTGGCCGGCCTGGACCGTGTTCAGCCACGTGACGGCGCCCGATTCGATCAGGCCGTACAGCACGCCCTGGGTGAGGGACAGTACGACCCAGAAGATCATCGCCCCGATGACCGGCCCCAGCACCGTGCCGAGTCCGCCCAGTAGCAGGCAGGTGTAAAGGAAGAACGTCAGCTCCGTGCCGTAGTTGGCAGGCTGCACGGCTCCGCGGGGGAGGGTGAACACCATGCCGGCCAGGGCGCCGAGCACGCCGCCGATGACCAGTGCTTGCATCTTGTAGGAGTAAACGTTCTTGCCGAGTGACCGGACGGCGTTCTCGTCCTCGCGGATACCCTTCAGGACCCGTCCCCAGGGACTGCGCATCAGCAGCCAGACCAGCGCGCAGCAGACGATCACGAGCCCCCAGCCGACGACCCGGATGAAGAAGTCGCGGTTGTTCATGCCGAGGTAGGACCCTTCGGGGAACGGGTTCATGGCGTAGAAGTCGCCCTCAAAGGCGGCCAGGCCGTTGGCCGAACCCGTCAGGGAGGTCAGCTGGTTGGTGGTCACGATGTAGCGGACGATCTCCGCGGCGGCAATCGTCACGATGGCGAGGTAGTCCGCACGCAGCCTGAGGGTGGGGATGCCGAGGAGTAACGCGAAGATCGCCGAGCAGACGACGGCGATCAGCAGGCCCACGAAGAACGGCACGTGGAACGTCAGGGTGGAGACGGCGAAGCCGTATGCCCCCACCGCCATGAAGCCGGCCTGGCCGAAGTTCAGCAGGCCGGAGTAGCCGAAGTGGACGGCCAGGCCGAGCGCGGCAAGCGCGTACGCCGCCGTCGTCGGGCTGAACAGTTCGCCGGCAGCGCTGGAAAGAATGAATCCGAAGTCCATGTCTGTCTCCTAACCCACGCGCTCGCGGCGGCCCAGGATGCCCTGGGGCCGGAACAAGAGGACAACGATCATGATGAACAGAGCTCCCACGTACTTGAGGTCGGCGGCGAGGCCGAACACGGTGGTCAGCTCCACGAAGATGCCGACGATGATGGATCCGAACAGTGCGCCCCAGACGGTGCCGAGGCCGCCGAGGGTCACGCCGGCGAAGATGAGCAGCAGGATCTGCGACCCCATGTCGAAGGTGACGCCGGGACGGTAATAGGCCCAGAGGATGCCGCCGAGGGAGGCGAGCATGCCGCCGGTGACCCAGACGATCCGGATGACGCCGTCGACGTCGATGCCGGAGGCCGCCGCCAGTGCCGGGTTGTCGGCCACCGCGCGGGTGGCCTTGCCGAGGCGGGTCTTGAGCAGCACCACGCCGAGGGCGGCAATGACGACGACGCTGATGAGCAGCGACCAGAGGTTGTTGGGCGAGATGGAGACGGGCCCGATCTGGATTTCCGCGCTTTGAGCGAAGGGCAGCTGCTGGGTGGCGCCGCCGAAGTAGAACTGGATCACGTAGCGCACGGCCAGGGCGAGGCCGATGCTGACGATCATCATCGGGACCAGGCCGGTGCCGCGGCGTCGCAACGGTTTCCACAGCCCGGCGTCCTGGACGTAGCCGAACAAGCCGCCGCCAAGGAGCGCCAGGATGATGGAGAGCCAGAACGGCAGGCTCATGGCGTTGAAGGCGAAGACCAGGACGGCGCCGAGCGTCACCATCTCGCCGTGCGCGAAGTTGGTCAGGCCGGTGGTACCGAAAATCAGGGACAGCCCCACCGACGCGAGCGCCAGCAGCAAGCCGAAGCTGAGGCCCGCGACCAGGCGGTTGATCAGGTTCTGTCCGAAGTCCTGCTGCTGGACGACGATGCCCTTGCCGAAGGCGAAGATCACCGAGAGGTTGGAGGTCTGGCTGAAGGTGACCTTGCGCGGGTTTTCCTGGCCCTCGGCGAGTTTGATGCCCTCCGGGAGTGTCTTGACGTCCAGTTCCACCTCATACGTTCCCTGCGTGGGGACGCCGATGTTCCAGGAGCCGTTGGCCCCTGATTTTGCCGTTCCTGTGAAGTCGTTGCCCTTGGCGGTGATGGTGACACCGGCCAGCGGGGCGCGGTCATCGCCACGGAGGAAGCCGCTGATGCTGTTCTGGAACGAGGTGCTCGACGGGGATGGTGTCGGCGCAGGGGTCGTGGCCTGCGATGCCGGCGCGACGATGAGCAGAAGGGCGGCCACGGCGGCGAAAATGGCCCCCACAGCTTTCAACATTCCGCCGCGCCGTCGCCGGGGCAGGCCTCTCGATGTGCTTCTCAAATTGAAAACCTCCACATGGGGGTGGTCTGGGTTGCGCCATTGCAACCACTGCGAACGTTCAGGGTGACGGGGTGGAGCGGGAACTGCGATGCGATAAAGCGGATACTCGTTGTGATATTCGTCACCCTGTTGGCCCAATCGTACAGCCCGCGCCGGGCATCCATTGCTGTCGTGAGCAGGCAATACGTCGCGATCGCATAACAACCGTGAAGCCAGCCAACCGTGTCGATTTAGGCGAACTAAAGAAAACTTTTGTTGATCCGGAGTATTCCTAAACATTCCCGCTCCGCGACGGCACGCCGCGGTCGCCCGCCGCGGCCGCGCACCGCCAGCCGGGCAGCGGGGTGGGCCGCAGCCGGTCCGCACCACATCACAGTTGGGTTGCGGCCGCAAGCGGGCGGGAACTATCCCTGCCCGCCGGCCGTGGGAATTGGTAGCGTGAAGTGTACGGATCTTCACGACCGATCATCACCTACCCCCTTAATTTGGAGGACACCAGCAATGGCACTTGGCGGAAACCCGATCTTCAACGGAAAGAGCTTCCGTGGGGCCACCCAGGCCCCGCCTGCCCCGCAAGCCCCGTACGGGCAGGGTTACGGCCAGAACGCCTACGGCCAGGCCCCCTACGGGCAGGGCTACGGCCAGCCGCAGTACGGCCAGGCCCAGGCCGGCTGGAACCCGGCGCAGCAGGCCATGAGCAACGAACAGTTGCAGGACCTGTACAACCGACCGGCCGCCGGACCGGCCGACGCCGGCCGGATGACCTTTGACGACGTCATCATGAAGACCGCGGCCTGCCTCTTCGCCGTCGTTGCCGGCGCGGCCGTCACCCTCGTGGTGGCGCAGGGTCTGGCGTCGATGCTGATGATCGTCGGTGCGCTGGGCGGTTTCGTCCTGGCCCTCGTGAACACCTTCAAGAAGCAGCCCTCGCCGGCGCTGATTCTGGCCTACGCCGCCCTTGAAGGCCTGTTCCTCGGTGGCCTGACCCGGATCCTCGATGGGATGTTCCCGGGTGTTGGACTGCAGGCCGTCATCGGGACGCTCTCCGTCTTCGCCGTGACCCTGGTGCTGTTCAAGAGCGGCAAGGTCCGTGCCACGCCCAAGGCCATGCGCTTCTTCATGATCGCCATCATCGGCTACGCCGTCTTTTCGGTCATCAACTTGGTCATGATGTGGACGGGCGCCGTGCAGTCCCCGTTCGGCCTGCGCTCCAGCGTCGAAATCTTCGGCATTCCGCTGGGCGTCTTCATCGGTCTGCTCGCGATTGGCCTGGCCGCTTTCTCCCTGATCATGGACTTCACCAGCATCGAGGCCGGTGTCCGTAGCGGCGCCCCGCAGCGCTTCTCCTGGACCGCGGCGTTCGGCCTCACGGTCACCCTTGTCTGGCTGTACGTCGAAATCATCCGCCTGCTGGCCATCCTCCGCGGCGACGACTAACGGTCGCAGGGCAGCAGAAGGACCAAAGCGGGTCCCGCCGGATGGCGGGGCCCGCTTTTCGTCGTCGGGATTCCAGTGACGTCTTCCCGCCTCCCCACCGTCGATGCAGGGCCCGCGGGCTTCAGGCCAGCCGCAGGGCTCCCGCGGCGGGGCGGACCGGAAAGATGTCCGGCGCGGCGTACCCGGCCCTCGTAAAGGCGCGCCTGACGGCGTCCCGCACCGTGTTCTCCGCGTCCGCCGGGGTGAGGGCGATCGCGGAACCGCCGAAGCCGCCGCCGGTCATCCTGGCGCCCAGGGCGCCCGCGGCGCGGGCCGAGTCCACCGCAAGGTCCAGTTCCGGGCAGGAGATCTCGAAATCGTCCCGCATCGAGGCGTGGGACGCGTCCAGCAGGGCGCCGATCGACTGCGGGCCGACGCGCTCGAGCAGCTCCACGGTCCGCAGTACGCGGTCGTTTTCTGTGACGACGTGCCGGACCCGGCGGAATGTCTCCGCGTCCAGCAGGCCGGCGGCCTCCTCGAGGTCCGT
This sequence comes from Arthrobacter sp., assembly GCA_026393275.1. GTDB lineage: Bacteria > Actinomycetota > Actinomycetes > Actinomycetales > Micrococcaceae > Arthrobacter. Next base: position 52,896 of record JAPLAM010000028.1, read on the forward strand.
GAGTCCGACGTCGCGCAGCGCCCGGACGCCGAGCACTTCGGCGCCGAGTTCGCAGGACGCGCGGCGGGCCGCGTAGCCGCCGTCGGCGTGCGAGTGAGAGACCTTGGTGTCGATCACCAGCAGCACCAGGCCGGCGGCCTCGGCGTCGAACGGCACCAGCCGGACGCCCTGATCGCGGCAGTCGAGGAATACGGCCCGGCCCGCGGCGCCCCGGAGCGAGGCCGACTGGTCCATGATCCCGGTGGGGGCGCCGACAAAGTCGTTTTCCGCGCGCTGGGTAGCCAGGACCATGTCCTCCGCGCTCAGTCCGGCGCCCGTCAATTCGTTGACGGCCAGGATGACGGCGCATTCGATGGCGTGCGAAGAGGAGAGTCCCGCCCCGCGGGGCACGTCCGAATCGAGCAGGAGGTCCAGGCCGGGCACGGCGAGGCCCCGCTGCTCCAGGGCCCAGAGCACACCGAGCGGATACTTGGTCCAGCCCCTGGCCCTGGCGGGATCCAGGGCTGCGGCATCAGCATGCGTCAGCCCTTGGTTTCCAAAGGTGGACAGCATCCGAATGGTCGAATCCGGCCGGAGCCGGGCCGCCACCCGGGCGGTGCGGTCGATGGCGAACGGCAGAACATAGCCCTCGTTGTAGTCCGTGTGCTCACCGATCAGGTTGACCCGGCCGGGGGCCTGCCACAGACCATCGGGGGCAGCCCCGAAGACGGCCTCGAACCGTGACCGGAGTTCACTGGTGCCCGGCGCGACGCTCATGCGGTGTGCCCTTCCGTCCCGGGCGCCTCGCGGGCATCATGACAGTAAAGGAGTTCCCGGCCGTCGGCGAGGGTTCCGCGGGTGATGCTGTTGGCGCGCATTCCATCATCTGATCAGACTTCGGGAGCTTCCGGCAAAGCCCCGCCGTGTACTGACAGCGCCTCGATTAGGTACCGTGGGGCCCATGGACCCCACGGATTCCCCTTCCCCGTCTTCCCCTTCCCCCACTTCCCCTGGCACGGCAGTCCCGTCCGCTGCCGTCCCGTCCACCGCGGACGGAGCGGACGCCTCGGCCCGGCGCTACGCGACAGGCCGGCAGTATGAGCTGCGGCGGGGCGAGGCCCTGGCCGTCGTCACAGAACTCGCGGCGGGCCTGCGGCTCTACAGCCGTGCCGGCGTCCAGCTGACGGAGAGTTACGGGGACGCCGAGATCTCCCCGGGCGCCACAGGGATCACCCTGGCGCCGTGGGCGAACCGGGTGGAGGACGGAGTCTGGCACCTGAACGGCAAGAAGCAGCAACTGGACATCACCGAGGTGTCGCGCAACAACGCCAGCCACGGGCTGCTGCGGAACGCCTCCTACAGCCTCGTGGACGAGTCGGAATTCTCCGTGACCCTTGAGGCGGCAGTGTTTCCGCAGCACGGCTACCCGTTCCTGCTGCGGCACCGGGTGCGCTACGAGCTGGACGGCGGCCTGGGGCTCGCGGTCAGGCAGACGCTGGTCAACGACTCCCAGGATCCGGCGCCGTTTGTCCTCGGCGCGCACCCGTACCTGCGGCTGGGCGAGGTTCCGAGCGAGGAACTGACCGTGGAGGTGGGCGGACGCACCCGGCTGGTGACGGATGCGCGGCTGATTCCGCGCAGCACCGAGCCCGTCGGCGGCGACTTCGACCTCCGTGCCGGCCGGCTGGCCGGCGACCTCGACCTGGACTGCGCATACACGGACCTGGACTTCGACGACGGCGGCGTGGCCCGCAGTACGCTGCGGACACCGGACGGCCGCAGCGTCAGCCTGTGGCAGGACGCTAATTGCCGCTACGTCCACGTCTTCGTCACGGACAATTTCCCGGGCCGGACCAAGGCGGTGGCGCTCGAGCCGATGACGGGTCCCGCCAATGCCTTCAACAGCGGCGATGGCCTGCGATGGCTGCTGCCGGGGGAGTCCTTCAGCATGGACTGGGGGATCACCGCCGCGCTCGGGAGCTAGCGGAGCCAGCCAAGACGATGCCAGGCACGCCCCCGGGCCAAGGAGTTTCCCGCGCCGGCTCCCGTTTCTTTTCCACGCCGCACTGGGGAATTATGGAATGATGACGCCAGCTGAGGACGCCACCCACCGCCCGGACTCCACCCAAAGCGCCGACCCCGAACTGCCCGGTTACACCGGGCCGGCCGCGCCGCGCGGTGCGAGCCAGACCCGAAGCGATCGGTCCCTGGACGAAGACATACCCTACGGCGTGCGGATCGCGGCGTCATGGGCCTGGCGGGTGGGCCTCATCCTGGTCGTGCTGGGGGCGCTGATCTGGCTGCTCAGCAAGATCAGCTTCCTCATCATCCCGGTGATGGTCGCCGCGCTCCTGGCCGGGCTGCTCAGCCCGATCACGCGCTGGCTCCGCCGCCGGGTGCCCAACGGTGCCGCCGTGGCCCTCACCGTGCTCGCCTTCGTCGGGGTCATTGCCGCCGCCCTCGCCCTCGTTGGACGCCAGCTCACCGCAGGCTTCGGGGAACTCTGGAGCCAGGCGCTCGAGGGCGTGGAGCAGGTCCAGGGCTGGCTCGCCGAGGGCCCCCTGCACCTGACAGCGGCCCAGATCGACACCTACATCAAGGAGGGCACCGACGCGCTGCAGAACAACAGCAGCAGCATCCTTAACGGGGCCCTGACCTTCGGCAGCACGGCGGGCCACTTCGCCGCCGGGCTCCTGCTGGCCATGTTTGTCTTGATCTTCTTCCTGCTCCAGGGGGACCAGATTTGGGCCTTCCTGGTCAGGCTGATGCCGCGGAAGGCCCGTCCGGCCGTCTACGGCGCCGGGCGCCGCGGCTGGACCTCGATGGTCAGTTACGCCAGGATCCAAATGTTTGTCGCCTTTGTCGACGCCGTCGGGATCGGTGTTGGGGCCGCCATCATCGGCGTTCCGCTGGCCCTGCCGCTCGGCGTGGTGGTATTCATCGGCTCGTTCATCCCCGTCGTCGGCGCACTGGTGACCGGCGCCATCGCGGTGCTGCTGGCGCTCGTCGCCAACGGCTTGGTCAACGCGCTGATCATGCTCGGCATCGTCCTGCTGGTCCAGCAGCTGGAAAGCCACATCCTGCAGCCGCTCGTCATGGGCAAGGCCGTGTCACTGCACCCGGTGGCCGTCATCCTATCCGTGGCCGCCGGTTCCTACCTGGCCGGCATCCCGGGCGCCTTGTTCTCCGTGCCGATCCTCGCCGTAGCAAACTCGGCCGTTCGGTACATTGCGGGCAGAACGTGGGAACATGATGAAGAGCTGGCCGCCGCAAGCCCGCAGGGAGTCCCTGCACTTGCCGGGGCCGGCGAGGACCCGAGCTTCCGGGAGGTCCACCTCCCAGGCGCCGACGCCGAAACCCCCTAAGGAGACCAGTTCGTGAATACCCTCGAGAGCCTGCCCGTCACGCTGGACGATGTCCTGGAGGCGCAGAAGCTGCTCGACGGAATTATTACGCGGACCCCGGTGGAGTCGTCCCGGGCCCTGGGCGCCATCGCCGGCGGCGAGGTCTACTTCAAGTGCGAGAACCTGCAGCGCGCCGGTTCCTTCAAGGTCCGCGGCGCCTACGTCCGGATGGCCAAGCTCTCCGCCACGGAGAAGAAGCGCGGCGTCGTCGCGGCCTCCGCCGGCAACCACGCCCAGGGTGTCGCCGTCGCGGCCAAGGCCCTCGGCATCAAGGCCCGTATCTATATGCCGCTGGGCGTCGCCCTGCCCAAGCTGGCCGCGACGCGCAGCCACGGCGCCGAAGTGGTCTTGCATGGCCACAACGTCGATGAGGCGCTCGCAGAGGCCAAGCGCTACGCGGATGAATCCGGCGCGGTGTTTGTCCACCCCTTCGATGATGTCGACATCGTCGCGGGGCAGGGCACCGTCGGGCTGGAAATCCTGGAACAGATCCCCAACGTGGACACCATCCTGATGGGCGTCGGCGGCGGGGGACTGCTGGCCGGCGTCGCCGTGGCGGTGAAAGCCCGGGCCAAGGAACTCGGCCGGGAGATCCGGATCATCGGCGTGCAGGCCGAGAACGCCGCCGCCTACCCGCCCTCGCTCGCCGCGGACGCACTCGTGCCGCTCAAGCGCGTCTCCACGATGGCGGACGGCATCGCCGTGGGCCGGCCCGGCCAGTTGCCGTTCAGCATCATCCGCGAACTGGTCGACGACGTCGTCACGGTCAGCGAGGACGCGCTGGCCCGCGCGCTGATCTTCCTGCTGGAACGGGCCAAGATGGTGGTCGAACCGGCGGGCGCCGTGGGCGTGGCCGCGCTGATGGAAGGGAAGATCGAAAACCCCGGAACCACCGCCATCGTGCTTTCCGGCGGCAACATCGACCCGATGCTGATGCTCAAAGTCATCCAGCGCGGCCTCTCCGCCGCCGGCCGCTACATGACGGTGCGGATGATGCTGGACGACCGGCCCGGCTCGCTGGCCACCATCGCCCGGATCATCGCCGAAAACGACGCCAATGTGACCGGGCTGGACCACACCCGGGTGGGCGGCTCGATCAGCATGGGCGACGTCTCCATCACCGTCAACCTGGAAACCAAGGGCCACGAGCACTGCGAGCAGGTCCTTGGCGCGCTCCGGGCCGAGGGTTTCCAGCCGATCGTGGTGCACTAGGCGGCTGCAGTGCTCGAAGCCTTCAAGGGGGAACGGCGCCGGGGCCCGACCGCCGCCTTGGCCCGCCAGGGGCTCCTGGTGGTGGGTTCGTTCGTGCTGCTGCTCTACGCGATCGAGATTCTCAACACGCTGATGCTGCACTCGCTCAACGGCATCTTCGGGCTGCGGCCGCGGACGCCCGGCGGCCTGCTGGACATCCTGACCTTTCCGCTGCTGCACGCCAACCTCGCGCACCTGCTCTCGAACACCCTGCCGTTGTTCATCTTCGGGTTCCTCGTCTTCCTGTCCGGCCTGCGCGTCTTTGTAACCGCCCTGGCCTCCAGCTGGCTCGGTTCCGGCGTGGTGGTGTGGCTGATCGGCGGCTTCAACGTCACGGTGGGGGCGTCCGGGCTGGTCTTCGGACTCTTCGCCTTCCTGCTGGTGCGCGGCTTCTTCAACCGCAACTGGGGCCAGATCCTGCTCTCCGTGGTGTTGTTCCTGGCCTACGGCGGCATCCTCTTCGGGGTGCTTCCCACCATGGCGGGCTACGTTTCGTGGCAGGCCCACCTGGGCGGGGCCGCCGGCGGGGTCCTCGCGGCACTGATGCTCCGTCCGCGCCGGCCGCGGCCCGCGCCGTCCGGCGCGGCGGTGACCTAGGCGGGGTCGGCACCGACGTTAAACGCCGACGCCGGCCGCCCCGCAGAGGGGAGGGCCGGCGTCGGCGTCTAAATCGCAGCGGCGCTTAGCCGACGTACGGCTTGGCGGAGAGGATCTCCACCGTGATGTCCTTGCCGTTCGGCGCGGTGTAGCTGAGCTTGTCGCCTTCCTTGTGGCCGACGATGGCCGAACCCAGCGGTGACTTCTCGCTGAAGACGTCCAGATCGGAGTCGCCGGCAATCTCGCGGGAGCCAAGCAGGAACGTCTCTTCGTCGCCGGCGATCTTGGCGACCACGATCATGCCGGGCTCGACGATGCCGTCGTCGGCGGGAGCCTCGCCGACGTGTGCGTCGCGGAGCAGGGCGGTCAGCTGGCGGATACGCGCCTCGATCTTGCCCTGCTCCTCCTTGGCGGCGTGGTAGCCGCCGTTCTCCTTGAGGTCGCCTTCCTGGCGGGCAGCTTCGATCTTCTGAACGATGTCTGCACGGCCGGCGCCGGAGAGGTGGTCCAGCTCTGCCTTCAGGCGGTCAAAAGCTTCCTGGGTAAGCCAAGCTGCAGTTGCGCTGTTGGTGGTCGACACGGACTTCTCCTTTTAGTGGTCAAACAAGCAAAGACCCCGCCACGGTGGCCACTTATGGATCTCAGTAACCAACTCAGCGGGGCAGAGGTATTGATCCATTGTAGTCAATGCTGTGGATAAACCCAAGAACAGCTGCGGCGCAGATCACACCGTGTTACGCGCGGGTGCCGGTTCCTGCGGGGTTTGCTACTTCGAGGCGGCCGGGATCCAGCAGCCGTCGACGACGGCGGACACGGACTGCGATTCGGTGCGCACGGTGGCCCGGTGCACCGTGGTGCGGCCGCCGTCGGCGCCGGCGTCGGCCGCGTTAGGACCGATGTCCACGACCTTCCAGCCAACCACGGCGAACTTGGAGTCCAGGGCCTTGACCGCGCACTTGGCGGCCGTCCCGGGATTCTTGATGACCTGGAAATCGACCTCGGCGACGGTGGCGTCCGGGGTGCTGTAGCCGATGTCCTTAAAGCTGACCGATTCGGAGGCCGCCGACGTCGAGACCCAGGCCAGGAAACCGATCCCGACCACGAGGCCGGCGGCCAGAATGGCCCGCCGGGCCTTTCTGCCCAGCGCACGCTGTTGGCCGCCGTAACGATTGGCTAGGCTGGTAGGTGCCGGCGCGGTCGGGGCAGGCTGCTCCTCGGAAGTCACCAGTCCAGTTTAGTGTGGATCAGGAGTCGGAAAGTCCGCACCCCGTTCCGCCCGCGCAACACCGAATCCCCCGCAGAAGAATCCGCAGAAAAAATCCGCAGAAGAAAGAGGAGCCGTCCGACGATGACAGCGTCCCCCAGCCAGCCGGCCCCGCTCCGGTTGCTAGCCGTCCACGCGCACCCCGACGACGAGTCCAGCAAGGGCGCCGCGACGATGGCCATGTACGCCGCCTCGGGCGTCGACGTCCTGGTGGCCACCTGCACCGACGGTTCCCGCGGCGACATCCAGAATCCCGCCATGGAGAACGCCCCGCACCCTAAACGGGACATGGCAGGCGCCCGCCGGCTGGAGATGGACAACGCTGCCCGGGCCCTGGGTATCCGCCAGCGCTGGCTGGGCTTCGTCGACTCCGGCCTGCCCGAAGGCGACCCGCTGCCGCCGCTTCCGACCGGTTCCTTCGCCACCCTGCCGCTGGAACGTGCCGCCGCCCCGCTGGTCCGGCTGGTCCGCGCTTTCAAGCCGCACGTCATCCTCAGCTACGACGAGAACGGCGGCTATCCGCACCCGGACCACATCATGGCGCACCGCGTCGCCGTCGAGGCCTACGAAGCCGCTGGCGACCCGGCGCGGTACCCCGGGACGGGCGCCGCCTGGGAACCGGGCAAGCTCTACTACGACCGGGCCTTCAGCCCGGAACGCTTCCGCGCCCTGCACTACGCGCTCGAGGAAGCCGGCCTGCAGTCCCCGTACGCCGAACGGCTCGCGGCCTGGCTTGAGGCCGACGCCGAGGGCCACACTCCGCCGGCCCCCACCCACCCCACCACCACCCAGATCGAGTGCGGGGACTTTTTTGAAGCCCGCGACGACGCCCTGCGCTGCCACCGCACCCAGATTGATCCGGAGGGCTTCTTCTTCGCCGTCTCGCCGGCGATGCAGCGGCAGACCTGGCCGTGGGAGGACTACTCGCTGATCCAGTCCCGGGTCCAGGCCGACGTGCCCGAAACGGACTTCTTTGCCGGGCTAAGATAGATCCAGCAGGGACTTCTATGCCGCGTAGAAGCAGCGGAAGTCCTGCCGAAAACGCTCCCCACAGAAGGTTTCCACCGTGCATTCCTTGCTCATCTCCCTGGCAACATCCCCGGCGCCCGAACCGTCGCCGTCCTTGCGCCCGGGGCTCGACTTGGATCAGGTCACGCCGGGCCTCCTGGGCTTCCTGCTGACCGCGTTCATCGTGGTGCTCACCGCGGTGCTGATTGTGGACATGGTGCGCAGGATCCGCCGGGTCCGGTACCGCGCGCAGGTGGAGGAAGAGCGCGGGGTCACGGAAGATGCCGGAGTCCCCGGGGCCGGACTCCCTGAGGCCGGACGCCCAGGGACTGGACTCCCCGGGGCCGGACCGGAGGCCAAGGGTGACGCCGGATCCGGGAAGCGCTGAGCCCGGCTCCTCCGCGGCTTCGCCCGGTGCGGCTAACGCGCTGGGCGGGGAACCTTCTGCCTACCTCCGCCAGCACGCGGACAACCCCGTGCACTGGCGTCCCTTCGGCGATGAGGCGTTCGCCTTCGCCGCGGCCCGCGACGTGCCGGTGTTCCTGTCGATCGGGTACGCGGCGTGCCACTGGTGCCACGTCATGGCCCGGGAGTCGTTCGAGGACCAGGACACCGCCGACTTCCTGAACGCCAACTTCGTCGCCATCAAGGTGGACCGCGAGGAGCGTCCCGACGTCGACGCCGTCTACATGGCCGCCACGCAGGCCATTAGCGGCGAGGGCGGCTGGCCGATGTCGGTCTTCCTGCTGCCCGACGGCCGGGCCTTCCACGCCGGCACCTACTATCCGCCGCGGCCCATACCCGGCCGGCCCTCTTTCCGCCAGGTGCTGGAAGCGGTCCGCGAGGCCTGGCTGGAACGCCGCAGCGCCGTCGAAGCGAGCGCGGACGCGCTGGCACGCGGAATCGCCGCCGCTCAGTCCGGCTCCGCCGTCCGGCTGGACGGCCCCGCGCCGGACCTGGATGCCGCCCTGCTCTCCGGGGCGGTGCGCGAACTGGCCCGTTCCGAAGACGCGGCCGGCGGCTTCGGCCCGGCCCCTAAATTCCCGCCGTCGGCGGTGCTTGAGTTCCTGATCCGGCACGCCGCCGTAGCGTCCGACACGTCCCGGACGGCCCGGGACCTCGCGGGGCGCACGCTCGCCGCGATGGCGCGGTCTGCCCTGTTCGACCAGCTCGACGGCGGCTTTGCCCGCTACTCCGTGACGCGCGACTGGTCCGTGCCGCACTTCGAGAAGATGCTCTACGACAATGCCCAGCTACTGCGCGGCTACGTCCACTGGGTCCGGCTTGGCGGCACTGAAGGATATCCGGCCGGGGAGGCCGCCGCCGTCGCCGGCCGGACCGCGGACTGGATGCTCGCCGCGTTGGGGCTGGCGGGCGCGGCGGGCCATGGCGGCGAGGGAGGCCCCGCGGCGCTGGCATCATCCCTCGACGCGGACACCGTGGTGGACGGGGTGCACTCCGAGGGCGCCAGCTACCTCTGGACACCCGGGGAACTCAGCGCGCTGCTGGGGTCCGCGGACGGTGCCGCCGTCGCGCGGATGATGAACATCCACACCCGAGGCACCGTCTCGGGAACCGGTTCGCCGCTGCACCCCGGACGCAGGCTGGACGGTCCGGACGATGAGGTGTGGCAGCGGGTGCGGCCCGTGTTGCTGCGTGCCCGCGGGGGACGGCCGCAGCCGGCCCGGGACGAGAAGGTAGTGGCCGGCTGGAACGGGCTGGCCGTCGCCGCCTTGGCCGAGGCCGGCGCCGTGCTGGACCGGCCCGAACTGGTGGGCGCCGCCGAACGGATCGCCGGCTACCTCGAACGGGTGCACTGGACCCCCGGCCGCGGCGGGGAGCCGGGCCGGCTGGTCCGGGTATCCCACGACGGTCAGGCCCGCGGGATCGGAGGCCTGTTGGAGGACTACTCCTTCTGCGCGGAGGGCCTTTTCGCACTCTACGCGGTCACAGGGCGGACCCGCTGGTATGCCCAGGCCGAGGCCATCCTGGCGGCCGCCTGCACGCGGTTCGCCGCCGGCGGGACGTTGCGCGACGCGGCCGGCGAATCGGCGCAGGTCTTCAACGCCCAGGGCCGGCGCGACGGCATGGATCCCTTTGACAACGCCACGCCCAGCGGCGCCGCCGCGTTTGCCGGGGCGCTGCTGAGCAACTCGGCGCTCTCCGGATCCGCGGAACACCGCTCCATGGCCGGCAACATCCTGTCCCTGCTCCCACCGCTGGCCGACCGCGCACCCCGGGTGGCCGGCTGGCTGCTCGCCACGGCACAGGCCGCGCTGGCGGGCCCGCTGGAAGCCGCCGTCGTCGGACCCGACACGCCGCTGCGCGCTGAGCTCCACCGGACGCTCCTGCACTCGCCCAGCCCCGGACTGGTGATTGCGCTCCGGGACCCGGCAGGTCCGGCCGGGGAGTCCGACGCCGGTGACGTACGGGTCCCTCTGCTCCGCGGACGGTCGGCCGCGCCGGATGGTTCGCCCCAGGTGTTCCTCTGCCGCGGTATGGTCTGTGATCTTCCCGTGCGTTCCGTCGCGGCGCTCCGGGAGCGACTGGCTACCATGGCTGAATGACTTCGACCCCGGCGGCCCCGGATCCCTTTGAACTGGCGGTCTTCGACTGCGACGGCGTCCTCGTGGATTCCGAGGTGATCTCCGTCCGGGTGGACCAACGGGTGCTGGCCGACCTCGGCTGGGAGCTGGAGATCGAGGAAATCGTGCGGCGCTTCGTCGGTCGGAGCGAGGCCAACTTCATTTCCACTATCGAACAACACCTGGGCATCGAGCTGGCCGAAGGGTGGGACAGCACTTACCAGCAGTGGTACCACGAAGCCTTCGAACGGGACCTCACCGCCGTCGACGGCGTGGAGGAGGCCCTGGAAGGGCTCCGGCTTCCGCACTGCGTAGCCTCCAGCGGCAGTCACGCGAAGATGCAGCGGACGTTGGGCAAGACCGGGCTGCTGCACCGCTTCGCCGGCCGGATCTTCAGCGCCACGGAAGTTGCTAACGGCAAACCCGCCCCCGACCTCTTCCTGCACGCGGCCGGGACGCTCGGAACCGTACCGGGCCGCTGCGCCGTCGTCGAGGACAGCGCCTACGGGGTTCAGGCGGCACGGGCCGCGGGGATGCACGTGTTCGCCTATGCGGGCGGAGTGACCCCGGCAGAATGGCTGGCGGGCCCGGGCACCACGGTCTTCCACGACATGCGCCGGCTCCCGGAACTCATCGCCGCGGGCCGGCCGCGCTGAGGACGCACTCGACGCCGGAGTTTCCCCACCTTTGAAGTGGGCGCCTGGCGTGTCCGGCAGGATCCCCGGTGAGTCCCGGCGTCGGGCAGTCAAAAGTGGGGAGAATCCCGCAGGCAGACGGGCTGGCGGCCGGTCAGCCCAGGACGGCGATCGCGATGGCGATGTAGTGTGCAGCGAAAGCAAAGACCGTGAAGGCGTGGAAAAGCTCATGGAAGCCGAAGTGCTGGTAGCTGAAGTTCGGCTTCTTTAGGGCGTAGAAGACGGCGCCGGCAATGTAGAGCGCGCCGCCCACGCAAATCAGTACCGCGGCGGCGACGCTGGCAGCGAAGAAGTCTGGCAGGTAGAACAAGGCGCCGCAGCCAAGTGCGATGTAGATCGGCACATAGAGCCAGCGCGGGGCGTGGGTCCAGAGCAGGCGGAAGAGCACGCCCAGCACCGCGCCGGACCAGATCACCCACAGCAGCAGCACGGCTTTGGGCCGGTCCAGGAGCGCCCAGGCCAGCGGCGTGTAGCTGCCAGCGATGACGAGCATGATGTTGGTGTGGTCCAGCCGTTTCAGCACAATCTTGACGCCGGGGGACCAGTTGCCGCGGTGGTAGACGGCGCTCACGCCGAAGAGCAGCACGCCGGTGAAAGCGTAGACCGCCGAGGCGATTTTCAGGTCCGCCGTAGGGGCGAGAAGAACCAGGACCAGGCCCGCCGCAAAGGCCAGCGGGGCAGTGACGGTATGGATCCAGCCCCGCCACTTCGGCTTGATCATCAGGAGTTCGGCGATCCTGACGGCGGCCTCGTCCACGCGGCTGTTTTCGCGGCCAGTGGCGCCGTGTTCGCCGTGCGCGGGCCGCTCAGATCCGGGCTCCGGGCTGTTGCTCTCCATGTCGCAATAATAAACTACGCTCCGGTAAGTTACCGTCGGGTAACAATGCCCGACGCCGGGTCCTCCGGCGGTGGCGTGCGCGGTGCGGGCCTTCCGGCGGGTAGCCTAGGAATGCACTGCCGTCAGACCTCAAGGAAGCCAGGTGAATCTCCGGATGGAACTGCCCGGGTTCCTTTATGGCTTCTACGAGCGCAAGCTGCAGCGGTCCCTCGACCCGGAGCGGATCCCCAGGCACGTCGGCGTCATGGTGGACGGCAACCGGCGCTGGGCCCGGCAGTTCAACGCCCCAACGAGCCAAGGCCACCAGGCCGGCGCGGACAAGATCCACGAATTCCTCGGCTGGTGCCAGGAGCTGGGCGTCAAGGTCGTCACCCTCTACATGCTCTCCACCGACAACATGAACCGCTCGGGCGAAGAGCTGGAACTGCTCATGGGGATCATCGCGAACACCCTGGACCGGCTCGACGAGGACGCCGACATCTCGGTAAACGCGATGGGCGCGCCGGAACTCCTACCGGACTACCTCGCCGAGCGGCTCAATAAGCTCACCGCCCGCACGCCCGTGCACGAAAAGATTCACGTCAACGTCGCCGTCGGCTACGGCGGCCGCCGCGAGATTGTCGACGCCGTCCGCGAACTGCTGCACGACGCCGTCGCCCGCGGCGCCGACATCGGCAAACTGGCCGATGATCTGACCGTCGACGACATCTCGCGCTTCCTCTACACCCGCGGCCAGCCCGATCCCGACCTCGTGATCCGGACTTCAGGGGAGCAACGGCTCTCCGGTTTCCTCATGTGGCAAAGCGCCTACAGCGAGTTCTATTTCTGCGAGGCCCTGTGGCCGGCGTTCCGGAAAGTGGACTTCCTGCGCGCCTTGCGCGACTTCGCCGGCAGGCAGCGCCGTTACGGGACCTGAGGCGGTTCACCCGGGCTTCACCTGATGTCTTCAAGAATCGCCGAAAAATGGACCAGCCATCGACGGTCCGCGGACGTACGTTAATCCCATCAGCGGGCAAACCGCCGGCTGATCGGGGAGGCCAGTACATGGAGCGGAAGTTCGCACCGGATGTATGGGAGGCCGCGTCCGGCCTCACGGCCGAGCCGCCTCACCAATAACAAATCCGGGCCAGCGGCCCGGGGCTGGAGTCGATGTGGCTATTTCTGAACAACTGCCCGGTGTCATTTCCGACCAGGGCAAGACGGCTACCTCTCGCGCCACGCGAGCCACTTCACGGACCGGCACAGCGAAACCCGACGCTGCAGCCGGTCCTGCTGTTTCCGGGGAAGGAACAGCAGACCGGGAGACCGTCCGAAGCTACGTGATCGACACCTCCGTCCTGCTCTCGGACCCGCGGGCCTTGCTCCGGTTCGCCGAACACGAAGTCATCGTGCCGATCGTCGTCATTACCGAACTGGAAGGCAAGCGGCACGACCCGGAGCTGGGCTACTTCGCCCGCAAAGCGCTGCGGCTCCTGGACGACCTGCGGGTGGAACACGGCGGGCTGGACCGCCCCATCCCGCTGGGCGACGGGGGCACCTTGGTGGTGGAGATGAACCACATCTCCGCAGACGTAGTGCCCGCCGGCTTCCGGGGTGGCGACAACGACACCCGGATCCTCGCCGTCGCCAAGAACCTCGCCAACGAGGGCCGGGACGTGACAGTCGTGTCCAAGGACCTGCCGATGCGGGTCAAGGCCTCGGCGATGGGGCTGATCGCCGACGAGTACCGCAACGAGCTCGTCAAGGACTCCGGCTGGACCGGCATCGCCGAAATCGACGCCGCGGAGGACGAAGTCACCACGCTCTACGGGCACGAGCCGGTCTTCATCCCTGCCGCGGCCGAGCTGCCGGTGAACACCGGGCTGGTGCTGCTCTCCAGCCGTGGGTCCGCCCTCGGCAGGGTCGGTGCCGACAAGCAGGTCCGCCTGGTGAAAGGGGACCGGGATGTGTTCGGCCTGCACGGCCGCTCCGCCGAGCAGCGGCTGGCCATCGACCTGCTGATGGACCCGTCCGTCGGCATCGTCTCGCTGGGCGGCCGCGCCGGCACCGGCAAATCCGCCCTGGCCCTGTGCGCAGGCCTCGAAGCCGTTCTGGAACGCCGCGAACACCGCAAGGTGATCGTCTTCCGCCCGCTCTACGCGGTGGGCGGCCAGGAGCTCGGCTACCTCCCCGGCTCCGAGTCGGAAAAAATGAATCCGTGGGCGCAGGCCGTCTTCGACACGCTCGGTGCCCTGGTCAGCCAGGAAGTGGTCGAGGAGGTCATGGACCGCGGCATGCTCGAGGTCATGCCCCTCACCCACATCCGCGGACGCTCACTCCACGATGCGTTCGTGATCGTGGACGAGGCGCAGTCCCTTGAGAAGAACGTGCTGCTCACGGTCATGAGCCGGATCGGCCAGAACTCCAAGATCGTCCTCACCCACGACGTCGCCCAGCGCGACAACCTGCGGGTGGGACGGCACGACGGCGTGGCCGCCGTCGTCGAAACTCTCAAGGGCCACCCGCTCTTCGGCCACATCACCCTGACCCGTTCCGAGCGCTCGCCGATCGCTGCCCTGGTGACGGACATGCTCGAGGGGGCAGAGATCTAGGCCGGTTTCTTCGCTCGCCTTCGAGGGGCCGTGGCCGGGTTCGCCGGGCCCGGCCCCTTTGGCGTCGGGTCGTGGCTGGGTTCGCCGGGCACGGTCCCTTCGCCGTCGGGTCGTGGCTGGGTTCGCCGGGCACGGTCCCTTCGCCGTCGGGCCGCGGCTGGTTCGCCGTACACGGCTCCTTCGCCGTCGCTTAGACACGTCCCATCGGCCCCCGCCGGTCGCTGGGCGACCTTTGGGGGCCGATGTGCCGCGATGCGCTCCTACGCGAAGGCGCCGCGTCCGGCTTGCGGGTGCCGTGCCTTTTCGCGAAGGCGGGGCGCCGCTGCCCCGCTTGCGGCTCCTACTGCTGGATGCCCAGGTATTTCGCGGTGCGTTCGTGGCCTTGGACTTGGAGGGTCCAGTCGGGGCGTTTGAAGGTGGCGGGGGTGAGGCGGACCTTTTGGGCTTCCTGGAGTTTGCCGCCCCAGTTGGCGCGGGTGACACCGTTCAGTTCGTAGCCCAGGGAGCGGGAAACCCCCAGGGACTGCTGGTTCCAGGCCGCCGCCTCGGACTCCGCGACTTCGGCGCCGAGCCAGTCGAAGGCGTAGAGGGCGACCGCGGCGCGCATCTCCTTGCCGAACCCCCGGCCCTGCACGCTGCGCTTGAGCCACGAGCCCGTGCCGACCGTCTTCAGGGTGGCAAAGTCCTTGGCTTCGACGTCCTGGCAGCCGATGAACTCGCCGTCGTGCCAGATGCCCAGCAGCAGGGTCCACTCCTGCGGCGACATGTTTCCGCGGCAGCGCCAGTACCACTGCGCCATGTTCGGGCCGAGCTCCTCGGCGGGGGATTCGGCCCAGGGCCTGCTGAACGGGCTGCGGCCCGGCTCGTGGACGCCACTCAGGGCCGCCTGCACCGCGGCCGGGATGTCCTCGTCGCGGATGGGTCGCAGCGTGAGCCGGGGCGTGGCGAGCGAGAGCGCGAACGGGGGCCAGCACGGGGCGAGGTCGGTCATTGGGGAAGCCTAGCGGCGGGGACCCGCGGTCGCCAGTCACAGCCGGTGCGGCCAAAATCCAGTACCATCCGAGGGTGATTCATCGTCTCGGCGACCTGGGGGGCGCCGCCCCGCCGGCCTTCTGGCTGCTGCTCCTGGCGTGCGCCTACTACGTCCTGATGGCGGCTCGATTGACCGTGATCGACGTCAGGCACCATTTGCTGCCCAACCGGATCATCTTCCCCTCCTACGCGGTGGCCGGTGTCCTGCTGCTGGGGGCTGCGGCGCTCCAGCCGGCAGCCGAGCCCGGGGGCGGTGCCGGACTATTCGCGGTGCCCGGGCTCCGGGTCGTGGCCGGCGGCGCGGCCCTGTGGCTGTTCTACTTCCTGCTCCGGGCCGTCTACCCGCCGGGGATGGGCTTTGGCGACGTCAAGCTCGCAGGCGTGCTGGGCCTGTACCTCGGGTTCCTGGGCTGGGGCCACGTGTTTGCCGGAACGTTTGCGGCGTTCCTGTTCGGCGGCCTCTGGAGCGTGGCCCTGCTGGCGACCCGGCGCGGAACACTGAAATCGGACATCCCCTTTGGACCCTTCATGCTGGCCGGGGCGGCGGCGGCCATGCTGCTGCCTGCGGGTTAGGCTGGCGGGATGGCCACTCCGGACTTCATCCTGAACCTGCGCGCGAAGATCGGCCACGAGACCCTCTGGATTCCGGGGGCCCGGGCGGTGGTGTTCGACGACGACGGCCGGGTCCTGCTCGGCCAGCGGGCCGACAACGGCCGCTGGGGGCTGATCACCGGAATCCTGGAACCGGGGGAGGAGCCTGCACCCGGCCTGTTGCGGGAGGTCCTGGAGGAGACCGGCGTGGTTGCCGTCGCCGAGCGACTGGTTTCGGTGGACACCGTCGGCCCCACCACCTATCCCAACGGCGACGTCTGCCACTTCCTGACCCTGGTCTTCCGCTGCCGCTTCGTCTCCGGAGAAGCGCGTGTCAACGACGACGAATCGCTCGCCGTGGGCTGGTTCCTGCCGGCCGACTTCCCCGAGCTGCTGCCGGGCCACCTGGAAGCGATCGAACGGGCGCGGGACCCAGACGGCGAGGCACACTTCCGCAGCTGAACGGCCCCGTCTCCTTCCTGCCCCCTGCACTGCCCGCCGCACTGCCCGCCGGATCTGACCGGGACGGGACGCAGGAGGGGCGCCGCAACCCCCAAAAGATTGCGGCGCCCCTGGACCGTGGCAGGCTGCGTCAGTGCCCGGCTGCGTCAGTGGCCCGACGAGTCAGCGGCTTGGACGGTCAGTCGCGCAGGCGGGCCAGTTCGTCGTCGTCGGTACGGGACGCCGGGTGCTCTTCTGCCGTGACGGCGTCCGTGTGGCCCGACGAGTCGGCGGCGTGACGGACGGCGGCCCGCTCAGCCTCGAGCCGCTCGGCTTCCTCGCCGCCCACCGCCTCGCCGCGGGCCACCATTCCGGCGGTGTCCGAGAGCGGGATCTGCTTCAGGGTGAGGGCCAGGATCAACGCGATGCCGAGGAACGGCAGGAGGTACCAGAAGACCGGAGCGAGCGAATCCGCGTAGGCGTTGACGATCGCGTCCTTGAGCTGGGCGGGCAGCTGGCTGAGGGCCTGCGGATCCAGCGTCTTCGTGGACTGGGCAGCGTCCGCGCTGGACGCGCCGGCACCAGTGAAGGCCTTGGTCAGCGACTCGGAAAGCCGGGACGTGAAGATCGAGCCGAACACCGCGACGCCCAGCGAGGCGCCGACCTCGCGGAAGTAGTTGTTGGTGCTGGTGGCGGTGCCGATCTGTTCGGCCGGGACGGAGTTCTGTACCACCAGGACGATCACCTGCATGATCGAGCCGAGGCCCGCACCGAAGATGAACAGCTGGACGCAGATCACCCAGATGGGCGTCGCCGCGGTCAGCGTGGTCAGCCACAGCATGGCGGCAATGGTGAGGACCCCGCCGAGGATGGGGAACATCTTGTACTTGCCGGTCTTGGAGATCCGAATGCCGGAGAAGATTGCCATGCCCATCAGGCCCACCATCATGGGCAGCATCAGCAGGCCGGACTCCGCGGCGGAGGTCCCGGAGGACATCTGCAGGAAGGTCGGGACGAAGGCGATCGCGGCGAACATCCCGAGGCCGAGCGTGAAGCCGATCGCGGTGGCGTTGACGAAGATCGGATTCTTGAACAGGCTCAGCGGGATGATGGGGTCCTCGGCCCTGCGCTCCACCAGGATGAATGCGGCGGCGGCAAGGACGACGCCGGCGCCGAAGGCCCAGGTCACCGGGGAATCCCAGCCCTGGTCCTTCTTGCCGCCGAAGTCGGTGAAGAAGATCAGGCAGGTGGTGGCCGCGGAGAGCAACAGCACCCCGAGAATGTCGATCCGCTTTTCGGCCTTCTTGTTCGGCAGCGTCAGAGTGAACCAGGCGATGGTGAACGCGGCAATGCCGATGGGGATGTTGATGTAGAAGGCCCATTCCCAGGTCAGGTGGTCCACGAAGAAACCGCCCAGCAGCGGGCCGGCGACGGCAGAGAGGCCGAAGATCGCGCCCAGCGGACCCATGTACTTGCCGCGGTCCTTGGCGGGCACAATGTCCGCGATGATGGCCTGGGAAAGGATCATTAGGCCACCGCCGCCTAGGCCCTGGATGGCGCGGAAGACGACGAAGCCCCAGAAGTCAGTCGCGAAGGCGCAGCCCACCGAGGCCAGGGTGAACAGGGCTATAGCCACCAGGAAGAGGTTCCGGCGGCCGAGGATGTCGCCGAACTTCCCGTAGATCGGCATGACGATGGTGGTGGCCAGCAGGTAGGCCGTGGTGATCCAGGCCTGGTGCTCCACGCCGCCCAGCTTGCCGACGATGGTGGGCATGGCGGTGGAGACGATGGTCTGGTCCAGGCTGGAGAGCAGCATTCCCGCGATGAGGGCGGAGAAGATGATCCAGATGCGTTTCTGGGTCAGCAGCAGCGGGGCCGCCGCCGCTTTGGTACCTACGATGGTGCTCATTGTTGTCCTTTTGCGGAGACGGGTTCTGTGAAGTTCTGGGTGAAGAGTTGCCGGGCGGCCGAGACGTTGGCCAGCAGCAGCTCCGGGTACGGGCGCGTGTTGCCCTCGGAGAAAAACGTCATGCTCGTTTTGCGGGCGATGTTTGCGAGCAGCACGACGGCCATCTGGACAACCGGGTGATCCGGGGAGACGCCCTCGCGGCGTGCGAGGACGCCAGCGAATTCCCTCTCGCGTTCGTCCGTGGCACCAATGATCCTCAGCATGAGCTGGGGTTCCTTCTTGATCACCCCGATCAGCTGGCGGGTTTCCTCCGGCGAGGAGACCCTGTTTTCTGACAGCTTCAGGGTCAGCGCGATGAGGTCCTGGAACAGTGTCGGCGAGATTTCACCGGGCGCCGATGAATCGCCACCGCGGATGAAATCCTCAAGAACGTCGGTGGGAACCTCGTCGTCCGCGTGGCCGAGGATGGCGTCTTCCTTGGTGGGGAAGTAGTTGAAGAACGTGCGGCGTGAAATGCCCGCCCGCTCGCACACCTCTTCCACCGTGTAGCCGTTCAGGCCGCGCTCGGCGGTCAGGGCACGCGCGACGGCGGTGATGGCGGCCCGCGTCGCGGCCCGCTTACGGCTGCGGAGCCCTCCGTCAATTGGTGCACTATTACTCACAAAGTAAAGTTTTGCACTCCTGTGTATTTAGTGCAAGATTGGCCGATGTGGCCTTAAACACCAGCGGCGGCCCGCCTTCGCTGGGCAGGTGGGCCGCCGCCGTCGTGCTTGGCGTGAAATCAGGCCTTGTGCGGCGGCCGCGTCATCGCCATAACGTCCAGGGCGGTGTCCAGCTGCTCTTCGGTCAGCTCGCCGCGCTCGAGGAAGCCCATCGCCACGACGGTCTCGCGGATGGTCAGGCCCTCCGCGACGGCCTTCTTGGCGATCTTCGCGGCGTTCTCGTAGCCGATGAACTTGTTCAGCGGCGTCACGATGGACGGCGACGCCTCGGCGAGGAAGCGGGCGCGCTCGACGTTCGCGATGATGCCGTCGATCATCTTGTCGGCCATGACGCGGCTGGTGTTGGCCAGCAGGCGGACGGATTCGAGCAGGTTGGCGGCCATCACCGGGATGCCGACGTTCAGCTCGAAGGCGCCGTTGGTGCCGGACCAGGCGATGGCGGTGTCATTGCCGATGACCTGGGCAGCCACCATGATGGACGCTTCGCAGATGACCGGGTTGACCTTGCCGGGCATGATCGAGGAACCGGGCTGCAGGTCCGGGATCGCGATTTCGCCCAGACCGGTGTTGGGGCCGGAGCCCATCCAGCGCAGGTCGTTGTTGATCTTCATGAAGGAGATCGCGATGTTGCGCAGCTGGCTGGAGGCTTCGATCAGCCCGTCGCGGTTGGCCTGGGCCTCGAAGTGGTCCCGGGCCTCGGTCAGCGGCAGTCCGGTGTCTGCGGCGAGGATTTCGATCACGCGCTCCGGGAAGCCCGCCGGGGTGTTGATGCCGGTGCCGACGGCGGTGCCGCCGAGCGGAACCTCGGCCACGCGGGGGAGGGAAGCGTTGATGCGTTCGATGCCGTAGCGGACCTGCGCGGCGTAGCCGCCGAACTCCTGGCCGAGGGTCACCGGGGTGGCGTCCATCAGGTGCGTGCGGCCGGACTTCACGACGTCCTTGAACTCGACGGCCTTGCGCTCCAGCGAGGCGGCGAGGTAGCCCAGGGCCGGGATCAGGTCATTGATCAGCGCGGACGTGGCGGCCACGTGGACCGAGGTCGGGAAGACGTCGTTGGAGGACTGCGAGGCGTTGACGTGGTCGTTCGGGTGGACCACCTTGTCGCTGCCGGCGGCCTTGAGCGCGCGCGACGCCAGCTCGGCGATGACCTCGTTGGTGTTCATGTTCGAGGAGGTTCCGGACCCGGTCTGGAACACGTCGATCGGGAAGTGGCCGTCGTACTTGCCGGCGGCGACCTCGTCGGCGGCGTCCGCAATGGCCTGGGCAAGCTCGCCGTCGAGGACTCCCAGTTCCGCGTTGGCCTGGGCGGCAGCCTTCTTGACCCGGGCGAGGGCCTCGATGTGGGTGCGCTCCAGGGTCTTGCCGGAGATCGGGAAGTTTTCGACGGCACGCTGCGTCTGGGCGCGGTACAGCGCGTTCACAGGGACGCGGACTTCGCCCATCGTGTCGTGTTCAATCCGGAATTCTTCAGTGTTCAAATCTGCTGTGGAAGTCATGGGGCTAGCTTATTGGGCCGAGGCGCTCCACCGAAAACCATGAAGAGGCGCTGAGAGGCGGCCCTTAGAGCTCACCGATTCCGGAGACCAGGTCCGCGCGGCCTTCGGCGAGGCGGTAGGCCAGACCGATTACTGCGGCGCGGCCGCTTCCGACGGCGTCGGAAATCACCCGGGAGCTGTCCACCAGGCGCTGGGAGGTCTGCTTGACGTTCTCCACGACCATGTCGTTGACGTCGTGCTGGTTGTTCCGCAGCGAGGTCAGCACGGAGGGCGTGATGCGCTCGACCAGGCTGCGCATGAAACCGACCGGCATTTCGCCGGTCTCCACGGCGTTCTTGGTGGTGGTGACCGCGCCGCAGCTGTCGTGGCCAAGGACCACGATCAGCGGCACACCGAGCACGCTGATGCTGTACTCGAGGGAGCCGAGGACGGCGTCGTCAATCACCTGGCCGGCAGTCCGGACCACGAACGCGTCCCCCAGGCCCAGGTCGAAGATAATTTCTGCGGCCAGGCGGGAATCCGCGCAGCCGAAGATGACGGCGAAGGGGTGCTGGTTTTCCACCAGCGAGGACCGGCGTGAGGCGTCCTGGTTCGGGTGCGAGGATTTGCCGGCGACGAAACGTTCATTGCCTTCGCGCAAGCGGCGCCAGGCCAGGGCGGGAGTCAGCTGAGTAGTCACGGCCCTACTTTACGGGGCGGCGGTGGCCGATGGGGAAGCGGTGGCCGCCGGGTTGTTATCCAGCGACTTCACGACGGCCGCGGCGAGCACCGAAAACTCCTCCAGCTGCGCCGGCCCGGTCAGGACCACGGTGGTCCCGCGGTAGTCGAGCACCATGCTCTTCTCGCCCTTACCGGTGTCACGCAGCTGCCAGTCGCGTCCGCCGGCGTTCCTGGTTCCGGTCACCGGCGCGCTCTTGGTTTGCTGCTGCAGCCACGTCGGATTGGACTGCCGGGTCTGCACCAGCGCGATGAAGGACTCCTTCGGCGTCAGGTAGCCGACCTGCCAGGTGGCCACGCCGCTGCCTGAGCCGGACTCCCACCGGGCGTAATTCGAACGGAATGTGTCGCCGGTTTCCGGCGTCACCGGTGTGAATCCTGCCACACCGGCGGCGTTCTGGGCGATGGCGCTCACGTTAATGTTCGGGCGGTAGCCGTCGCCATTGGGGGACGGGTTCATCAGCACTACCGGTAGGAAGGCGCCGATACTCACCACCAGGGCGATGATCATGCCGATCACGGAGGCGTTGGCCCGCTTTGCTGCTGCGGCGCGGATGACGGGCTTGACGGGCTGATCCGTGGCGGCGCTGTCGACGTCGGACGCCGTTCCGCCGGCCGGAGATCCGGGAGCCTCGGGCGGCGTGTCCTGCAATTCATTCACCCCTCTATAGTCGCCCATTTCGGGCCGTTCTCACATTCGGCGGCAGGGCGCCGTCCGGCGGCGGGCCGTTTCCCGGTGGTCACTCCCTGACCGATCCGGGCTGCCGCGACTATGATCAGTAACAGTCGAATCACCGCGGCCGCCGGAGACTGGTTGCCGCGGGTTCAATGATCGCCACTCGAAGAAGAGGTTCACGTGTCACCAGCGTCCATGACCCAGAAGTACTCCACGCTTTCCCCGTCGCTCGCCGTCGGAATCGATGAGCCTGACCGCAACCTGGCCTTGGAACTGGTCCGCGTCACCGAGGCCGCGGCCATCGCCGGCGGCCACTGGGTCGGCTTTGGCGACAAGAATAAGGCCGACGGCGCCGCCGTCGACGCCATGCGCTCCTTCCTGCAGACCGTCCACTTCAACGGCATCGTGGTCATCGGCGAAGGCGAAAAAGACGAAGCCCCGATGCTGTTCAACGGCGAGCACGTCGGCGACGGCACCGGCCCCGAGTGCGACGTCGCCGTCGACCCGATCGACGGGACCCGGCTGACCGCCCTCGGCATCAACAACGCCCTGGCGGTCCTCGCCGTGGCCGAGCGCGGCTCCATGTTCGACCCCTCCGCCGTGTTCTACATGGAAAAGCTCGTCACCGGGCCGGAGGCCGCCGACATGGTCGACCTGCGCCTGCCGGTCAAGCAGAACCTGCACCTCATCGCCAAGGCCAAGGGCGTCAAGGTCAACCAGCTCAACGTGATGATCCTGGACCGCGACCGGCACCGCCCGCTGGTGGAGGAGATCCGTGAGGCCGGCGCCCGCACGAAGTTCATCATGGACGGCGACGTCGCCGGCGCCATTGCCGCCGCGCGCGCCGGCACCGGCGTGGACGCGCTGATGGGCATCGGCGGAACCCCGGAGGGCATCGTTGCGGCCTGCGCGATCAAGTCCCTCGGCGGCGTGATCCAGGGCCGGCTTTGGCCCACCAGCGACGAGGAGAAGCAGAAGGCGATCGACGCCGGGCACGACCTGGACCGGGTGCTCTCCACCAACGACCTGGTGTCCAGCGACAACTGCTACTTCGCGGCCACCGGCATCACCGACGGCGACCTGCTCAAGGGCGTGCGCTACTCCAAGGACAAGGTCCTCACCCAGTCCATCGTGATGCGCTCCAAGTCGGGCACCATCCGCTTCGTGGACGGCGAGCACCAGGCCAGCAAGTGGGAGGGCTACGCCCGCAAGCACTAGCCCCGGGCCTCCCGTGAGGGACATGCTCAGTGCAAGCCACGAACAGTGGACAGAAGCCTATTCTGTCCGCTGTTCGTGTTTAAGAATGAGCATGTCCCTGTGGGGCCGGTTGCGAAGAGTGGGCATGTCCCGCCGGCTTGGGGACATGTCCAGTTCATTGCGCAGCCCCTGGACATAGTGCAGCTATGTCCAGCCGTGGGCACGAAGAATGGGCATGTCCCTCGGGGCGGGCACAAAGAATGGGCATGTCCTCCTGGGACGGCCGCGAAGGATGGGCATGTCCCTCGGGACGGAGCCGCTGCTGGTCCAGGGCCGCTTTCCACGGATGCTGCCGGCATTGGATAGGGTGGGGCCATGACTTGGCTTGTTACTGGCGGTGCAGGATATATCGGTTCTCATGTTGTTGCCGCGTTGCGTGCGGCGTCGATACCCTCCGTGGTGGTGGACTCACTGTCCAGCGGGCACAGGGAGTTCGTCCCGGGCGACGTGCCGTTCGTGCAGGCGAGCATCCTCGACGACGAACTGGTGGCCCGCACCATGCGCGACCACGGTGTGACCGGGGTGATCCACCTCGCCGGCTTCAAATACGCGGGTGTTTCGGTGCAGGAGCCGTTGCTGACCTATGAGCAGAATGTGACCGGCACGGCCCAGTTGCTGAAGGCGATGGAACTGGCCGACGTGGACAAGCTGGTCTTTTCGTCCTCCGCGGCCACCTACGGCACCCCCCGGGTGGATATCGTCACCGAGGGCACCCCCACTCAGCCCGAATCCCCGTACGGCGAGAGCAAACTCATCGGGGAATGGCTGATCCGCGACCAGGGCGTGGCCCGCGGCCTGCGGCACACCTCGCTGCGTTACTTCAACGTCGTCGGATCCGGGTCGCCCGAGCTTTACGACACGAGCCCGCACAACCTGTTCCCGATCGTGCTCCGCGCGCTGACGTCCGGGAAAACACCGAAGATCAACGGCACGGACTACAACACTGAGGACGGTACCTGCGTCCGCGACTACGTCCACGTGGCCGACCTCGCCGCGTCCCACGTCGCCGCGGCCCAGGCTCTCGCTGCCGGCCGGCCGTTGGAACGTGTCTACAACCTCGGTTCCGGCGACGGATTGTCCGTCCGGCAGATCATGACTGCCATGGCGCAGGTGACCGGCATCGACTTCGACCCGGAGATTGGTCCCCGGCGGCCCGGAGACCCCGACCGGATTGTCGCCGACGGCACCCTGGCCGCCCGCGACCTGGACTGGAAGATGCGTCACAGCGTCGAGGACATGGTTGCCAGCGCCTACGAGGCCCAGAAGCGCGCTGCTTCGGCCGCAGAGCAACAGGCCTAGCGCCGGAGCCCGGCTCTCAGCGTCCGGACGACCTTCTTACCGGCCTGCGCGGCTTTGCGGGCCAGTTGGTAGGCGCCGTAGCGGACTTTGTTCACCGGCAGGTCCCAAGTCCCGGGGTAGGCGATTTCACGGCCGCCGAAGGATTTCTTGAACGCCGTAAAGCCGGCCCATTTGTGGTCCGGTTGGTCCGCGGGGGCCACTCCCCAGAGGTCCACGTACCGGAGGCCCTTTTCGCTGGCATCGGCCATCAGCGTCACGAGCAGCGGGATGCCCGCGCTGAGCTTGCGGTGCGTGTCGTCCAGCGCCGCGTGGGCGTAAGTGCGGGTGTCATCGGAGTCATAGGCCAGGGCCGCAGCGATGGGGCTGCCGTCCAGTTCGGCTATGAACAGCGTGGCGACGCCGGCCGGCATGAGCGAACGCGCCACCTGGCTCAAGTACTCATCGCTTTGCGGCTTGAACCCGTTGCGCGCCGCCGTCAGGTGCAGGAACTCGAGCAGCACGGAAATGTCAGCGGGGTCCTGGCTGGACCGGAAGGTCACACCCTTCTTATGGATGTTGCGGTACAGGTTGCGGTTCACCGGCTTCATGCCCGCCAGGACGTCCTTGAAATCGTCGCCCAGATCCACGATCCAGCTCAGCTCTGGCTGCAGGTTCGCCGGCGCGGGCCGCAAGCCACGGCTCCGCAGCACGGTGTCCGCGTCGGAGCTGTCAAAGCCGGCGCTGACCGGTTCCAGCCGGACAAACACCGCCCCACACTTGCGCGCCAGCGCCGTCAGGGACTCCAGCGCGGCGTCGAAGGCGGTGAGGGAATCAGCCAGCGGCCCATACGGCACGTAGAGTAGCTTGCCGGCCGGGTTGCTTTCCTCGACGGCAAGGAATCGCCACCCGTCACCGGACTGTTCATGGACGGTACGGCCTAAGGCGCGCTGAACATCGGCCCAGTGCGGTCCCTGCAGGAAATAATCCACGGTTCAGGCCCCCGTCCCGGTAGTGACGGCGAAGGCGACAGCCGGTCCGGTGGCACCGGCCACGGCATGGACATTGACCGGCGCCTCGGCGGCCGGCAGGAACGCGGAAGCGCCACGCTCCAGCTGCAGATCACCCTTTGGGGAGTCCAGCAGGACAGCGCCGGACACCACCACGATGACAGCGGCCCCGGCCTGCGCCAGCGGGACCGGTTCCGCGCCGGGGCGCAGCTCCACCCGTTGCAGCTGGAATTCCCGGAACGGCGGCCGGAACAGCTCCTGGCCCAGCATCGTGGTCTCGGCGCCGAGTCTCGGCACTCCGACCGCTTCGAAGGCGATCGTCTTCAGCAGCTCCGGCACATCGACGAATTTCGGTGTCAGCCCGCCGCGGAGCACGTTGTCCGAGGAAGCCATCACCTCGATGCCCAGGCCGTGCAGGTAGGCGTGCACATTGCCGGCGGGCAGGTACACGGCCTCGCCGGGCGCGAGCGAGATCCGGTTCAGCAGCAGCGAAATCAGCACGCCCGGGTCCCCGGGGTACTCCTCATTGAGACTGACAACCGTGGACAGCTCCGCCGCGTGCGACCCCACGGGGGCGCCGGAAACCAAGGCCGCGGTGACACTGGCCGTGGCCTGGGCGACGGCCTCGCCGCCGGCGATGAGACGCTCGAAGGCAGACCTGAGGGCGTCAGGTTCATCCGGCTGCGCCAAATCGTCCAGCAGCCGCGGAATCAGCGGCGGAAGCTCCAAGCCCGCCAGCCCAAAGCAGTCGGCAAGGTGCAGGAACACGGCCCGCGACTGTGCCGCCGGCCGAAAACCGCACAAGGCCTCGAACCGCGTCAGGGCAAAGATCATTTCCGGCTTGTGGTTGTCGTCCTTGTAGTTGCGCGTGGCGGCGCCGCGTTCGACGCCGGCCGCCTCCTCGCGGGCGAACCCGGCCCGCGCCTGGTCCAGCGTCGGATGCACCTGCAGCGACAGCGGCGTCTCGGCGGCCAGGACCTTGAGCAGGAAGGGCAGCCGCGGCCCGAATTCGGCCACGCTCTCGCCGCCCAGGTAATGCTCCGGGTCACCGGCGATCAGCGCGTCGAGGCCCGGCCTGCTGCCGTCGCCCTCGGCGCTGCCCCCGGCGCCGTCGTCGAGCGCCGTGGAAGGGGAACCCGGGTGGGCGCCGATCCACAGTTCGGCCTCCGGGCCGCCGGACGCGGGCCGGCCGAGCAGGCCGGCGATCGCGGTGGTTGACCCCCACGCGTAGGGGCGGAGGACGTTCTCGAGTTTGTACACGGGGTCCCTATCTGCTCTTGGAGAGCTGGCTGGAGCCTGCTGGAATGGGTGGCCGGAGGTCCGGTGCTAGAGCGGGGCGCACTGGCCGTTGGTGGCCACCAGGTTGCGGATGGACTGCTCATCGCCGTTGCGCTTGAAGTCGTTGAGCATCTGTTCGGTGATCGGCTCGCCGTCGGGCGTGGTGGTCACGGGGGTGAAGTCCGACGACGGCGGCGACGGCGACGGCTGGGTGCCCGGCACGGTAGCCGGCCGGGGGCCTGCGGCGGAGAGCAGCCCGGGCGCCGCGGCCGGCTGGCGGAGCGAATCGTCCGCCGCCCCGGCGGCGGGAGCGGGCGCCAGGAGCTTGTCCACTGCCTGGTGGATCCGGTCGAAGTCCGGAACGGTGGAGAACGAGGCGTCGAAGTCCGGAGGGCCGATGGTCAGGCGGCTCACGGGCTGTCCCTTGGACTTCATCGCAAGGTCTACGAAGCTGCCCAGTTGGCTGGCGGAGATGTTGGAGTCCACCACCTTGGTGCCGGCCTTGACGATGTCCTCGAACTTGGCGAGCAGGGTTCCCGGATCCAGCTGCTTGAGCATGGCCTGCTGGACGCATTGCTGGCGTGCGATGCGCGCGTAATCGTCCACGAATTCGCGGGAGCGGCCGTACCAGAGCGCGTGGTAGCCGTCCAGGGTGTTGTCCCCGGCAGGGATCCAGCCCAGCGGCATGCCGTGGATGCCGTTGGCTTCGTCGATGGTCTCGCCGCTGATGGGGACCCAGCCGCCGGCCTTGATCTTGATGCCGCCCATGGCGTCGATGAGTTTGGCGAAGCCGTCCATGTCCACGAGGACGTACGCCTGGACCTTGATCCCGAGCGTGCCGGAGACCGCCTCCAGGGTGGCCTGCGCACCCGGGTCTTCGACCCCGGGGTAGAGGTCCTTGTATTTGTTGGTGACCTCGGTGTTGATGGCGTTGATGAGGCACTCATCGCCGCAGTCGTAGCCGTCAGGGTAGATCTTCCGCATCGGGGAGCCCTCGCTGAACTGCGCGTTCTGGAGGTTGCGGGGGACTGAGATGATGGCGGACTGGCCGGTCTTGGCGTCCACGCTGATCACGGACAGGCTGTCCGGCCGGCGGCCGGTGCGGTCGGCCCCGGCGTCGCCGCCCATCATCAGGAAGTTGTAGCGGCCCTCGGACGGCTCCATCGCCGGGCCGTTGGCGAAGATCGTGCCGATGGCGGCCCGGCCGACGTTGAGCAGGTAGGCCGCGTAGCCGACGCTGCCGCTGCTGAGCAGCATGGCCAGGACCAGTGTCAGGACGACGCCGGCGCGCATCCCGGTCTCGAGCAGCACCGGGCGGATCAGGCGCAGGGTGTTGAGGAACAGTGCCGCCCAGCCCAGGGAGAGCGCCGCGAGCACGATCACCAGCAGGAGCGAGGTGACGGGGCTGGTAATGACGTTGATCAGGGTCGGGCGGGAGGCCAGCAGCACGACGAGGGCCACAAGGAGCAGGGCCCAGACGGTGAGCGTGACGCGGAGCGCGATCCGTCCCAGCCTGCGGTTGCCCGCCACCAGCTGGGCGCTGCCCGGGACCAGCAGCGTCAGCAGGATCAGCAGGAAGGCGCGCTTGGACAGGACCCGCTGGCCCGCCCCGGACGGGTAACGGACCGGATCCGTCAGGACCCCCGGTGGCCGCGTCTTTTCCGCCGCGGACGCGAAACCATTGCTCATGTACTGAATCCTTACTGGCCGCCCCGGGTGGCGTTGTTTTCATCCGAGAACACGTCGGCCACCTTGCTGCGCAGGTTCGCGCCCTTCCGGGTGGCGGCGTCGTTGAGCTCCTGTGCGAATTCGACCAGTGCGGCCCGGAGCCGGTCCGCGAGGGCATCGGTGCCCGAGGCCAGTATCCGCACCGCGAGCAGCCCGGCGTTGCGGGCCCCGGCGATGGAGACCGTGGCGACGGGAACGCCGGCAGGCATCTGCACGATGGACAGGAGCGAGTCCATCCCGTCCAGGGTTTTCAGCGGCACGGGTACGCCGATGACCGGCAGCGGAGTTACGGAGGCGAGCATGCCCGGCAGGTGCGCGGCGCCGCCGGCGCCGGCGATGATCACCCGCAGCCCGCGCTGGTGGGCGCTCTGCCCGTAGCGGATCATTTCGGTGGGCATGCGGTGGGCGGAGACGACGTCGGCCTCGAAGGGGATGCCGAATTCGGCCAGCGCCTCCGCGGCGGCCTCCATCACGGGCCAATCGGAGTCGGATCCCATCACGAGCCCCACGATGGGGGCGGGCCCGTTCCCGGCATCCCGGGAGGTGGAATCTCGGGCTTCGGTGCTGGCGTTCACGCGCTCTCCTCGGAGGTTTCCGGGGCGGTACCGGCGGGGGCCCGCCCGTCCCGGATGATGTTGGCGACGGCGCCGGCCCGCTGCCGGACGGAATCGACGTCGGCCGCAGCGGCACCGACGAGGTTGACGTGGCCGATCTTGCGGCCCGGCCGCACGGCTTTGCCGTAGCAGTGCACCTTGGCGGCCGGTTCGCTGGCCAGGGCTGCGGGGTAGGCGGAGAACAGGTTTTGGTTCGCGCCGCCGAGGAAGTTCTTCATGACCACGACGGGTCCGAGCAGTTCGGTGGCCCCCAGGGGCAGGTTCAGGATGGCGCGCAGGTGCTGTTCGAACTGGCTCGTGACCGAGCCGTCCTGCGTCCAGTGACCGGTGTTGTGCGGCCGCATGGCGAGTTCGTTGATCAGGAAGCCGGCGCCGACGCCCGGCGTTTCGAACATTTCCACGGCCATGACACCCGTGACGCCGAGCTCGTTGGCGATCCTGACCGCGGCGTCCTCGGCCGCGGCGGCGACCTCCAGCGGGATGTCCAGGGCGGGGGCGATGACTTCGTCGCAGACGCCGGCCACCTGGATGGTGTGCACCACGGGCCACGCCCGGGTTTCGCCGTCGGGCGTCCGGGCGACCATCGCCGAGAGCTCACGGCTGAACTCCACCTTGGCTTCGGCCAGCAGCGGCGACATCGCCTCGAACCAGTCCGCCGAGTCCGCGGCGTCCGCGGCGGAGGCCACGATCCGAACCCCCTTGCCGTCATAGCCGCCGCGGGGCGTCTTCAGCACCACGGGCCAACCGGCGCCGTCCCCGAAAGCGACCAGGGCGTCGACGTCGGCCACGGCGGCCCAGCGCGGGTTGGGAAGCTCCAGCCGGTCGATCGCGGCACGCATCACCAGCTTGTCCTGGGCGTTGACCAGCGCGTCGGGGCCCGGGTGGACGTTGACCCCGGCGTCGATCAGGGCACGCAGGTGACCGGTGGGGACATGCTCATGGTCAAAGGTGAGCACGTCCAGCCCGCGGGAGAACTCCAGCAGCTGGTCAAGGTCGGTGTAGTCGCCGACCGGGGCCGTGGCCACGGCAGCGACGGCGGAGACGTCTTCAGCCTCGGCCAGGACGCGGAGTTCGAAGCCGAGGGCGGTGGCGGCCGGGGCCATCATGCGGGCAAGCTGGCCGCCGCCAACCACCCCGATTACAGGAAAAGTCACGTCTACCAGCCTACCGAAAACCTCACAGGAACCGGCCGCCGCGCGCCCGGCTCCCCGAAACACCGGCTATATTGCTGCGAATTTTGCTGCTAATTGACGGGATGTGGGTCCCGGATTAGCGCCGGCTGGGGGCGTACACCCGGGAAACGGCGCTAAAATAGGCAGTCGGCCATCTGGCCAACAGATTCAAAAGGCCACGGAGGGTCATGATTAACACACTTGCGGACCGTCTGCGCGGCCTTGCCTCGCTCTTCTGGCGCGAGGTGGCGAAGTTCGGTGCCGTCGGCGGTGTCGCGTTCGTCATCGACAACGGCCTGACCTACTTCCTGATGCACGGCGCCATGTCCGACAGCGAAGCCAAGGCCCGTTTCGTCGGGGCCACCGTCGCCACGGTCTTCTCCTGGATCGCGAACCGCTTCTGGACGTTCCGCCACCGCCGCCAGGCCAACGTGCTGCGGGAATTCATGATGTTCGTGCTTATTAACGGCATTGGCATCGGCATCTCCACCGGCCTCACCGCCCTCGCCAAATACGGCATGGGCATCACGGACAAAAACATGCTCTTCTCGGCCGGCATTGTCGGCATCCTCGTCGCCACGGTGGTGCGGTTCTTCGCCTACCGCTTTCTGGTCTTCAACAAGGAACTCGACGACGAGCCGGAGTTCTCGCACGACCACGAGATCATCGACCGGCCGCTGCACACTAAGCCGGGCGTCACGGTGCCGGAGCAGGGTGCCGCGCATCCGGGAGTTCCCGACGCCAAGTCCTAGGCAGCGCCGGGACGGCCCCGACAACCCGGGCCGAATCAACAGGCGGCCGGCCACGTCCGGGCTCCCGCCCTCTTAAAGAGGCTTTCAGTGCCCGTGGACGCGCTCGTCGCTGAGCAGCCGCTCCGTCACCGCGACGTCCGGGTGCACCAGCACCACCGAGCCGTCACTCTTCCACGCGCCCAAGGACTCCGCCAACGCCGCCGCCAGGCCGTCGCCGGCTTTAACCAGGAGCCGAAGTCCGTCCTCGTGGGCCGCGGCGAAACCGTCCAGCAGATCGCCGTGGGTGTGCACGGCGCCGCCGGCGGCCCGGACGGCGCGGCGGCCGGCCTCGGGTTCCACATGCGGCATGAAGACGTCGCCGTGGGAGCGCACCTCGGCGGCGTAGTCCACGACGCCGGAGGGCAACCCGCCCTGCCAGCGCATCGCCAGAGCAGGCAGCGCCACCGCGATGACGGCGTCGAAGGCTCCCGCTGCCGCGCCGGGGCCGGGCTCCGCGGTGGCGAGCAGATCGGCGTCCGCGGCATCGAACACCACCTCCATGCCGAGCTGCCACGCGGCCAGCGCGAGGACCACCGACTTCCAGTGCGCGGGCAGGTCCAGGCGGAGCCGGGTTCCCGGTTCCGCGTCCAGCTCATCCTGCAGCAGGTTGCTGGTCTTGGCCACCCAGTTGTCCAGCACCCGGCCGGAAAGTTCCACGCGTTCGGCGTCCGGTCCGTACCAGGTCAACCGCGGGGACGTGGACGCGCCGGAACGCAGGGCTGTCATCAGTTCGATTGCCGGGATGCTCATGCTTTCATCTTGCCACGGCCCCGCGCACGGTGATCTCGGTCATAGCGACACCCGGCGTTTGATTTTGCGGTGGAGGACGGCCACCGGAAATTTCCCTAAAAGTCAACAAAAATCGTCGAAAGTGCTCAGTGCACTGATGAATTTGGCGGTACCGAAGGGAAGTTCCGAAAAATCCCGGGCGTGGCGTGGACCGATATTTGCGTCGACCGTGATTATTATCCCCGCTGCGGCTTGACTCCCGGATACTTACACACGTGTAATTAGGTATCGAAAGCCAATGCGCATCAGCCGGCACACAACCGAGTGTCCGAGGGTCAGGCAAAGGCTGCAAATCAGAGAGGGAACGCCAATGGGGCTTGCAGAGCGTATCCATGAAGATGAAGTCGTCGCCGGCCAGGCGACGGCAAAGTACCGTTCACGCGGCGTGCCCAGTGACTGGTACTTGGACCCGGCCGATCCGGACGCCGCTGAGCGGTACAACGACCACACCCAGGATTCGCTGCAGGACCAGGCCACGGCCTTCCTCGCGGCCCATGAAGCTTTGCTGGCCGGGAATCCGGAGCCGGACAATGATCCGCTCGATCCGCCAATGGAACTGCAGACCCTGCACCCCGGAACCACCGCCCAGCCGGTGTGGATCGGCTTGCCCGCCCGGCAGGACTTCGACGATGAAGGCGAGCTGGGATGGCAGACGGATGCGCTTTGTGCACAAACCGACCCGGAGGCCTTCTTCCCGGAAAAGGGAGGCTCCACGCGCGACGCCAAGAAGGTGTGCGGGGCGTGCAACGTGCGTTCACAGTGCCTGGAATATGCCTTGTCCAACGACGAGCGCTTCGGCATCTGGGGCGGCCTCTCCGAGCGGGAACGCCGCCGGCTTAGGAAGCGGGCAGTCTAATTCTTCAAGAAGTACAAGTCACCGCCGTCGTGGTAGCCCACGACGGCGGTGACTATCTCCCCAGGACCCTGGCGGCATTGGCGGCGCAGACGCGGCCGGCGGATGTGGTCATCGGGGTCGACACCGGCTCCCGCGACCACTCGGCGGCCCTGCTTGCGCAGGCGTTGGGCACGTCGCACGTCACCGTCGTCGAGCAAGCCAAGGGCGGCATGGGCGGAGCCGTCCAGGCCGGCCTGCAGGCACTCGCGCCCCGGCGCGGAGACGCCGGACCCGCGGACGCCGAATGGATCTGGCTGCTGCACGACGACGCCGCGCCGGCTCCCGAAGCCCTAGCGGAACTGTTGCACGCCGTCGAGCGGGCGCCCTCCGTCACCGTGGCCGGCTGCAAGCAGCTGGACTGGCACGCCGGGCGCCGGCTGATCGACGTCGGCCTCTCCACCAGCCGCTGGGCCGAGCGCCTGACCCTGATCGAAGCAGACGAACTCGACCAGGGCCAGTACGACGGCCGCAGCGACACCTTTGCCGTTAACTCCGCGGGCATGCTGGTCCGCCGCGACGTCTGGGAAGACCTCGGTGGCTTCGACCCCGCGCTTCCCGGCAGCGGTGACGACGTCGACTTCTGCTGGCGCAACAGGCTCGCCGGCCACCGCGTAGTGGTGGTCCCGAGTGCCAGGATGTTCCACGTCTCGCACCGGCCGCACGCGCAGGGGAACGCGACGGCGGCCCGCAAGGCCCAGGTCCACCTGCGGCTTAAGCACGCCTCGGCCTGGAAGGTCCCGCTGCACGCCGCCGGCGCCCTCCTCGGCAGCCTCTTCAAACTTGTCCTCAGCGTCGCCGTCAAGGACCCCGGCCACGGATTCTCGCAGCTGCTGGCGACCCTCGGCGCGCTGGGACGGCCTGTCGCCGTGCTCCGCGGCCGCCGCAACGCGGCCCGCACCCGGCGCATCCGGCGCTCCGTGATCAAGGGGCTGCAGACGCCCCGGCGCGAGGTCTGGGCGCACCGCCGTTCGCTGATGGAAGCGCTCGGATCGGATGATTCCGGTGACTTGCCCTCCGCCCATGACCCGCTGGCCGAACAGCCCAGTGGCGATTCCACCGACGATTTCGCGGCCCTGAGCACCACCGAGCGCGGCTGGGTGGGCAACGGGGCCCTGTTGGCTCTGCTGGTCACCGCCGCGGCCTCGCTCATCGGCCTGCTCAACGTGTTCCGGGCCGACGCCGTGGCCGGCGGGGCGCTGCTCCCGGTCTCGGCCGGCCTGGGCGACATCTGGAACCACGCCTCCAGCTGGTGGATTGCGCTCGGCGCCGGCCTCCCGGGACACGGCGACCCCTTCGGCTACGTGCTCTGGTTGCTCGGCGTTGTTGGTGCCGGCAATGCCAGCGCCGCCATGTCCTGGCTGCTGATCCTTTCGATGCCGTTGTCCGCGCTGGGGGCCTGGTTCGCGGCCGCGGCGCTGACCCAGCGGCGCCGGCTGCGGCTAGCTGCCGCGTTGGTCTGGGCCGGCGCGCCGGCCCTGCAGGTGGCGCTCAACCAGGGCCGCCTCGGGTCGCTGATTGCGCACCTGATGATGCCGCTGCTTGTCCTGGCCCTGCTGCGCGCCACCGGCTCCGTGCCCGGCCGCGGACGGTACGCCGTCCCGGCACCGGGGGAGCGGCGTTTCACCGAGAAGCCTCCGGCCAAGCCGGGCATCAACGGCACCCCGTCCTGGACCGCGGCGGCTGCAGCGGGACTCGCGCTGGCCGTTGTCACCGCGGCGGCCCCCTCGCTGCTCCTGCCCGCCGTCGTCGTGATCGCACTGTTCGCCGTGCTGCTGGGACGGCGGGGACGCACCCTCTGGTGGTCGCTGCTGCCGAGCCTGGCCCTGTTCGTCCCGTTTGCTCTCGCTGTCTTGGACCGGCCCCGGGCCCTGCTGGCCGATCCGGGGCTCCCGCTGGGCTTCGACGCGGCCCCGCTCTGGCAGCAGGCGCTGGGCCAGCCCTTGCGCTTCGAAGCCAGTGCCGGCCTCGCCGGTCTTTCCGTCTTCGGGCCGTCGTCGGTGCCGTGGGCGCTCCTGCTGGCTCTGCTGCTCGGACTGCCCGTCCTGTTGCTGGCACTGGGCGCGCTCTTCCTTCCGGGCCGGAACGCCAGCCTCCGGCGGCGGCGGCTGGCCCGCGGCCTCTGGGCCGCCGCAACCTTGATGCTGGCCGGCGGCTGGCTGGCCGGGCACGTCGTCACCGGCGTCGGCGCCGAGGTCATGGTCACCCCGTTCACCGGCCCGGCCGTGTCCGCCGCGGCGTTCGCGCTGCAGGGAGCGGCCCTGCTCGGCGCCGACGCCCTGCTGGACGCCGCCAAGGCGTCCGCGGCGGCCGAGCCGGACCGTAAGTCCCTGGCCCGCAGGATCCTCGTTGGCGGCACCGCCGTCACCGCAACGGTCCTCCTGCTTGCCGGCCCGCTGGCCGGACTCGCCGCCTGGGCAGCGCAAAACGTGCTGCAGTCCGCTTCATCCCCGGCCGCGGTGGCCTCCGACGCCGGTGCCGGCAGCGCCGCAGCGACCGCCGGCGACGGCGCGCTGGGCCCCCGGCGGCTGGTCCAGGCCAGCAGCGCCCGCACGCTCCCCGCGACGGCGATCGACCGGGGGGAGGGCCCGGAACAGGCCCGGACCCTGGTCATCTCCGCCCGGGAGGACGGAACCTTCGCCGCCTCGCTAGAGCGCGGCGCCGGCACCCGGCTGGACGCCCTGGCCGCCGTCGCGTCCGCCCGCCCGGTCATGGGCGCGCCGGGCAAGGAGACGGTCCGTGAGGACGACGCCGTCGCCGCGACGCTGCGCGGGGTGGTTGCCATGATCGTTGCCGGCCAGGGCGTGGACCCCCGCGGGCAGCTCGAACGGCTCGGCGTCGGCTTCGTGGTGCTCAAGGCCACGGACAGCGCCACCCAGCTGACGGCCAGCCGGATGGACGCCGTCCCCGGCCTCGTGGCTGTCGGCCAGACCGACGTCGGCTGGCTGTGGCGGATCAGTCCGCTGAACCAGCCGGTGATCGAAGCCGCCGACGTCGCCCACCGCGTCCGGATCGTCGACGGGGCGGGCGCGACCGTCGGGCTGCTGCCGGCGGGTGTCGTCGCGGCCGACGCGGCCGTACCGGCCGGGCCGCCGGGCCGGCTGGTGGTCCTCGCCGACCGTGCGGATCCAGGCTGGAGCGCCTGGCTCGACGGCCGGCGCTTGACCGCCACCTCCTCGGACTGGGCGCAGGCTTTCACCCTTCCGGAGCAGGGCGGCCAGTTGAGCATCCGCTACGAAAACCCGTGGGCGCTCTGGACCGGTATCGCGCAGGCCGTCGTGATCGGCCTGACCGTCCTCCTGGCCATCCCGATGCCCGCCCGGCGCCCGAACACCGGACTGTCCAGGGACGAAGGCTCGCTGCGTAAGGAACACCAGCATGCATGACGACAACGAGGCCGAAACGCCTCCTGAACGGCCCGCCGCGACCTCGCCACGCCAGGTCCCGGCCGAGCAGGACAAGCGGGACAGGAGCGGACGGGGCGGCAACGCCAGCGGCGCTGCCCCCGCCGTCCCGGTCCTGGCCCGGCTGAAAAGCCTTTCCGGGACAGTGGGCGGCATCCTTTCCGCCGTGATGCTCGTTGCGGCCGGCGGCGGCTTGGTGGCGGCCGCGGCACTGTCACCGCAGGTCCCCGCCAGCAGGCCGCTCGCCGCACCCCTGGCCGCGGTCCCGGCCGGCAGCAGCGTGGGCATTTGCCCCGGACCGGCGCGGCTGCTCGAAGGCACTCCGGTGGGCACGGACCCCCAGTTCAGCCCGGAGTCCGCGACCGCCAAGAGCGCTGTCAGTGCCGTCGTGCTCAGCTCCAGCGCGGGTGAGTTGCCCGGAAGCCGGCTCGCCGCGCTCAGTGGCGGCCCCCTGGTGGAACTGGCCAAGGCCGCCCCGGCGACTGCGCATGCCGCCGCGACCCCGGCGCCGGGTCCCGTCTCGACCCCCGCGGTGCGGGCCGGCGTGGTGTTGCAGCGCGCCGTCGACGCTGTCAGCGTGCTCAGCGCGGACGCGCAGGCAAACCGGCAGCCCGCCGCCGGTGCCGTGATGAGCTATACCGCCACGGACGGGGACCTTCGCGGTACCGCCGCCGCCGCCTGCCAGCGTCCGGCCAACGATCTGTGGCTGGTTGGGGCGAACACCGCCGTCGGCCGGACCGCGGTCCTGAACCTCAGCAACGCCTCGGGTACCCCGGCCACCGTCAGCCTGGACCTCTTCGGCGCCAAGGGGACCATCCAGGCCCCGGGAAGCCGCGGCCTGCTGGTGGCTCCCGGCAGCACCCGGGCCATCATCCTTGCCGGCCTGGCGCCCGGCCAGGAGCAGTTGAGCGTGCGGGTGCGCAGCACCGGTGGGCCGGTCTCGGCCGTGATCCAGCAGAGTGTGCTTCGCGGACTGACACCCGGCGGCGTGGACTTCATTTCGCCGGGAACAGCCCCCGCCACCCGGCAGGTCATTTCGGGCCTGGACCTCCAGGACCCGGCCGGGCTGGCGGCCCTCGCCGCGAAACCCGGCTTCGCCGACGCCAGACCCTCCCTCCAGATCACCGTTCCGGGCGCCGCCGACGCCGTCGTGGAAGTGAAATTGTTCGGTCGCGACGGGCAGAAACCACTGCCTGGCGGCGGTGTGGTCACCGCCAAGGCGGGCGCGGTCACGGAAGTTTCGCTCGCGGGTGTGGCGGCGGGCCACTATACGGTCGCGGCCAGCTCGGACGTGTCCTTTGCCGCCGCCGCCCGCGTCACCCGCGGGCTGAAGGCCGAGGAGGCCGGAGATTTCGCCTGGGCACCTTCATCGGCGAGGCTCGGCAGCCAGCATGTAGTCCCGGTACCCGCCACCGGCACCCGGTTCCTGATGTTCGGCGCACCGGACGGCCGCGCCACGATCTCTTACACCCCGATCACCGCCGACGGCAAGGTCCGCGCGACGGCCACCGCCGACATCGCCGGCGGAACCACCGCCTCCGTTCAGATCCCCGGTGACGTGGACGGCTCGCCGCTGGTGGGGTACCTGGTGTCGGCGGCGGGGGACGCGGCGTACGGAGCCGTGATCCTGGAACAGGACGGCAAGGCGGACATTTCCAGCCTCCCGGTGGCGCCCGGCGCCGCGGGCCAGGAACAAGTCGTGGTCACCATCGGGTACTAGGCGCGCTCACTATCGGGTACGGGCGGGAGCCCGCGGCGGACCGCATAGCAGCGCCGGCTTAGTAGCGGCGGCGGTACACCGGGTCCAGGGACTCGGGCGGGACGCCCAGCATCTCGGCCGTGCGCTCCACGACGACGTCGTGCACGAGATCCTGGAGTTCGTCACGGCTGCTGCACGCGTGCTCCACGACCCGCCGGTAGAGCGTGATCACGGGGCCCTCCTCCGCCGTGGCCGGCGTGTAGGCGCCCATCGGCGCCGGCGTGCCGTCGGCCACGAGCAGCTCGAGTCCCGGTGGGATTTCTTCCACGGCAAAGCGGACGCCGTCCAGTGGCTTGCCCCAGATATCGTGCAGCCGTTGGGCCGAATCCAGGACAAAGTCATCGAAACGGTCGGAACGGGTCCGGTAGCCGGGCAGCGTGGGGAGCATCAGCTCGCCGCGCAGGCCGCGACCATGCCGGTTCCTGCGGCGTTGCCGAAAGCTCTTGCCCTGCGAGGTGCCGCCGGCGGGGTCAGCCAACCGGACCGTAAAGCCGGGATCTTGGTGCGATGACTGCATAGCTTGACTCTAAACCCGGCGCTTGATTTCTGCGATATGGGGCGCCGCGCCCCGCCGCAGGCATTCGCCGCGGGGGCGTTTCAATGCGCGGTCCCGGGGGCAAGGAGGGGTAGTCTGTGATGTCGTGGGTGCAATTCGTCAGTGTTCAAGGTCCGCTTGCCGTAATTCGGCGGTGGCGACTTTGACGTACGTCTACGCCGACTCCACGGCCGTTCTGGGCCCGCTGGCCACCTATGCCGAACCGCATTGTTACGACCTGTGCGAACAGCACGCCGGCTCCCTGACAGTGCCACGGGGCTGGGAAGTCCTGCGGCTCGCCATGCCCGCCACCCCGGCAGGCCCCGGCCCCGACGACCTGCTGGCCCTCGCGCACGCGGTCCGCGAAGCTGCCGCCCGTCCCGCGGCGACGGGGCCCACCCAGGGGCAGCGGGCCGTGCATCCGGCGCTCGAAGCCCCGGCTGCCGGCGAGGGAACGCGCCGGGGACACCTGCGCGTCCTGCGCGAACCCTCCTGAGCCGGGAACTGGCGGTAGGCTGGAAACTGAAATTTCCGTTCGCCACCGGCGCCTGCCGCGCCGCCCCCAGGGAGCCTTCACCATGCCACTGATCAGTCCCGAACTGTTGTCTGTCCTGCGCTGTCCCGTCACGGGCTCGGCCCTGGTACAGGAGGGCGATGAACTGGTCACAGCAAGCCCCGACGCGAACGGGCAGAAGATCCGCTACACCATTGAGGACGGCATCCCGCTGCTGCTTCCGCCGGAACTGCTGGCCGCGGCCACCTCGGCTCCTTCCGACCAGCACGACGGCGGCCGGCCCGACGCCGCCGCGCCCCGGCACGCGGCCGAGTAGTTCCCGCCGCGGCAGGCGGAACAGTTGCCGGCCCATCGGCGGATGCCACGGCGCCGAACTACTTCCAGTCCCTCAGCTCCATTCCGGTTACCACAAAGGATCCCCATGACTTTCGACTACAAAATTGCCGACATTTCGCTGGCCGAGGCCGGCCGGCACCAGATCCGCCTCGCGGAGCACGAGATGCCCGGACTGATGTCCCTGCGCGAGGAATTCGGCGCGAGCCAGCCGCTCAAGGGTGCCCGGATCGCCGGTTCCCTGCACATGACCGTCCAGACGGCCGTGCTGATCGAAACCCTCACTGCCCTCGGCGCCGAGGTCCGCTGGGCTTCCTGCAACATCTTCTCCACCCAGAACGAGGCCGCCGCCGCCGTCGTGGTTGGCCACGGCACGGTAGAGGACCCGCAGGGCGTCCCCGTCTTCGCCTGGAAGGGCGAGACACTCGAGGAATACTGGTGGACCGCCGAACAGATCCTGACCTGGCCGGGCGCCGACGCCAACCCGGAGCTCGGCCCGAACATGATCCTCGACGACGGCGGCGACGCCACCATGCTGGTGCACAAGGGCGCCGAGTTCGA
This sequence comes from Arthrobacter sp., assembly GCA_026393275.1. Lineage (GTDB taxonomy): Bacteria > Actinomycetota > Actinomycetes > Actinomycetales > Micrococcaceae > Arthrobacter. Next base: position 92,604 of record JAPLAM010000028.1, read on the forward strand.
GGCCCTCGGCGCCGTGCCGGCCGCGGCCGACGACGAGTCTGAGGAAGGCCGCGTCTTCCTCGAGGTGCTCCGCGCCTCGCTGCAGGCGGATCCGCAGAAGTGGACCCGGATCGGCTCGCGCCTGCTCGGCGTGACCGAGGAGACCACCACCGGCGTGCACCGCCTCTACCAGCTCGCGGAGCAGGGCAAGCTGCTGTTCCCGGCCATCAACGTCAACGACTCGGTCACCAAGAGCAAGTTCGACAACAAATACGGCATCCGCCACTCGCTGCCCGACGGCATCAACCGCGCCACCGACGTCCTGATGGGCGGCAAGGTCGCCGTCGTCTGCGGCTACGGCGACGTCGGCAAGGGCGCGGCGGAGGCGTTCCGCGGCCAGGGTTCGCGTGTGATCGTGACCGAAATCGACCCGATCTGCGCGCTGCAGGCGGCGATGGACGGCTACCAGGTGGCGAAGCTGGAGAATGTCCTGGCCGAGGGCCACATCTTCATCACCACCACCGGCAACAAGGACGTCATCATGGCCGAGCACATGGCCGGGATGCGCGACAAGGCCATCGTGGGCAACATCGGACACTTCGACAACGAAATCGACATGGCCGGCCTCGCCCGGATCCCGGGCATCAACAAGGTCGAAATCAAGCCCCAGGTCCACGAATGGGTCTTCGAGGCCGACCCCGCCAGGGGCAAGGACAGCCGTTCCATCATCGTCCTGTCCGAGGGACGGCTGCTGAACCTCGGCAACGCCACCGGCCACCCGTCCTTCGTGATGAGCAACTCGTTCGCCAACCAGACCATCGCCCAGATCGAGCTGTTCACCAAGGCGGGCCAGCCGGAGGGTGAGCGCGAGTACGAAAAGCAGGTCTACGTGCTGCCGAAGATCCTCGATGAAAAGGTCGCCCGGCTGCACCTGGACGCCCTCGGCGTGGAGCTCACCGAGCTGACCAAGGAACAGGCCGCTTACCTGGACCTCGACGTCGCCGGTCCCTACAAGCCGGACCACTACCGCTACTAGGCACCGCCCAGCCTCAGGTCAGGAGCCCCGGACCCGCCGTCCGGGGCTCCTTTGTGACCGTATCGTCGCCCTCGGGAGGGCCGTTCGCGCCGGAACTTCACTTATGCTTTCAAGGTAACGTCTGGAAGGACCCGAGTATTGTGATCGCCCCGAAAAGCTGGAGCACCGGCCGGAAGGCCGCCGTGCTGGCAGCGGTGTGCGCCCTGGCAGCCGGCGGCGGAGTGTTCGCCGCGGCCGGACCACTGGCCCACCCGTCCTTTGCCTCCGAGGCCGCCTCCCCGGAGCGCGCCACGCAGGGGCTCGCTTTCCCGGTGGTGCCACCGGTCCAGCTGACCGCAGCACCCGAGGACGCCGCCACCCAGGTCAACCCGGCGGCGCCGGTGACCCTGAAGGTGGGCAACGGCCGGATTGATCGGGCGGCCCTCACCAGCGCTTCCGGCGATGCCGTGGACGGAACACTCAGCCCTGACGGGTCCAGCTGGTCCGCCGCCGGGCCGCTGAAATTCAACACCCGCTACAACTACACCTACGCCATTGTGGACACCGCCGGGCGCACGACGAACACCACACGGACATTCACCACGGTCTCGACCGCCAACGAGGCCGACGCCGCGATCTACCCGCTGGATGGCATGAAGGTGGGAGTGGCGCAGCCGCTGCAAATCACCTTCAGCGAGCCGGTCCTGAACCGGGCCGCGGTCGAGAAGGCCATCAAGGTCAGCTCCAGCGCCGGGCAGGCCGGTGCCTTCCACTGGTTCAGCAACACGATGGTCAGATACCGGCCGGAAAACTTCTGGGCGGCCAACAGCACCATCACGATGGATATGCAGCTGTTCGGCGTCGACCTCGGCAAAGGCCAGATCGGCAACTTCAATAAGAAGGTCACAGTGCACATCGGCGACAAGAAAGTCGCGATCGCGGACGCCACGGCACACACCTTCAAGGCCTTCATCAACGACAAACAGGTCGGCGAGTGGCCCTCGACCATGGGCGACGCCAGGTTCCCGTCCGCGCGCGGCTACCTGGTCCTGATGGAGAAATACCGGGTGGAACACATGTCTGCCGCCTCCATCGGGCTCAAACCGGGCGATCCCGCCTATTACGGCGAGCTGGACGTCAACTTCGCCACGAGGCTGACCCCCAGCGGGGAATTCATCCACCAGGCCACGGACTCCGCCATGCCGTACGTTGGCCAGGTCAACCTCTCGCACGGCTGCATCGGGCTGGGGCCCGAGGGCGCCCAATGGGTCTTCGACAACATGACCGCCGGCGACGTCGTCCAGGTGGTCAACACCGACGGCGACTTCGCCAACTTCGACGACGGCTTCGGCGACTGGAACATCCCCTGGGCGCAGTATGCGAACTGAGCCAGGGCGCCGGTAGCCCGGCGGCACGGGCCGCCGAAGACGGTGCAGTAAATTGGGGGACGCAGGATGGACAGGCAGTTGGGGGACACCATGGACCAGGACGTGAGCGCGCGGAATTCCGGGGGCCGCACCGCCCGGAGCCGGCGCAGGGTGCGCGGCCCGGGAACGGGCAACGGCAAGAGCACCGGGAAGTTGCTGGCCGTCGCCGGGCTCTGCTTCGCCGTCGGCGCCGGCGGGATCGGCGCCGTCGCTGCCCCCGTCTGGGCCGACAGCGCCCTGCCCTCGGAATCGTCGGCGCCGATGCGCAACGTCGCCGGCCTGGCAGCCCCCGTCGTGAAAGCTGTTGAGCTCGGGGTGACACCGACCGACGGCGCCAAGGGCGTCAACCCGGCCGCTCTGCCGTCGGTCAAGGCCGTCAACGGGGTGGTCAAGGACGTGGTGCTGCGGCCGGATTCCGGCGGCAACCCCGTTCCCGGGACGACGAGCACGGACGGCTCCACCTGGACCGCCGAGGATCCCCTGGAGTTCGACACCGGCTACCGGTACGCCTTCACGATCGTTGACCGGGCCGGCCGGGAAACGAAGAAGATCCAGAGCTTCGCAACCGTGGCCAAGGCCAACGAGGCCGATGCCGCCGTCTATCCGCTGAACGGCAGCACCATCGGGGCCGGCCAGCCCATCGAGATCGTGTTCAGCGAGCCCGTGCTCAACAAGGAGGCCCTGGAGAAGGCCGTGGCGGTGACGGTGTCCTCCGGCCAGCCCGTCGCCTGGCGCTGGTACTCGGACCGCCGGGTCCGGATCCGGCCGGAGACCTTTTGGGCCGCCAACAGCCAGATCACCGTGGACCTGCGGCTGTTCGGCGTGGACTTCGGCAACAAGATGGTCGGAAACTCGGACGTCCTGGTCTCCTTCAAGGTCGGCCCGCAGCGAGTCGCCGTCGTGGACGACGTTACGAAGACCATGAAGGTCTATTTCGACGGGCAACTGGTCCGGACCGCCCCGGTCACCCTCGGCAGCGCGGACTGGCTCTCGCCCACGGGCTACGCGGTGATCATGGAGCAGGAACGGCACTCCAAGTTCAACGCCGGCAGCATCGGTCTCAAGCCGGGCGACAAGGGCTACTATCCGCCGCTGACGGTGGAGTACGCCAACCGGTTGACGACGTCGGGCGTCTACGTCCACCAGGCGCTCGAGTCTGCCTGGGGTGCGGTGGGCAGGTACAACGTGTCGCACGGCTGCGTGGGCCTGCTCCCGGCGGACGCCCAGTGGTTCTTCAACAACATGAAAACCGGCGATGTGGTCCAGACCCTCAACACCGGCGCGCCGCCGGTGGAGCCGCTCGAAGGCTACGGCGACTGGAACATCCCCTGGGCCCAGTACGCCAAACGCTGAGACCGGCCGAAATTGCTGCCTGAATCGGCGCGGCCACGGGGTGGCACCTCGCCGGTGCTGAGGCCCTGACGGTAGGCTCGGTGTCAGATATGTGGCGCTGCCGGACCCTGGCCCGGCAGCGCGGAAGCCTACGGAAGCGAAGCTGCAGTGACTGAAACGACTCCCACCCCTCCAAATCGGCAGGATCCCGCCGTGGACCCCGCCGAGGACGCCGACGAGCCTGCCTTCGAGTGGATGAAGCCGGCCGCCGGCAAGCGTGCCGAGACAGCAGCTCCGGAGGGCGCCGGACGGGCCGAAGAGGCCCCCGCCGCCGCAACCCCTGCAGCAGCAACCCGCGCCACAACCCCCGAGGCCGTGCGGAGCAGCACGCCGCCCGCGGCAGGGGAACGGGCCGCAACCGCGGGCACCGGCGAACGCCAGGGACGCCGCGCCGAGCGGATGGCTGCCGCCGGAGCCGAAGGGGTTGGGACAGCCGAAGGGGCTCACATCAACGAGCCGCTGCCCACCTCGGCGCTGCAGCTTCGGCCGCCCCGGGAAGAAGTGGAGCGGCGCAACGCCGAACGTGAACAGGCCGCCAACGCCAAACCGGTGGCCCCCCGGGTCATGCAGGTCCTGCTCGCAGTCTGCTACCCGATCATCCTGCTGGTCCTGGCCGTGCGCGCCATTGCCAGCCCGCTCTTCCTCTGGGTGGAGTACAACCGCCCGGGCTTCCCGGGCGACGGTTACGGCTTCAACACCGACGACCGGATGACCTACGGATCCTACGCGGTCGATTACCTGAGCAACTGGTCCGGCCCGCGCTACCTTGGAGATCTCGTCAACCGCGGCGGGGAGACGCTGTTCAAGGACGGCGAAGTCAGCCACATGGCCGACGTCAAGCTTGTCATCCTGTCCGCCTTCGGCGCCGGCGCCCTGCTGGTCCTGCTCAGCCTGGTCGCCATCCTTTACCTGCGCCGCCGCAGCCCCGGCGGCGTCCGTCGCGGCCTGTTCGCCGGTTCCATCGCCACCCTCGTGATCATCATCGGCCTTGGCGTGCTCGCGGTGCTGGGCTGGGAGCAATTCTTCACCGACTTCCACCGCGTCTTCTTCGCCAACGGCACGTGGACCTTCTCGCTGCAGGACACGCTGATCCGGTTGTTCCCGGGACAGTTCTGGGTTGACGCCGGCATTACGATCGGCGGCCTGGTCCTGCTCGCATCCCTCCTCACCCTGGTCCTGACCTGGCCGACGCGGAAACGCCGCGGACTGCCGCCCCGGAGCGCCGCCAGGGACGCAGCCCGGGACGCCGCCGCCGACGCCGACGCCGGCACTGTGGACCCGGCCGCGCTCAAGGGCCGGCGCTTCAAGCGCCGGTCCGGCGCGGCCGCCGAGCACGAGCCCGCCGCCAGCCAGGAAGCACCCGCTGGGCCCGGTGCCGTCAGCGGCGACGACAAGCCCGCGGACCGCGCCGGCGCGGCCACGGACCTGTAAGCCACCGGAGACACAAAGGCGGCCGGCACCCAAGGTGCCGGCCGCCTTTACGTCTGCGCCCTTGCGTGCGGACCGCGCCGCGGACCTACGGCTTGCGCCGCGGCGCTAGCCGTAGATCCGGTTGATCTGCGCCGCAAAGTCACGCACGACGGCGGTGCGCTTGAGCTTCAGGGACGGCGTCAGATGGCCGGACTCGACCGTGAAATCGGCGTCGAGCACCACGAAGGCGCGGATCGACTCGGCCTTGGACACCAGCGTATTGGCGTCGTCGACGGCGGCCTGGATAGCGGCACGGACCTGTCCGTTGGTGGCGGCTTCCGCGGCCCCCATGGCGGGGACCCGGTGCGCGGCGCACCAGTTCTCCAAGCCTTCCGGGTCAAGGTTGATCAGGGCCGACACGAACGGTCGTCCGTCACCGACCACCACGGCCTGCGCCACCAGCTGGTGTTCGCGGATCTTCTCCTCCAGCGGTCCCGGCGCCACGTTCTTCCCGCCCGCGGTGACCAGCAGGTCCTTCTTCCGGCCCGTGACGGTCAGGAAGCCGTCGGCGTCCAGGGAACCCAGGTCGCCGGTGCGGAAGAAACCGTCCACGAACGCCTCGGCGTTGGCCGTCTCGTTGGCGTGGTAGCCCTTGAAGACGCCGATGCCCTTGACCAGGATCTCGCCGTCCTCGGCAATCCTGATTGTTGTGCCGGGCACCGGGATCCCCACGGTCCCCACCTTGGTGCGGGTGGGGGTGTTGGCCGTGCACGGCGCAGTCGTCTCGGTCAGGCCGTAGCCTTCGAGGACGGGAACGCCGGCGCCGCGGAAGAAGTGGGCGTCGTTGGAGCTCAGCGGACTCGCGCCGGAAACGGTGTAGCCCAGTTGGCCGCCGAAGGCCTGCCGCAGCTTCGGGTAGAGCACCTTGTCGAAGAGTCCGCGCTTGGCCCGCAGGACCAAGCCGGGGCCCGGGCCCTCGCCGCGGGCGGCGGCGTCGAGCGCTCTCGAATAGGCAACGGCGACGGCGGCGGCCGCCTCGAAGAGCCGGTCCTTGCCGGCCAGGGCCGCCTTGTGCGCCGCGCCGGCATAGACCTTTTCAAAGATGCGCGGGACCACCAGCAGAAAGCTGGGCTTGAACGCGTCGAGGTCCGCCAGCAGGTCCTTGGCGCTGGACGTGTGGCCTAGCGTGGTCCCGGCGCTGAGGCAGATCACCTGCACGGCCCGGGCCAGGACGTGGGCCAGCGGGAGGAACATGAGCGTCCGGGTGTTGGGCCGGAGCAGGATTTCCGGCAGGAACAAGATGATGTTCTTCGCGACGAGGGCGAAGTTGCCGTGCGTGATTTCGCAGCCCTTGGGCCGGCCGGTGGTGCCGGAGGTGTAGACGAGGGACGCCACGTCGGCCAGGCCGGCCGCGGAGCGGTGCCGCTCCAGTTCGGCGTCGCTCACGCCGGCGCCGGCGGCCGCGAGGCTGGCGAGGTTCGGTGCGGCGCCGTCGTAGTCCATCCGGACCACGCCGAGCAGCCGCCCCGCCAGCAGGCCGGACTCGTCCAGGACGCCCTGGACCAGCGCGGCCTTTGCCTGGTCCTCCACGAAGACGCGCCGGGCGCCGGAGTCGTGCAGGATCCACTCGACCTGGCTGGCGGAGGACGTTTCGTAGATGGGCACCGTGACGCCGCCGGCGAACCAGATCGCGAAGTCCACCACAGTCCATTCGTAGCGGGTGGCGGACAGGACGGCGACCGTATCGCCGGGGGCGAGGCCGCCTGCGATGAGTCCCTTGGCCAAGGCCCTGACCTGGTCCAGGAACTGCCGGGCCGGGATATCGGTCCAGCCGGAGGGGCCCTTGCGGGAGTAGAGCGCGTGCGCGGGGTCCAGGGCGTGCTGTTCAAGCAGCAGGTCCGTCACGTTGCTTCCCGGGTCCAGCTCCACAAGCAGTCCGGTGCTAGCTTCTCTCAAACTCACGCCTCCCGTTCCGGTCCGCACCCCGGCCGGCGGCCCGGGCTCTGGTAGCAATCCTGCCCTAGATCCAGGACGGCATCCACATCCGGAACCGCCAGTCCTGGTACGAGATCACCTCCGCGGTCCAGACGGGATAGAAGAACGCCGAGAGCAGCACGGCCGCCACGACGAACAGCGCCACGAGGTAGAGGCCGGAGCGGCGCCGCCAGAGCGGGTCGGTGCGCCGGCCCAGGACCAGTCCCAGGCAGTAGACGAGGGCGAGCAACAGGAACGGCTCGAAGGAGACCGCATAGAAGAAGAACGTGGTGCGTTCCGGGTACATGAACCACGGCAGGTAGCCGGCGCCCACACCGGCCAGGACGGCCCCGGCGCGCCAGTCCCGGCGGCCCAGCCACCAGAACAGCAGGACGCCGAGGCAGATTGCCGCGCTCCACCAGATCAGCGGGTTGCCCACCGAGAGGATCGCCGAGGTGCAGTTGGTCAGGTCACAGCCCGGCGTGCCCTGCTTGGGGGACTCATAGAAGAACGACGTCGGCCGGCCCATGACCAGCCAGCTCCAGGCGCTCGCCTCGTAGGGGTGTTCCGCGCTCAGGCCCTGATGGAACTTGTACGCCTCGAGGTGGTAATGCGCCAGCGAACGGAGCGAATCGGGAATCCAGCCCCACTGCGCCGAGGGATTGCTTTCGGCCCAGTGCCGGTAGTAGGCGTTGCTGGAGCGGAACCAGCCGGTCCAGGTGGCCGTGTAGACCAGGGCCGCGACGGGGACAATGCTCACGAAGGCGGCGAGGCCGTCCTTGATGATGCCGCCGGCGATCCAGCCGTGGACTCCGGCGATCCGGCGCGCACTGAGGTCCCAGAGGACTGTTAAGAGCCCGAAGCCGGCCAGGAAGAACAGCGCGGACCATTTGGTGCCGACTGCCAGCCCGAGGCAAACCCCCGCGGCCAGCCGCCACCAGCGGATTCCCAGCCACGGGCCGGCGGCCAGCTGCAGGCGCGACGGAACGCCGCCGGGGGAGGCCGCGGCCTGCCTGCCGAGACGCGCGGCGAGCCGGCGCCGGCCGTCGTCGCGGTCCATTAGCAGGGCGCCGAAGGCGGCCAGGATCCAGAACATCAGGAAGATGTCCAGCAGTGAGGTGCGGGACATGACGAGGTGGTGGCCGTCCACCGCCAGGAGCACGCCGGCCACCGCGCCCAGCGTGAGCGAGCGGAACAGCTTCTGCGCGATCAGGGCGAGCAGGAAGATGGAAAGTGTGCCGGTCAGCGCGGCACTGAAACGCCAGCCGAAGGAGCTCTCCGGCCCGAACAGCCACATGCCGGCGGCGATCATCCACTTGCCCACCGGCGGGTGGACCACGTACTCCGGGCTGTCCAGCAGCACCCCGGGGTTTCCCGCGATGAAGGCGTCGTTGGCCTTGTCCGGCCAGGCGCGCTCGTAGCCACTGACCAGGAGCGAGTAGCCGTCCTTGACGTAGTAGGTTTCGTCGAAGACCAGGCTGTGCGGGGTATCCAGCCGGACGAAACGAAGGATCCCGCCGAGCACCGCCGTGAGGGCCGGGATCAGCCAAAACCACAGGCGCAGCGAGGGCGGAAAGTCCCGCCAGCTGCGGATGTGGCCGATCAGCCGCTCCTTGAGGGCTTCGCGGGTGAACGCTTCAGCGGGCCGGCTGATCCAGCGATGCCCCTCAAGGTTGCGGCCGGTTCCGGCGGGGCCCGGGCTGCTGGCGCCGGGGCGGGTACTGTCCGGGCGGGGGTCGGCGCGCGCCGACGCGGTTGAACCGGCCTCGGCAGGCCGCATGGGGGTCTGCGTCACGTTGCCCATGCTACCTTTCGCGGCCGGGATCCTCGGTCCCGCACGCCGCCGGCCGGCAGTAGGCTTGTGGTGTGGATCCAGAGCGAAGCACTTCCCCAGGCACGTCACCGTCCCCGTCCCTCGCCGACGCCGTTCCGGCCGCGGGGACCGCCGCCGGTCCGGGCCGGATCGTGCTGGCCGCGACCCCGATCGGCAACGTCGGAGACGCTTCCGCCCGGCTCGTCGAACTGCTGACGACGGCGGACATCGTGGCCGCGGAGGACACGCGGCGGCTCCACCGGCTGGTGCAAAGCCTCGGCATCACCGTGGCCGGCCGGGTGGTCAGCTACCACGAGCACAACGAGGCGGCCAAGACCGGCGAACTCCTGGACCAGGTGCGGTCCGGGAAGACGCTGGTGATGGTGACCGACGCCGGCATGCCGTCGGTCTCGGACCCCGGCTTCCGGCTGGTGGAAGGCGCCGTCGCGGCCGGGCTCACCGTAACCGCCGTTCCCGGGCCCTCGGCAGTGCTGACCGCGCTCGCCCTCTCCGGGCTGCCGACGGACCGCTTCTGTTTCGAGGGCTTCCTGCCGCGGAAGGCGGGGGAGCGGACCTCGCGGCTCGCGGACCTCGACGCCGAACGGCGGACCATGGTGTTCTTCGAGGCGCCGCACCGGCTGGAGCCGATGCTCCGGGCCCTGCGCGAACGCTTCGGCGCGGACCGCCGCGCGGCCGTCTGCCGGGAGCTCACCAAGACCTACGAGGAGGTCATACGCGGAAACCTCCGCGAGCTCCTCGAGTGGGCCGAAACCAATGAAGTCCGCGGCGAGATCGCCGTCGTCGTGGGCGGCGCGCCCGAACGGGAGCCGGGAAAGCCGGAAGACCAGGTCGCCGCCGTGAACGCGCTGATCGCCCAGGGCATCCGTTTGAAAGAAGCCGTCGCCGCAGTGGCCGACGACGCCAGGGTCAGCAAGCGGGAACTCTACTCGGCAGTCCTCGCGGCACGCTGAGAGCGACGCCGGCCCGGGCCGTGGGAGCGGGCCGGCGATGCATGGTTCTTCTTGTGCAGCTGCACAGCAAAAGCGCCGCGGACTAGTGCGCGAAGGCGTAGACACCTCGAAGAGCCGAGCAGTACCGTGGCATGAACCCGGACCCGCCGCGCACCGTTGCGGGGCAATCCAAAGGGTTCCCACCCATTGCTGACGAGGGAGTCGTTGTGACCGTAACTGCCCAGCCCACCGTGACCGCAGAGCGCGAGGCTGCCCTGCTGGCCTCCGTGCCGACAGGCCTGCTGATTGACGGACAGTGGCGTCCGGCCGTGTCCGGCAAGACCTTCGACGTCGAGGATCCCGCCACCGGCAAGGTGCTGCTGAGCATCGCCGACGCCGGTCCCGAGGACGGCAAGGCGGCCCTGGACGCGGCCGCCGCGGCGCAGGAGTCCTGGGCGAAGGTCCCGCCGCGGGAGCGCGGCGAAATCCTGCGCCGCGCCTTCGACCTCGTCACCGAACGGGCCGAAGACTTCGCGCTGCTGATGACCCTGGAAATGGGCAAGCCCCTGGCCGAGGCCCGCGGCGAAGTCACCTACGGCGCGGAGTTCCTGCGCTGGTTTTCCGAGGAAGCCGTCCGCGCATTCGGCCGGTACTCGGTGTCCCCGGACGGGAAGTCCCGCCTGCTGGTGACCAAGAAGCCGGTGGGTCCCTGCCTGCTGATCACGCCGTGGAACTTCCCGCTGGCCATGGCCACCCGCAAGATCGCCCCGGCCGTCGCCGCCGGCTGCACCATGGTGCTCAAGTCCGCGAACCTGACGCCGCTGACCTCGCAGCTCTTTGCCGCGGTCATGCTGGAGGCCGGCCTGCCCGCCGGCGTGCTGGACGTGATTCCCACCTCCACCGCCGGTGCCACGACCGGTCCGCTGATCAAGGATTCCCGGCTCCGCAAGCTCTCCTTCACCGGTTCCACCGAGGTCGGCCGGCGGCTGCTCGCCGATGCCTCCGACAACGTGCTGCGGACCTCGATGGAGCTTGGCGGCAACGCGCCGTTCGTGGTGTTCGAGGACGCCGACGTCGACGCCGCCGTGGCCGGGGCGATGCTGGCGAAGCTGCGGAACATGGGTGAGGCGTGCACCGCGGCCAACCGGTTCATCGTGCACGAGTCCGTGGCCGACGAATTCGCGGAGAAGTTCGCCGCGAAGATGGCGGACATGACGACAGCCCGGGGGACCGAGGCCGAATCCAAGGTCGGCCCGCTGATTGACGCGAAGAGCCGGGACAAGGTCCACGAACTCGTCACCGACGCCCTGGCCGCCGGCGCGGTCGCGGTCACCGGCGGATCCGCCGTCGAGGGCCCGGGCTACTTCTACCAGCCGACGATCCTCACGGGCGTCACCGAGGGCACCCGGATCCTGTCCGAGGAGATCTTCGGCCCCGTCGCCCCGATCATCACCTTCGGCACCGAGGACGAGGCGGTCCGGCTCGCGAACAACACCGAATACGGGCTGGTGGCCTACGTCTTCACGAAGGACCTGAACCGGGGCATCCGGATGGGCGAACGGCTCGAGACGGGCATGCTTGGCCTGAACGCCGGCGTGGTGTCCAACGCGGCCGCCCCGTTCGGCGGCGTCAAGCAGTCCGGCCTGGGGCGCGAGGGCGGCCTTGAGGGCATCGAGGAATACCTCTACACCCAGTACATCGGCATCGCCGACCCCTACGCCGGCTAGCCGCGGCGCGGCCCGCGCACGGCGTCGCGGATCCTGGACAAGGACTTCGCGGCGCCGTGCCCTGCCGTCTTGGCCGGGGCGGCGACCGAGTGCAACGGCGTGGACGCCCGGCCTCCCCAGCGGGCGAGAAGCGAGCGCGGCAGCCAGGCGGCGCGCAGCCGGGCCCACCAGGACGCGTTGGCCCGCAGGGTCTCGCGGACCAGGGCGATCCGGTCCGCGGGGGAGTCTCCGGTGGGGGAGTCTTCGGTCGGAGAGCCGGCCGGGGAGCCGGGCGGGGAACCGGCCGGGGAGCCGGCCGGGGAACCGGCGTCGGGGCGGCCGTACTGCTGGCGTTCGAAGTCGCCGGTCAGCGACGCCACGGCGGCGTGGGCCGGCGCGTCCAGCCCTCCCGTTTCGCCGAGCACCGCCGACCCGCGTAGCCGCCCGGAGAAGTGCCGGGGGGATTCGCTGCTGCGCGGGGGAACCCCGTAGTCCGTGGCGAGGTCCTGCAGCTCGGCCCAAGCCGGCGCCGCGCTCCCGGGGCCGGTTCCGGACGCCTTGAGCCGGCGCCGCCGGATACCGCCACGCGCCAGCGCCGGGGATGCCAGCAGCAGCGCCACAAGCAACAGCGCGCCTGCGCCGTAGAGCAGCTGGACGTACCCTGCGTCCGAGCCCGACTCACCACCGGGGACGGGCAGCGGCAGGGGAGCCGGCGCGGGAGCCCCGGTGGCCTTGGGGTTGTCGGTCGGGACCAGGCCGTCGTTGTTCTCGTTGGTGCTGGCGCCGCTGGGCGCGGCCGGTTCGGTGGCGTAGGCCGGCACCACACCGCGGGACGGGGTCGGTTCGAAAGCCACCCAGCCGACGCCCTGGAAGTAGAGCTCTGGCCAGGCGTGCGCGTCACGGGCATCGACCGCGTACTCGGTCAGCGCCCCCTGGCCCGGAATCGACACCGTGGCGCCGGTGATCCGGCCCGGCGCGTAGCCGACGGCGATCCTGCTCGGGATCCCTTCCAGCCGCGCCATGACGGCCATGGCGGAGGCGAAGTGGATGCAGTAGCCGCTCTTTTGGGTCAGGAAATCCGCGAGCACGGAGAGGCCGTTGCCGTCGTAGCCGCCCTGGACGGGGGACTGGAGCGAGTAGCGGAACTCCGCGGAGCGCAGGTACGTCTGGATCGCCATGGCCTTGGCGTAGCCGGTGTTGCTGCCTGCCGTGACGGTATCGGCGGTCTGCCGCACGATCTGGGGAACGTTGGCCGGGATCCGCGTGAACGTGTCCGGAATGCCCCGCACCGGACCCGAGGACAGTGCCAGCACCGCCGGAGTCAGCTTGGGCGCCGCTGATGTCACCACATACTGCTGATTGCGGGAGTTCACGTCCACCCCCTTGATGCTCAGCGTTGCCGGATCCCAGCTCCACCGGCCGGTCAGGCCGTTGACCGCCTCCGGGGCGTAGGGAACCGGCAGGTACGGGCTCGTGAACTGGCCGGCGTCCACGGCCGTGACCACCTGGACCTGCTCGGCGACGGTGGAGTCGAGTCCGGAGTCTATCCGTCCGGTGCCTGCCTGGCGGCTGGCGTCCCGGTCGTCCGGTGACCACGAATCGCCGTCGAAGCTGTCCACCGTGACGGAGCGCAGATAGGGCGCCGTGGCGGCGCTGGTGGCGTACGTGATCCGGCCGGTTCCGTCGGGGCTGCGCAGGCTGTTGCCCAGGCTGATCATCGGATTCAGGCCGCTGGACGTGCCCCACGGATTCAGCCGCGAGCCCTGGGGGAAGGTGCCCTGGTCGAAGCCGGGGACCACCAGTTGAAGCAGGAGCGTGAGGGCCAGCGCCATGGCCCCGGTCAGGGTGGCGCGTTTGAGCTGGCCCGGGGCGGGCGCCGTGTCCGTGCGGGTCCCCGAGCCCGGATGGAACCAGTGGCTGCAGGCCAGGATCATCAGATAGCCGATCGCGGCGCCCGTGAAGCCCAGCCAGCCGACGCTCTGGGGCTTGACCATGGCCGGCACCACGAGGATGGCCAGGATCCCGAGCCCGCTGGTCGCAGGCATGCCGAGCGGAACGCAAAGGGCGTCGATCAGGATCACCAGCAGACCCAGCACCGCGCAGATCAACAGCACGATGCCGGCGTTCGGCGCCACCGGCGTGGTCTCGCCCAACACGGTTTCGCCGGCGCGCCGCAGGTACCGCTGGACCTGGTCCACGGTGTCGGTGGAGGGAATGAAGCCGGCGATGCTGTGCTGCCGGAAAAAGGTGAACGTCAGGACCAGCGCCAGCGCCACGAAGCCCCCGGCGCCCACCAGGACGCCGCGCAGCCGCAGCGCGCGGAGTGCCGCCATCGTCATCGCGACGGCCAGGACCGTGGTGAGCACGGCCGGGTACCAAGCCCAGCCGCGCAGCACACCGTTGAGTCCCAGTGCCGCCCCCGCGACGCCGACCGTGACGGCGAGCCCCACGGCCCACGGTTCGACGCCGGCCAGTTTCGGCCGGCCAGCGCCGCCGTGAGCGGCAACGGGAGGCTTCCCGGCGTCGGGTCCGGACCTCCCGGGCGCAGTGCTGCGCTGCGGAGTCAGGGTCATCGCCGGCCTCCCGCGCCGCGCCGCACGTCGGTGGCGGCCGAGAGCGCCGGGGTCCCGCCCTGGTCGAAGGCCGACCACGCGGCCGGCAGCGGGGTCGCGGCGGAGACGGCCACGGCGCGCCAACCGCCGCGGCGCAGGATTTCCAGGACGGGCCCGGTATCGGCCGTGCGGTCGGTGACCACGAGGGCGAAGGCATTCGCGCCGAAGCCCGCTGCCGGGGCGAGCGAGCGCGCCTCGGCCGCCGTGAGCCGGCCCAGGATCGCGAGGATGGGCCCGCGCAGCCGGTGCGCGGACAGCTTGTCCATCAGCCGGTCGTCGAAGGGCTGCGGCTCCGCGTCGGCCGCGGCTCGGCGCGGTCCGGTCAACTGGATCGCGGCGAGGCTCTCCGCAATGGACTGCAGGCCGCCGGCCCCGACATATTCGTCGGCCTCCGGCTCCGGCGCCGAGGGTGAGTTCAGGAAGGCAGGCTCGCCCGCGGGGTCCAGGCAGCGCAGGGCGTAGTTCCGTTCGCCTAGGTGGGCGCTGATGGACATGGCGGCGGTGACGGCCCATTCAAACGTGTCGCTGCTGACCAGTTCGTGCCCGTCGGCCGCGTCGGCCCCGGAGACATAGCCGGCACCGGAGGAGTACGCGGGGAACCGCTGGTCCAGGATGATCGTGGCTTCCGGGGTCGTCACGGATTCCTCCTGCCGCACCATGAGGGAGCCGTGCCGGGCCGTCGCCGCCCAGTGCACGCGGCGCATCGGATCGCCGTGCCGGTATTCGCGGGTCATAACGTCATCGTCGCTGGGGTTGGCGCGGATCCGGGTAGCGGTGACGCCGTCGTGGCCGCGTGCGCCGGCCAGCCCGGTCACGGGAAGTTCGACGGCGGCCGGGGTCACAGTGAGGACGGTGCCGCCGTCGATCGCGCGGCGGTGGACGGCGAGCCCGAAAGGATCGCTGAATTCGGCCATGACCGGCCCGATCAGGAACTGGCCGCGTTTGGCACTCCGGAGCTGGTACTCGTAGCGGCTGGCCCCTGCGACGGCGCTCCGCGCCGGGAATCGGAAGACCGGGGACTTCCCGAAACGGGACGGGAGCTGCTCGTCCATGAGGGCGTGGCCGGTGCCCGGGCCGGTGCGCGCGACCGCGAGCCGGACGGTGGTGGTCGAGGAGGTCTCGACCGGCGACGGGTTGAACTCCCGGTAGACCTGGAAGCGGGGCTGAAGCAGCCTGGTCCCGGCGAGCGACAACAGCGGCAGGACCAGCAACAGAAGGGCCAGGGCCAGCAGGTCACGGCGGCCCAGCACCTGGGCGGCCAGCAGCGACAGCACCCCTGCCCCCAGCAGGCCCCAGCCGCGTGAGCTGAACATGTGCTTCGGGAACCGGTCCAGCCACCCCACGGCCGCCTCAGCCCCCTAGCGGCCGGCGGGGCGGGCGACGGGGTGCGCGGCGGGATCGGGCCGGCCGCGGTCCCGACCGGCGCGGGTCAGCGCCGGGGACGCCTCCTGGCCGACCGGCACCTTCGCCAGGATGGACCGGATGACGCTTTGCGGGGTCTCGCCGGTGCTGGCCGCCTTGCGGTCCAGGATGATCCGGTGCGCCAGCACCGCTTCGGCCACGCTCACGACGTCGTCGGGCAGCACGAAATCCCGGCCCTCCAGGGCGGCGGTGGCCTTGGCCGCCCGCAGCAGCTGCAGCATGGACCGGGGGCTCGCGCCCAGCCGGAGCATGGCGCTCTCCCTCGTGGCACGGCCCAGGGCCACCGTATATTCCTTGATCGATTGGGACACATACACCTGCTGGACGGCGGCGATCATGGACGCCACCTCGTCCGCGGTGACCACCGCCGTGACCCGGGTCAGCGGGGACACCGCCTGGTGCGTTTCGAGCATCTCCAGCTCGGAGTCGTGGTCCGGGTAGCCCATCGAAATGCGGGCCATGAAGCGGTCGCGCTGCGCTTCGGGTAGCGGGTAGGTTCCCTCCATCTCGATCGGGTTCTGGGTCGCCACGACCATGAAGGGTTCGTCCAGTTTGTAGGATTTGCCGTCCACCGTGACCTGGTGCTCCTCCATGCACTCCAGCAGGGCCGACTGCGTCTTGGCGGAAGCGCGGTTGATCTCGTCGCCGATCACGATGTTGGCGAACACCGCGCCGGGCCGGAACTCAAACGTCCGGGACGCCTGGTTATAGATCGAGACGCCGGTGACATCGGAGGGCAGCAGATCCGGGGTGAACTGGATCCGGCTGACCGAACAGTCGATGGTCCGGGCCAGGGTCTTCGCCAGCAGGGTTTTGCCCACCCCCGGAACGTCCTCAAGGAGCAGATGCCCCTGTGCCAGCAGTACCGTCAGGGCCAGCTTGGCCGCGTCGGCCTTGCCGTCGATCACAGTGTTAATGGCGCGCAGGATGCGTTCACTGGCGGCGTGGAAGGCTGCGGCCTCCATCGGGGCGGGTGAGGTCGCGGCGGACGCGTGCCCATAGCCCTGCGGCTCCGGCAGCGCTTCGTCTACAGAGGTGCTTCGGTGGTAGTCCATCGGCAGCCTTTCAGCCCTGGTGCGGCCCGGGCGGAGCGGCAGTGTATGCCCGGACCCGCATCTGGTTCACGCCTGTCTTTGCTATCAGCGTACTAACACAACTGACGAAGCATATAGAGAGTTCCGGGTAATTCTCCGGCCCCGCCGCGGCTAGGCTAAAAGCATGTGCAATCCGCTGACTCCCGCTCCTTTCCGCGCAACCAGCAATGGGGAGCCCGGGAGCGGTTCGTCCGGCCGGAAGGCCTATCCGCCGGCGCCGGAGCCGCTGCCCGTCCCGGTCATGGACAACCACACCCACCTGGACTTTCCGGATGCCGATTTTTCCAAAGGGGCCCCGGCGATCAGCATCAAGGACGCCCTGGACGCCGCCGAGGCCGTGGGGGTCCAGGGTGCCATCCAGGTGGGATGCGATCTTGAGTCGTCCCGTTTCACCGTGCGGGCAGTGGAGCAGGACTCGCGGCTGCTGGGCGCCGTCGCGCTGCACCCCAACGATGCGCCGGCGTACGCAGCCCGGGGCGAACTGGAGGAGGCGCTGGCGGAGATTGAGGCGCTCGCGGCCCACCCGCGGATCCGGGCCATCGGCGAAACCGGCCTGGACTTCTTCCGCACCGAGGGGGAGGGGCTGGTCCAGCAGCGGTACTCCTTCCGGCGCCACATCGACATCGCCAAGCGGCTGGGCCTGACGCTGCAGATCCATGACCGGGACGCGCACGAGGACGTGGTGCAGGTCCTCCGCGAGGAGGGCGCCCCGGAACGGGTGGTCTTCCACTGCTTCTCGGGCGGCGAGGAGCTCGCCCGGACCTGCAACGAGGAGGGCTGGTTCATGTCCTTCGCAGGGACCGTGACGTTCAAGAATGCAGCCAACCTGCGTGCGGCCCTGGCCATTGCCGAACCCGGACGGCTCCTCGTTGAGACGGACGCCCCGTTCCTCACCCCGCACCCGCACCGGGGGAAGCCGAACGCCAGCTACATGGTTCCGTACACGGTCCGTGCGATGGCGGAATTGACAGGCCGGGAGCTCTCCGGGCTCTGTGCCGGGTTGGCCGAAAACACCGTGCAGGCATACGGATCCTGGGACTGAATTCTTCGTCGACCGCCGCCTCGTGGACATACTGGGTATGCACAAAATCTTGGTTGGTTTATAACGCTACGGTTACAGTGGTCAACTATTAGCCGGGGTCGGGGAAGGCCTTCGGATAATTTCACTCCCTTCGGGCGCACCGCGGTAAAGAAACCTCGTGTGCGCTCTCGCTTGGAAGTGTGGCGGTGCCCGCGTTTTCCGCAAACATCCGGACCTGTTCCGGACTGCCCCTGGGGTGTTTGCGCCGGGGAAACGTGAGCGCTTTTCCCCGTGCCCGGATGGTCCAACAGATATGGGCAATCGTGGTCAAGTTCTTCACATCGGACGGCAAGTTCAGCCTTGTCAAGGTCGGCACCCAACTCGTGGTGCTCGTGGCACTCGTGCTGGGGCTCGTCGCCTTCGTTGGCAACAACAAGACGGTCACCCTCAACGTTGACGGGAAAGTGAGCTCCGTCCAGACATTCGGCGGCACCGTCGGCCAGGTGGTCCGGGGCGCCAAGGTGGAGCTGCAGTCCGCGGACAAGGTCTCGCCCTCGGCGGACTCCCATGTGCAGGACGGATCAGTCATCAATGTCAACCTGGCCAAGACCGTCAAGGTCAGCCTGGACGGTGCAGAGCGGACCGTCAATACCACGGCGCCCACCGTGGAACGACTGGTCACCGAGCTCGGCGTCGCCGGCGCCTCGGAAGTTTCCGCCCCGAAGGACGCGCAGCTCGCCGTTTCCGGCTCCTACGTCAGCATCTCGACGCCGAAGGCCGTGACCATCGTCGCGGACGGCAACGCCACCCAGACCACTACGACGACGGCCACTGTCGGGCAGCTGCTCGCGGACGCGGGCATCAAGCTTGGCGCCAGCGACCGCATTTCCCAGCCCGACAATGCCCACGTGGTCAACGACATGGTCGTCAAGGTCTCCCGGGTCGACACCACCAAGACCGCTGACGCCACCGAGGCTGTCCCGTTCGAAACTCTCACCACTGAAGACGCGACCATGCTCAAGGGTGACAAGACGGTCACCCAGGCAGGCACCGCCGGAAGCATGAGCAAAAGCTTCAAACTGGTCCTCGTTGACGGCCGTGAAGCCTCCCGGACCCTGGTCTCGCAGAACGTCACCCTCCAGCCCGTGACCCAGAAGGTCACAGTCGGCACCAAGGAGAAGCCCAAGGCCGAGGCAGCGGCTGCCGCCAACACCGGCGCCGCAGCCCCGGCAATGATGAACGAAGCCATGTGGGACAAGATCGCCCAGTGCGAGTCCGGCGGCAACTGGGCCATCAACTCCGGGAACGGCTACTACGGCGGCCTGCAGTTCGATGTCTCTTCCTGGCTGGCCAACGGTGGCGGCGCGTACGCGCCCAACGCTGCTGCAGCCAGCAAGGCTCAGCAGATCGCGGTAGCCAACGCGTACTACGCCAAAGCAGGCCTGCGCCCGTGGGGCTGCGGCTGGGCCGCCTCCAGCTAACAGCAGGCACGCCCGCGGCGGCGACTGAGCTGCACCGCACTGCCGATCGATGGCCGGTCCCGGATCCTTCGGATTCCGGGGGCCGGCCATTGTCGTTGCCGCCGCGGGATAGGATACCTAGGTGACTGAACCGACCCCCTCCGCCGCCGTCGAGCCTGCCGGGAAGCTGCCGTCCGGCACTCCGGCGCAACTCCTGGGCGCCTCTGACATCCGCCGGCTGGCCGAGGAAATCGGGGTCCGTCCCACCAAAACGCTGGGCCAGAACTTCGTCATCGACGGCAACACCATCCGGCGCATCGTCGGCGCCGCAGACATCGGCGCGGAGGAGACCGTCCTGGAGGTGGGTCCGGGACTGGGGTCGCTGACCCTGGGCCTGTTGGACGCCGCCAAGGCGGTGGTCGCCGTCGAAATCGATCCGGTCCTGGCCGCCAAGCTTCCCGCCACCGTAGGCCGGTGGCGCCCCGACGCGGTGGAGAACTTCCACCTGGTCCTCGCTGACGCGATGAAGGTCACCGAACTGCCGGTGCAGCCCACCGCGCTGGTGGCCAATCTTCCCTACAACGTGGCCGTCCCCGTGGTCCTGCACCTGCTCCAGCACTTCCCGAGCCTGCGGCACGGCCTGGTCATGGTCCAGGACGAGGTCGCCGACCGGCTCGCGGCACCGCCGGGCTCGAAGACCTACGGCGTGCCGTCGGTCAAGGCGGCCTGGTACAGCGGCATGCGCAAGGCCGGCGTCATCGGCATGAACGTGTTTTGGCCGGCGCCCAAGATCCACTCCGGCTTGGTCGCCTTCACCCGCCGGGAACCGCCCGCCACCACCGCCACCAGGGAACAAGTTTTCGCCGTGATCGACGCGGCCTTCGCCCAGCGGCGCAAGACCCTCCGGGCCGCCCTGGCGGGCTGGGCCGGCAGCGCCGCCGAAGCCGAACGCTGCCTCCGCGCCGCCGGTGTCGACCCCACCGCCCGGGGCGAAGTGCTCGACGTCGCCGCTTTCGCCCGGATCGCCGAAGCGCACGCCCAGCCCGGTTTCTGACCGCCGCCGGCCGCCGGGAATGCGCCGCAGGCTGCCGCGGGTGCAGCCGTCAAGACTTTCCGGCCGTGCCGGTGCTGCTTGGAGCCACGGCCTGCCATGCCATAGCGTGGAGCCATGAACGCAGTGAGAGGGCGCTTTTCCGCGAGGACTGTCCGGGTCAAGGCACCCGGCAAAGTAAACGTCTCACTGGATGTCGGGCCGCTGCGCGCGGACGGCTACCACCCGGTGGCCAGCGTCTACCTGGCGGTGTCGCTCTACGAAGAGGTCGCGGCCACCAGCACGGACACGGGCGAGATCACGGTCGGCATCAGCCCGGCCAGCACCCTGGACCTCGACGACGTCGACATCCCGCTCGACGAGCGCAACCTCGCGTACAAGGCCGCGGCCATCATGACGGATGTCTCGGAGCATTCCACCGGCGTCCACCTGGAAATTACCAAGCGGGTCCCGGTCGCCGGCGGCATGGGCGGCGGTTCGGCCGACGCCGCGGCCACCCTCCTGGCCTGCGATGCGCTTTGGAACAGCGGACTCTCGCGCGACGAGCTCGCCCACCTGGCGGCCGAACTCGGCGCGGACGTGCCGTTCTCCCTGCTGGGAGGCACCGCCGTCGGGCTCGGCGTGGGCGACGACCTGTCTCCCGCGCTGGTCAAGGCCCAGACAGACTGGGTGCTCGTCACCGCGGATTTCGGCCTGTCCACCCCGGAGGTTTTCCGCACCCTCGACCGGCTGCGCGCGGCCGAGAGGGCGCAGATCGAGGCGCCCACGTCGGTGGATCCGCGGGTCCTCGCCGCTCTCCGCAGCGGCGACGCCGACGCGCTCAGCCGGGTCCTCGTCAACGACCTGCAACGGGCCTCCATTGAGCTGGCGCCCGGACTGCGGGACGTGCTGGGGCTCGGCGAATCCTGCGGCGCGATTGCCGGGATCGTCTCCGGATCGGGGCCCACCGTGGCTTTGCTGGCCCATAGCCCGGCCGCTGCGGAGGGCCTTGCCGAGGACCTCCGGCATCACGGCCTCGACGCCATGGCGGTCCACGGCCCGGTGCACGGTGCCCGCATCATCTCCGATACGCTCCTTTAGTGGCGTGGACGGAATCTACCTCCGGCTCACCCCCGGCCTGAAGCGCCTTTAGCTCGACCATTTCATCTAGGAAAGCAGTTCCCCGTGGCACACCTTCTTGGCGGCGAAAACCTCACAGTTTCGTACGCGACGCGCACCGTCCTGGACGGCATCACCCTCGGACTCGAGGAGGGCGACCGGATTGGCATGGTGGGCCGCAACGGTGACGGCAAATCCACGCTGATGCGCCTCCTGGCCATGCGCTCCACGCCGGACTCGGGCCGGGTAACCAAGCGCAGCGAGGTCAATATCGGCTACCTGGACCAGAGCGACGTCCTGGACGGCGACCTCACCGTCGGCGCTGCCATCGTCGGCGACCAGGCCGACTACGAATGGGCCCGCAATCCGAAGATCCGTGAAGTCATGGGCGGCCTGGTGTCCGACGTCGACTGGCACGCCAACGTCCATGCCCTCTCCGGGGGGCAGAAGCGCCGCGTCGCGCTGGCCAAGCTGCTGATCGAGGACCACGACGTCATCATGCTCGACGAGCCCACCAACCACCTCGACGTCGAGGGCGTCGCGTGGCTGTCCCGGCACTTGAAGACCCGGTGGCGGGCCAACCAGGGCGCCTTCCTGGTGGTCACCCACGATCGCTGGTTCCTCGACGAAGTCTGCAACAAGACCTGGGAAATCCATGACGGCATCATGGACCCCTTCGACGGCGGCTATGCCGCCTATGTCCTGGCCCGCGCCGAGCGCGACCGCGCGGCGTCGGTGACCGAAGGCAAGCGCCAGCAACTCGTGAAGAAGGAGCTGGCCTGGCTGCGCCGCGGCGCCCCGGCCCGGACGGCCAAGCCGAAGTTCCGGATCGAGGCCGCCAACGCGCTGATCGCCGACGTCCCGGAGCCTCGCGACTCGACGGCGTTGAGCAAGATGGCCACGGCACGTCTCGGCAAGGACGTGCTGGACCTGGAAAATGTTTCGCTCGACTTCCGCGGCGGCGAGCCCGGGCAGAAGCTGTTCGACAACATCACGCTGCGGCTCGCCCCGGGCGAACGGCTGGGCCTGGTCGGGGTCAACGGTGCCGGCAAGACCACCCTGCTGAAGCTGCTCAACGGCGAAATCGAGCCCAGCTCCGGCAAGTTCAAGCGCGGAAAGACGGTGGTCACCGCGGTGCTCACCCAGGAGGTCAAGGAGCTCGACGACGTCTCCGATCTGCGGGTGATCGAAGTGATCGAGCGCGAAAAGCGTTCCTTCAACGTGGGCGGCAAGGAATTTACGGCCGGCCAGCTCGTGGAGCAGCTTGGCTTCACGAATGAGAAGCAGTGGACCCCGGTCAGGGACCTCTCCGGTGGTGAGCGACGCCGGCTCCAGCTGCTGCGCCTGCTCGTGGGGGAGCCGAACGTGCTGATGCTCGACGAGCCCACCAACGACCTCGACACGGACACTCTGGCCGCCGTCGAAGACGTGCTGGACGGCTGGCCCGGCACGCTCGTAGTCGTCAGCCACGACCGCTACCTGCTGGAACGCGTCACGGACCACCAGATGGCGCTGCTGGGCGACGGCAAGATCCGCGCCTTGCCGCGCGGCGTCGACCAGTACCTGGAACTGCGCGAGGCGGCACTGGCCGGCTCCACCATTACCGGCGGCGGAAACCCGGTCACCGGGCCAAGCGGCAGCTCCGCCCCCGTCCCGTCCGGCTCCTCGGAAGCCGAAAAGCGGGACGCCCGCAAGGCCAAGAACCGGATCGAGCGCCAACTGGGCAAGGTGGAGCAGCAGGAAAAGAAAATCCACGACCAGATGGTCAAGAGCACAGCCGAGTCGGACTTCGACGCCCTGGCCGAGCAAAACAAGAAGCTCAAGGACCTCGCCGGGGACCGCGAAGCCCTCGAACTCGAGTGGATTGAGGCCCTCGAGGTCCTCGGCGAGTAACCCGCTCTTCAGCGCCGGTGGGGTTGGGCGCCGGAGCCGGCCCCGGTCATCCTGGGCCGCAACTTCGTTGGCTCGCGCCGGCAGCACAGCCATCCTCTGCGTGCTCGCTCGCTCTTCCGCCGTCCCCCTAACCTCGCAAGCTCGGTCAGGGAACCCGGACGGCGGCCGCTCACTTAGACGCACGCTGCCGGATGTCTGCTGCTGCCTGCCTGCTGGGAGAGGTACCCGGAGTTGTGACTACGGCCAACCAGCAACGCGTTTCCGCAGGAGCACTTCTCTCAAAAGTGAGGCCGGGAAACGGCTATCCGGAAGCGTGCGTCTAAGCGAGGAACGAGCGAGCACGCGGAGGATGGCCGTTTCGCGGACTCACCGACTGACCGCCGGGCTCAGGCGAGGGAGACTCAGTCCTCGACGCGGAGTTCGGGTTCCTTGCGCAGCCCGGTGAGGCCGTTCCAGGCGAGGTTTACCACGTGCGCGGCGACTTCGCGCTTGTCCGGGGTGCGGCTGTCCTGCCACCACTGGCCGGTCATCGCGACCATGCCCACGAGCATCTGGGCGTACATGGCGCCGTCGGCAGAACTGAAGCCGCGGCGGGCGAATTCGTCGGCCAGGATGTACTCGACTCGCGCCGCGACCTGCGAAAGCAGGGAGGAGAATGCTCCTTCGGGCTGCGATGGCGGGGCGTCGCGCATCAGGATGCGGAACCCTTCGGTCCGGTCCTCGATGTAGCCCAGCAGGGCCAGCGCGGCGCGCTCGACCAGGACGCGCGGCTTGGCGTCTGCGGAGAGGGCATCGTTGATGGAGCCAAGCAGGATCCGGAACTCGTGCTCCACGACCTGGGTGTACAGGCCCTCCTTGGAACCGAAATGTTCGTAGATCACCGGCTTCGAAACGCCCGCGGCGGAAGCGATCTCTTCAATGGTGGTGCCGTCCAGGCCGCGGTGCGCGAAGAGCCCGCGGCCGACGCCGATCAGCTGGATGCGGCGCTGGGCGCCGGTCATTCGGGACCTGGGGATGTGGCCCGGGGACCGTACCGGCCCGCCGGTGCGGGGGTCCGCCCCTCCGGACACGCCTGCGCTCTTGCTCACCTGACCATCATGCCCTACGGCTGCGCCCGCTCGGCTGCGCCCGCTCGGCTGCCCCCGGCATGCACCCGCGGCGGCACCGCGCAGCCAGGTGTACCGGGCACCCGCCGCCGGCGGCCATGGCATCAAGTCGCACGAGCAACATCCTTCGTGGCAGAATTGTCTCTTGTGCCTCAGGCTCGACGCTTGGGCACGGTCCGCTCTGGTGTAATGGCAGCACCCCGGCCTTTGGAGCCGTGGAGTATAGGTTCGAGTCCTATGGGCGGAACTGCCGCAGGCAGTCGTGGCCGGACGAACCGGCCCGGAAGCCGGAGGAACCGGCCCAGCCGCCGGAGGAACCGGTCCGGCCGGGCTGGGGGCGGCGGCAGTCCAGTAGGATAAAGAGGATGCCGAGGCCGGAACCTGGTCCGGCGCGGCCGCACGGAGTCGGCAACGAGGTGGACCACCTGGCTGTCGTCCACGGGTGGGCCGAGATCGACCGAGCAGTGGCACTGAGTCAGGCCACTGAGCAAGGAGAGCCCGTACGTGAGCCCCGAGAACACCGGCCCCGCCGCCGTCATTGTCCTAGCAGCAGGTGCCGGTACCCGGATGAAGTCCCGTACCCCCAAGATCCTCCACGAAATTGGCGGCCGCTCCCTCGTCGGGCACGCACTGAACGCCGCCCGCGCCCTCCGACCGCACGAGTTGGCCCTCGTGGTCCGGCACGAACGCGACCAGGTCGCCTCGCACATCGCCGGACTTGATCCGCAGGCACTGATCGTCGACCAGGACGACGTTCCCGGCACCGGCCGCGCCGTCGAAGCCGCCCTCGAAGCCCTCGACGCCCGCCACCTCCAGGCGCCGCTGACCGGAACGGTCGTCGTCACCTACGGCGACGTCCCGCTACTCACCGGCGAACTGCTTTCGGAACTGGTCGCCGCTCACGAGGCGGACGGCAACGCCGTCACCGTCCTGACCGCAGTGCTCGACGACGCCACCGGCTACGGCCGCATCCTCCGCGCCGGCGACGGCACCGTGACCGGCATCCGGGAACACAAGGACGCCAGCGACGCGGAGCGTGAAATCCGGGAAATCAACTCCGGCATCTACGCCTTCGACGCCGCCGTGCTGCGGGACTCCCTGGCCCACGTCACCACCGACAACGCCCAGGGTGAGAAGTACCTCACCGACGTCCTGGCCTTGGCGCGCGCCGCCGGCGGCCGGGTCGCCGCTGTCGTGACCGAGGACCGCTGGCAGGTCGAAGGTGCCAACGACCGCGTCCAGCTCTCCGCCCTCGGCGCCGAGCACAACCGCCGTACCGTCGAGGCCTGGATGCGTGCCGGCGTGACCGTCGTCGACCCCGCCACCACCTGGATCGACGCCACCGTGACGCTCGACGAGGACGTCCGGCTGCTGCCCAACACGCAGCTGCACGGGGCCACCACCGTGGCGCGCGACGCCGTCGTCGGCCCCGACACCACCTTGACCGACGTCCAGGTGGGGGAGGGCGCCACAGTGATCCGGACCCACGGCTCCGGCGCCACCATCGGCGCCCGGTCCAGCGTCGGCCCGTTCACCTACCTGCGCCCCGGGACCGTCCTCGGAGAAACCGGCAAGATCGGCGCGTTCTACGAGACGAAGAACGTCACAATCGGCCGCGGCTCAAAGCTCTCCCATCTCGGCTACGCCGGCGACGCGGAGATCGGCGAGGACACCAACATCGGCTGCGGCAACATCACGGCAAACTACGACGGCGTGAAAAAGCACCGCACCGTAATCGGCTCCGGCGTCCGCACCGGTTCCAACACGGTGTTCGTGGCTCCGGTCAACGTGGGCGACGGCGCGTACAGCGGCGCCGGCGCCGTGATCCGCAACGACGTGCCCGCCGGCGCCCTCGTCCTGTCCCTGGCTAAGCAGCGGAACACCGAAGGCTGGGTCGCGGCGAACCGTCCGGGCTCCATCTCCGCCACGCTGGCCGAGGCCGCCGGCACCCCCACATCCTCCACTACACCGGCAACAACAGAAGAGGGCTAGCAAACATGAGCGAAATTACGGCACACGGCGAGAAGAAGCTGGTGCTTGCCGCCGGGCGCGCACACCCGGAGCTGGCGCGCGAGATCGCCAAGGAGCTGGGCACCGAACTGCTGCCGCTGGACGCCTACGACTTTGCCAACGGCGAGATCTATGTCCGGGCCGGCGAGAGCGTCCGCGGCACCGACGCCTTCGTCATCCAGGCCCACCCCGCCCCGCTGAACAACTGGCTGATGGAGCAGCTGATCATGATCGATTCGCTCAAGCGGGCGTCCGCCAAGCGCATCACCGTGGTCTCGCCGTTCTACCCTTACGCCCGCCAGGACAAGAAGGGACGCGGCCGCGAGCCGATCTCGGCCCGTCTGGTCGCGGACCTCTACAAGACCGCCGGCGCGGACCGCATCATGAGCGTTGACCTGCACACCTCGCAGATCCAGGGCTTCTTCGACGGCCCGGTGGACCACCTGATGGCGATCCCGCTTCTGGCCGACTACATCCGAACCCGGGTGGGCTCGGACAACATCACCGTCGTCTCTCCGGACACCGGCCGCGTCCGCGTCGCCGAACAGTGGGCCGAGCGCCTCGGCGGCGCGCCGCTTGCTTTCGTGCACAAGAGCCGCGACCTCACGGTGCCCAACCAGGCGGTCTCCAAGACCGTCGTGGGCCAGGTCCAGGGCCGCACCTGCGTCCTGATCGACGACATGATCGACACCGGCGGAACCATTTCCGGTGCCGTCCAGGTGCTCAAGAACGCCGGCGCCAAGGACGTCATCATCGCAGCGACCCACGCGGTGTTCTCCGAACCGGCGCCGCAGCGTCTCGCCGAGTCCGGCGCCCGCGAAGTCGTTGTCACCAACACGCTGCCGATCGCCGCCAACAAGCACTTCCCGCAGCTCACCGTGCTGTCCATCGCACCGCTGATCGCCCGTGCTATCCGCGAAGTGTTCGACGACGGCTCCGTCACCAGCCTCTTCGACGGCAACGCCTAGGCTGAGGCTTTGCCCGGCGCCCGGCTGGGCGCGCCCGGCCCCGCGCCGCGGCAGCAGTGCCGGACCCGGTTTTCGCGAAACAGGGTCCGGCACTGCTAAGCTCTTTCCGATACCTTGGCGAGGGAGAGCACCGGTAGTCCGCACGCAGCGAAAGGCTGCACGGAGCACCGACTGCTGGTCTCCGTTATCGACTGGGTCTGAATCTCCCTTCGGAAGGGCGGCCGTGCCGCCCGGCGTTGAAGGTCGCAAACAGACCTCCGCCCTTGCTAAACACCGCTAGTCCACTAGGAGATACCCATGTCTGAGCAGAAGCTCGCAGCAGAAGTCCGCACCGAATTCGGCAAGGGCTTCGCCCGCCGCGCACGCATGGCCGGCCTGATTCCCGCCGTCATCTACGGTCACGGCGCCGAGCCCATCCACATCACCCTGCCGGCCAAGTCCACCACCCTGGCCGTCCGCCGTGCCAACGCACTGCTGACCCTCGACATCAACGGCGAACAGCACCTGGCCCTGGTCAAGGACATCCAGCGCGACCCGATCAAGCAGATCATTGAGCACCTCGACCTCCTGACCGTCCGCACCGGCGAGAAGGTCACCGTGGACGTTCCCGTGCAGCTGACCGGTGAGCTTGCTCCGGGCAACGTGTACAACCAGGAAATGACCACCGTCTCCGTCGAGGCTGAGGCAACCCACCTGCCGACCGCCGTCGAGGTCAGCATCGAGGGCCGCAAGGCCGGCGAGCACATCCACGCTGCCGATCTGGTTCTGCCGAAGGGCACCGTCCTGCTGGCCGACGCCGAGGCCCTCGTCGTTCACATCTCCGAGGCCACCGAGGTCTCCGAGGAAGAGGCATCCGCGGACACCACCGAAGGTTCTTCGGTCGCGGCCGAGTAGTTCCGGCGTTTCGGTGGCCGGGTCCCTTAGGGGCCCGGCCGCCGTCGTCTGCACAGCTTGCCCATCCCGCCCCTCGACCCGGACTGCCCCACCAGAAGGACTGATCGATGACTGACACGTGGCTGATCGTAGGCCTTGGCAATCCGGGTTCCGAGTACGCCCACAACCGGCACAATGTCGGCCAGATGGTGCTCGATGAAATGGCGGCCCGGATCGGCGGCGGTTTCAAGTCGCACAAGGCACGGGCCCAGGTCCTCGAAGGCCGGCTCGGCATCGGCGGCCCGCGGGTGGTGCTGGCCAAGCCCGTCAGCTACATGAACGTCTCCGGCGGTCCGGTTTCCGCGTTGGCGAAGTTCTATGACATCGACCCGGCCCGCGTCATTGCCGTCCACGACGAGATCGACATTCCGTTCATGAGCATCAAACTCAAGATCGGCGGGGGCGAGGGCGGCCACAACGGGCTCCGCGACATCTCCAAGGCACTCGCCACCAAAGACTACCTGCGGGTGCGTGTGGGGGTCGGCCGGCCGCCGGGCCGGATGGATACCGCCGATTTCGTGCTGCGGGACTTTGCCACCGCGGAGAAGAAGGAACTGCCGTTCCTGATCGACACCGCAGCCGACGCCGTGGAGGCGCTCGTGCGGGACGGACTCCAGTCGGCCCAGCAAAAGTTCCACCCTGCGAAGGCCCCGTAGCGTCCACCGCCTCGATCTGCTTTCCACTGGATTTCCTTTCCAAGCATCCCGCCTTGCCGTTATGATCTGTTTACTCTCTTGTCGGGGGATAGAGTTACGCTACGTCTAAGCGGACGGTGCTGGGGTTGCCGGCCGCAAGGCGGTGCAAAGGAAACTAGATGTCGAGGGATTCGCTGGGCTGGGGGCATGTTCCCAATACATTGGCACCGGCTGGCGATCAACACGTCGCCGGTACGGTCAACAAGCACGCGTGGGCAGGCCTGGCACGCGGGGCAGACGCTGACCGTGTCCGTGCCGCCCTCGCCGCGCCCGACGGCATGGGAGTCGTCATTACCGGGGACCGTGGAGTCGGGAAGTCCCTCGTCGGACGCAGCGCCGTCGCCGGCCTTGGTCCGGACGTCTATACAGTGCAGTTGCGCAGCTCCGGGTCGGGCACTTCCACCCCCTATGGATGCCTGGCGTTCACGCTCGCCCGGCTCCCGCAAAGCTCCCTTGGCTCACCCACCGCGATCCTGCACGGCATCACCTCACTCATCCGCAACGACGCCGCGGGGCGGCAATGCGTCATCCTGTTGGACAACGCCGGTTCCCTGGACGAACAGAGCACCGGGGTTTTGTTGAACCTGCTGCAGACCGGCACCGGCCGGCTCGTAGCCACCGCGCAGCGCGCCACCGACCTGCCACCCGACTTCTACTGGCTCATCACCTCCGGGCAACTGGCCGAAGTCCGGCTCGCCAGCATGACCGAGATGGAAACCCGCGAAGTGCTTCAGGCCGCCCTGGGGCACCGGGTTTCGACGGCCCTGGCCACGCAGTTGCACGAACTGGTCGGTGGCAGCCCCACCCTCCTGCAGGCCGTGGTGTCGGAGCAGATCGAACGCGGCAATCTGGTGCTGGCCGGCTCCGTGTGGACCCTGGTCGATGAGGTAGTCCTGGACGGCAAAACGGCTCTGGAGGACATCGTCAAGGCGCGCTACGCGCGGGAAACTCCTCTGGCCCGGGAAGCCATCGAGGTGCTGTCCTGCGCCCGCAGTATGTCTCTGTCGCGGCTTGCGAAGATGTACGGCCCTGGACTCATCGCGGACATGGAGGACGCGGGTCAGATCCTCGTCGACCGCACCGACCGACATTTCGTGACACTTGGAGACCGTTACCTGGGCGACATCGTTCGGAATTGGCTCACCGTGGAGCGCCGGCTGGAGTTGCGCGACAAAGTTCCGGGCCATCAGGAACACGAGCTGGCGGAGCTCAGCGTGGAGGACCTGCTCGCCTACGCTGCGTGGACGCACGACTGCCACGCGGAGCTGGCCCCGGCCCATGCGCTGGCAGCCGCCCGGGCCGCCGTAGGCCTCTTCGATCCGAAGTTCGCGCTGAAGTGCGCCGGCGGGATCAGCCCAAGCGACCGCGAATGGGCCGGCGGACAGCAGCAGAAGGCCGCAGCGTACCTGCAGCTGGGGCTGCCCCTCCAGGCGATGTCCTCGCTGGACGACGTCACAGAGGCACAGAACAACCTGCTCGCGCCTGAGCCCTTCGCCGAACTGGTCGCGGCCAAGGCCGACTGCATGGCGTGGCTGGAGGACCGCAGCGGGAAAGTCCCCGAACTCCTTCGGCGGTCCAGGCTGCGGCTGGAAGAATTCCAGCAGGGCGACCCGCCTTCCGATGCGGAGTCGCTGGCCCGCGCCGTCCTCTGCCTGGATCTTTGCGAGTTCACCTACCTCTCCTTCATCGGCGAGTACGAACCGATGATGGACCGGCTCAGCGCCGCAGCCACCGACGCCGACGCCGACGCGATCGACCCGGTCCACCGGCTCCGGACCTCGATCATCCTGATGGAAGCCCTGTGCATGACGGGAAAGGAACTCGAAGCCCGCCAGCTGATGCGCGAACTGGCCGGAAAACTGGGCGAATGGTCCAACGTGCCGCGGATCCGTGAAAACTTCGCCTGGCGCTCCTTCAACGTCCTCCTGCTCTCCGGCCAGTGGCGCCAGAGCATCGACATGCTCAAAGATGCCAGCGGCCGTGCCGGACATGGACTGCACTCGGGCAGCGCCGCGACCGACCTCGCCGTCGGGCTCGCCTATGTCTATGCCGGGCGGGGCTATCTGGCACTGGATCCGCTCCTCGCCGCGATCGCCCAGCTCGAGGTCCGGACCAGCCTGCACGCACTGCGGCAGGCCTACGCTGCCACGGCTTTTGCCTACGCGCAGATGGGAAACTCCGTGCAGGCCACCGTCTACCTCGACCGCGCACGGTCCGCGGACGGGCCCGCACGCTTCGTGGTCAGCAGCTCGGCCGAGTTCTGCATGGACATGGCTTCCCGGTGGCTGGGCGACCCCGACGCGAAAGAACGGCTGGTCCACGCCGCTGAGCGGCACTTCCGGGACGGCCGCTACACACTGGCCGGCATTTGCATGCTCGGTGCGACCGTCAACGGTACGGCGAAGGACTTCCAGTTCACGGAAGAGATTGCCGGGCGGCGGCAAGGCCCCCTCGCGGAACTGTCCCGGGTGGTCGCTGTCGGCAGCCGGAAGAAGGACGCCGCGACCATGCTCGAAGCTGCCGACCTCGCCGCCGCGCTCGAGCTCGACGCCGTCCAGGCCAGATGCGCCGCGCTCGCCTTCAGCTTCGCCCGGGCCGCCGGCCTGGCGGGGATCGCCGCGGCCGCCCACAGCATGCTCGAATCCTTGTCTGCATCGGTGCCAGCGCTGCCCATAGAGCCGCGGAACAGGGGCCCGCTGCTGACGGATCGGGAGCGGCAGATCGCCGCGCTGGCGGGGAGCGGCGTCTCTAACAAGGACATCGCCCTCGAAATTGGGATTTCGGTTCGAACGGTGGAGGGCCACCTGTACCAGGTGTTCACGAAGTTCGGAGTTTCGTCGCGGAGTGATCTGCTTGGACTCATCTAGGGCCCGTGCGGCGGCTCCCGCCGATGAGGAGCGTCGCGCTGTGACGGGGCGGTCGGAGGACCTGAGCGCGGCAGTTGACGCGCTCAGGGGTGGCACCCACGTCGCTGTGCTGTTGCTGGGCGAGCACGGGATCGGCAAGTCGACGCTGATGGAAGCCGTTGCCGCCCAGTTGGACGGACAGGTGACACCCGTCCGCCTGCACGGCAGCCCGGCCCTGAGCCAGGTGCCCTACGGCGTGCTGGCGCCGTTCATCGTGGACCTGCCCGTGCAGGATGCCACGTCCCAGCTGGTCGTGCTGCGGACTTTCTGGGATTACCTCGAAGGGCAGCGGCGGGTGACCCAAAAACCGCTCCTGCTGATTGTCGACGACGCCCACGACCTGGATGAGGCCACAGCGGGGGTCCTGGTAGAACTCGCAGCCGCCGGCTGGGCGAAGCTGCTCGTCGCCGCCGCGGCCCGCCCTGGGCTGCCGGAGCCGCTCCTGCAGCTGTGGTTCGAGGGCATTGCGGAACGGCACGACCTGCGACCGCTCACCCGGGAACAAACGGCCGATATCCTGGCTCACCGGCTCGGCCCCCAAGTCCTGCCCGCCGTCGCAGAGACGCTCTGGGCCGCTTCGGCGGGGAACCCGCTGTTGCTGACCTGTCTGATTGACGACGCGAAGACTGACGGTACGCTGCTCCAGCGCAACGGGGTTTGGCTGCTCACCCGCCAGCTGAACAGCCACGGCGAACGGTTGAGCGACGTCGTCCGCCGCCAGTTGCTCCGACGCTCCGCGGAGGAAAGCAAGGCCCTGAACCTCGTGGCCCTGGCGGAACCGGTGGCCAGGACACTGATAGAAGCTTTGGTAAGCGCCCCCACCGTGGCGGGGCTCATCGAGGAGGAGCTGATCCGCGTCTCGGACGCACCTGAGGCTGAACTGCGGCTGTGGCACTCGGTTTACGGCGACACGCTTCGGACCCTGATTTCGCCTGCGCGAAGCCTCGAGCTCCGGCAGGGCTTGTTGCGGTTGATGGACCGGGAACCGGCCTCGGCGGAGGGGCTTCTGCGGCACGTGAGCTGGTCGATGGAATGCGGAGTCGAGGTCGAGGACAGACAGCTGCTCCGCGCCGCCGTGCTCGCCAGCAGGCTCTTCGAGGACGAACTTGCCCGCAAGGCGGCCTCCCAGGTGAAAGACCCTGAACTGCAGATCGCGGCGCGTGCGGTAATAGCACGAACGTACTACAACACCTCCAACCACGTGGCCGCACGGGACATTCTGGAGGCTGATTTCGCGCAAGGGCGCACGGTGGCCAGCCTGCTGACGGGGACCCTGCTGTGGGCTGCAGTCTTGTCCGCACTGGGACATTCGCCGGCCGACATCATGCGGCGCGCGGAGGCGCTGTTGCACGCAGGGGAGCGGCTCGCGACGGCCAATCCCGGCGAGGCCGAAGGCATCCTTGCCGCTTCTAGGGAGCGCGTCCGGACGATCCGAACCATGGTCCTGGCCCTGGCCGGCGACGCCGAGGCCCTGGGCGCGCCCGGTGGCGACGCTGCCAGCCCGGGCGGGGAAGGGCCGCCGGCAGGCAATGTCGAAAGGGCCTTCGAGCTGGCACTGGAAGCCGACCGGCTGCTGCTCCAGGGAAAGCCGGACAGCGCCTTCGCGGCGGCCACCGCAGCATTGGACGCCGCCGGAACCGAGCCTGACGAACTGTACTTCCTCTCGGACTTCCTCGTGGTCCGCGCCGTCACCACGGCCGTCCACGGGGGCGACTGGAAGGCGGCCCAAGGCTTGCTGGAAGGATTTGTGGCGGGATCCGGACCCAGCCTTATCTCCTTCGGCGGAGGGGTCCACGCGGCTACCGGTATCGTGCTGCTCTATCAGGGGAGAGCGGCCCAGGCCAAGAAAACACTACGGGCAGCGGTCGAAGCACTGCGGGTCTCGGATCCCCAACAACTGTTTTCCCTGACCGCAGCGATGGCCTTCGCCGCGGCCGCCGAGGCGGGTATCACCGAGAAGGCCGCGGAGTTCCTGGCCGACTACGAGTCCGCCCAGCCACCGCTCTCCCGGTACCTGCGCACCCTCTCCGCGATGGCCGTGGTGTACGGGAAGGCCCGGCTGGGCGGCTACGACGGCGCGGCGGAGGAGTTGCAGCGGCTCGGGAGGCCCGACGGCGGCCGCCACGATGCGGGCTTGGAGTTCGATGCGCTGGCCTTCAGGCTGGCACTCGGCGACACGACCGCGGCACCCCGGCTGCGCGAACTGCAGCCTGAGCTGGAAGGACGCAGGGCGGCGGCCATTTGCGGCTACGCCGCTGCGATCGAAACGGAGCAGCCCGGGGACCTGGTCGAAGCGGCCAAGACGTGTGAGGAAATTGAACTCTGGGGTTTCGCGGCCCAGGCGTACGGCGCTGCCGCCGAGGCGTATCGGGAGTCCGGCGACGTGCTGCGGGAGCGCATGGCACTGTCCCAACGGCACCGCTGCCAGGACCGGGCCGAAAACGGACCGGGGCTGGAGCCTGCCGAGCAAGCGGATACGCTCGGACTCCTGACCCGCCGGGAACGCGACATCGTGGCGCTGGCGGTCCGAGGTATGAGCGACCGGCAAATCGCTACCGAGCTCCAGGTTTCGGTCCGGACGGTGGAAGGCCACCTTTACCGGAGCTACGCGAAACTGAACGTCAAGGGCCGCGAGGAACTCCGCCGAATGGCCGCGGAGTAGGTGTTCCCTGCTTTAGTTGCCCGCACTACGGCCGGGGCACTCGCAGACCCGTCGGCAACTACTTGGTTCGCCGCCGGAGGCGCCCGGCGGCATGTGAGTACAGCCGCGTAGAGGCTCGCCGGGTACGCGCCGTGCAATCGAGTACTACCTACGGATGTCTTTGCGGCGGCCAGTCCATACTGTGGATTTATCACTGGTCAAACATTGATTGCGAAGGTCTCTCCCATGTTTCAGCAAGAAGCCGGCGTGCCTGCGGGCAGCGGCAAAACAGACACGATTTCACTCGCACAACAACCATCGAAGGGGCGCCCGGAAAAACCATTCACCCGGCAACTGGTCGTTTCCGACGTCGTTGGCACAATGACGTCAGGCTCCGGCTGCGGCGTCGTGCTGGTGGGCGAACACGGCTCCGGGAAGTCGTTCATCGCTCAGCGCGCCCTGGAACAACTTGGCGACGACTACCTGGTCGTCCAGGTCCGGGGCAGTTCCATTTCATCGAAACTCCCGTACGGGGCCCTCAGCGTGCTCCTCAACGACCTCGATTCATCCCACCTCGAGCACCCCCTGATGGTGCTCCGCGGACTCACCCAACTGCTCCACACGAAGGCCCAGGGACGCCCCATCGTCATCTTCGTGGACAACGCCCACGACCTGGACGATCTTTCCTGCATGATGGTGGCCCAGCTCAGCGCCGGGGGCCACGTGACGTTGCTGGCCGCCTGCGTGGACCTGCCGCACGTCGGCGGCGACATCATGGGACTCTGGAAGGATGACCTGCTTCGCCGGGTTGACCTGGAACCGTTCGACTTCGCCGAGACGGCCGCAACGCTCAACCAGGAATACGGCGGACACTTCTCGCATACGGCGTCCCGGGCGCTCTGGAGTGCCAGCGGCGGGAACGCGCTGTTCCTCCACTCGCTGGCGCGCGAACAGATCAAGCTTGGCACGATCGTGCGGCAAGGGGACGCCTGGGTCCTCAACGGCCGTCCCATCGCCCTGACCGGAGAAGTCCGGGACGTAATTAAAGCCCGGCTGAACAGGCTCAGCCCCGGCCAGCGAGACGTTTTTGAACTCCTGGCGCTCGCCGGTGCCGTTCCGCTCCAGACGCTCATGGGGATCTTCAACCCGCACGACATGGACAACCTGCAGGAGCGGGGCCTCATCCACGTCAGCCACGACCACCCGCCGATGGTCAGCGTCGCCAACCCGGTGACCGCGACGATCGTCGCCGGTGTGGTTCCCCCGGGACGCAGCGCGGAACTCCGGCGCCGCCTCACGGCCGTGCTGGCGGACACCGAGCAGGCCGAACCCGCCGGGTCCGCCGACGTGGCCTGGGCCCTGGACTGCGGGGAGCAAATCAGCATCAGTACAGCACTGACCGCCGCCCGTCTGGCCAACAACGCGTCGGACCCGACGTCGGCGCTGCGATTCGTCCACGAAATCGACGGCTTCGGGGCCGCCGCCGGCGTGGCCATCGAATCCGTGCAGGCTCACATCGCGGTCAACAATGATGAGTCAGCCCGGCGGGTCCTTCACGGCCTTGAAGCTACCAGCGGCGGGGATCTGCCGCTGGTCGAGTGGGTGGCCCTGCAGTTGCTGCAGGCGGAGCTGGACCAGCGCGGTCCCGGCACTTCCGCCGCGGCACGGGCCAGGTTGAGCCTGGTCCGCGACCGTCTCGCGGAGCCGACCACGGAAGACTCGGCGGCGCTGGCGGCAGCCCGCGAACAGTTGCGTCTCGCCGAGTGCAAACTGGCTGCCTTCGAGGGCCGCTATGGCGACGTCCTGGCTCTCCTGCCCGATCGTGGTCCCGAACTTGCCACGGAGACTGGAATCCTCACCGCGAGCCTGCTCTGCGAAGCCATGGCCGTCAGCGGCGAGGTCCTGGATGCCATGGCGCTGGGCAAGCAGGTCATCGCAGCAGCCGCGACCGTTCCTCTCGCCGACCGCACCATGCGGGAGATCCGTGGCCGGTTCCTGCTGCTGATGCTGCTGTCCGCAAATTTCCGGGACGCCTCCGCCTTCCTTTCGGCCACGTCCGCCACGGACGAGCCGCAGGCGCGCCTTGGCGGGATGTTCGAGATCGGCCAAGGTGTCATCGATCTCCACGACGGACACCTGGACGGTGCTATTCCGTGGCTTGAGGCCGGGATGTGGCAGCTCCGGGTGCAGGACCCCGATGCATTGTCCAGTCTGGCCACGGCGGCCTGCGCCTATGCGGCCGCGCTGGCCGGCGACGAGGAAAAGGCCACCCAGTTGCTCGCCGACGTGACGCAGCCGCGACGTCATGGTTCCTGGCTGGTGCGTCGGTTGACGCGTTACTTTGAGCTCTGCTCGCTGGCGGAACTCGGCCAGCGGGCGTCTGCGATCCGTACGCTGGTCGCCGAAGCGGACAGCGACGCCGACGCCGGCGCCCCAGCCACGGGGCTGCTCTTCCTTTCTGCGGCGGCCAGGCTGGGGGAACGGCAGCTTTGCCAGAAACTCGCCGGCGTCGCCGGGCAGGTGACGGGACAGTTCGCCCTGTTGTGCATGCGGCTAGCCGACGGGGTGAAGGACTTCGCGAGCGAGCAGCTGCTGGCTGTTGCCAAGGACGCCGACGCTGCCGGGAATGCTGTCTTTGCCCGCGACGTGGCCCGTCGGGCGGTCCATTGCGCCAACGAAGCCGGAAACCGGATAGCGCTCCGCATTTCGCAGCGTACGGAACAGTCCCTCGATGACAGATTCGGGAGTCCCAAGAACGGCCTGCACTCGCTGACCACGTCGACGCTCACGGCCAGGGAATGCGAAGTGGCTGTCCGGGCAGCGGCCGGGGCTTCCAACCGCAAAATCGCCGAACAGATGCACGTGTCCGTGCGCACGGTGGAGGGCCACTTGTACCAGGTTTACGCAAAACTCCATGTTGCCAGCCGATCGGAGCTCAAAGATGTCATCTCGAGTCCGGTCAGCGCCCGTATCGGTTAGCCAGCCCGGGGCCGGTCCCGGTGCCCCGCTCCCGGTCGACGACGGTGGGAGTGGACCTGAGTGGAAAACCTGACTGAAGCCGCAGCCCTGATCGGCAGGTCCGGCGTCGTCAGGGACGTGGTCCGCTGCCTTCGCGACACAGGCAGGGCGGGGGCCCTGATTGTCGGCGGCTCGGGGTCCGGGAAGTCGACAGTCGTCAAGGCGGTCCTGGCGGAGCTGCAGCCGCAAGGAGCGGTAGTCCGACTCGCTGCCACTCCGGCTCTAGCGGCCGTTCCGTTCGGTGCGCTGGCCCCCTATCTGGCAGGGCTTCCCGCGCAGGACCTTGACTCGTATGCGGCAGTCCTCGGGGCGGTGACAGCGAGCCTGAAATCCGAGCCGACCACGACACTGTTCGTGATTGACGACGCTCAGAGCCTGGACCGCGGGACCATCCAACTGGTTGCGCAGGCCGTTGCAACCGGCGCGGCGCGGCTGCTCGCCACGTGCCGTCCCGGGCCGCTGATCCCCGAGGAGTTCCTGGCGCTGTGGGATGACGGCATCATCGCAAAATTCGATCTGGCGCCCCTGAGCCGTGCCGAGGTGCACCAGCTCTGCGAACAGGTGCTGCAGGCCGACGTGTCCCCGTGGGTTAGCGAGCTGTTCGGCAACCTGACCGAGGGCAATCCGTACATGCTGATGTCCTTGATCGATCATGCACGAACCACCGGATCCATTGGACAGCGCCGCGGGACGTGGTTTCTCCTGGCGCCGCCGGATCTGGGTGGCATCCCGGCCGCGGATCTGGTGGACCACCAGGTCCGCTCCTTGACCGCGGAGGAGAAAACCGCTGCCGACATCGTGGCCCTGGCCGGCCCGC
Organism: Arthrobacter sp.; assembly: GCA_026393275.1. Classification (GTDB taxonomy): domain Bacteria; phylum Actinomycetota; class Actinomycetes; order Actinomycetales; family Micrococcaceae; genus Arthrobacter. The sequence goes on from JAPLAM010000028.1 coordinate 131,015, forward strand.
TGGCACTCGGTCAAATTCTCCGGTTCAGCGGTCCTCGGGCCATCGACGCCCTCGAGATGGCCGGGATCATCACGGTCTCACGCGACCTGGACCGCATCGTTAGGCCAGCCAGCCCGCTCATCGGAGAAGTCATCCGCGGCCGCGTCCCGGCGGCCCGGAGCGCCAGTCTCCGGGCCGACCTCCTGGCTCTTCCCTGGGCGGCGGCACTCCCGGAGTCATTTCTGAACCAGCTGCGCTGGTCGCTGGACGCCGGTGCGGATCTCGCATCCCCAGACTTGATCCGGGGCGCAACGGCGGCCAACATCGGCTTGGATACCGCGACCGCGCTCCGGGCCGCGGGAGCCGTACGAGAGGAGGGCTTCCTGTCCGAAGCGCGGATCCAGCTGGCCTATTCCAACTACATCCTCGGACGGTCGGAGGCCTCAACAGGTCTCCTTGAGGCCGCGCAGCCGGTTCGTTACGGGCGTGTGTCGTACCTTGCCGCCCTCCTCTCCGCCCGGCTCGGAAACCCGGCAGCAGCCCTCGAGCTGCCGCTTCAGGCCGGAGCGGAAGAGCTGAAGCCAGGTCCGGGGCTGCTCCCTTGGGCAGCGCCAAGCGTTGGCCTCGCCACCGGTCTCCTGCTGCACAGCTGGGACGGCCGGAGTGCGGAGCTTCAGGCCCAGCTCCAGGAGCTGGTCGCCGCCGCCGAGGGAAATCCGGAAATCCGGATTCCGGCGGTGTCCCGCCTTGCCGGGGTGTGGACCGCCCAGGGCCGGGTGCTTACGGGCCTGGGTATCGACCGGGAGGCATGGCGCTGGGTGCAGGGCGCCGGGCTGGCTCTTCCCCTGGTCTACGAAGATGTGCTGGCGCGGCACTGCCTGAACCTGATCCGTGCCGGGGAATGGGAAGAACTCGCTTCGGTACTCGACGACTACACCGCCGGCCTGCCCTCACGGCTGCTCTATAGCGGGGGACTGCTGCATGTGATGCGCGGCTACTCCCGGCTGCGGCAGGGGAGGATCCCGGAAAGTTTGGCCGAGCTGTTGCTCGGGGTGGAAGAACTCCTGATCGCCGATCCGTGGGAACTGCTTGCCTTTGCCCATGCCGTTACGGCCTATGCGGCTGCCGCCGTCGGACGCTCAGACGACGCGAAGGAGCAGGCGATTGCCTTCCGAAGCGCCGTTTACCGGGAGCCGGAGACCCTTCGGCTCCTCGCCGACGCCTATTGCACCGCCGCTGAAATTGCCTGTGGCAGCGGCGGTGAGGACGGCCCGGGCGAGCTCGACCGGCTCGCGGCGGAGGCGCAGCGGCAGGGACTTAGAGCCGTGGAGACCGATATCCGCCGCCTCGCCCTGCGTGGCGGGGACACAGCGGCAGCGGAGGCCCTGGCAGCCAGCAGCAGCGCCGTCGAAGGTCCCGAGGCGCGACTGCTGCGCGCATATGCGCTCGCCGTCGCCGCCTCCGACTCGGCCGAGCTTACGGCCCTCAGTGACCAGGCGATGAGCGCCGGATATCTGCTGCTGGCGCTCGAAGCCGGCCAGCAGGCAGCGTATTTGCTGGAAAGCGACTCGGACAAGTGGAAGCTCACAGCCGTCCAGCGCAAGGTGCACCACCGGATGGTCGCGGCCGGCATGTCCGGTCACATGAATATCGTCCGCGGCGAACACTATGCCGACCTCACATCCCGGGAATCCGAGATCTTGAAGCTGGTGGCGGGTGGAGCTTCGAACGCGGAGATTGCCGCCCAGCTGACTGTTTCGCAACGGACCGTGGAGGGGCACCTCTATAGGATTTTCGGGAAGCTAGGCGTCAGCCGGCGCGCCGAGCTCGTCGATGTGCAACGCGAGCTGCCGCCGGCCTAGCCTATCGTCCGGTCGGCTGGCCGATTGGGGACGTCAATCAGGGGCTTTCTGCAGGTTCAGGGAAGACGCCTGCGTAACTACCGCGTGACAAGACGGCCGTGCGGGAGTATGCCTAAGTAGTGGGACAACGAAGACCGTAGGAGAAGTCGGGTAATCCCTACTCGTGTGCGGCTTGGTCCTTCGCGGTTGACTTAAGTCAGTTCCGAGAACGTCTCACCCTTTATAATCCGAACTCCTTCATTGGAATCGTACGGTGCCCTTGCCGGGCAGCCGTACCCCGAAGACGGAGCCGGCGGCGTCAGAGCCTTCTGAGACCGAGGCTCTCCCCCCAGCCGCCGCCGGCTCCCTTAACACGGTCTGCACGCCGTAGGTGCGGTGTACGAAAACCGCACCGGCGATAGCAAGAGAGTGTCGACGCCCCGCCTGTGGACCTACGGCCCGCACGCGGGGCGTTTCTCATGCCAGGGCATCAGAGGGCGCGGCCGGCCGAAAAGTCACCGCTTACGGCTGGCCGAACTAGGGGCCGCGACCGCTATTGCTGTCTGCCCCGGCGTTGCACAGGAGTTTGCGGGAACGTGGGATAATTAGGTCTAATCTGCGTGACGTAATAGGACCAGCCCTTCGGGTGGGCCGCTTGCGCCGCAGCGAATGCCGATCCAGGAGTTTCTGCCTATGGTTGCCACACCAGCCCATCTCCTCCGCTCCGCCACGGCGCTGGGCAATGAGGAGGTCCTGCGGATCCGCAACGATTTCCCCATCCTGAATCGGTCCGTCAAGGGGCACCCGCTGGTCTACCTGGATTCGGGTGCCACATCGCAAAACCCGCTCAGCGTGCTGGAAGCGGAGCAGGAGTTCTACGAGCAGCGGAACTCGGCCGTGCACCGCGGCGCGCACCACCTGGCGGTGGAGGCCACTGAAGCCTTCGAGGACGCGCGTGAGACGGTGGCCGCCTTCATTGGTGCGGATCCGGACGAGCTGGTCTGGACCTCCAACGCCACCGAGGGCCTGAACCTGCTCAGCTATTCCTTCCTGAACGCTTCCCTGCCGGGCGCCCCGGCCGAAGCCGCCCGCTTCGCGCTCGGTGCCGGCGACGAAATCGTGGTCACCGAGATGGAGCACCACGCCAACCTGATTCCCTGGCAGCAGCTGGCCGAACGGACCGGTGCCACGCTGAAGTTCATTCCCGTCGACGACGCCGGAGCCCTGGACCTCGACGCCGCTGCCCGGCTGATCGGCGGCCGCACCCGCGTGCTGGCCTTCACCCACGCCTCCAACGTCCTGGGCACCATCAACCCGGTGTCCGCGCTGGTCTCCCTCGCCCGGGCCGCCGGTGCCCTCGTGGTGCTGGACGCCTGCCAGTCCGCTCCGCACTTGGCCCTGGACGTCAAGGACCTCGACGTGGACTTTGCCGTCTTCTCGGGGCACAAGATGCTCGGCCCCACGGGGATCGGGGGACTGTACGGACGCTCGGAACTGCTCAACGCAATGCCGCCGTTCCTGACCGGCGGCTCGATGATCACCACAGTCACGATGGACCGCGCTGCATTCCTTCCCAGCCCGCAGCGCTTCGAAGCCGGCACCCAGAAGATCTCACAGGCCGTGGCGCTGGCCGCCGCCGCCAACTATTTGAGCGAAACCGGCCTGTCCCGGATCCACGCGTGGGAAACCGAACTTGGCCGGCGGCTCGTGGAAGGGCTGGAGACCATTCCCGGGATCCGGGTGCTGGGTCCTGCTGCGGGCCAGGAACGGATCGGCCTCGCCGCTTTCGACGTCGCAGGGGTGCACGCCCACGACGTCGGCCAGTTCCTCGACAGCCGCGGCATCGCCGTCCGCGTGGGACACCACTGCGCCCAGCCGTTGCACCGCCGGCTCGGGCTCACGGCCAGCACCCGGGCCAGCACCTACCTGTACAACACCACGGACGACGTCGATGCGTTCCTCGACGCTGTCGCGGGTGTCCGCGGTTACTTCCAAGCCTGAGGACGGCACTGCATGAGTCTTGACCAGCTGTACCAACAGATCATCCTTGAGCACTCCAAGGCGCGGCACGGCCATGGGCTGTCTGCGGCCGGAGTGCCGGCGGGCGCCAGCAGCGGCCAGTCGCACCAGCTCAACCCCGTCTGCGGCGACGAAATCACCCTGCGTGTCTCGGTGGCAGGCGGAAAGGTGAGCGAACTGCGCTGGGACGGGGAAGGCTGCTCCATCTCGATGGCATCCGCCTCCGTCCTGACGGACCTGGCCGAGGGCCTGGAACCGGAGGAACTCCAGCACGTGATCGACAGCTTCCGCGAGGTGCTGCGCTCGCGCGGAAAGGTCTCGGCTGACCCGGAGATCCTGGGCGACGCGGCCGCTTTCGAAGGAGTGTCCCGCTACGCCGCACGGGTAAAGTGCGCCATGCTCTCCTGGGTTGCCGCCGAGGACGCCCTTGGCCAGGCCACGGCCGGTACCTCCGCAGATAGCTGATCCGTAAGCGCTGATCGGGCGGCGTACTGATGCCGCCTCGTTTGAAGGCACGCCGTGTTGTGGTCTCCGCCTCCTGTTGACGTACCTGCCTGGTAAAGCGGACCCGGCGTTGTTGAGCCTGGATGAGTGGTTCCTAGCGGCGCCGTGCCCGCCCATCCAAGCTCCACACACCTGCTCCGCGCCGGCACTCAACGTGCGTGCCCTTGCTGTGGCCGCAGACCCTCCGACATGCCGTCAGGAAGGCTAGCTGCCCCTTCCCGCGATGATCGACGAGTAGCCAACCGAGTGGTGGAACGATGCCGAAACGGGTATTCGGCTGCCACTTCGCGGTGGGCCCCCCATAAAGACGGGTAGACCCCACTCGTGCCTGAAGTAGTGCTTGGTTCCTACCCTGAATCATGTTGGGGCATAGAAAAGACCGGGAAGTACTGGAACCCCGGAAGATGCAAGATGCACCTGACTCTCGGCAGCAGGGGCCGCGATTCTATGTTCCCCTTTCCCCCGAGGTCAGACGCCTTCCATCCGATTGGGAGCAGCCATCCAGTTCTGAACCGGTGACGAGCGGGGACGTTTCCGTGGAACTCAGACCTCTCCGTCGTCGGCTCCTACAGGTCCACAGAAAATCAACGGGACAGCACGAAAACCGGAAGGTCGAAGAATCATGACGCCGAACACTAAAACAAAGAATCGCCGAGCCAAGGCGCCGGAAGTCCCGCCGCTGTCGGACGCGGAGACTCAATGGCCGGATGAGATGACCCGGAACGTGGCCCCGGCGCAGGCAATCACGACAGTGCCGTTCAGTGAGCCGGCGGATGCGGCACAGGCCTTCAGCTTCGATGTGGCGATCGTAGGCCTGGGCTACGTGGGTCTCCCGACAGCGCTTGCAATCAATGCCTCCGGCCGGCGTGTTCTCGGGCTCGACGTCTCGGAGGCGCGGCTGGCCGTCATCCGCTCCCAAGAGGCCGATCTGCTGGACTCCGACAAAGTCCGGCTGGAATCCGCCCTAAGTGACCCCGCCTTCATGATCAGCACCGATCTTTCCTTGCTGGCACGTGCCGCCGCTGTCGTTGTCTGCGTTCCTACCCCCGTGGACCCGTATCTCGTTCCTGACCTCGGAATCCTCCGGGCAGCATGCGCCTCCGTGGTCGAATTTGCCGTTCCGGGCCAGCTTTTGATGCTGACCTCAACAACCTATGTCGGATCCACCCGCGACCTCCTGGCCACGCCCTTGGCAGCCAGGGGCCTGATCCCCGGACGGGACGTTTTCGTGGCGTTCTCGCCGGAACGCATTAACCCGGGTGTGGATGCCTTCTCGCATGAGGACGTCCCCCGGGTCGTTGGCGGGGTGACCCAGGCCTGCGGCGATGCTGCAGCCGCGCTGCTCGGTATGAGCACCAAGCTCGTACATAAAGTCCCCTCGGCAGATGTGGCCGAAATGACCAAGCTCGTGGAAAACACCTTCCGGGCCGTGAACATCGCACTGGCAAACGAGTTCGCGGACATCTGCCAAGGGCTTGGCATGGAGGTCATGGACGTCATCGATGCCGCATCAACCAAACCATACGGCTACATGCCGTTCACTCCCGGACCCGGCGTCGGCGGCCACTGCATCCCCTGTGATCCGCACTACCTGCTCTGGCAGTTGCGGAAGGCCCGGGTCACTTCACCGGTCATCGAACATGCGATGGCAGGCATCGCCGGTAGGCCCCACCAGGTGGTCGAAAAGGCGCGCAAGATCCTCTCCGAGCGCAACCATGGTCTCACGGGTGCGAGGGTCCTCGTCCTGGGCGTGGCATACAAACCGGACGTCGAGGACCTGCGGGAGTCGCCAGCGCTGGAAATCATCGCCGAGTTGATCGCAGACGGCGCCGACGTGGCCTACCACGACCAGTGGTGCCCCACGGCGCCGGACGGGCACGGCGGTCAGCTTCAATCGCTCGCGGATCCGAGGCTTTGGGAGGCCGATCTGGTGATCATGCACACGAAGCATTCGGCCATGGATGTCGGCTGGCTCGCAGAAGCCCCGGCCGTCCTGGACACGACCTATCGGCTTCCCGCCCACGCCAACGTGACGCGGTTGTGACCCGATATGCCGCGGAAGCCAGAATAGGAAAGTAGGAGCAATGAAGACCACAATCACTGGGGGAGCCGGCTTCATCGGAAGTCACCTTGTCGAACACCTGCTGGCTGCAGGTGACGAGGTAACCGTGCTCGACAATCTCTCCACCGGTCGCCTGGAGAATCTGCGCAATGTCATCGGACACCGCAAGTTTCATTTCGTCGAGGGGAACATCCTCGACAGGTCAGCGGTGGACAGGGTGGTTTCCGGGTCCGATCGCGTCTTCCACCTGGCGGCCGCCGTCGGGGTGAACCTGATCGTCGAACATCCTCTGGAGAGCCTCCGGACGAACATTCATGGCACGGAAGTTGTTTTGGACGCTGTCCTCGAAGCCGGCGCCTCGCTTCTGCTGGCCTCAACCAGCGAGATCTATGGAAAGAACGCCTCGGACAGCCTGAGCGAGGAAGCCGACCGTATTCTCGGATCCGCACTGAAATCCCGGTGGACCTACGCCGCAGCGAAAGGCATAGACGAGGCCTTCGCGCATGCCTACTGGCGGGAGTTCGGACTGCGAGTGGCAATCGTACGGCTCTTCAACACGGTGGGACCGCGGCAGACCGGTCGCTATGGCATGGTGGTGCCGCGTCTCGTGAAGCAGGCCCTCTCCGGCCAGCCCCTTACCGTGTACGGCGATGGGAAACAGACCCGTTGCTTCTCGTATGTGGGGGACATCGTGCCGGCGATCACCAGGATTTCGGCGGAAACCTCGGCCTACGGCAACGCCTACAACCTCGGGGGAAGCTATGAGATCTCGATCCTCACGCTTGCCGAGCGGATCGTGGAGCTTCTAGGCAGCAAGAGCGACATCCTTTTAGTCCCCTACGAAGAGGCATACGCCGAAGGCTACGAGGACATGCGCCGCCGAGTACCAGACAACAGCAAGGCGCGGCAGCTGGTCGGATTCGACCCGAAAACGACATTGGACCAGATCATCCAGAACGTCGCTGCAGAACACCGTCCGCCCAATACGCCGGACCCGGTCCAGTGGAAAGTGACCATGGCTATCAACTAGCCCTTAAAAAGGTGCCGCGCCGAATGGGGGGCGGTCACCACGACAAGTTAGCCGCACCTTAAAAAGGAAAGAGTTGAGTCTCATGAGCATGCTGAAGCGGTCAAGTGCGTCCTCGTTTCCACCTCGACACAGATCAGGGACCCCCCCGGGCATGCGCAGACGCGGTCTGACGGCGGGGTCAACCCTGCTGCTGATGGTGGCGTCGCTGATGGGGCTGTCGGTCCCTGCCGCTCACGCGGCCGGCACAACCATCGTGACATTCACCTTCGACGACGCCAACTCGGACCAGTTGGTGGCCGCTGACGCCTTGAAGGCGGCAGGGATGGCCGGGACGTTCTTCCTAAATTCCGGCTACCTGAACGGCGTCAATCATATGACGACGGCGCAGGCTCAAGGCCTGCAGGCAGCCGGGCACGAGGTCGGTGGCCACACAGTGACCCACGCGGATCTGGCCCAGGTCGGCCCGGACGAGGTCAGGCGGCAGATCTGCAATGACAGGGTAACTCTCGCCGGGCTTGGTTTGACCGTGACTAACTTCGCTTATCCCTTTGCAAGCACCAGCCCCGACGCGGAAGCTGCCGTTGCGGCCTGTGGTTACAACAGCGGCCGCGGCCTCGGCGACCTTAAGAGCAAAGTTGTTGGAACCGAGGCTCTCCCCGTCGCGGAGACGGTGCCCCCGGCGACTCCGTTCTTCACCAAGGCCCCGGACCAGTTGGATAACACCTGGACCCTGCTGGACCTGGAGAACCTCGTGACCAACGCCCAGGCCGGCGGGGGCGGGTGGGTACAACTGACGTTCCACCACATCGGCGACGGCAAAGACCCAACGTCGGGCGTCGTCGACCCGCTCTCGGTAAGCACCGATATCTTCAACCAATTCGTGACCTGGGTCGCCGGGCAGCAGACGAACGCGACCAGCCCTGTCCAGGTGAAGACCGTGGCTGGTGTTATCGGGGGCGCCATGAAGCCGGTCGTGCCTGGGCCCGCGGCTCCGCCTGCCCAGACCGCAGGTAACCTGATCAAAAACCCCAGCCTCGAAACCCCGGGGCTCAACGCCTCGACTGTTCCCCGCTGCTGGCAGGAAGGCGGCTATGGGGCAAACACCCGGGCGTTCACCCGTGTCGTCCCCGGCCACGCGGGGTCCGCAACTGCCGCCGAGCAGTTGATCGTTTCAGCCCTTACGAGTGGCTCCGGGGCGATGCTCCCGTACCTCGACACGGGTGAGTGTGCACCCAGCGCCACCGCCGGCCATTCCTACCGGGCCATGGCCTGGTACAAGTCAACCGCCACCACCCAGTTCGATGTGCATTACCGGACGGGAACGGGTTCGTGGGTGTACTGGACCTCCAGTCCCTACTTCGCAGTATCAGCTGGCTGGTCCCAGGCCAGCTGGGATACCGGACCCGTTCCGGCAGGGGCCACGGCGATCAGCATCGGACTAAACCTCATCAGCAACGGCACGCTGGTTACGGACGACTACGAGCTGTACGACCTGGCCGGAGTGAAGACCTTCAGCGATGTAACCGCCACGAACCAGTTCAACAGGGAAATTAGCTGGCTCTCGAACAACCTCATTACCCAGGGCTACCCCGACGGCACTTTCCGCCCGGTGACCTCTATCAGCCGGGAAGCAATGGCGGCCTTCCTGTACCGTTTGGCGGGTAGCCCGGCTGTCCCGGCTACGGCCCCGACTTTCGTGGACGTACCATCAGGCAACCAGTTCTACAACGAAATTCGGTGGCTTGCTTCCACTGGCATCACGACGGGCTATCCCGACAAAACCTTCCGTCCGGGCGACCCTGTGAATCGCGACGCGATGGCGGCATTCCTCTACCGCTACAACGGCAAGCCTGCGGTTCCTGCGACGGCCCCGACGTTCCCGGACGTCGCTCAGTCCAATCTCTTCTACAACGAGATTAGGTGGCTTGCCGCAACCCAGATCACGACAGGCTATCCGGACAACACCTTCCGCCCGGTCCAGCCAATCAACAGGGACGCGATGGCAGCCTTCGTCTACCGCTACAGCATGGACTTTCCCAAGCTATTCTGATCCGGCACAGCAAAGCTAGATTGGTTGGGGGCGGACGGCCGTGCATCCGGAGATGCTTTCCGGAGGTGCGGCCGTCCTACGTTTCAAAGCTACCTATTGGTGATCGATGGTCTGGGCGGGACACAGTGAAGCAAAGAGTGCAGCGGTACATGGTTTCAATCCCCAAACGATTTGTCGTGGTGGGCCTTGTAGGACTCCTGGTGGCGTCCTGCTCGGGGCCTCAACCGGCACCTAGTCCCACGAGTTCAGCGAGTCAAACGACGCAGCAGGGGTATCCGTGGCATACAGGAATCGTGGCGACGACGTTCTGGGTGGGAGAAATTTTCGACCCCAGCGCATCGGACGGCAGCCAGGTGCTGTCGACCTACGACAGCCAATGGATGCAAAGCTACGGTGGATGTGACGGCGTGCTGAAAAATGGGTGCGAGACCGAGGCCAGGACCAGCGCCAACGACTTCTTTCCCAGCACCATGACACCCCGGGAAAACCCGTTCTATTTGGACTTGCCATATGACGACATCAACAATGCGGCCGCGTTCGGAGAACGGGCGGCCGTCATTCCCTGGGCGAAGGAAGCCTCGCTGGCCAGCGAGGCCGGCAATCGGAGAATTAGCTACATGAAGAATCGTTGGGTCAAGATCCGGATGAACGGCAAGGAATGCTACGGCCAGATCGAGGATGCCGGACCGGGCCAGTACCAAGATAAGGAATACGTCTTCGGGCAGAACGACGCCCGGCCAAAGAATAAGAACTTCAACGGGGCAGGGATGGACGTTTCTCCCGCTCTCAACGGTTGCTTGGGCTTCAAGGAGCTGAATGGAGAGGACGACAAGGTGGACTGGCAGTTCGTGGACCGCAAGGATGTGCCTGCCGGCCCGTGGTTAAAGCTGGAGACGCAGACCCCGGTCCAGTAGGCCGGCGGGCGGGGGCGTTTATTCCATCCGTCCCTTCAAGCCTGCCCCGAGGATTTCCGAGAACTGCCCGGATCTCTGGCTGACTCCGCTGCAGACGTGACTGGCAGTCTCCGGTCCGGATCCCTCAGGGCACTGCAGGTCTCTGTTCAACGACCACATCGACAAGCGCTGGACTCCCTTTGCAAGCGCAAAATCCCGAAGCTTCTGGGTAGCTGCAAGATCAAACACTTCACCGGGCAGATCGTTCTGACCGATCATCGGCGTAAGGCCCAGCTTTGCCCAGAGCTCCTCGCTGCTGAGGTTAATTCCCGCCCGTTGGTAAACGATGCTCAGCTGGTCATGGACGGCCGTGGCAGCGGATGTGGAAGCGTCCAGCATGCTTTGTGATGGTGGCCGGCTTTCGCCGTAGTTCATCGTCATGACGTTTACGCCCGCGAGCTCGACCCCGGCCGCGAGCATCTGGTCGACGGTCGTAACGCCCGCATCCGTAAGTCCCCGGGGCGACGCCGGGAGCGTCAGCCAGACATCGAGCTTGTTATCGCTGGAGCCACGCTCCAGCTGCAACTCCCGGATGACTTTTGCCCTGCGCTCGCCGGCCGCTGCGTCCAGCAGGTTGTCGCCTTCAATATCGAAATCCAGGGCCACCGGACCATAGCGCCCGACGACCTGCCCGTAGGCGGACTTCAGGGCCGATTCTTCACGGCAGGCGTTCGCGAGCTCAAGATTCAGCGCACCCCCGAACGAAATCGCGACCCGGCCGCCACGGGACTTCAGGGACTTTACCCGGTCGTCCAGATTCAGTGCCTGGGCGGCGGCATCCAGGCTATAGAGACTTCCCCAACTGGGAGCGCAGGAATCGCCCGGAGAGGCAACTATGAACGCCATGACGACGTCGTTGAGCGCTGCCGTTTCGAAGGCGTAGGCCGGGCTGACCGTGACGTCGGCATAGCCTGCGAACCAAGCAGGTTTCGTGACGTCCCGCCCTGCGCCGAATCTAGACACCACAACCAGCACTACTGCCAGGATCAGCGCCACTGAGGCCCCGATGACTCGGCGACGGTGGGGAGGCTTCCACTCCCACCGCAGGCGACGGCGGACCCGGCGCCCTCCGCGGGGAGGTGCCAGCGGGTCCGCGGCCCGATCCGGGTCGCTGTGGGCTGTCATACGACCCTTCTGTCCTCTGCCGTCCTGTCATGACTACACCATTCCATCACGTCGAAAGCCCTCTCGGGGCTGCCGCTGCTCCCGGATCTCCAGGGGTCCGCGCCTGCGCATGCGCTGTGCGCGTGGCTACGGTGCGGAGCGAGTACTGGAACGAGCAATACCTAGACGGGGTGTCGAGTACTCGAAATATGTCCCCGCGAAAGACGGGTAGAGGCCACTCGTGTCCTGAAGATAAGCGCTCTTTACGCTGTGGATGTTGGTTGCACGGAAATTTGGGGAAGAAGCAGGTCTCAAAATGGTACGGGTACTCACGGCCGGCTCGGCGTCAGGCGTAGGGTTCCGGCGGACAAACTGCCGGACAGCAGCCCTCCGGCGCGGACTCAGGCGCCAACCGCGCTCACTTGAGCGGCGAGCCAGGAGTCAGAGAGCCCATTTCCCGCGGCACGTCGCCGCTCCCTGGAATCGGTACGCGCTCGATCGCGGTTGAACGGACGATATCTGGGTAGAAGCGCGGACCGGCCGGCACGATGAGAGGGGCATCTGACATGACGAATAATTCGGGGAGTAAGAAGGCGCCGAAGCGGGCCCTCCTGCAGCGCGCAGGAGCAACCGGCCGGAAGTTCGACGTCAAAGCTGTCTGGGTCGTGTCCTCTGTGCTCGCTCTCGCCGCCCTGACCGTTCCCGCGCTCCTGGCACCGAGAGGCCAGACTGCGTCGCCGGCCCCCAACGAAGCCGGCGCCGGCCCTCCTTCCGTCGCCGATGCCCGTCCGGCACTGACGACCGTGAGTTTCACCTTCGACAGCGGCCGATCCAGCCAACTGGCGGCGGCGGCGACACTCAAGAAGGAAGGCATGCGCGGCACCTTCTTCGTCAACTCCGGATTTCTGCAGGAACCCGGCTACATGCGCGTCGACGATCTCCACGCCTTGGTGGCCGACGGAAACGAAATCGGCGGCCACACGGTCACGCTGGCAGACCTGAGCGTCGTCACCGGCGACGAGGCCGGCCGACAGGTCTGCTCCGACCGCAGCAATCTGGCAGATCTCGGCTTCAAGGTATTTTCCTTTGCCTACCCGTTTGGCGCCGTCACGCCAGCGGCAGAAAGCCAAGTGGCCGCCTGCGGATATAACAGCGCACGGAGCAGCGCTGACATCCGGAGCCCCTTCGGATGCGCAGACTGCGACGTTGCCGAAACGGTCCGGCCCGCCGATCCGTTCCGGACCCGTTCCGTCGTCGAAATCGGCAACACCTGGAATCTAGCGAACCTGCAGCAGGTGGTGACAGCCGCGGAGGAGCGTGGCGGCTGGCTGCAGCTGGTCTTTTACGACATCGACGAAAGCGGATCTCCGCGCTCGATAACCCCGCAGCTGTTTAAGGACTTCGCAGAGTGGCTGGCACCGCGGAACGAGGCGAAATCGACGGCTGTCCGGACGGTGCATGAGGTCATCGGAGGCGGTGCTAAGCCGGCCGTCCCGGGCCCTTCGGCCCCTCCCGCGCCGCCGGGAGTCAACGCACTGAAAAATCCCGGGCTGGAGACCGCGGGTAGGTACGGCCTGCCGCAGTGCTGGCAAACGGCCTCGTACGGCGAAAACGACCACGTTTTGAGCAGCCTCAGCCCGGGGCATAGCGGCACCATAGCCCGTCGCCTGGACGTCAGCGGCTACAAGTCCGGAGATGCCAAGTTACTGCCCACACTCGATCTGGGCGAATGCTCGCCCAGCGTCGTGGCTGGACGCGCGTACACGATCAGTGCGTGGTACACCTCCACGGGGCCCACGCAGTTCGAACTTTACTATCGCAACAAGGCCGGCACCTGGACCTACTGGACGGCCAGCCCTTGGTTTACCTCCACCCTTAGTTACCAAGAGGCCCGGTGGACAACCCCCGCCGTGCCCGCAGACGCCGTCGGGCTCAGCTTCGGCCTGAACCTGTTCAGCAACGGCGAGCTTGCCACCGACGATTACGAAATGTTGGATGCCGGCACACCCTGAATCACGCCCACCCGTGTGCACGCCAGCGCGTTGCCGGCTGCAATGTATGGAATCGAGTCATGCTCATGAATGAAACCGGACGAATGATGTCATCCGATCGACGTGATGGCCCCTGGCGGGCCACCGGTTTCTGGTCAAAGGCCGTCACGGCGCTGGGCGTCTTCACCTTGACCGTCGCCGGGTTGGCGGCCGGGGTCCCGGCCGCCATGGCCGCGGCACCAACGGTGGTGACCCTGACGTTCGACGACGGGAACGCCGACCAGCTGAATGCGGCCCAGATCCTGAACAACAACGGACTGAAGGGGACTTTCTTTATCCCCTCCGGAGCTGTAGGCACGCCCAATTACATGACGCTCGCGAATCTTCAGGGCCTGGCCGCGGCCGGGCACGAGATTGCCGGGCACACGGTTACCCACCCGGATTTGACGACACTGACGTCCGATGAGGCCACGCGGCAGATCTGCAATGACCGTGTCAACCTTACGAATTGGGGATTCCGAGTCACGAATTTCGCGTATCCCTTCGCGGCGGAAAACGCCGCGACCGAGGCCATCGTGAAGAACTGCGGATACAACAGCGCCCGCGGTTTGGGCGATATCCGGACACGTTTCAGTTGCGCAGGCTGTGCCCTCGCGGAGACCATCCCGCCGGCAAACCTCTACAACACTGCCGCGCCGGATGAAGAGGATTCGTCTTGGACCCTGGCGGACCTCCAAAAGTCGGTAACCCAGGCTGAAGCAGGCGGAGGATGGGTGCAGTTGACGTTCCACCATGTTGCGGCCACCAGCACGGATCCGCTGAACATCACCCCCAGCCTGCTGGCCCAGTTCGCGACCTGGCTGAAGGCCCGGCCCGCCACGACTACGGTGAAAACCGTGGACCAGGTCATTGGGGGCACCGTGAAACCCGTCGTCGCCGGACCCGCGGTGCCGCCACAGGCGACGAGCGGAAACCTGGTGAAAAATCCCGGCCTCGAGACGCTCGTCGGGGGAGCCCCACAGTGCTGGCAGGCAGGGGGTTATGGAACGAACACCGCCGCCTTCAGTGTGGTCAGTCCCGGACACACCGGAAGTGTTGCCGAGCGCCTTGTCGTGACCGGTTACGCCAATGGCGATGCCAAGTTCCTGCCCGCGCTGGATCTGGGCGGGTGCTCGCCCTCGGCGACAGCCGGGCACACCTATAACCTCGGCACCTGGTACAAGTCGACAGCAAGTACGCAGTTCGCCCTTTACTACCGGAGCGGTGTGGGCTCGTGGGTTTATTGGACCTCAAGTCCCTGGTTTGCCCCAGCGACCACGTTTCAGAAGGCAAGCTGGACGACGCCGGCGCTTCCCAGCGGTGCCAGCGGGATCAGCTTCGGTCTGAACCTGTTCAGCAATGGAACGCTTATCACCGATGACTACGAAATGATCGACACTGCCAACGCTCCGGCGCCGGCACCGCCGCCGGCAGGCACGAACCTCGTGCAGAATGCCGGCCTCGAGACCGCGGGCGGTAGCACGCCGCAGTGCTGGCAGGCCGCGGGGTACGGCACCAACACCGCAGCGTTCAGCACTGTGACGGCGGCCCACACCGGCACCGCCGCGATGCGCCTGGCCGTCACCGCATACAGCAGTGGAGATGCCAAGCTGCTGCAGACCCTGGACAGCGGGTCCTGCGCCCCGCCCGCAATTGCGGGCCACACCTACTCGCTCAGAGCCTGGTACACGTCCACGGCCGTCACTCAATTCACGGCTTACTACCGTAACTCAGCGGGGACCTGGGTCTATTGGACATCCAGCCCCTGGCTGGCTGCGTCCGGAAGCTATGTGCAGGCAAGTTTCACAACGCCCGTCCTGCCGGCTGGTGCGACGGCAATTAGCTTTGGCCTCAACCTCTTTAGCAACGGCACGCTCACGACCGACGACTATGCGATGTACGACACGATAGGAGCGCCAGCGCTGTGATTGTCTTCTACATGATCCTAGTTCTGGGTGTCACGACAATTTTCTGGACGCTGGTCGGCTTGACGAGAGCCGTCAGCGAAGAATACGACCATTACCGGGCGGGCCGGCCGGCCCTAGGATTTACCGGGAGACGGCGTTGGCTGGCGGGCGATGAATTTCCCTCCGGTACCAGACGCTTTCCTTCTCTTCCTTCCCGGGGCGGCGCGAGCAGAATCCGCCGGATTCACGGACGGCGCAGGGCCATTCCTGCACGGGTGCTGCCGGCGGACGTCGCCGTTTTGATCGCGGCCCACAATGAAGCGTTGGTGATCAGCGAGACCATCCGGACCGCCGCCGTTTTGGTTCCGCTGGAGAATATCCACGTCATTTCGGACATGTCCTCCGACGACACTGCGGAGATTGCGCGCAAGGCAGGGGTCAAGGTGCTTGAGCTCGCTCCAAACCGGGGCAAGGCGGGGGCTCTGGCTGCCGGCATCGCCCACTTCGAGCTGTGCAAAAAATTTGAAGTGGTGATGCTCCTGGACGCGGACACGCGTCCCGCCCCGGACTACCTCGAAACCGGACTGCCGTTGTTCTCCGACCCGACAGTAGCCGCCGTAGCTGGCCGCGCGAGATCCATCATGCACCCGAACTCGCCGAGCTGGCTGGGCAGTTTCCTGGTGGCATATCGGGAGCGGCTGTACATCGTGGTGCAACTATTACTGAAGTACGGGCAGGCCGCGAAGGGCGCGAACGTCGTATCGATCGTTCCCGGGTTTGCCAGCATGTATCGGACTGCGGCGCTCGAAAAGGTTGACGTGCTGGCTCCCGGGCTGGTTATCGAGGACTTCAACATGACCTTCGAGCTCCATGCCAAGAAGCTCGGCAGGATCGCTTTCCACCCCGCCGCGGCGATAGCCTACACGCAGGATCCGGACACGCTCCGTGACTACA
The DNA here is from genome assembly GCA_026393275.1 of Arthrobacter sp. GTDB lineage: Bacteria > Actinomycetota > Actinomycetes > Actinomycetales > Micrococcaceae > Arthrobacter. The sequence goes on from JAPLAM010000028.1 coordinate 147,448, forward strand.
CCCGGCAAGTGCGGCGCTGGTGTCTCGGGTTTTGGCAGACCGTCCGTCGTCACAAGGTCCAGGCCGGCAAGTTTTGGCTCGCGCTCGCGGTCTACATAGTCGAGCTGATCCTTAGCTCCCTCTTCTTTGTGCTGCTTGTCCCGGTCTTCCTGCTCTCCGTTGTGGCGGCGGTGCTGGTTCAGGCCGGCAACGCGTCCCCGGAATTGATCGCCGTGGCAGGCTTGCTCCGCCCCCAGGACGTCCTCCTTGGCGTATTCGTGCCTGATCTGCTGCTGACGGTCATCGCGGCCGTGTCCCTCCGACGGCCTTCCTTCCTGCTGCTGGCTCCGTTGTTCCCGCTCATGCGGATTCTCGACGCAGGGATCTGCTTGATGGTTTTGCCACGGGCGTTCTCGACACACTCGTCAGGAGTCTGGACCAGTCCGGTGCGCCGGGCGCAGAATCAGCCGCCAAGCGGGGAACCGCTTGAAAGCTCTACTGCGCCCGGCGCACGCTTCAGCGGCTAGCTGACGCCGGAAGTTGTCTGCACCTTGAGCCACGGTCCGGCCGGAACGTTGGCGCGGTCGACGAAGGACCAGGAGACGTGGTCGCCGCTACCGTTCAGCTCGGCGAACCCGAGGCAGCCGTTCAGTGCGGGGGAAACGTCCATTCCGGCACCCTGGGTGGCGTCGGTCGAGAAGTCGGTGTTGGCAGGACGGAGGTTCTGGGAACCGAAGACGTACCCGGCATCGTGGTACGCGGTGCCGCTGGACGGGCCGGCGTCCTGGATCTGGCCGTAGCAAACGTTTCCGTTCGGTCCGGTGAGCTTGACCCAGTGGTTCTTCATGTAGCTGTAGTTGGGGTCCTTGCAGTGGTCGACGCCGGTGGCGGCGTTGTCCGCAGCCGCCCAGGGGATGACGGTGCAGCGTTGCTGGAAGGCAACGGTGTCGTTGACGTCGTCGTAGGGCAGATCCAAGTAGAAGGGGTTCTCCTTGGGCTGGGGCTGGTTCTTCGGGAAATACCCATTGGAGGCGTCGCGGGCTTCGGTCGAGCAGGTGAAATTGCTGCCGGTACCGGAGCTCACGCCGTCGCAGCCGCCGTAGATGCTTCCCGGGCAACCGGATGCGGATGCCGGGGTGGTGCCCAGGTTGACCCCGGTATGCTGGAAGGCCCACTGGCTGCTGTAAGTGGAGCAGACCTGGGATCCATCGGCGAGGCTGGCGTTGAAGATCTCGCCCACCCAGAAGGTCGTGCTGATGATGTTGGTGTGCGTCGGGTAGACGCTCGTGGCGGGGCTGCCAGCCGGGGCGACCGGGGCTGGCTTCGCAGCCTTGGCAGGAGCCGGAGCCGCGGCTTTGGCCGGAGCAGCAGGTGCTGCCGGCGGGGCGACGGTGCTCGCGGCCGGAGCCGGCGCGGCCGGAATCGACTCGGTAGGCGTTGCCGAGGACGTAGCGGACGACGGCGACGACGCTGCGACCGAGGTACTGGGGGACTGGCTCGCAGCCTGCGGACTGGACGAGGCCGCGCAACCGGTGGCGAGTCCGCCGATCAGGAGGACAAGGGTTGCCATGCGGATTCTACTCAGTGGTTTCATTGGTGGGTGCATATTCTGTAGAGGACATGGAAAAAGACAGCACTGAGCCAGTGACGGCGTGCTGCAATTCGGCCACGATGAGACCGGGCGCGATTAGCCCACGGTCTGTGTGCTGGTAATCCGGCAGTCAAAGCCGGCCAGCCATGCCGGCCAACTCCCCCCGGAGCGGCCAGTTGAGCATCATGGCACGCGAAGACCAATTCGTGCAGGCTCAACCATACATGAGGTCCCGCTCTCGTTTGCCACGCCGGAGATGTTCCTCCAGTTTTCCGTGATCATTGTCACGTCAGGGCGTACCGCCACGAGAGACGGCTGCCGATGCCCGTGCCGAGGCTGTGCTGCCGGGCCTGTAAACATGGAAAACCCCGGCCGAATGATTTTCGACCGGGGTTGTAAATAGTGGTGTCAGGAATTGTCCGGGCTAATGCGGATAGACAACTAAGACCCACGAAATAAGGACCAGCAGCATCAGTGCGGAATACATAGACCAATTCCGGCCGCCGGGCTTGCGGTGGCTCCCATGCCACACCCGCTCCATTCCGTTCATGTTCATGAGCCGATTAAATTACTGCGGGACCGCGAGCAACAGCGTGCTCCTCACTCAATAAATTGTCCCCCGCCACCTATTCGGTCCAGCCACCTACTCGGGCTGCCAGGGCAGGCCGTGATTCCGCGCCGCCCGGGCGGGGGAAGCTGAAGTTCAGGGTCGGCCCAGGCCCTTGTAAGTCCAACCGGCCGCGCGCCATTTGGCCGGATCCAGCACGTTCCGCCCGTCGAGAATGCGCGGCGCCGTCACCAGGGCCAGGGTGTCGTGCGGGTCCAATTCGCGGTACTGCCGCCACTCGGTCAACAGGAGCACGGCGTCGGCCTTGTGCAGGGTGGTTTCCAAGTCCGGCTCCATCGGGAGTTCCGGGAAGCGCTTGGCAGCGTTGTCCAGGGCCTGCGGGTCGGTCACCGTCACCACGGCGCCCTGAAGCTGCAACTGGGCCGCGGCGCTCAGCGCCGGAGAGTCCCGGACGTCGTCGCTCTCGGGCTTGAAAGCCGCACCCAGCACCGCGATCCGTTGCCCCATCAGGGAGCCGCCGCATAGTTCCCGGGTGAGCTCCACGACGCGGGTCCGTCGCCGCATGTTGATCGCGTCCACCTCGCGCAGAAAGGTCAAGGCCTGGTCCGCTCCCAGCTCGCCGGCGCGGGCCATGAACGCGCGGATGTCCTTGGGCAGGCAACCCCCGCCGAAGCCGATCCCGGCGTTGAGGAACTTCCGGCCAATCCGATCGTCAAGGCCGATCGCGTCCGCCAGCTTGGTCACATCCCCTCCGGTTGCCTCGCAGACCTCGGCCATCGCGTTGATAAACGAGATCTTGGTGGCGAGAAAGGAGTTCGCGGCCGTCTTGACGAGTTCGGCCGTGGCGTAGTCCGTGATGAGCCGCGGCGTCCCGCTGCCGAGCGGCGTCGCATAGACCATGTCCAGAACGGCGACGGCGGGGTGGTCTTCACTGCCGTCCGGGAGGCCGTAGACGAACCTGTCCGGGTTCAGAGTGTCGGTGACGGCGTGGCCCTCCCGCAGGAACTCCGGATTCCAGACCAAGGTGGCGCCGGGCTCCGTTTCGGCGAGCAACTCGGCAAGCCGGGCCGCGGTCCCTACCGGCACCGTGGATTTTCCGGCGATGACGTCGCCGGGGGCGACCTGGCCGATCAGTGCTTCCACAGCCGCGTCGACGAAGCGCAAATCCGCCCCGTTTTCGCCCCGTTTCTGCGGGGTGCCGACGCAGACGAAGTGAACCTCGGATCCGCGGGCGGCGGCCATTTCGGTGGTGAACCTCAGCCGGCCGCATCCTTCGAGTTCAGACAGGAGCTCGTTAAGCGTGGGCTCGTAGAAAGGGGCCTGTCCCTGGGACAACAGGTCCACTTTGTTCTTGTCGAGATCGATGCCGACCACATCATGACCCAGCTTGGCCATGCACGCCGCGTGGACAGCGCCCAGGTAGCCGCAACCGATAACTGAGATCCGCATTCTGAGATCCTGCCGCTGATGGTGTGATCACAGAGTACGTGCTGGTGCCCGGTTTCGGACAGACCCGCGGCATTGCTTTGTCAGGCGGGCTGCTGCGCGGCAAAACACCGGACGCGGCCGCCGGGACAAACCGGCAACCGCGTCCGTGGGGTGTGCCCCGGGGAGAGCAACGGGCTTAGCCGAACAGGCCGGCGATCCCGATGACCGCCGTCGCAGCGCCAAGGAGCATCGAGATGCTCACCAGGACGACGTGGACCGTGAGGAAACGGGTGGCCTTGCCGCCGGCGTCACGCGCCCTGGGGTCCTTCATAACGCGGCGCAGGAACTGCGGCCAGACAACCAGGGACCAGACGCCGGCCACGATCAGGACGACGGCCAGGACCGCGGGGAGCTCCACAGGCTAGTGGCTCTCGAGCCAGGCCTGGGCCTGGGTGGACTGGATGTTGAGGGCCTTGCCGACCATCGGTTCGGCCGCATCGGCGATCTTGCCGCCCAGCAGCGGCACGGATGACGTCACGGTGCCCTCCAGCTCGATGCGCGTGCTGCCGCCCTCGGCAACAAGGCGCTGCACGGCTTTGACGTCCAGCGGTGCGCCGGAGACCTTCAGCGAGATGTTGTTCTGCCGCGAACCGTCGGCGGCCGGGGCACTCCAGCTCTCCAGCTGCGTCACCTTAAGGCTCTCGCCGACGAACTTGCGGGCCAGCTCGGGCATCCGCGTCGTGGGGATGGTGCGGACCGTGGTGGTGTTGAACGCGCCCGCAGGGTCTCCGTCGACGGCAAAGGATTCGAGCGTCCCGCCGACGAGTTCGCTGGTGTGGCGCAGGAAGTCCTCATTGACGAAAACTGCCGTAACGCTCTCAACGCTGTGCGGAAGGGTGGTGGATGCACTCAGGGCCATTGGGGGTCCTCCATGGGGTGGAACTGGACGTTTCGGGCTCCCAACATCCTACGCGGTGGGTCCCTACGGTTTCGATTCGGCCTCTGGCTCCTTCTCTGCGAGGCGTTGGGCCGCTGCGGCGATGTTCCGCGACATGGCGGGGAATATCAGGCTATGGAAGGGCAGCACCGCGAGCCAGTACAGCTTGCCGCTGAGACCTTTCGGGAAGAAGATGGCCCGCTGGCGGTAGCGGCTGCCGGTGCCCTCGGGTTCCACCGAAAGTTCCAGCCAGGCCCGGCCCGGGGCCCTCATCTCGGCACGCAGCCGGAGCAACCGGCCGCGGTCGATCCGCTCGACCCGCCACCAGTCCACCACTTCGCCGTCGGCCAGCAGATGCGGATTTCGCCGGCCGCGGGCCAGGCCCGCCCCGCCGGTGAGCTTGTCGAGCCAGCCGCGCACGCTCCACGCCAGCGGGAGCGAGTACCAGCCGTTGCCGCCGCCGATGCCTTCGATGATGGTCCAAACGTGTTTAGGGTCCACGGCACTGGGGTAGCTGCGCTCGTCGACATAGACGCGGTGGCCGGCCCACTCGGGGTCGCTGGGGAGCGGATCGGCGTCGGCTCCGGCGTTGGCCCAGGTGGTCTCCACCTGGCCGTCCCGTTCCTTGCCCAGGGCGAGGGCGACGGCGCGCCGGTACGGGGTCAGGCCGCCCTCGGGCAGCGGAATGTAGGCGTCGATGTCGTGCTCCCGGGAAACGGCGTCGTGTTGCAGCGACTCCACGAGCGGCAGCGACATGGACAGCGGGATCGGCGTGGTCAACGCGACCCACATGCCCGCGAGTTTGGGCGCGGGAATGGGGAGCGCCAGCACCACGCGGTGGGGGAGCCCGGCCTCCGCGGCGTATTCCTGCATCATGCCCGCATAGCTCAGGACCTGCCGGGAGCCGATGTCGAAGGTGCGGTTGATCCGGCCCTCCAGCACCGCCGCGCCGGTGAGGTAGTGCAGCACGTCCCGGACAGCGATGGCCTCGATCTTGTTCCGCACCCAGCTGGGGGCGGGCATCAACGGCAGGGTCTCGGACAGGTGCCGGATCATCTCGAAAGAGGCCGAGCCCGAGCCGATCACCACGCCGGCCTGGAACACAATCGCGTCCACCGGCCCGTCGAGGAAGACCTTGCCCACGGCTTCGCGGGACCGCATGTGGGTGGAGAGTTCGGCGCCGGCCGGGTGCAGCCCGCCGAGGTACACGATCCGGCCGACGGCGGCCCCGGCGGCGGCGCGGGCCGCTGTTTCCGCCATCGCCTTTTCCTTGGTCTCGAACCCGGCGCCGCCCGCCATCGAGTGGACCAGGTAGTAGAGCACGTCGACGCCCTCCAGTGCCTGCTGCAGCGCCGCGGCGTCGTCGAGGCTGCTTTGGACCACCTCGACCTGCTCGAGCCACGGGACGCCAGCGATTTTCGCCGGAGTCCGGACCAGAACCTTCACCTGGTGCCCGGCCTCCAGCAGCCGGGGGACCAGCCTGCCGCCGATGTAGCCGGTGGCGCCGGTCACGAGCACTGTCTTCGCGTTCGTAGCGTGGGGGGTGCCGTTCATGGTGGCTCCTTCTCATCGGGACATAAGCCAGCGGATATAAGGCATTCGGAGCGCAAGCGGCGCCGGACTGCAGCGCCCCCAGACTGCAGCGCGGCCGGACTCCAGCGCGGCCGGAGCCGGTTCGGCCAGCTTAGCCCGGGGTGCCGGCCCGCTGCCGGGGCGCGGTAGGCTAAAAGGACCCGGGATTCTTGCGAATTTCGGCTATTTGTGTTGCCTGCATGCCCGTGATTACTTCAGGAGTTCCCGCCATGAGCCTCAACGGCCCTTCTCTCACCGGTCTGCGGCGTGTCCTCGCCGGGGACAAGACCTTCGCGCGGGTTCAGGCTGAAGCGTCCAGGCCGTTTACGGGCCGCAGCGAGGACTATCAGATCAGCGCGCCGGCAGGCCTGCGGGCCGCGTTGCTGGCCGAGATCGCCGACGGCCTCGCGGCCGGCTCCCTGCCCGACGGCTCCCTGCCCGACAGCGGCACTGACGGTGGCGCTGCCGACGGCGGCGCCGCCACTGGTGCCCGCACGCCGGTGGTGCTGGCCGTCACCGCCACGGGCCGGGAGGCCGAGGACCTGGCCGCCGCGCTGGGCGCGTTCCTGCCGGCGGCCACGGTCGCGGAATTCCCCAGCTGGGAGACCCTGCCGCACGAGCGGCTCTCACCGCGTTCGGACACCGTTGGCCGCCGGCTCTCCGTGCTGCGCCGCCTCGTCCACCCCGAAACTGCCGGCAGCGGAGCCTTGCGCGTTGTGGTCGCCCCGGTCCGCGCCGTGGTCCAGCCGATCGTGGCCGGGCTCGGCGAACTGGTCCCGGTGACCCTCAAGGTCGGCCAGGAGGCCCCCTTCGGCGAGGTCGTGAAGAGCCTCGCCGACGCCGCCTACGCCCGCGTGGACATGGTCACCCGGCGCGGCGAATTCGCGGTCCGCGGCGGCATGCTGGATGTCTTCCCGCCCACCGAGGACCACCCGATCCGGGTGGAGTTCTTCGGCGACGAGGTCGAGCAGATGCGCTGGTTCGCCGTCGCGGACCAGCGCTCACTCACCGCGCCGGGCGTGCACCACCCCACCGAACTGCACGCACCGCCCTGCCGCGAACTCCTGATCACGCCGTCGGTGATGTCCCGGGCCGCGACGTTGAAGACCCAGCTGCCGGCCGCCGCGGACATGCTGGAGAAGATCGCCGGCGGGATCGCGGTCGAAGGCATGGAGTCCCTCGCCCCGGTGCTGGTCGATTCCATGGTCCCGTTCCTGGACCAGTTCCCCGAGGGCTCCATCGCGGTGGTGATCGAACCCGAAAAGGTCCGCACCCGCGCCCACGACCTCGCCGCCACCAACGAGGAATTCCTCGAGGCAGCCTGGTCCACGGCGTCCGACGGCGGCACCGCACCTTTGGTGCTGAACACGGATCTAAGCTCCGCGGCGTCCGAGGCCCTGCACTCCGCGAGCTTCCGCTCGCTGGGCCAGACCCGCTCCACCGCGCTGCGGCACGGCGTGTCCTGGTGGTCCATCACCTCGCTGGCCAGCGATGAGGAGCTGATGCCCGACGTCGACGTGCTGAACCTGCATGCCCGCGAACCCCGCGGCTACCAGGGCGACGTGGCCGAAATGATGGACTTCATCGGCTCGCACGTGCGGGACCAGTGGCGGATCGTCGTCGCCACCCAGGGCCCGGGCCCGGCACAGCGCCTCGCGGAACTGTTCCACGACAACGACATCCCGTGCGCCCGGGTGGACTCCCTCGACGCCGAGCCGCAGCCGGGCCTGATCGAGGTGACCACCGCCGCCGTCGGCCGCGGCTTCGTCCTGGACACGCTCAAGGTGGGCCTGCTGACCGAGGCCGACCTGCTGGGCCGCACCTCCGCGGGTTCCACCAAGGACATGCGCCGGATGCCGTCCAAGCGGCGGAATGCCGTCGATCCGCTCCAGCTCGTGGCCGGCGACTCCGTGGTGCACGAACAGCACGGCATCGGCCGGTTCGTGGAGCTCATCCAGCGCAAGGTGGCTGGCGGTGGCGACGGGGTGCGCGAATACCTGGTCCTGGAATATGCCCCGTCCAAGCGCGGAGCCCCGGGGGACCGGCTCTTTGTGCCCACGGACCAGCTGGATCAGGTAACCCGCTACGTCGGCGGAGATACCCCTGCGCTGAGCAAGATGGGCGGCGCGGACTGGGCCAGCACCAAGTCCAAGGCCCGCAAGGCGGTCAAGGAGATCGCCGGCGAGCTGATCCGGCTGTACTCGGCCCGGATGGCCTCCCGCGGCTACGCCTTCGGCCCGGACACGCCGTGGCAGCGTGAGTTGGAGGAAGCCTTCCCGTATGTGGAAACCCCGGACCAGCTGACCACCATCAACGAGGTCAAGGCCGACATGGAGCGCGAGATCCCGATGGACCGGCTGATCTCCGGCGACGTCGGTTACGGCAAGACCGAGATCGCGGTCCGTGCCGCGTTCAAGGCGGTCCAGGACGGCAAGCAGGTCGCCGTGCTGGTGCCCACGACACTGCTCGCCCAGCAGCACTACGAGACGTTCACCGAACGGTTCTCCGGCTTCCCGCTCGTGGTGAAGCCGCTGTCCCGCTTCCAGACCGGCAAGGAAGCCAAGGAAACAGCCGACGGCGTCAAGGCTGGCTCCGTGGACGTGGTGATCGGCACGCACCGGCTGCTGTCCAAGGACTTCGGCTTCAAGGACCTCGGCCTGGTGATCGTGGACGAGGAGCAGCGCTTCGGCGTCGAACACAAGGAAGCGCTCAAGAAGATGCGCACCAACGTGGACGTCCTGGCGATGAGCGCCACCCCGATTCCGCGCACCCTGGAAATGTCCCTGACCGGCATCCGCGAGACCTCCACCCTGGCCACCCCGCCGGAGGAACGCCACCCGGTCCTCACCTATGTGGGGCCGTACACGGACAAGCAGACCTCCGCCGCGATCCGCCGCGAGCTGATGCGCGAGGGCCAGGTGTTTTTCGTCCACAACCGGGTGTCCACGATCGACCGCACTGCCGCGAAGATCCGGGAACTGGTCCCGGAGGCCCGGGTGGAAGTGGCGCACGGGCAGATGTCCGAGAGCCGGCTGGAACAGATCATTGTGGACTTCTGGGAAAAGCGCTTCGACGTCCTGGTCTGCACCACCATCATCGAGACCGGCCTGGACATCTCCAACGCCAACACGCTGATCGTGGACGGCGCGGACAAGTACGGCCTGTCCCAGCTGCACCAGCTGCGCGGACGGGTGGGCCGCGGCCGGGAACGCGCCTACGCGTACTTCCTCTACCCGTCGGAAAAGCCGCTCGGTGAGGTGGCGCTGGAACGGCTCAAGGCCGTGGCGACGCACAACGAGCTCGGCGCGGGCATGCAGCTGGCCATGAAGGACCTGGAGATCCGCGGCGCCGGCAACCTGCTCGGCGGCGAGCAGTCCGGCCACATCCAGGGCGTCGGCTTCGACCTCTACATCCGGCTGGTCGGCGAGGCCGTGGCCGACTACCGGGGCGAGGCCGAGGAGAAGGCCGCCGAAATGAAGATCGAGCTGCCGGTCAATGCGCACCTGCCGCACGACTACGTGCCGGGCGAACGGCTGCGGCTGGAGGCCTACCGTAAACTCGCCAGCGCCATCACCCACGAGGCGATCGACGAGGTCCTCGCAGAGCTCGTGGACCGCTACGGCGAGCTGCCGCTGCCGGCAACAAACCTGATCGACGTCGCCCGGTTCCGGGTGGGAGCCCGCGCGGCCGGCCTCACCGACGTCGCACTGCAGGGCAACTTCATCAAGTTCTCGCCCGCCCAGCTGCCCGAGTCCAAGCTCATGAGGCTCGCCCGGATGTACCCCGGCTCGCAGGCGAAGCCGGCCTTGGACGCGGTGTTGATCCCCAAGCCCAAGACCGCCCGGATCGGCGGCCGCGACCTGCAGGACGCCGAAATCCTGGCCTGGGCCAACGGCGTGATCGAGGCGATCTTCTCCGACGTCCCGCTCTCAGTGGGCTAGGCCGTGATGGGAGGACACCACGCCGCGTCCGGGGCCGCGGCGTGGGTGGCTATTGCCTCGACCGGGCCGTACACGCTGGGCTGGTATCCGCTGGACGCCACCGGGATTGTGATCGGCGGGATGGCGACGGCGGGAACGGCCCTGGTCTGCGACTGGGACCACCGCGCCAGCACCATCGCGCACTCGCTGCCGCCGCTGTCCAATATGATCGCCGTCGGGATCGAAAACGCGTCCGGCGGCCACCGACAAGGGACCCATTCGGTGCTCGGCGGAGCATTCTTCGTGCTGCTCGCGGCACTGGCAGGGCAGGCCCAGCTGCAGACGGACTGGGGCCTGCTGTCCGTGGGCGCCGGGCTGCTGTGCATGTTCATGATCAACATCGCGGCGAAGGCGCTGAAGCTGTTTCCCAAGTATGGCTGGATCAGCAACTGGATCTTCGCCCTGGTGATGGCCGGCCTCGTGACCTGGTTCGCGCCGCACCAATGGTCCTGGCTGCCGGTGTCCATGCTCACCGGCGTCCTCGTGCACATCCTGGGCGACATGATCACCAGCGGGGGAGTCCCGCTGCTCTGGCCGCTGGTGGTCAAGCCGCCGAAGTTCCTGCGCAGGTTGCCGCTGGTCAAAGACGTCTGGAAGGCCAACGGGGCGTTCTCCATCCCGCTGCTGGGCCGGGCCGGCTCACGGCGGGAATGGTTCGTGTTGATCCCGGTCAGTGCCTACGCCATGGTGGGCCTGTTCTCCGCCGGCCTGGACCTGGCCAGAGGGCACTTCCCGGCCGCCCTGGCGCTGGGGACCGCCTTGGTGGACCGACTGTTCGCCGCCGTCGGAGGTTAAATCCTTCGACGGCGGCGGGGGGGGCGGGCTGATCAACCGTCTGGTCGGCGGCGACGCGTCAACAGGCTCCCCGACGTCGGCGCGCAGCCGCGTCGGCCGTCCGGGGCGGCTATGGCGACTACAGGGCCTGTCGGTCTCCGCCGGGCGGCGTGTCCGTGTCAAAGTGCCCCCGGTACGCATCTGCTGGCCGACGGCGGCGGCCGGCTTTGGAACCGGCCGCTTAAATAACTGAAGCCCCGGAGAACCGGGGCTTCAGCCGTTGCGTCGAGGTAGGTGTGATTAGCTCTCGCCGGCGGAATCCGAGCGGCCGGTAATGGTCTGCGGGATCCAGAACGCCAACGCGAACAGGCCCAAGCAGACGGCCATCGGCCAAGGGTTGCCCAGGGTGAGGAAGGACAGCGAGTACAGGGCACCGAAAAACAGGAGCATCATCGGGACAAACATCGCGATGCTGGATGCGAGGCTGTTCTCGGCCTTAGGCGTCGTGGTGGTGTTGCTGGACATTCGTTCCTCCTCGGCCCCGCGGGGCTGTAAAAACTGTGGCGGCTGCGGCTGTGAACCCATTGCGATCAGTACGCGGACGAACCCTGTTCACCCTTGACGATCGCGATGCCGGAGCTGGCGCCAATACGTGTTGCACCTGCAGCAATCATAGCCTGCGCATCCGCGAGGGAACGCACGCCGCCGGAGGCCTTGACGCCGAGTCCCGGGCCCACGGTGCGGCGCATCAGGGCGACGTCTTCCACCGTGGCGCCGCCGCCGTTGAAGCCGGTGGAGGTCTTCACGAAGTCGGCACCGGCCTCCACCGCGGCCTCGCAGGCGAGGACCTTCTGGGCGTCGTCCAGCAGCGAGGTCTCGATGATGACCTTCAGGATGGCGCCGCCGGCGTGGACGGTCTCGGCCACCGCGCGGATGTCGTCGACCAGGGCACCCTTGTCATTGGCGCGCGCGGCGGCAATGTTGATCACCATGTCGATCTCGTCCGCACCGTCCAGTGCCGCGCCGCGGGCCTCGAAGGCCTTGACGTCGCTCGGCGTGGCGCCCAGCGGGAAGCCGATCACCGAGCAGGTCAGGACGCCGGACCCCTTGAGGGCGGTCTTGACGGTCTTGACCCAGATGGGGTTCACGCAGACGGACTTGAAGTGGTACTCGGCCGCCTCGGCACAAACCTTCAGCACCTCGGCCTCGCCGGCCTCCGGCTTGAGCAGGGTGTGATCGATGTACGAGGCAATGGTGCCTTGGTTGTCGGGGCTGGCGGGGCCGGCAGCCGTGCCGGCCGTGGTGGCTTCGTTGCTCATGATGGTCCCTTTCCTGGCGGGCCTGGTTCGTGGCCGGCCCGGCCCGCTGACACGGCATACGTCGTGGCTTCTCAGTGCACCATCTTGCCATAAAGCGACCGGCCGGAGCCGCTCCTACGCCGCCTGCGCGAGTGGTCCGGACAGGCAGGCCTGAAGCAGTTGCGCGGCGCAGACCCCGGCGGCGGGACCGGCCGCCACCAGCAGGCCCAGCCGGACGCCGTCGTGCGCCGCGGCGTCGCCGATGGCCCAGATCCCCGGCACCGAGGTGCGGAAGTCCTGCCCCACCACGATGCCGCCCTGCGGAGCGATGGCCAGGCCGGCCGTGCGGGCCAGGCTGTCCCGGGACAAGCGCTCTTCGGCGAGGACCACGAGGTCGCCGCTCATGCTGGAGCCGTCCTCGAAAACGATGCCGGCCGCCGGCAGGGCGGAGCCGGCGAGGGTGGGGACGACGGCGGTCGGCCGCAGCGTGGTGCGGACCGGGCGAACGCCGCGCGCCCGGAGCACTGCTTCGGCCTGGCCCGCAGCAGTGCCGGTGCCCACCAGGATGCCCAGCGGCCTGCGGCCCAGGACCCGGGTGACGTCCTTGACCGCGTCCCCGAGGCGGGTGGCGTCGTCGATCGTGGAATAGCTCAGGCACCGGCCGGCGCCCTCGATCGGTGCCTGGGCAGGCGCCGACCCGGTGGCGATCACCAGCTGGTCGTAGCTGAACTCGAGGCCGTCCGCCGTCGTGACCAGCCGTTCCGCGGCGTCGATGAAGCTGGCGGGTTGGCCGAAGCGGACCGAGACCTGGGGCAGGGCGGCGAGCTCCAGCAATTCCTGCGGGGCGTCATCGCGGTTGCTGAGCACGGTGATGCCGCCGGCGAAAGGCGTGCGGGTGAGCCGGTGGACCAGGGCCTGCGCCGCCGGGCCGGCTCCCGCAATCACGATCCGCGGCCGGGTCTGGGAGGTGGCGGACACAGTGGAGATGGCGGGTGCTTCCGTAACGGACATGTGCTGGCCCTTTCGCTGGTGGGCCGGTGGATGTGGCCCGTGTTACTGGTGTTTCCCAGCGTAGAGGGCTGATTTTTCGCGCAGGTTTCCGTGTTGTTGCAGTATTTCCCGGGTTTGTTCGCCAGTTGTTACCGGCTGGTAATGCCGTGGCTCACATCCGGAGCCGGTACCCGCGCTTGACCACCGTCTCGACCAGGCTGCCATCCGGCAGCGCGGAGCGGAGCCGGCTGACGGTCATGTCCAGGGCGTGGACCGACCCGCGCAGTTCCAGCAGCTCGGAGAGTGCTTCGCGGGACAGCACGGCGCCGCCGGCGCCCAGCAGCGCTCGCAGGAGCAACAGCGGCGCCGGGGCCAGTTCCAGCTCCTCGCCGTCGATCCGCAGCGAGCGGCCGCGCAGTTCCAACGCGCCTGAGGCGGTGTCCAGGCGGCGCACATGGTTCAGGGCCAGGTGTTCGCAGACGAGCCGGATCAGGGCGCCCATCCGGAACCGTTCAGGGATCAGCGGCTGCACCCCGGCGTCGAGCAACGGCTGGGCGGTGATGGGGCCGACGACGGCGGTGGCCACGTCGGACTTCAGGCTCTCCACGAGCTGCTTGTAGAGGCCCATCTCGTGCGCGGTGCTCCACAGCGCGTCGACGGCGGGGGCGCTGGTGAAGGTCAGGACGTCCAGGTGGCCGTTGCAGGCCGCCTCGATCAGCTTTGGCAGCCGGTCTTCGCCGTCAGGTTTGACCCAGCGGTACGGCGTGACCGTCATGACGTTGGCGCCGGACAGCCGCAGCCGCTCCAGCTGCCGGACATCGGTGTAGCCGTGCAGCTGCACGGCGACGGTCTTGCCGCGCACGCCTTCGGCCAGCAGCATGTCCACCAGCGTGGCCGTGGTCTCGTCGCTGCTGATCCCGACGTCGGCCAGTCCGGCCGCGCGGACGGCGCCGCGGGCCTTGGGGCCGCGGACGAACATCCTGGTGGCGCCGAGGGCTTCCAGCAGCTGCTCGCCGATCCCGAAGGTGTCCGCCGCCTCGCACCAGCGGCGCATCCCGTAGGCGGTGGTGGCGATGCAGAGCTCCGGCCGGGCCTCGATAATAGCGCGGGTATCCTCGATCAGCCGCTGGTCCTCCTGGACCGGGGCGATTTTCAGCGCCGGGGCGTGAAGTACCTCGGCGCCGCGCCGTTCCAGGGCTTCGATCAGGTCCTGCGAACGGCGGTGCGAGGTGACTCCGATCCGGAAGCCTTCCAGCGGCAGCTCGGCTTTCGTCAAGGTGTCATCCGCAGCCGGCCCGTCGGGGTGCGCGGACTGGCCTGCGGCGGGGCCGGAGCCGGCGATGGCGCCCAGCGCGCTCACGGCGCTCACGCCCCCGTCAGCGCCGAGGCGAGGCGGTCCAGTTCGGCTTCGGCCCCCGCGTAGCCCAGGTTGGCCTCGGCCACCTTCACCACGTCGCCGATCACCAGCACGGCGGGGTTGCTGCAGCCCGCGGCCGCCGTCGTGATGGTGCCCAGATCGGCGATGGTGGTCCGCTGGCCCGGGCGGTAGCCGCGTTCGACGACGGCCATCGGCATGTCCACCCGCATCCCCGCCCGGCGCATCCCGGCGGCGAGGTGGTGCAGGGTGCCGATGCCCATCAGCACCACAATGGTCCCGCCGAGCCCGGCGAGGTGCGTGTGTTCCCGCTCGGTCAGCGGTGCGTGCCCGGAGACGACGGTGAACAGATGGCTGACCCCGCGGTGCGTGACCGGGATCCCGGCCGCGGCCGGGACGGAGATGGCGCTCGTCACCCCGGAAATCACCCGGACCGGCACCCCGGCCGTGATGCAGGCGGCCACCTCTTCGCCGCCCCGGCCGAAGACATACGGATCGCCGCCCTTGAGCCGGACGACGT
Source organism: Arthrobacter sp. (assembly GCA_026393275.1). Lineage (GTDB taxonomy): Bacteria > Actinomycetota > Actinomycetes > Actinomycetales > Micrococcaceae > Arthrobacter. The sequence goes on from JAPLAM010000028.1 coordinate 162,460, forward strand.
TCTTCCCGGCCAGGGCAGCGTCCACCATGAGTTCCTCGATGCCGGACTGGCTGACGGGATGGTGCCCGGGGCGCTTGCCGACGTCCAGGAGGTCCGCCGTCGTGAGGGCGGGCAGTTCCTGGTACGGGGCGAGCCGGTCATAGAAGACGACGTCGGCGTCTCGCAGCGCGCTGACGGCCGCCACGGTCAGTAACTCGGTGCTTCCCGGGCCGCCGCCCACCAGGGTGACGTGGCCGGCGGGGCCCGCAGCGGGCTCGGCGGCGACGGGAACGCCGGTCTCGCGGTAGCGTCCCAGCACCGCCGCCCAGCCGGGCTGGCCGTCGTCGACCGCCGCGACCAGGAACGGGCGCTCGGGCAGCGGGCCGGCCTGGGCCGCGCCGGCGGGGCTGCTGAGCCGGGACACCACCGCGCCGGCGGCCCGGTAGCGGCGGACGGCCTGGCGGGCGGCGGTGTCCGAACCGGTGATGAGGACTTCGCGGCCCGTGAGATCGATGCTGAGCTGCATGCTAGACCTGGCTTTCGGTGGCAGTAGCGGGGCTGTCGGCGGCTCCCGCGCCGGCGGCACGGACCGGGATGGAGGAACCGATCAGGACCGGCTGCTGACCGGCCCGGGCCTTCTCCTCGGCCGTCGCGGGGCGCATCTGGCCGCGTTCGTCAGAGACGAAGGTGATGGAATCGTCCCTCTGGTCGGGGGCGTTGACGAAGGAACGGAAGCGGCGGAGGCGCTCGGGATCCTTCAGGGTGTCGGCCCATTCGTCGACGTAGGTGTCCACGTGCTTGGCCATGGCGGCCTCCAGGTCCCCGGCGATGCCCAGGGTGTCGTGCACCACCACGTCCTCGACGTGCTTGATCCCGCCGTCGAGCTCTTCCTGCCAGCGCGCGGTGCGCTGCAGCCGGTCGGCGGTGCGGATGTAGTACATGAAGTAGCGGTCGATGTACTTGATCAGGGTTTCGTCGTCGAGGTCCTTGGCCAGCAGCTGGGCGTGGGCCGGGGTGGCCCCGCCGTTGCCGCCGACGTACAGGTTCCAGCCGTCCGCGGTGGCAATCACGCCGACGTCCTTGCCGCGCGCCTCGGCACATTCGCGGGCGCAGCCGGAGACGCCCATTTTCAGTTTGTGCGGGCTGCGGAGGCCGCGGTAGCGCAGCTCCAGCGCGATTGCCATGGCCACCGAGTCCTGGACCCCGAAACGGCACCAGGTGGAGCCGACGCAGGACTTCACCGTGCGCAGGCTCTTGCCGTAGGCCTGGCCGGATTCGAACCCGGCGTCCACGAGCAGCTTCCAGATTTCCGGAAGCTGCTCCAGCCGGGCGCCGAACATGTCGATCCGCTGGCCGCCGGTGATCTTGGTGTAGAGGCCGTACTGCTCGGCGACCGCGGCGATCACGCCGAGCTTCTTCGGGGTGATCTCGCCGCCGGCGATCCGCGGAACCACTGAGTAGGTGCCGTCCTTCTGCATGTTGGCCAAGGCGCGGTCGTTGGTGTCCTGCAGGGTGCCTCGGCCGGCGTCGAGGACGTAGGCGCTGTTCTGGCTGGCCAGGATGTTGGCGATGGTCGGCTTGCAGATGTCGCAGCCGGCCCCGGTGCCGTACGCGGCCATGATCTCTTCGAAGGAGCTCAGTTCCAGGACCCGGATGGTCTCGAAGAGTTCCTGGCGGGACAGCTCGATGTGCTCGCACAGTGCCTTGGAAACCTCGACGCCGGACTTGGTCAGTTCGGTTTCCAGCAGCTTCTTCAGCATCGGCACACACGAACCGCAGCTGGTGCCGGCGCGGGTGCAGCTCTTGAGTTCGCCGAGTTCCCGGACCGGAGCGTTGCCATCGCAGGTCCCGCAGCCGTTGACGGTATCCCGGATGGTACCGGTGGAGACGTTGTTGCAGGAACACAAGACGGCGTCGTCCGGCAGGCTGAGTTCCAGGGCCTCGCCCCCCGCGTCGCCGCCGGCCGCGGTGAGGTACGCGCCGGGTTCGGCGGCCAGTTCGCGGCCCAGCATCGGGCGCAGGGACGTGTACGGGGAGGCGTCGCCGACGAAGATGCCGCCGAGAAGCGTCTTGGCGTCGTCAGTGGTGACGATCTTCTGGTAGACGCCGCGGGCGGGGTCGGCGTAGACGATTTCGAGCGAGTGCTCGGTCTTGGCGAAGGCGTCACCGAAGCTGGCGACATCGACGCCGGAGAGCTTGAGTTTGGTGGCGGTGTCGAAGCCCGGGAAGGTGGCCCCGCCGCCGTGCAGCCGGTCGGCGACGATCTCCGCCATGGTGTTGGCAGGGGCCACCAGGCCCAGGCACATGCCGCCGAAGTTGGCCACCTCGCCGATCGCCCAGACGCCGGGAACCTGGGTTTGGCAGCCGTCGGAGATCACGACGCCGCCGCGCGGGCCGAGCTCGAACAGCGGAGCTGTGTCCTCCGCCGCGATGCCGTCGATTGCCGTGCCGTCTGTCGCGGTGCCGTTCGCGGCGCGGAACAGCTCGTCGCGGGGCCGCACACCGACCGCGACGATCACGATGTCCGCGTCGATGGTCCGGCCGTCCGCCATGAGGACCCCGGTGACTTGGCCGTCGTCGTCGGCGAGGACCTCGGAGGGGAACACCCCGCCGTGGACGGTGAAGCCCTTGGCCTCGATGAGCCGACCCAGGGCTTGGCCGGCGCCCTCGTCCAGCTGGGTGTTCATCAGCCAGGGGGAGCCGTTGATGACAATCGGGGTGGCGCCGAGTTGTTCGGTGCCGGCAGCGGATTCCAGGCCGAGCAGGCCGCCGCCGATGGTGACCGCGTTGACCTTGCGGCCAAGCCTCTCGGTGAGGTCCGCGATCGCCTGGTTGATGGCCCGGACGTCCGCCAGCGTGCGGTAGACGTGGGTGAGTTCGGAGCCCGGGATGGGCAGACGGGCCGCGTCCGAGCCGGTGGCAACGACCAGCTCGTCGTAGGGGTAGACGGTGCCGGCGGCTGTTTCCACGGTTTTGGCCCCGGTGTCGATGCCGGTGACGCGCTCGCCGGTCCGGAGGGTGATGGCGTGGTGGTCCCACATCGAGGGGTTGCCGAGGGTGAGGTCCGTCCCGGTGTCGGTCAGGGCCTTGCTGAGCGCGACGCGGTCGTAGGGCAGGTGAGCTTCCTCGGTGAGGACGGTGAGCTGCCAGCCGTCGAGGCCGCGGGAGTGCATGGCATCCGCGAAGCGGTGCGCGGCGGGTCCGCCGCCGGCGACGACGACGCGGCGGGGCGTCTGCCCGGAAGCGGTCCGGGGAGGCATGTTTTCGGGGCTGGCGGTCTGTCCGGTCACGGGTGGCCTTTCGTTGGGCCGCAGGCGGTGCACTGCAACGGTTCGTTCCAGTTGTTCGAACAACGGTGTCGACCAACTGGTCCGTTCAGCCTAGGGACCGGCAGTTTCCCTTCAGTTTCCTTTGTGTTTCGTCAACTTAACCTCTGCATCACGGACACGTTTCCGCCGGCGTGAGGTCCCTTTTACCCGCCGGACACATTGGCCGCACGCCGTTGAAACACCGCAGTCCTAGCGTGGGGTATGGCCGCAGCCGTGGCCGGGAACATTGAGCCGGGGAACATGGCCCGGGAATTGATAGGGGCCGACATGACTGCCGTACTGGAAAGTGCAGCCCGCAGCTTTGTGGAGCACATCGGGGGTGCCGGCGGAACCACCTGGCACCGGGTGTGCGCCGTGGCGGACCTGGAGCCCGGCTGGGGCGAGGCCGCGCTGATCGCAGGACGCCAACTAGCGGTGTTCCGCACGGCGGCCGGTGAGGTTTTCGCCGTCGAGCACGCCGATCCGGCGACCGGGGCGCATGTCATGGCCCGCGGCATCACCGGCTCGCGCGGGGCCCGTCCCACGTTGGCTTCGCCGTTGCACAAGGAGGTCTACGACCTCGGAACGGGGGAGTGCCTCGGCAACCCGGAGCTGTGCCTGGGCACCTTCGCCGCCCGGGTCTCGGCCGGCTTCATCGAGGTGGAACTCTAGAGCCCCAGCGCCTCGCGCACATCGGCCAGCACGCCGTCCAGGGCTGCGCGGGCTTCGAGCCGCGCGGCCGGCAACTCGGCGGCGGATCCGACGCTGCGGATCACCTCGAGGTAGCACTTGAGCTTCGGTTCGGTGCCGCTGGGGCGGATGATGACGCGGGTGTGGTCCCTGGTCAGGTAGAGCATTCCTTCGGTGGGCGGGAGGTGCTCACTGCCTTCCGCCAGGTCCACCGCGGTTTCGACAGCGGAGCCGCCGAAGGAGTCCGGCGGGCTGACCCGCAACCGGTTCATCATGGCGTCCAGCAGCCCCAGGTCCGCAACCCGGATGCTGAGTTGGTCGTTTGCGTGCAGCCCGTGCACCAGGTAGAGCTCGTCGAGGGTGTCGAAGATGGTCTTCCCGTCGGCCTTCGCAGCGGCCGCGAGTTCGGCGATCAGCACCGCGGCGGAGATCCCGTCCTTGTCCCGTACGAGGGTGGGTGCGACGCAGTAGCCCAGCGCCTCTTCGTAGCCGTAGAGCAGGCCGGGGACCCGGGCGATCCACTTGAATCCGGTGAGGGTTTCCTCGTGGGTGTAGCCGGCGGCGGCGGCGATGCGGGCCAGCAGCCGGGAGGACACGATCGAGTTGGCGAAGACGCCGACCGCGGCGCCTCCGATGCCGTCCAGGCGGGCCACCACGTGGGCCCCCAACAGCGCGCCCACTTCGTCGCCGCGCAGCATCCGCCAGGCGCCGGTGTCCGGGTCCTTCGCCGCAACCGCAGCGCGGTCGGCGTCGGGGTCGTTGGCAATCACAATGTCGGCGCCCACCCCGGCAGCGGTTTCCAGCGCCAGGTCCAGGGCGCCGGGCTCTTCGGGGTTCGGGAAGTTGACGGTGGGGAAGTCGGGGTCCGGCTCCGCCTGCTCGGTGACCAGGGTGACGTCGGTGAAGCCGGCGGCCTTCAGTACCGCGACGGCCGTCTTGCCGCCCACGCCGTGCATGGGGGTGAGGACAATCTTGAGGTCGCGGGCCGGGAACCGCGCCGGAGCGGCGAGGGCGGCGACGGCGGCCTCGTAGTCGGCGGCGACGGACGGAGCCAGCACCGTCCAGCCCGCGGGGGCCAGCACGATCGAATCCAGCGCGCCGACAGACTCGATCTCCGCGGCGATCAACGCGTCGTAGGGCGCCACGATCTGGGCGCCGCGGCCGCTCTCCTCGACGGCGTGGCGGCCCAGATACACCTTGTAGCCGTTGTCCTGCGGGGGGTTGTGGCTGGCCGTGACCATGACGCCGCCGTCGCAGTCCAGGGCCCGGACGGCGTAGGCGAGCAGCGGTGTGGGCAGCGCGGCGGGCATCAGGAACGTCTCGATGCCGGCGGCGGTAAAGATCGCGGCGGTCTCTTCGGCAAAGACGTCAGAGTTGTAGCGGGCATCGTAGCCCACGACGGCGCGCGGCCGGGTTCCCGGTGCGGCCTGTGCGACGGTGCTGCCCAGGAACGCGGCGAGGCCGGCGGCCGCGCGGCGCACCACCACGCGGTTCATCCGGTTCGGCCCGGCGCCAAGGGCTGCCCGCAGTCCCGCGGTGCCGAACTGGAGCGTGCCGCTGAAACTGTCGGCCAGCTCCTGCCGGGCTCCCGCGACGCCCGCGTCGGAGAGGCGGATCAGCTCGGTCAAGGCGGCGGCGGTGGCCGGATCAGGATCCTGGGCCGCCCAGGTGCGGGCGTCGCTCAACAGTTGGGTCAATGCGGCATCGGAAGACGTCATGGGTACCAAACTAGCGCCAAACGCAGGCCCGGCGCGCCCGGACGAGCCCGGGGCAGGCTTACAGTTCCGTCACACTCGGGACCGCCGCTGTCCGCCGGGCGGCGCGCCGCAGCAGTGCTTCCGGCCGACATTGCCGCGCTGCGCCGCTCGGCGCAGGGCTTCCGAAGTATCCGCTCAAGACCGCGGCGGATGACGCGGCGGATCATTGACAGCCATTTTTCCGGACACGTAGCGTCTGGAATATGAAAATGGGCCGAGGGGTGGAATGGGCCGTGCACTCGTGCGTCAACATGTCCTGGACACCGCCGGGGGAGGCCGTGAACAGCGCCAGGCTCGCCGCCTTCTACAGGCTGCCCGCGGCGTACTTGAACAAGCAGCTCCAGGCCCTCGTCCGGGCCGGCATCCTGACCTCGGTCTCGGGCCCGCGCGGCGGCTTCCACCTCGCGCGCCGGCCGGAAAACATCACCGTGCTGGACGTGGTGCTGGCCTTGGAAGGAGCGGAGCCGGCCTTCCGCTGTGAAGGCATCCTGGGCGATGTCCCGGACGCGGACCAGCAGGAAAACTTCGTCAGGACCTGCCTGATCTCCCAGACCATGCGGCAGGCCGAGCTGGCCTGGCGGCAGGCGCTGGCGCGGCAGACCATCGCGGGAATCGCCGACTCGATGGAACGCCGCTTCCCCGGGGACCGGGACAAGGCCGTCCGGCACCTGGCCGGCGGCAGGCCATAACCAGGCTCAGCGGGATGGCCCGCCGGCCGCCGGGCAGGACCCGGCTCAGAGTTTGGCGATGATTTCCGCGAGCAGCTTGGAGATACGCGGAGCCGCTGCCTGGCCGGCCTCCAGGACCTCACCGTGGCTCAGCGGAACCGGGCTGATGCCGGCGGCCAGGTTGGTCACGAGCGAGATGCCGAAGACCTCCATGCCGGCGTGGCGGCCGGCGATGGCTTCGAGCGCGGTGGACATGCCCACCAGGGACGCGCCGATCCGTTTGGCGTACTGCACCTCGGCCGGGGTCTCGTAGTGCGGGCCGGTGAACTGGGCGTAGATGCCTTCGTCCAGGCTGGGGTCAACTTCGCGGGCCAGTCCGCGGATCCGCGAGGAGTACAGGTCGGTGAGGTCCACGAAGGTGGCGCCTTCAAGCGGGGACGTGGCGGTGAGGTTGATGTGGTCGCTGATCAGCACGGGGGTGCCCGGCGCCCAGTCCTCGTTCAAGCCGCCGCAACCGTTGGTCAGCACCAGCGTCTTGCAACCCGCGGCTGCCGCAGTGCGGACGCCGTGCACCACCGCACGGACGCCCTTGCCCTCGTAGTAGTGGGTGCGCGCGCCCAAGACCAGGGCGCGCTTGCCTTCCCGGGTCAGCACCGAGCGGATGGTGCCCACATGGCCCACCACGGAGGGGGAGGAGAATCCGGGGACCTCGTCCGCCGAGAGGGTGGCGGTGGTCTCGCCGATCAGTTCGGCGGCGTCGCCCCAGCCCGAGCCGAGCACCAGGGCGACGTCGTGGCTGTCGACGCCGGTCTCTTGGGCGATGTAGTCGGCGGCGGCGCGGGCGGCGTCGAAGGGGTCTGTGTTCAGGAATTCTGTATTACTCACTGGAATAAGCTACCGCGCCCGTGCGGCGCTGCCCAGCATCCATATTGGTGGCGCCGGTTCGAATGGTGGACAATGGATGATTGTGACTACGCACCCCGATTTCAGCGCTCCCCGAATTGCAATTCTTGGCGGAGGGCCCGGCGGCTACGAAGCCGCCATGGTCGCCGCTTCCCTGGGGGCGCAGGTCACCATCGTCGAACGCGCCGGTCTCGGCGGGTCCGCGGTGCTGACCGACGTCGTGCCGTCCAAGACCCTGATCGCGACGGCGGACCTGATGACCCGCATGGCTGAGGCCGGCGAGCTGGGCGTCAAATTCGACGTGGACGGCGGCGACTGCGCCCCGACGATGCGCGCGGACCTTAAGCACATCAACGACCGGCTGCTGGGCCTGGCCCGGCAGCAGTCCGCCGACATCAGGCGGGGCCTGGAGAAGCAGGGTGTCCGCATTCTGATCGGCTCCGGGAAGATGCTGGACAGCCACACGATCGAGGTCCTGACCGTCGACGGCACCGAGACGATCGAAGCCGACGCGGTCCTGCTGGCGGTCGGCGCGCACCCGCGCGAGCTGCCCACGGCCCGTCCGGACGGCGTGCGGATCCTGAACTGGGCCCAGATCTACAACCTGGACGAGCTCCCGGAGGAGCTGATCGTGGTGGGTTCCGGCGTCACCGGTGCCGAGTTTGCCTCCGCGTACAACGGCCTGGGCTCCAAGGTCACCCTTATTTCCAGCCGTGACCGGGTGCTGCCCGGCTCGGACACGGACGCGGCGGAGGTGCTGGAAGGCGTCTTCGAACGACGCGGCGTGAAGGTGCTGTCGAGGGCCCGGGCCCAGACCGTGGAACGCACGGACGACGGCGTCGTGGTCACCCTGGGCGACGGCTCCAAGGTCACCGGCAGCCACTGCCTGGTGGCCGTCGGCTCCATCCCGAACACCGCCGGGATCGGCCTGGAGGAGGCCGGCGTCGCGCTGACCGAGAGCGGCCACATCAAGGTCGATGGCGTCTCGCGCACCACCGCACCGAACATCTACGCCGCTGGCGACTGCACCGGCGTGCTGGCCCTCGCCTCGGTGGCCGCGATGCAGGGACGCATTGCGATCGCGCACTTCCTCGGCGACGGCGTCACCCCGCTCAAGCTGCACCAGGTGGCGTCGAACATCTTCACCTCGCCCGAAATCGCCAATGTCGGCGTCTCCGAGGCCGAAATCGATTCCGGCAAGTACCAGGGCGACGTCATTAAGCTTTCGCTCAGCAGCAACGCACGGGCCAAGATGCGCAACCACAAGGACGGCTTCGTCAAGATCTTCGCGCGCAAGGGATCCGGCACCGTGATCGGCGGCGTCGTGGTGGGACCGAACGCCTCCGAGCTGATCTTCGCCATTTCCCTCGCGGTGACGCAGAAACTGCACGTCGACGACGTCGCCAGCACCTTCACCGTGTACCCGTCGCTGAGCGGCTCCATTTCCGAAGCGGCACGGCGCCTGCACGTCCACATGTAGGCGTGCTTTAGCGACGTGCACAGGAATGAGAGCAACCAGCGGAAGTTTCCGCCGGTTGCTCCCTTTCCCGTTGTCCGCCTGTCCTTCCGGCTAGAACGGGTACGGCGCGATTTCCGGGCGCATGGTGAGCCACTGGAGTTCCGTGAAGGACTCGATATTGGCGTGGTGTCCGCCGATCCGTGAGCCGTTGCCGGAATTCTTCACCCCGCCGAAGGGCGAGTTCGCCTCGTCGGAGACCGTCTGTTCGTTGATGTGGACCTTGCCGGAGTCCAGCCGGTCCGCGACGATCATGGCCATGCCGACGTCGCCCAGGATGCCGATGGAAAGACCGTATTCGTTGTCGTTCGCCAGCGCCACGGCCTCATCAAGGGTGGAGAACTTCATCACCGGCGCCACCGGGCCAAAGATTTCGTCCTTCCAGGCCGGGCTGTCCTGCTGCAGATCCACCAGGACGGTGGGCTGGTAGAAGCGGCCGTCATGGGTTCCGCCGGCGGCCAGCCGGGCACCGCCCCTCACCGAGTCCTGGACGATCCCGTCCACCCGCTGCAGCTGCCGCTCGTCGATCAACGGCCCAAGCGCCACGGTGCCGCTCTTGGGATCTCCGACCGGAAGGTGGCCGGCCTTCTCGGCGAGGGCGGCGACGTAGTCCTCGTAAATGTCCTCGTGCACGATGTGCCGACCGGCCGACATGCAGATCTGGCCCTGGTGCATGAACGATCCGAACGCCGCCGCGGAGGCCGCCTTGGCCAGGTCCGCGCCCGGCAGCACGATCAGCGCGTTGTTTCCGCCCAGCTCAAGGTGGGCGCGCTTGAGCAGCCGACCGGCTGTTTCGCCGACCTTCCGGCCGGCCGACGTCGACCCGGTAAACGCGATCACGCGGACTTCCGGGGCCTCGACGACGGCGGCACCGACGTCCGCGCCGCCCGGCAGCAGTGCGAGCAGCCCCGGCGGGAGCCCGGCCTCCTCGAAGATCCGCATCACCGTCACACCGCCGCAGACCGCGGTGCGCGGGTCCGGCTTGAGCAGCACCGCGTTGCCGAGGGCCAGGGCGGGGGCGACGGCGCGGATCGAGAGGATCAGCGGGAAGTTGAATGGCGCGATCACGGACACCACGCCCACCGGACGGCGGCGTGCGAAGGACCAGCGGTTCTCGTTCGAGGTCAGCACGTCGCCAGCCGGGAGCGCGGGCAGCGCCGAGGCGTCGTAGCACTCGTTGGCTGCGATGTGCGTTTCCAGGCCCGCCTTGGGCGGGATCCCGCCGGATTCGCGGACGATCCAGTCCTGGATTTCGGCGGCGTGTTCCTCCCAGAGCTGTCCCGCGCGGCGCAGTACTGCGGCCCGGTCCTCCGGGTTGCGGGCGGCCCACTCCTTTTGCGCCTTCGCGGCGGCCGAGGCAGCCTCGCGGACGTCCGCCACGGAGGCGACGCCGTAGCTGCCCAGCTGCTCGCCGGTAGCCGGTTCGATGCTGGCGCCGGTGCCGCCGCCGGCGGCGCGCCAGCCGTTGAGGTAGATCTTGCCGTCCCAGAGGGCGGGGTCGAGCAGGGACATATTGTGTCCTTTCGTGGCGGAATTATTGGGCGTCACCCGGCCCGTGGAAGGCGAACGGGCCGGTCCCGTCCATCAGATGCTGTGCCGCCGTCGCCGTCAAGACCCCTGCCCGGGGATGTGCGGCCGTGGCCGCCAGCCGCCGGGGCCTTGGACCCTTCCCGTCCGGGCTCACGCGGGCGCACAGTGGACCATGCCCAGCATCTATATCCTGTTCGGGACCGTCGAGGGACAGACTGCCCGGATCGCCGACTATATTGCCGACGTCGTTCGCGAGCATGGTTTTCAGGCCCGGACGGCTGATCTCAAGAGCTTCGGCAATGCCCTCCCGGATGAGTGCGACGGCGTCATCGTCGGCGCCTCGGTCCACATGGGCAAACACGAGGGGTACGTCACCGACTTCGTCCGCGCGAACAAGGCGGCGCTCGAACGCCTGCCGTCCGCGCTGTTCTCCGTCAGCCTTGCCGTGCACGGGGACGAGGCCAACGCGGAGGACTATGTGGAGAAGTTCGAGCAGGAGACCGGCTGGCGGCCGGCCCACGTCGGCTTGTTCGGCGGGGCGCTGCCCTACACGCAGTACGGCTTCTTCAAGCGGCACATGATGAAGAAAATTGTCAGCAGCAAGGGCTCCCCGGACACGGACATGTCCCGCGACTACGTTTACACCGAGTGGGACGGCGTCCGGCGCTTCGCCGAGGATTTCCTGGCGGGGCGGTTTGCTGCCCCGGACTAGGCAGGGCGCAGGTTCACCCCTACCGATCCAGGATTGGTCAAATCCGTCTCACTATTGGGTCACACGCCGTCATTTGGGGTGCCCAAGGACGGGGCGGTCTTGCTATCGTCGCAAGTAGAATGCCGCCAAGCGGCGAAGCTGTCGAGCCCCGTCCGGCTCCTCTATGAAGGACCATCATGAAGCGCACACGACTTTCCGTCATCGGCCTTATCGCAGCGGCAGGACTGGCCCTCGCCGGATGCGGGTCGGCGTCCACGAGCCCGTCCGGCTCCGCACCGGCGGGCGGCGCGGACACCTCTTTGAGCGACGTCAAGAGTGCCGGCGTGCTCAAGGTCGGCACGGAGGGCACCTACAAGCCCTTCTCCTTCCACGCCAACGGCAGCGGGGAACTGACGGGATACGACGTGGAAATCATCACCGCCGTCGCCGGCAAGCTGGGCGTCAAACCGACCTTCCAGGAAACGCAGTTCGACGCCATCTTTGCCGGCCTCGAAGCGAAGCGGTTCGACGTCGTCGCCAACCAGGTTTCGATCACGGACGAACGCAAGGCGAAATACGATTTCTCCACCCCCTACACGGTGAGCACGGGCGTCATTGTCACCAAGTCGGACAACGCCGGCATCAACTCCTTTGACGACCTCAAGGGCAAGACCACGGCGCAATCGCTGACGAGCAACTGGTACAAGCTGGCCCAGCAGAGCGGAGCCAACGTGCAGGCGGTCGAGGGCTGGGCGCAGGCGGTCACGCTGCTCAAGCAGGGCCGCGTCGATGCCACCATCAACGACAAACTGACCTACCTGGACCAGCAAAAGCAGGCTAAGGACGACAGCATCAAGATTGCCGCGGAGACCACCGACAAGTCGCTGAGTGCCTTCGCGTTCCGCAAGGGCTCCACCAGCCTCACCGACGCTGTCAATAAGGCCCTGACCGAACTGCAGGCCGACGGAACCCTGACGAAAATTTCGCAAAAGTACTTTGACGCCGACGTCACCAAGTAGCGGGATGGTTACCGTCGACGAACGCCGCGCCCGGTCATGACGGCCAACTGGGAGCTTGTCTGGAGCTCGCTCGGACCGATCCTGATGGGTGCCGTTACCGGCACTATCCCGGTGGCGCTGGCCTCGTTCGGGCTTGGGCTGCTGCTGGCCCTCGTGGTCGCCCTGATGCGGCTGAGCCGGAATCCGGTCCTCTCCGGAATCGCGAGGATCTACATTTCGGTGATCCGCGGTACGCCCCTGCTGGTTCAGTTGTTTGTCATCTTCTACGGGCTGCCCTCCGTCGGCATCACCATCAGCCCCTGGCCGAGTGCAATCATCGCCTTCTCGCTGAACGTGGGCGGCTACGCCGCGGAGGTCATCCGGGCGGCCATCCTGTCGGTTCCGAAGGGCCAGTGGGAGGCCGGACACACCATCGGCATGTCCCGGCGCCAGTCCCTGGTGCGGATCATCCTGCCGCAGGCCGCCCGCGTCTCCGTCCCGCCGCTGTCCAACACCTTCATCAGCCTGGTCAAGGACACGTCCCTGGCCTCGCTGATCCTCGTGACCGAGCTGTTCCGGCAGGCACAGCAGGTGGCGGCCTTCAGCCAGGAGTTCATGCTGCTGTATCTGGAGGCGGCCGTCATCTACTGGATCATCTGCCTGGCCCTCGCCGGCGGACAGTCCGTCCTCGAGAAGAGATTGGACCGCTATGTCGCCCACTGAATCCGATCTCCCGGGCACCGCCCCGCTGCTGACCGTCCGCGGACTGCGCAAGGCCTTCGGCCGGCACGAAGTGTTGAAATCCATTGACATCGACGTCCGCCGGGGCGAAGTGGTCACCTTAATCGGGCCCTCAGGCTCAGGCAAGACGACGGTCCTGCGGTGCCTCAACGGACTCGAAGTTCCCGACGCCGGCGTCGTCGAGTTCGGCGGCGAGCTGACGGTCGACTTTTCCGCCCAGGCGTCGAAGAAACAGCTGTCCGCCTTGCGGGACCGCAGCGCCATGGTGTTCCAGCACTACAATCTCTTCCCGCACAAGACCGCCCTGGAAAACATCATCGAGGGTCCGGTCCAGGTGCAGAAGCGGCCCAAGGCAGAGGCTGTCCAGGACGCCAGGGAGCTGCTGGCCCGCGTCGGACTCGCGGACAAGGAGAACAGCTACCCGTTCGAGCTCTCCGGCGGCCAGCAGCAGCGCGTCGGGATTGTCCGCGCGCTGGCCCTGCGCCCGCAACTGCTGCTTTTCGATGAGCCGACGTCGGCGTTGGACCCGGAACTGGTTGGCGAGGTCCTGACGGTGATCAAGGAACTGGCGGACGAAGGCTGGACCATGGTGGTGGTCACCCATGAACTGGCGTTTGCTCGCGAGGTCGCCAATGAAGTCATCTTCATGGACGGCGGAGTCGTCGTGGAACGCGGCCACCCGGACACCGTGCTCCGCGACCCGCGTGAGGAACGCACCCGCCAGTTCGTGGACCGGCTGCTGAATCCTTTCTAGGCAACCGGCTTAAGCAACCCGGCCGGTACGCCACCGCCACCTGGTAGTGCTTCTCGATGAGTGCCTTGATGTCGTCGTGGCAGCCGCCGCAGCCGGTTCCGGCGCGGGTGGAGGCCGAGACCTCGGCCACCGTCCCGCACCCGCCGGATGCCGCCGCGGCAATGGCTGTCCCGCTCACCCCGGCGCAGCGGCACACGGTGCGTTCCGGATCGGCCGCAGCCACCACCGCCTGGTCCGGTCCGTCCAGACGGAGCAGCAGTGACCGGTCGGCCGGGAGCTCGTCGCCGCGCTCGAAGAGCTGCACCAGCTCGGCCGCGGCGCGTGGCATCCCGACGGCCACGAGGCCTTCAAGCACTCCGGCCCGGGTGATCATCTTGACGTAGCGGCCATGCTCGGGGTCGGCCCACTGGGCAACCTGCCGCGGTGCCCGGCCGTTCACAGCTCCGGCGGTCAGGGCTTCCACGTCCCAGGGATCGGCGGCCACGTCGCCGGCGGCGGCCAGGTTCATGCCACGGGCCTTGAGCACGATCACGCCCGGCCGTTCCGCCGGAAGCGCAGGCAAAGCCTCGGCCTCCGCCTCGGCGCCGGACGCCAGCAGGGTCAGGTAGTCGCCAAGCCATTCGGCCTGCCGCCAGCCCGGACCGACCAGCCCGGACGGCCCGCGCGCGGTCCGGCACTCCGCGCACTCCGGGTCGGGGCAGCGGACCTCGGCGCAGTCGCCGATCGCAAAAATGTGGGGCTCGTGGTGGGCGCGGAGCTTGTGGTCCACCAGGATCCCGGCGCCGATCGAGAGTCCGCAGCCTTCGGCCAGTTCGGTCCGCGGACGGACACCGCAGGAGAGCACGAGCAGCTCGCCGTCGATCGCCGAGCCGTCATCGAGCAGCAGGGCGGAGAAGCCGCCGTCGGGCGCGTGGTGCTCCACGCCGACCGAGCGGGCGTTGCCGGCCACCCGCACCCCGCAGGTCCGCAAGGACGCTGCGAGCACGGCGCCGCCGCCGCGGTCGATGTTCCGGGCCAGGGGATGCGGGCCGTTGTGCACCACGGTCACGGTGGCGCCTTCCTCGGCCGCGGCGAGGGCCGTCTCCAGGCCCAGCACACCACCGCCCAGGACCACGACCCGCTTGCCGCCCGCCACCGCGGAGCGGAGCACGGACGCGTCGCGGAGATCCCGCAGCGCGGTCACGCCCGGCGGCAGGACGGGGGCTGCCGGGTCCGGGTTGAGCCCGGTGAGGTTCGGGATGACGGGCCGGGACCCGGTGGCGAAGACCAGCCGGTCATAACCCGGGGTGGTTCCGTCGGTGAGCACAACCTGCTGGCGGGCGCGGTCCACGCGCCGGACCCGGACGCCCAGCCGGACGTCGACGCCGTCGGCCACCAACGCCGCCGCGTCCGCGAGGGCCAGGGCTGCCTGCGTGGTCCGGCCGACGCCGAGATCGGCCACCAGGACGCGGTTATACGCGGCCTCGGACTCTTCACCGATCACGGTCAGGTGCGCGATGCCGCCGCGCACGGCAGGCAGCAGCGCGTCGATCAGCCTCGCGGCGACCGGCCCGAAGCCCACCACCACAATCCGCTCCGTCATGAGGTCTCCTCGGCTTGAAGAACGCGGGCCCGAACACCGCTGTTATTACCGGCCGGGACATCCCCCGACACGGCCGGGCGGATCCACACCCTGCTGGTCTTGAACTCGGGCATCCCGGAAATGGGGTCCGTGGCCGCCTCGGTGAGCCGGTTGGCGCTCTCGAGCCCCGGGAAATGGAACGGCAGGAACACCGTCTCCGGGCGGATGTCCGTGCTGAGCTCGGCACGGCACCTCACCACGCCGCGCTCATTGGAAATCGAGACGAAGTCGCCGTCGGCGATGCCCTGGGCGGCGGCAGCGGCGGGGTGCAGTAGCAGCTTGGCTTCCGGCCGGGCTTCGGCCAGCGCGGCCACCCGGCGGGTCTGCGCCCCGGACTGGTAGTGCTCCATGAGCCGGCCGGTGATCAGGGTCATCGGCCGTCCGGACTGCTCAGCGCCGGCGCCCTCCGCAGCAGCCCGACGCCGGGGCGAGACGGGGGTGAACACGGCCCGGCCGCCGGTGTGGGCGAAGGCATCCAGGAAGAGCCGCGGCGTTCCTCCGCTGCCGGCGGGGTACGGCCAGTACGCGGCGTCGCCGCGATCCAGCATGGCGTAGTCAATCCCTGAGTAGTCGGCCGGGCCGCCGGCGGACGCGAGTCGGAGCTCCTCGAACACGGTTTCCGGGTCCTCGCTGAACATCGAGGGTGCCTGCAGCAATTCGGCCAGCCGGGTCATGATCCACAGTTCGCTGCGCACCCCGGGCGGGGGAGCGATCGCCCGCCGGCGGCGGAGCACCCGGCCCTCGAGATTGGTCAGGGTGCCTTCCTCCTCCGCCCACTGGGTCACCGGCAGGATCAGGTCCGCTTCGGCGGCGGTCTCGGAAATGAAGAAGTCGCAGACCACCAGGAAATCGAGGCTGCGCAGGCCCGCCATCACGGCGTTCGCGTCCGGGGCGGAGACTGCCACGTTGGCGCCGTGCACGAACAGGCAGCGGACGCCGTCGGGCTGTCCCAGCGACTTGAGCAGCTCGACGGCGGGGACGCCGGGCCCGGGGATCGCGGACTCCGGGACGCCCCAGACGGCCGCGATGTGGGCGCGGGCGGCAGGGTCGGTGATCTTGCGGTAGCCGGGGAGCTGGTCCGCTTTCTGGCCGTGTTCGCGGCCGCCCTGGCCGTTGCCCTGCCCTGTGAGGGTGCCGTACCCGCTGCGTGCCGAGCCCGGCAGGCCCAGCAGCAGGGCGAGATTGATCGCGGCGGTGGCGGTGTCGGTGCCGTCGACGTGCTGTTCGACGCCGCGGCCGGTAAGGATGTAGCTGCCACCGTGCAGGGCGCCGGCGGCCAGCCGCCGTGCGGTGTCGCGGATCAGCCCGGCGGGAACTCCGGTGAGGGATTGCACCCGCTCGGGCCAGTAGCCGGCGACGCTCCGGGCCAGCGCCGCGTAGCCCGTGGTCCGGGTCGCGACGTACCCGCTGTCCGCGAGGCCCTCGTGGACCACCACGTGGGCCAGGCCCAGCAGCAGGGTGAGGTCCGTGCCCGGCAGCGGCTGTAGGTGCAGGCCCCCGCCGTCGGCCGTGAACGCCGCGGTGGCGGAGCGGCGGGGGTCGACGACGATCAGCCCGCCCGCGTCGCGCGCCCCCCGCAGGTGCTGGACGAACGGTGGCATGGTCTCGGCGACGTTGGAGCCAAGCAGCAGGATGGTGCTGGCGGAATCAAGGTCCGCCAGCGGGAACGGCAGGCCCCGGTCCAGCCCGAAGGCGCGGATCCCGGCCGCGGCGGCCGAGGACATGCAGAACCGGCCGTTGTAGTCGATCCGCGAGGTGCCCAGGGCGAGCCGGGCGAATTTGCCCAGCTGGTAGGCCTTCTCGTTGGTCAGCCCCCCGCCGCCGAACACGCCGACGGCGTCCGGACCGTACCCGGAACGGGCCTTCCTTACCGCCGTGGCGGTGAGCTCCAGCGCCATGTCCCAGCTGACCGGGCGGTGGACGCCGTCGGCGCCCTTAAGCAGCGGCTCCGTGACGCGCCCCGGGTGGTCCAGCAGCGACGCCGAGGTCCAGCCCTTGCGGCACAGGCCGCCGCGGTTGGTGGGGAAGTCACGGCCGGCCACCTCCAGCAGGGCAGCCAGCGGCCGTGCCGGCATTGCAGCAACTGCCGGAACGGCAGCCGGAGCGGTCAGCGTCATGGCGCACTGGAGCGCGCAGTAGGGGCAGTGGCTGGCGGCGCCGTCGGTCATCCTAAACGTGTCCTTTTCCGTGGCGGGTGGTGGGGCGCAGGTAGCAGGCCCAGCAAACCAGCAGCATCACGAGGTAGGCGGCGACGAAACCGTAGAAGGCCGGCGTGTAGGAGCCGGACGCGGTGTTGGAAGCGTTGAGGACCTGCGGGATCACGAAGCCGCCGTAGGCGCCGACCGCGGAAATCAGGCCGAGCGCGGAGGACGCCAGCCGCTGAGTGTTCAGGGCGCTGGCCCCGGAGAGGGCCGCCCTGCTGTGCAGGGCGAAGATCACCGGGATCATCCGGTACGTGGCGCCGTTGCCGAAGCCGCTGGCGGTGAACAGGGCCATGAACAGTGCCAGAAAGAGCCAGAAGTTCCCCAGCGGCAGGGTCCAGATCATGACCAGGGTGATGACGGCCATCGACGCGAACGCGCTGACGGTCATGCGGGCCCCGCCCATCCGGTCCGCCATGCGTCCGCCGTAGGGCCGTGCCAGCGAGCCGACCAGCGGGCCGAGGAACGCCAGGGAGAGGGCCACGGTGCCGACGCCGATCGAGGAGAACGCCGGGAAGTAGTCCTTGATGAGCTTGGGGAAGACCCCGGCGAAGCCGATGAAGGAGCCGAAGGTGCCGATGTAGAGCAGGGCCATGATCCACAGGTGTGGTTCCTTGACCGCGGTGAGCGAGCCGGCGACGTCGCCCTTGGCGCTGGTGAGGTTGTTCATGTACTTCCAGGCGCCGAACGCGGCGAGCAGGATCAGCGGGATCCACATCAACCCGGCCACCGGCAGGTTCACGGTGCCGGCGGCCAGCAGCGTGACGGCGACCGGCACGGCGAGCTGCGCGACGGCGGCGCCCAGGTTTCCGCCGGCGGCGTTGAGCCCCAGCGCCCAGCCCTTTTCGCGGGCGGGGTAGAAGAACGTGATGTTGGCCATGGAACTGGCGAAATTTCCGCCGCCAAGGCCGGCCAAGGCGGCAACCAGCAACATCACGCCGAACGGAGTGCCGGGGTTGGCGACGCAGAGCGCCAGCCCGGTCGAGGGGATCAGCAGCAGCATGGCGGAGACGATCGTCCAGTTCCGGCCGCCGAAGCGCGGGACCATGAACGTGTAGGGAATCCGGAGCGTCGCGCCGACCAGGCTGGGCATCGAGATCAGCCAGAAGATTTCACTGGTGGAGAAGCGGAAACCGGCAGCCGGGAGCTGGACCACCACGATCGACCAGAGCTGCCAGACCACGAAGCCCAGGAACTCGGCGAAGATGGACCAGTTCAGGTTCCGGCGGGCGATGCCGCGGCCCTGGGACTCCCACTGGGACTTGTTTTCGGCGTCCCAGTTGGCGATCCAGCGGCCCGGCCGGAACTCCAGCGCGGGGCCGCCAAGGGCAGTGCTTTCGTCGGAGCGGGCGGCTGGGTTCGGGGAAACGCTGGTAGGGGCGTCTGCAAAGCGTTCAGTCACGGGGACCTCCTTCAAGGTGTCCCTCTAAACTAGGCACGGCGCGTTTCCGGGACGCTCGTGCTTTGTTAACGCGCTGTGACGTTTGCCTAATCTGGCCCCAGCGACGGCGTGAGGCGGAGTGAGGATCGACGGCGGAGTGTCCAGTGGGTGAGACCGCACCATGTGTCCAAATAGTGGACCATTTGTCCATTGAGTGGACGCCGGGAACTATTATGGCAGATATATCCATTCCTTTTCCGGACGCTTCCCCGCAGGGCGATCCGGTCTTCATGAAAGCGTTGTTACATGTCATCCACTGCCACGTCGACGAAGAATGGGGCCAAGCAGGTGAACTCGCGCGGCCGCGTGATCGTCGCCAGCCTGATCGGCACCACCGTCGAGTTTTACGACTTCTATGTCTACGCCACGGCCGCCGTCCTGGTCTTCCCGAAGCTCTTCTTCCCGGGCCAGAACGAGACCACCCAGCTGCTCAGCTCGTTCGCCGTATTCGGCGTCGCCTTCGTCGCCCGCCCGCTCGGGTCAATCGTGTTCGGCCACTTCGGTGACAAGTTCGGCCGCAAGGGAACCCTCGTCGCCTCGCTGCTGACGATGGGTATCGCCACCTTCCTGATCGGCTGCCTCCCCACCGCCCTTGTTCCGGGCTGGGAGTTCTGGGCGCCGGCACTGCTGGTGGTCATGCGCTTCGCCCAGGGCCTGGCCCTCGGCGGCGAATGGAGCGGCGCGGCCCTGCTGGCCACGGAGAACGCCCCGGCCAACAAGCGCGCCATCTACGGTACGTTCCCGCAGCTCGGTGCGCCGATCGGCTTCATCATCGCCAACGTGCTGTTCCTGGTGTTCAGCTACGCCCTCTCGCCGGCGGCATTCATGGAGTGGGGCTGGCGTGTGCCGTTCCTCGTCAGCGCGGTCATGGTGATCATCGGCCTCTACGTCCGCCTCAAGCTGATCGAAACCCCGGCCTTCACCAAGGTGCTCGAGTCCAAAGAGGTAGCCAAGCTGCCGGTCGGCCGCGTCTTCAAGACCAGCTGGCGTCCGCTGATCCTGGGCACCTTCATCATGCTGGCCACCTACGTGCTCTTCTACCTGATGACCACGTTCACGCTGACCTACGGCACCAAGCCGACGCTGGCCGGCGCGCAGGCCGCCGCCGAGAAGGCCGGCAAGCCGATGACGGACGCGGCAGCCGCCGCCTTCGTCCCCGGGCTGGGCTTCACGCGCAACGACTTCCTGTGGATGTTGATTGCCGGCGTCGTCTTCTTCGGTATCTTTACCCTCGTGTCCGGCCCGCTGGCCGAAAAGTACGGCCGCCGCAAGATGCTGATGAGCGTGACCGCGGGCATCTTCATCTTCGGCCTCCTGTTCGTCCCGCTGTTCAGCGGCGGCTTCGTCGGCACCATGGCCCTGCTGATCCTCGGCTTCAGCCTGATGGGCCTTACGTTCGGACCGATGGGCGCGATCCTGCCGGAACTGTTCCCGACCAACGTCCGGTACACCGGCTCGGCCATCAGCTACAACGTCTCCAGCATCCTGGGTGCGGCCGTGGCTCCGTTCATCGCCGTCTGGCTCTGGGAGATGGCCAAGGGCAGCCCGGTGCTGGTGGGTGTCTACCTCAGCGTGATGTCCGTGCTGACCCTGATCGCGCTCTTTGTGAGCAAGGAAACCAAGGACGTCGACTTCGAGAACAACGTGGCCTGACGCTCCGGTCCGACTGCCAGATGAGCAGTTGAAAATTGGAAACTGAAATGCCCGGTGTGTTCGCTGAACATGCCGGGCATTTCCGTATCTCGGCGCTCCGGCACGTCCTGCGGGAGCGTCGTCGGCGTTTGTCCGGCTCGCCGGCCCTATTGGCCTTACCGGGCGTAGCGTTCCGCGAAGTTGCGCAGGATGGTCATCGGCTCGGTGGCGTGATGCTGCCGGGCCTGGATCATGAGTTCCTCGGCCGAGTCGGGCGGGAAGTAGCCGGCATGCCGGTAGATGTCGATCCGCGTGATGAGGCCGTCGGCGTCGAGTTCGGGATGGAACTGGGTGGCATAGAGGTTGGAGCGGATCCGGAACATCTGCACCGGGCAGGCCGCGGAGCTTGCCAGCAGCACCGCCCCGCGCGGCAGCACGGTGCAGGCCTCTTTGTGGCCCACGAACGCCGTAAACTGCTCCGGCAAGCCCTGCAGCAACGGATCCAGCAATCCCTCCGGCGTGAGGCTGATGGTCACACCGCCCAGCCCCTCGCCGTAGGTCCGGTCGATCACGGCGCCCTGGTGCAGGCCAAGGGTCCCGACGCCGTAGCAGGCACCCAGGAATGGGAAGTCTTCGGCCACGATCCGGTCCAGCAGGGCGAACAGTTCGCGCTCTACCCGGTGCTGGGCCTCGCTCTTGTGCTCCGCCGGGTCGCTGGAGGTGAAGGGGCTGCCGCCCACGATCACGCCGGAATAGCGATCCAGGTCCAGCGGGGGCAGCGGCGCGGCCTCCATCCGGATCCGGTGCAGCTGGGTTTCGGAGAGGCCGGTGTAGCGCAGGTAGGCGAGGTATTCGTCGTCGGCGGCGGCGTCCTCGGCGCGGGAGGCGAGGAGCAGGAATGGCTTCACGTAACCAAGTCTGCCCCCGCCGTCCCGTTGCCGCTATTCGGCCGTCTCGCCGTCCTCGATCGTGGCGATGAGGGCGCCCGCGGCGACGGTCTCGCCGGCCACGGCGGCGAGGCCGATCACGATTCCGGCGCGGTGCGCGGTGAGCGGCTGCTCCATCTTCATGGCTTCGAGCACGACGACGAGGTCACCCTCGGCCACGAGGTCGCCCTCGGCGACGGCGACCTTCACGATGGTGCCCTGCATGGGGGAGGTCAGCGCGTTGCCGCCGGCCGGTGCCGCCGTGCCGCCGCCGCGGGACCGCTTCTTGGCCTTGGCCGGCTTTCCGCCGCCGGCTGAGAGGGTGCCCAGCGATGCCGGCAGCACCACTTCGAGCCGCTTGCCGCCGACCTCGACGACGACGCGCTGGCGGTCGCCGGCGTCGGCCCCTTCGGCCCCGGTGCCGTTCGGGGTCCAGGCGGGGATGTCGTTGACGAAGGCGGTCTCGATCCAGCGGGTGTGGACCTTGAACGGGCCGTCGGCCGGGGCGAAGTCGGGGTGGGTGACGACGGCAAGGTCGAACGGGATGACGGTGGGGATTCCCTCCACCACCATCTCCTCGAGGGCGCGGCGGGAGCGCTGGAGCGCCTGGCGGCGGGTGGCTCCGGTGACGACCAGCTTGGAGAGCATAGAGTCGAAGTTGCCGCTGATGATATCGCCCTGTTCCACGCCGGAGTCGATCCGCACACCGGGGCCGGTCGGATTCTTCAGGCCGGTGATGGTGCCGGGGGCGGGCATGAAGTTCCGGCCCGGGTCTTCGCCGGTGATGCGGAATTCAATCGAGTGGCCGCGGACCTCGGGGTCGCCGTAGCCGAGCTCCTCGCCGCGGGCCAGCCGGAACTGCTCGCGGACCAGGTCAATCCCGGTGACTTCCTCGGAGACGCAGTGCTCCACCTGGAGGCGGGTGTTGACCTCCAGGAAGGAGATGGTGCCGTCCTGGCCCACCAGGAACTCACAGGTGCCGGCGCCGAGGTAGCCGGCCTCCTTCAGGATGGCCTTGGAGGAATCGTAGAGGCGCCGGTTCTGCTCCTCGGTGAGGAAAGGGGCGGGGGCCTCTTCGACGAGCTTCTGGTTGCGGCGCTGCAGTGAGCAGTCGCGGGTGGAGACAACGACGACGTTGCCGTGCGCGTCGGCGAGGCACTGGGTCTCGACGTGGCGCGGGGCGTCGAGGAAGCGTTCGATGAAGCACTCGCCGCGGCCGAACGCCGCGGTGGCCTCGCGCACAGCGGATTCGAAGAGCTCCGGGATTTCCTCGCGGGTGCGGGCCACCTTGATGCCTCGTCCGCCGCCGCCGAAGGCCGCTTTGATGGCGATCGGCAGGCCGAACTTGTCCACGAATTCGAGGATCTCCTCGGCGGATTCCACCGGGTCGGCGGTACCGGGGACCTGCGGGGCGCCAACCTTCTCGGCGATGTGGCGGGCCTGGACCTTGTCGCCGAGGGCGGAGATGGCCTCGGGGGAGGGGCCGATCCAGGTGATGCCGGCGTCGATCACCTTGGCGGCAAATTCGGCGTTTTCGGCGAGGAAGCCGTAGCCGGGGTGGATGGCATCGGCGCCGGAGCGCTGCGCCACCTCGATCAGCTTGTCCATCACCAGGTAGGACTCGGCGGCGGTGTTGCCGCCCAGGGCGTAGGCTTCGTCGGCGAGCTTGACGTGCAGCGCGTCGCGGTCCGGGTCCGCGTAGACGGCCACGGAGGCGAGGCCTTCATCGCGGGCGGCGCGGATGATGCGCACCGCAATCTCGCCGCGGTTGGCGATCAGCACCTTGCTCAGGCGATGGGTGCCCGGCGGGGTGGCGGCGGGCACTGGCTGGGCGGACTGCTCCGAAATTGCTGACAAGGCGTCTCCTTCTTTCCTTCAGGGAGCCTAGCGCGGTTTTGTGGGGTCCGCCGATATTACTTGCGGATCCCGCGCGTAAACAGGCGATCCTTTGTGGGGTTCCTACAAGGTGGTGCGCATTGGCTCACTCCGCGCGGACGTCGGCCGGGTCGGCGGCCCCGCCGGTCCAGAGTTCGGTGACCCCAACCTTCGCCTGGCCCAGGAGGCCGCGCAGGGTGGAGATGGAGAGCCCGACGACGGTGTGCGGGTCGCCGTCGACCTTGCGGATGAACGCCCCGCCGTAGCCGTCGATCGTGAAGGAGCCAGCGCACTGGAGCGGCTCGCCGGTGGCGATATAGGTGTCGACCTCGTCCTCGCTCATCTCCATGAAGTGCACCTCCGCGGACGTGACGGAGCCAAGCGTCGCGCCGGTGCCGGAGCCCGGGGCGTCGGTTTCCGATGCGCCGGAATCGGTGTCGCGGCAGTCCACCAGCCAGTGGCCGGTGTGCAGCACGCCCATGCTGCCGCTCATCCGAAGCATCCGCTCCCTGGCGACCTCGGCGGTGTAGGGCTTCCCGTGGGCTTCGCCGTCGAACTCGAACACCGAATCGCAGCCGATCACCAGGGCGCCGTCGGCCTCCGGCAGCGAGGCGACCGCCTCGGCCTTGGCGCGGGCCAGCAGCAGGGCGGTGTCGTGCGGGTCGGTCACGCCGTAGCGGGCCTGCACGGCGTCTTCATCAACGTCGGAGACGAGGACCTCGTGGGCGATGCCGGCGTTGCGGAGCAGTTTGGTGCGGGCGGGGGACTGGGAAGCAAGAATGAGACGGGTCACGGCTCCAGCCTAGTTCACGGCCTGGAAACAACGCGGGGTCAGCTACGGCCCATCCGGAGGGGATTTTGGGGCGCGAGGTGACCGCTCGTTGCGGCTGGGAGCCGCAAGCTGGCAGGCCGGGGCGGGGGCGAAAGACTCTGGTTGCGGGTACTT
Source organism: Arthrobacter sp. (assembly GCA_026393275.1). Classification (GTDB taxonomy): domain Bacteria; phylum Actinomycetota; class Actinomycetes; order Actinomycetales; family Micrococcaceae; genus Arthrobacter. The sequence goes on from JAPLAM010000028.1 coordinate 186,637, forward strand.
GGCCATGGTGTGCTGGAGCCAGGATCCGACAGAGAATCGAGGATTCCATGGCCGGTTGGCTGGTCGCAGGCGTCGCCACAACGGGCGCCGGAACATTTCTTGGCTGGGACGGCTTCACCATTCAATTGGGAAACCTGATTGTGATCCTGGTGATGATCGTCCTCTTCGTCCTTGCCCTCATCCTTCCCTTTCCCGGCGGGAAGCGGCGGAAATGACCGCGCACACCCCGGCGGCGGATGGCGTGCCGGTCGAGGACGACGACGCGCACACGTGGACCGGCAAGGCCCGCCGGTGGATGCTCGGGAAGCTGCCCCCGGACAAGCTCCTGCCCGAGGACCAGCCCAGCTATGTCATGTCCTGGGCCTATGTCTTCGGCATGGGGGCTGTCGCTTCGCTGCTCTGGATCATCATTTCCGGGGTCGTGCTGGGACTGAACGGGCCCCAGTGGTACCACGTGTCGTCCCTGGGCAGCTTCGTCAACAGCACGCACTTGTGGAGCGTCGAACTGTTCTTCATGTTCATGGTGGTGCACCTCTGGCTCAAATTCTGGATGGCTGCCTGGCGCGGTGGCCGGGTCCTGACCTGGATCACCGGCATGGTCTCCTTCGTCGTTTCCATCGTGGCGGCATTCACCGGGTACCTCCTTCAGACGAACTTCGATTCCCAGTGGATTGCCTTCGAAGCCAAGGACGCGCTGAACGCCGTGGGAGTGGGCGCATGGTTCAACGTGACCAATGTCGGACAGATCTTCGTTTGGCACATTACGTTGTTGCCCATGGCCGTCGGTGCCGTGGTGGTCCTGCATGTGTTGCTGGTCCGGGTCCACGGGGTCGTACCGCCGCTGGAGGCGGCCGAGGGCGACGCCCAGTTGCGGGACAGCGCGTGGGCGCCCAGCCATCCTCCGGAGCCCGTCAGTCCCCGGGATTCCGCTAAGCCGGGGGACCCGGCGTGATGACCGGCAGGGCCGGCAACTCCGCCTCGTGGCGCAGGACGGACGATGTGACCGGCAGGCCGTGGACGGGCCGTGTCCGTGAATACGACCTGCTCAAGGAACTCACGATCGGCGTCGTGGTGGTGGGGCTGCTGGTCCTCGGGGTGGCCGCAATTTTCGGTTCCCCGGATGAGCCCAGCGTCAGCCTGAAGACGTGGGCCGTGGCCGCCCCTGCGGACTTCGTCGCAACCGCGGCCAAGGAGCTGGGCGGGACCAGTGACACCGCTGGCTATGGGCCGCCGTACAACTCGACGCCGGACGCGTCGCAGAAGATCGGCCCGGTGGATCTGCAAAGTCTGTCCGGCGTCCGTCTTCCGGTCGATACCGCCCAGGACTTCGTGGTCGGCCCGCTCGAGTCTTTGCCATCGCCCCCGGCCCCCTTGGCCGAGTGGTCGGCCGCCACGGACCAGCAACGGTCAGATTGGACGTCCGCCTATTCCGATGCCCTCGCCGCGGCACCCGACAACGACCCGGCCAAGGTGGCCGACGGCGCCTATGGCCCGGTCCCCGCGCTCACCGGGGCGTTGCTGGACATGGCGCGGCAAGGCACCCTGGATGGCGTGCTGCAGGGCGGCGGGAACTTCTACAACATGGACTACACCCGCAGCCTCCTGTTCCTCGGAGACGGCAGCTACTTCCCGGATCTTGCGGCCAGCCAGCACCTCGCCGGAGACCAGTGGGGCGTGATGAACGAGACCGGTGACACCCCGGGACAGTCCTGGCTGTGGCTCTTCTCGCTCCTCTACCAAGTGGAACCGTTCAAGTCCTCGCCGAGTGTCGACGCACTGGCAGTTCTCACAATGGTCGTGCTGACCGCGCTGCTGACGCTGCTCCCTTTCATTCCGGGCCTGAGGTCGATCCCGCGCAGGCTGCCCGTTCATCGTCTGATCTGGCGGGACTACTACCGGAACCGTTGATCCAAGGCTGTGGGGCTACCGGGCGGCGGCCTCGGCGGGCTCCTCGGCGTCCAGACCGTCGCCGCTCGCGCCGGCGTCGGGCTTGCGCAGCTTGGCACCCTCGACGTCGACGTCGGGGAGGATGCGGTCCAGCCAGCGCGGCAGCCACCAGGCCTTGCTGCCGAGCAGGTACATCACGGCCGGGACGATGGTCATGCGCACCACGAAGGCGTCGATCAGCACCCCGAAGGCCATCGCGAAGCCCAGCGGCCGGACCATGTTCAAGTGCGAGAAGATGAAGCCGGAGAACACGCTGACCATGATGATCGCGGCGGCGGTGACCACGGCCGCCGCATGGCTGAAGCCGGTGCGGACCGCATGCTTGGCCGTTTCGCCGTGCATGTAGGACTCGCGCATGCCGGAGGCAATGAATACCTGGTAGTCCATGGCCAGGCCGAACAGCACACCGATCAGGATGATCGGCAGGAAGCTCAGTACCGCACCGGGGTTCTCAACGCCGAACACGGCACCCAGCCAGCCCCACTGGTACACCGCGACGACGGCGCCGAACGCGGCGGCGAGCGAGAGCAGGAACCCGCCGGTCGCCAGCAGCGGCACCCAGATGGACCGGAACACGAGCAGCAGCAGGAGCAGCGACAGCCCGACGACGATCGCGAGGTACGGCGGCAGCGCGTCACCGAGCTTGGTGGACACGTCAACGTTGCCGGCGGTCTGGCCGGTGAGGCCGATGCTGACCCCGGTGGAGTCCTTGATCTGGGCCTTCTCGGCGCGGAGCTCGGAGACCACCTGCACGGTGCTGGCGCTGGCCGGACCCTCGGTCGGGAGGATCTGGAAGACGGCGGTGCGGCGGTCCTCGGAGAGGGCCAGCGGCACGGCGGCGGCCACGTTGTCCGTGCCGCGCAGGATGTCCGCGACGTCGAACTGCTTGGCCTGTGCTTCGGTGGCGCTGAGGCCCGCGGGCAGGTCGCCGACCACGATGATCGGACCGGTCATGCCCTCGCCGAAGCTCCGCTTGGTGGCGTCGTACGCCTTGAAGGCCTGCGAGGCGACCGGCTCGGAGCTGGCGTCCGGCAGGGCGAGCCGCAGCTGGCTGGCGGGCAGCGCCACCACACCCAGCAGCAGCACACCGGCCAGCAGCGACAGCCACGGGTGCCGGGTGACGACGCCGCCCCAGCCGTGGCTGCTGCGGTATTCGTCCTTGGCCTGGTCCTCGGTCTCGTGGCCGGGGGCGGCGTTGTGCCGCTCCGCCTTTGCCCAGGCCCGCTTTGACACCAGCTTGCGGCCGATCAGCGACAGGACGGCCGGCGTCAGGGTCAGCGCAACGACGACGGCGACGGCCACCGTGGCGGCGGCGGAGAGACCCATGACGGCCAGGAAGGGCAGCCCGGGCACCACGAGGGCCGCGAGGGCGATGATCACGGTGAGGCCGGCGAAGAGCACTGCGTTGCCGGAGGTGCCGGTGGCCAGCGCCACGGATTCCTCGGGGTCCATCCCGGCGAGCAACTGGCCGCGGTGCCGGTTGACGATGAACAGGGAGTAGTCGATCCCGACCGCGAGGCCGAGCATGAGCGCCAGCATCGGGGAGATGGAGCTCATGTCCACGGCGCCGCTGAGGGCGAAGGTGCCGCCGACGCCGACGCCCACCCCGACAATGGCCATCAGCAGGGGAAGCCCCGCGGCGATCAGCGTGCCGAGCATGACCACCAGGACCAGGGCGGCGACCGCGATGCCGATGATCTCGGCGGTGCCGAAGATCTCCGAGATGTCTTCGCTGATCTCCTTGCTAGGCAGGGCCGTCACGTTGGCGGTGGAGACCTCCTTGACGATGTCCTGGACTTCCTGCCGCACTTCCGGCTTGAGTCCGTTGATGGAGGTCCTGAACTGCACCTGGGCAATGGCGGCCTTGCCGTCCTCGGAGACGAAGCGCAGGCCCTTGGATGCGTCCAGCTGGCGTTTGCCCAGCGCCAGCTTGGCGTTGCCGGCTTCGAGGTCCTTGGTGCCGGCGTCGAGCTTCGCCTGGCCTTCGGCGAGGGCGGCCTTCTGCTGGCCGAGCCGGGCCTCGATGGCCGTGGCGGGGAGCCCGGCCGCGGTCATCTGCGCCTCGGCGGCGGCCAGCTGGGCCTTGCCGGTGGCGAGATCCGCGGCGGCCTTGTCCAGTTGGGCCTTGCCCGCCGCCGCCTGCTGCTCGCCGGCGGCAAGATCCGTGCCCGCCTTGTCCAGCTGTGCCTGGGTCGCAAAGGGGTCAACGGTTCCCTGCACGTCCGGGATGGTCTTGAGCTTGGCCAACGCTGCGGCGACTGCTTCCTGGCCTGCCTGGCTGAACCGCGCGTCATTGGCCTCGAAGACGATGCTCGCGGAGCCGCCCGAGGATGCCGGGAGCTCCTTCTTGAGCTTGTCCGCCATCTGCTGGGTCTCGGTGCCGGGGATCTGGAAGTTGTTGGACAGGGTGCCGTGGAAGGCGGCCGCGGCACCGCCCACGGCCACCATGACGGCAAGCCACAGCGAGATCACGAGCCAGCGGCGGCGGTAGGAGAACTTGCCGAGGCGGTACAGCAGAAGTGCCATGTCAGAACCGATCTGGGGAAGGGGCGGCGGCGGGTTTGGCGGCCGGAGTGGCTGCCGGGGAAGCGAATCCGGAACCCAGCAGGCTCATGGAGTCGATCAGTAGTTGGCGCAGGGTGGACAGCGATTCGGGCGAGAGGGAGCCTTCACAGCGGGCGAACCAGACGTCCATAGCCGCTTTGCCGCAGGAGATGACGGAGCCGGCGAGGGCGCGGAGATACAGTTCGTCGATCTCGATTCCGGCGTCTTGCCCGAAGCGCACCCGGGCGGCGTCGATGATCTCCGCCGTGCAGTGGTCCCAGGCTTCCAGTTCGGACCGGTTCAGCTGCGGGTTGGACTGGCCGAGGCTGTACAGCTCGGCCAGGGGCGCCACGGTCATGGGGTCCGCGAGTTCAACCAGGGCGGCGCGGGCGGACTCCAGGATGGGCTCGTCGGCGGGACGGAGCCGGAACTGCTGGAGCGCCTTGTCAAGGAACCCGTGGGTGGCCGAAGCCAGCGCCGCCTCGGTGCTGCTGAAGTAGTTGAAGAAGGTCCGGCGCGAGATGCCGGCCGCCTCGGCGATGTCCTCCACGGTGAAGTTGCCCGGCCCCTTGGCGCGGAGCAGGCCCACTGCCGCCGCTGTGATGGCCTGGCGGGTGGCTGCCTTGTTCAGCTCGCGCCGGGAGGGGGCGGCAGCCCCGGCGTCGGCGTCGGAAAGGGGAAGAGGGGACATGCGATTACACTACGTGCATGTTTGCACTCAGGGCAACTTTCTTATCCGCCCCCGGTGCCGTTCCGGGCGAGCCGGATGGACTGCCCCGTGGCTCCGGGCTCGCCCTCGCCCAGCGGGACCGCCAGCACGGCCGTGCCGTAGGCGCAGATTTCCGTCCAGTTGTTGGCCATGTGCGCCGTGTCGAAGCGCATCGCCACAATCGCATTGGCGCCGCGTTGTGCCGCCTCTGCGACCATCCGCGCCATGACCTCCTGGCGGCTCTCGTAGAGGACCTGGGTCAGTTCGCGGAGTTCGCCGCCGGCCAGCGACCGGAGGCCGGCCACCACCTGGGCGCCGATGTCCCGCGAGCGGACGGTCAGCCCCATGACCTCGCCAAAGACGGCGTCGATCCGGTGACCCGGGATGTCGTTCGAGGTGACGATCAGCATGACCTGAGCCTAGCCACTTTGCCGGCCGAGGCAACGGGAAAGGCTGGCGGAAACATTCACAGGAAGCTGAAAGCTTGTGAACAGCTGCACCAGAACTTGAAGGGGCAGACTGGAGGCAGGTCTCGGGGAGAGGCCGCAGGCAATGGAGCCGTCACCTGACGGCAGACCCAGGAGACAGTACATGTCACGCACCAAGAGAATCACGCTCGGCATCTCTGCCGCCGCGCTGGCCGTGGGCGCCGGCCTCGGACTGGCCGGGATGGCCTCCGCCACCACGACGCCGACGCCCAGCCCCAGTGCTTCCAGTGCCCCGGCTGACGGCACCGCCACTCCCGGCAGCGGACGCGGTGGCCACGGCCACGGCGGCGAACGCGGCGGCCTTGGCGGCGTGAAAGCCTCCGAACTCGCCACCAAGCTCGGCGTCGACCAGGCCAAGGTCACCGCGGCCCTGAAATCCTTCCGCGACGCGCACAAGCCGACCACCCCGCCGGCCGAAGGCACCAAGCCGGACCGAGCCGCCCGGGAGGCTGAGCTGGCCAAGTCGCTTGCTTCATCGCTGGGCATCGACGAGGCCAAGGTCACGGCGGCCCTTGAGGAACTCCGCACCGCGGAACAGACGGACCACGCAGCGGCGCTGAAGACCAAACTGGACAAGGCCGTCAGTGACGGCACCCTGACCCAGGCCGAGGCCGACGCGGTCACCAAGGCCGTCCAGAAGGGCGTCATCGGCGGAGGCGGCCGCTAAGACAGGCTGCGACCGCGGCAACACGGCCGCTCCGGCAACGAAGAAATCCCCGGCAGTCCAGGTGGACTGCCGGGGATTTCTTTGCAGCGGGCGCCTCCAGCAGCTGGCGCTGGCCAGGCCGTTGGCGCTTCCAGCAGCCGGTGCCTAGGCCTTCGTGCCGGCCAGTTCGCGCGCCTCGGACGCATCGGAGGCGGTGTCGACGGCGTGGGCGTGGGCGCCCGCCGCGGTGTCGACGGTGTCGTCACTGAACGGGTCGCCGTGGCGCGGCGCGTTGTAGAGCGACTCGTCCAAGATGCCCTGGCGTTTTGCCACGATCGCGGGGATCAGAGCCTGGCCGGCCACGTTGACCGCGGTGCGGCCCATGTCCAGGATCGGGTCGACGGCCAGCAGGAGCCCGACGCCGGCCAGCGGCAGTCCCAACGTGGAGAGGGTCAGGGTGAGCATCACGACGGCGCCGGTGGTGCCGGCGGTCGCGGCGGAGCCCAGCACGGCGACGAGGGCGATCAGCACGTACTGGCTGAAGTCCAACTGGATGCCGAAGAACTGGGCCACAAAGATGGCCGAGATAGCGGGGTAGATCGCTGCGCAGCCGTCCATCTTCGTGGTGGCGCCCAGCGGCACGGCGAAGGAGGCGTACGCGCGGGGCACGCCCAGGTTGCGTTCGGTGACCCGCTGGGTCAGCGGCAGGGTACCGATCGAAGAGCGGGACACGAAGGCCAGCTGCACGGCCGGCCAGACGCCGGAGAAGTACTGCTTGATCGACAGGCCGTGGCTGCGGACCAGGATCGGGTAAACCACGAACAGCACGAGGGCCAGCCCGACGTAGATCGCGAAGGTGAACTTGCCGAGCGCGCCGATGGTGTCCCAGCCGTACACGGCGACGGCGTTGCCGATCAGGCCCACGGTGCCCAGCGGCGCGATCCGGATGATCCACCAGAGGACCTTCTGGATCACGGCAAGCGCGGAGGCGTTGAGGTTCAGGAACGGCTCGGCGGCCTTGCCCACCTTGAGTGCGGCGATGCCGACGGCGATCGCGATCACCAGGATCTGCAGCACGTTGAAGCTCAGGGACGTGGCGACGGTGGTGGCAGCACCAGCGCTCTCGGTCACTGTGGAGCTGGCACCCAGGCCCAGGAAGTTCTTCGGGAACAGCCCGATCAGGAAGGCCCACCAGTCACCGGACTTGCCGGCGTACTTGGCCTCCTGGGTGATGCCGGTGCCGGCGCCGGGCTGCAGCAGCACACCCAGCCCGATGCCGATCAGGACGGCGACCAGCGAGGTGATGGCGAACCAGAGCAGCGTGTTCCAGGCCAGCCGGGCCGCGTTGGAGACGGCGCGCAGGTTGGAGATGGAGCTGACGACAGCGGTGAAGATGAGCGGCACGACGGCGGTCTGCAGCAGCGAGATGTAGCTCGAGCCGATGGTCTGCAGCGTGGCGCCAAGGGCATTGGGGTTGGCCTTGGTGCTGCCCGTGTATTTCGCGAGCAGGCCGAGGCCCAGGCCCACGATCAGGGCGGCAATGATCTGGAAGCCAAAAGAGCTGGCCCATTTGGGTAGCCGGAAACCGGGCTTTCCTGCGGTTGCGGAGGTGCTTGTCTGAGTGGTCACCCGGACACGCTAGGGCCGGTCCGAATATCACGACGAACAAACGTTGAGAAATATTACGCTCACACTTTCCCGCCCGTGCCCCCGCAACCCCGCAATTCCGCCGCAAAACCACCCGTTTGTGAAGTTATTCCAAGGCATAATGTGGCGATTGTCACCCCGGCAGCGGCGCGGCAGTCTTCCGGAAGCGTGCGTCTAAGCGAGGGCCCACGCCGTCAGGGTTCCCTGGCCGAGCTTGCGAGGCTAGGGAGACGGTGGGGAGAACGAGCGAGCACGCGGAGGATGTCTGTCCCCCGGGACAGCGCAGCGGAAGGCGGCCGTGCCGCTGCACCGGCCTACCCCAGCAGTGCGCGCTTGAGGGTGTCCAAGCCCACGGAGCCCATGTTCAGCGCCTTGGTGTGGAACGCCTTGAGGTCGAAGCCCGGGCGGGATTCGAGCTCGGCGCGGATCTGCTCCCAGAGCCGCTGACCCACCTTGTACGACGGCGCCTGGCCCGGCCAGCCGAGGTAGCGGGTGAACTCGAACTTCAGCTGGCCCTCACTGATCGCAAGGTTCTTCTTGAGGAACTCGTACCCCGTGTCCGGGGTCCAGGTGCCCGACCCCCAACGATCGGGCACCTGCAACTCGAGGTGCACGCCAATGTCGAACACCACGCGGGCGGCGCGCATCCGCTGCATGTCGAGCATGCCCATGTGGTCGCCCGGGTCCTTCAGGTAGCCCAGCTCCTGCATGAGCTTCTCGGCGTAGAGCGCCCATCCTTCGCCGTGGCCCGAGGTCCAGCAGACGTTGCGGCGCCACTTGTTCAGCAGTTCGCGGCGGTAGGTGGCGGTGGCGACCTGGAGGTGGTGGCCCGGCACCCCCTCGTGGTAGACCGTGGTGGTCTCGGCCCAGGTGGTGAAGGTGTCCTCGCCCGGCGGCACCGACCACCACATGCGGCCGGGACGGCTGAAGTCGTCCGAGGGACCGGTGTAGTAGATGCCGCCTTCCTGGGTGGGGGCGATCTTGCACTCGAGTGTTTTCATGATGTCCGGGATGTCAAAGTGCACACCGGCGAGGTCGGCCACCGCCTTGTCGGACAGTTCCTGCATCCAGGCCCGGAGGGCGTCGGTGCCCTTGAGCTGCCGGGACGGATCGTTGTTCAGGATCTCCTTGGCCTCGTCGACCGTGGCGCCCGGGCGGATCTGGTTGGCCACCCGCTCCTGTTCGGCGATCAGGCGGTCCAGCTCCTGCACGCCCCAGGCGTAGGTCTCTTCAAGGTCCACCGTGGCGCCGAGGAAAGAGCGGGACGCCAGGGCGTAGCGCTCGCGGCCCACAGCATCCTTCGCCGGGGCGACCGGCAGCAGTTCGGCTTCCAGGAAGCCTGCCAGCCGTGAATAGGCCGTGCGGGCGGCCGCGGCGCCGGCGTCGAGCTTGGACTGCACCTCCTGCGGGAGCGGGCCCTCGGCGGTCTTGGCACCGGACGCCAGCGTGGCGAAGAAGCCGTCCTCGGCGGCGTGCTTGGTGGCCTGCTCGATCACGATCCGCACCTGGCGGGCGGCGGCAACCTTGCCGTCGTCCTTGGCGGAGCGCAGGGACGCTATGTAGCCGTCCAGGGCGGCCGGGACGTTATGCGCACGTCCCGCGATGTGATCCCACTGCGCGGGGGTGTCCGTCGGCATGAGGTCGAAGATCGCGCGGATCTCCTGGGCGGGGGAGGCGATGTTGTTCAGCTCGGCGAGGTCCCAGCCGGAATCGTGGATTTCCAGTTGCAGGCCCAGGCGCTCGCGCATCGCATCGAGGGTGACCGCGTCGACGTCGTCAACCGGCTCCAGTCCGTCCAGGCCGGCAAGGGCCTCGCGTGCGGCAACCGCGAATTCCTCGAGCCCGGCGGGTGAGTAGTCCTGATACTCGGTTTCGTGGCCGGGCAGGCCGAGTTCGGTGGCGAAACTCGGATTAAGCCGGATCAGGGTGTCCGTGAAGGCATCGGCGACGGCGTCGATTTCGGTCTGCGGGCGCGCCGGAGCCGTGCTGTCGGGCGTGCTGTTCTCATTGGGTTCGATAGTCACCCGAACGAGACTAGCCGGGGCGCCGCGGTTATGAAAGGGTCGCTGAACTTTTCCTAGCCGTGGCTGCGCTTCCACGAACCGGGGCCGGGCTTCGGCGCCAGTTTCAGTTGCTGCCGCCGGATCCAGTGCCGCACGCCCGGCTTGGCCGGCTCCGCGGGTTCGCCGCTGCCGAGGGAGAGGACGACGGCGGTCAGCGCCGCCAGTTCCTCCGCCGTCGGCTCGCCCTTGACGACGGCGAGCAGCGGCTGGTCCGCCGGCGGGGTTTCGGGCGTGACAGCAGGTTCGATCGCGGATTCCGACGGCGTCACAGCGGGATGTTCCCGTGCTTCTTGGCGGGCAGGCTGGCGCGCTTGTCCCGCAGGGCCCGCAGGCCCTTGATGATCTGGAGGCGCGTCTCGGAGGGGGCGATGACCGCGTCCACGTAGCCCAGCTGGGCGGCCTGGTACGGGTTGAGCAGCTCCTCCTCGTACTGCCGGATGACTTCGGCGCGCTTGGCCTCGACGTTGCCGCCGGCCTCCGCGACCGCGGCGAGTTCGCGGCGGTACAGGATGTTGACCGCGCCCTGGGCGCCCATCACGCCGATCTGCGCGGTGGGCCAGGCCAGGTTGAGGTCGGCGCCGAGCTTCTTGGAGCCCATCACGATGTACGCCCCGCCGTAGGCCTTGCGCGTGATGACGGTCAGTTTGGGGACGGTGGCTTCGGCATAGGCGTAAAGCAGTTTGGCGCCGCGGCGGATGATGCCCTGGAACTCCTGGTCCTTGCCGGGCAGGAAGCCCGGCACGTCCACCAGGGTGATGATGGGGATGTTGAACGCGTCGCAGTTCCGGACAAAGCGGGCAGCCTTCTCGGAGGCCGCGATGTCCAGGGTGCCGGCGAACTGCATGGGCTGGTTCGCCACGACG